>CAVSZX010000022.1:0-50790 GCA_963732525.1 uncultured Alphaproteobacteria bacterium
CAGCCCCATGCTGGCGAGAACGTGACTGGTGCCGACCTTGCCAGAAGAACACGCCGCCCCCGCGCTCACCGCGATGCCGGCGAAATACCCAGTTTGATGACCAGGTTCTCCGCCGCCTTTCCGGGAAGCGCTATTGTCGCCGTGTTGGCAAGGCGCGGCGCATCCGTCCCGATGATGACGGCTTGCGGGGTCACGTCGCGAACACCGGCTTCGAGGAGATCGCGCAATCGAGCGATATCGGCGACGTTTGCGAGCGAAACCAGTGCCTGCGTCGTCGCCGCGCCGAAGCCGGCGATGGCCGCGATGTTTTCCGTGCCACCCCGGCGCCGGCGCTCCTGGCCACCGCCGCGAATGAAGGGTGTTAGATCGACCCGGTCGCGGATCAGAAGCGCGCCGATACCCTTCGGGCCGCCGATCTTGTGCGATGAGAGGCTCATGGTCGTGATGCCGGGCATTGCGAAATCGACGGGCAGCGCGGCCGGCGGCCTGCACCGCGTCGACATGCAGCGAAATCCCTTGCTTGCGCGCCAGTGCCGCCGCTTCTGAGACCGGCTGGAGTACGCCCGTCTCGTTGTTTGCCGCTTGCATGACCAAGAGCGCGCGACCCGTCAAGGGGCTCGAAAGCATGGTGCGCGCCACCGCGTCCAGGCGCGCGACGCCGTCGCGTCCGACCGGAATGTCGATTAGGCGCGCGCCGCTGGCGCGGGCAGGCGCCAGCACCGAATCGTGCTCGATGCCGGCTTTTAAAATCGTCCCCCAGCCTTGCGAGAACACGGCCGCATTGGCTTCCGTCGCGCCGCTGGTGAACACAACTTCCGAGGGCTTGGCGCTGACCAGCGTTGCAACCTTTTCTCGCGCCGTTTCAACAATGCCGCGAGCCCGCCGGCCTTCCGCATGGACGGACGACGCATTACCGACGATATCGAGCGCGGCGATCATCGCTTGGCGCGCCGTGGCCAACAGAGGCGCCGTGGCGTTGTAATCCAGATAGACCCGGCGCGGCTTGCCCGAGCCGATCCGTTCGGCCTTTCCAGGCGCTGCTTTGGCCACTACATCGGCCAGGCTCATCGACTTAAGGTAGCCGGCCGCCGCATTGGACAAACCCTGCCAGAGACCATGGGTCAGGCACTTTTCTCCGGCGACGCAACCGTCTTGTTCGCCGTGACAGCGC
Organism: uncultured Alphaproteobacteria bacterium; assembly: GCA_963732525.1. Taxonomy (GTDB): domain Bacteria; phylum Pseudomonadota; class Alphaproteobacteria; order Rhizobiales; family Hyphomicrobiaceae; genus Hyphomicrobium_B. Next base: position 1,172 of record CAVSZX010000022.1, read on the forward strand.
GTGAAATGCGTTTCTTCCTCGACCGCAGCCATGACGTCGAGCACCGAGATCTCGCGGGCCGCGCGCGCCAGGCGATAGCCGCCCAAACGCCCGCGGGCGCTTTCGACCAGGCCGGCGCGGCGCAGGTTGAGAAACAGCTGTTCGAGGTAAGGAAGGGGCAGCTTTTGACGTTCGGCGATCTGCGACAGGGGCTGGGCCGTGCCCGCATCCTGACGCGCGATGTCCGCCATCGCCATGACCGCATAACGCCCACGCGTCGTAAGTTCCACGGCCTAAAATCTCCTGAACTGACGTCACCCCAAGTGGTGACGCAATCCAACACACTTGCGTTCGACACCCTCATCCGTGCTAAGAGACGCGCCCTGAGCCGCAGGGCCCGAAGTCCAAAGGACGAGAGAATTCGAACGGTTCTAAACTTGGTTGCAATATCTAAATCCCCACCCATGAAGTCAAGGATAGAATGCGCAGCCCACGAGGTCGTGAAAGTTCGATACCGCGCGGTGAGGCCGGAGCGACGCGACAAGCCACCTAACCGGCTGCAAAACCTATATTTTCGAGAAAGTCTGAGATGCCTGAGCTGATTATCAATGGCCCCGCGGGGCGCATCGAAGCCCGCTACCATCACGAGAGCAGGAGCGATAGCCCGATTGCCCTCATTCTCCACCCCCATCCGCAATTCGGGGGCACGATGAACAATCAAGTCGTCTACACCCTCTATCACACGTTTGCCGCGCGCGGATTTTCGGTGCTGCGGTTCAATTTCCGCGGCGTCGGCCGCAGCCAGGGCGTGTGGGACGGCGGCCCCGGCGAACTTGCAGACGCGGCGAGCACGCTGGACTGGCTTCAGCTCGTCAAGCCCGACGCCAAACATGCTGGATTGCGGGCGTGTCGTTCGGCACCTGGATTGCCATGCAGCTGCTGATGCGCAGGCCGGAAATCGACGGCTTCATCTGCGTTGCGCCGCCGTCGAACCTCTATGACTTCTCCTTCCTTGCGCCCTGCCCGTCGTCGGGCCGATGCTCAACGGCGATAAGGACCGCGTCGTGCCGACGGCCGCCGTCGCCGACATGGCGGCAAAGACCAAGACGCAAAAGGGCATCAAGATCACGCATGAAGTGGTGCCCGGTGCCAACCACTTCTTCGAAAACAAGACCGAAGACTTGGACAAGCTTGTCGGTTCCTATCTCGACGAGCGTATGGTCCAGTTCGAAAAAGACCGTGCGCGCGACAAGGAACGCGAGCGCGAACGCGAGAGAGAGCGCGCCCGCCAGCGCGAACTCGAACGGATTGAATTCCAGCACCCCGGCCGCGATCAGCAACAGTGGCGGCGGCGGCGACGACGCGGACGAAGAGTAGCGAAACTTTTTGCCTGATTAGTTCTTTCTACACGCTGTCCGCCGAAATAGGCGGTATGCGCTGTTGTGCGCCTCGGAACTTATGGCAGTATACGCCATAGTTGCCGACGGCCTCGGCCCCTGGAGACTGCTTCGGGGACATGAGGCCAGGCAGGAACGGGCGTAATGGTCACGACAGTCGTAGTTCTCTCACTCGCGGCAGCGCTTGCTGCACTCGCGGTCCGGCAAACACTCGTCTTCCCGTTGCAGCCGCACAAGGCGCCGCTGTCGGATGTCGACGACGAACTCCGCGCTTCGGCGCTCCGCCTCGAAACTCATATCCGGGCCGTCGCAAGCGTGCCGCACAACCTCCGTCATCCCGCCGCGCTGGAAGCTGCGGCCGTTTACATCGAAAGCCGGCTCGTTGCCTTCGGATTCGACCTACGGCCCCAGGTCTTTGACGTCGGTGGCCGCAGCGTCAGAAACATCGAAATCATCCTCGAGCCGAAAGCACACGCCGCTAATCGCGGCACGATCGTCCTCGGCGCGCATTACGACAGCGATGGCGACAGCCCCGGCGCCAACGACAACGGCACGGGCGTTGCGGCATTGCTCGAAATCGCGCGCCGTCTTGCGGCCGAACCGCTTCAGCCAACGCGATGTCTGAGGCTCGTCTTCTACGTCAACGAAGAACAGCCCTATGGCAAGACGGACGCCATGGGTTCGCTCCGTCATGCGCGGCGGCTCGCCGAGACGGACGAGCGTATCGACGGCATGATTGCGCTCGAGACACTCGGATATTTTACAGACAAGCCTGGCTCGCAACGGCTGCCCTTCCCTTTCAATCTCTTATACGCCGACACTGGAAATTTCGTCGCCTTCATCGGTTTGCCGGGAGCACGCCTATTCCTGACCAAAGCGCTTGGTCACTTTCGCGCGACGGACGTCTTTCCCTCGACCGGAACTATCGTTCCCGCCTTCGTCGAGGGTGCCGATCTCTCCGACCACTGGGCCTATCATGAACTCGGATATGCAGCGTTGATGGTGACGGATACGGCACCCTACAGGAACCCGTTTTATCATCAGAAGTACGATTTGCCGGACACGGTCGATTATCTTTCGCTGGCGCGTATCACCGCTGGCATTGAAGGCATGATCCGCCGCCTCGTCGAAGACTGAGTGCCGGCGGTTCAGCCGCGAATGCGGCGCATGCCGAATTTCACCATTCCCGCACCGATGATCAGCGGCGCCGCACCCAGCGCCAGCATCAGCCGCCAGAAGCGTTCCGGGTCGCCGGCACGCGTAACGGTCTCCATGGCCCCTGAAACGAACGACAGCGTCAGGCTTCCCGCTGGCAATCCGACCACGAGAACCACGAAGCCGAGGAGCGCCGCGATCGCGCCGAAGACAATGACGGCGACCATCATCGCGGCCCGGAAGACGTCCATGGAGTGCTCCGTTCGTTACTGTGTGGCGCACATTGTCGGGTCTCAGAGCCGGCCCCAGCCCTTGTTCGCCTTGACGTGCCGGCCGCCCGTCATGGGCTCCGACACCCCCGTGGTACCCGGGAACGAGATGGGCAGACCGCGAAGCGAGCGCACCGCGAGGTAGCCCCAGGCCTCCGCCTCGATGGCGTCTCCGTCGAGCCCCACGGCCTCTGCCGGAACGACGGCGTAATGCACGAGCCCCGCGAACGCGCGCATCAAGGTCCTGTTCTTCCGTCCGCCGCCGCACACAATCCAAAGCTCGGGCTCTTCCGGCATGTACTGGCGCGCGCGAGCGATTGTTTCGGCTGTGAGTTGCGTCAGCGTCGCGGCGCCATTCTCCGCGCTGAGGCCTTTGACGAAATCGAGCGTGAAGGCGTTGCGATCCAGCGACTTCGGCGGCGGTTCTGCAAAGTAGGCATTGGTGAGGTAGGCATGCACGATATCGACTTGCGTGCGGCCTTGCTCCGCCAAGGCGCCGTCTTGATCGAAGTCTTGCCCAGCATGCGAACGTACCCAATCGTCGATCAGCGCGTTGCCTGGTCCCGTGTCGAAGGCGATGAGGCGTCCGTCTCGGCCGATCCAGGTGACGTTGGCGACGCCGCCGATGTTGACGACGGCAACGGGTCGCTGCGGCAGCTTGGCGACGAGTGACTGATGATAGACGGGAACCAACGGCGCACCCTGCCCTCCGGTGGCGCAATCGTCGGCGCGCAGATCGTAGACGACGGGAAGTCGCGTCAGTTCTGCAAGCATTTCACCGAGACCGAGTTGCACGGTGAGGACATCGACAGGCGTGCCGTAGGGCAAGCCATCGCTCGCCAAGTGCAATTTTGTTCCGCCCGGCCGATGCAGCACCGTCTGGCCATGGAACCCAATGACGTCGATGGTCTCGCGGGCAATATTCTGCTTGCGCAGAAATCCCGAAACCGCGGCCGCATGCTGCTCGGTCAGTTCGCGTTCTGCATGCGGCAAAGCGCCCGGACGCTCGTCGCGCTGCGTCAAGTCCCGGGCGTCAACCATCGCCTCGGCCAGCAGGGACCGCATTTCCGTGTTGTAGGGGAAGGTCATGGCCGGGCCGCGTTCCAGGACGGATTCACCATCCGTCGTAACGAGTGCGACATCGATACCGTCCATCGACGTGCCACTCATCAAGCCCAGCGCCCGCATCAGCTTGCCCATCCGCCCCTTCCCGTGCTCATGTGCGCCACACCCCTACGTTCGAACTGTGCGGGGGGCTGTTGACCCTAAACCAAGCCTAAGAGAAGAACAAAGCCGACGTGTCGCATGAACAAGCTCAAATCCGATTTTCTCACGATCCTCAACGAACGCGGCTTCATCCACCAGTGTTCGGACCTCGCAGCCCTCGATAAGGAAGCGGCAGCGGGCAAGCTCGTCGCCTACGTCGGATACGACTGCACCGCGCCCTCGCTGCACATCGGCTCGCTCATCTCCATCATGATGCTCGCCTGGCTGCAGAAAACGGGCGGCAAACCCATCGCGCTGATGGGTGGTGGAACGACACGCGTCGGCGACCCCTCAGGCAAGGACGAGACGCGCTCGCTGCGCACGGTCGAGGAGATTGACGCCAACAAGGCCGGTATCCAGCAGGTCTTTGCCAAGTTCCTCAAGTTCGGCGACGGCAAAACCGACGCCCTCATGGTCGACAACGCCGAATGGCTGGCGCCGCTGAATTACATCGATTTCCTGCGCGACGTGGGTAAGCACTTTTCCGTCAATCGCATGCTCACCATGGACTCGGCGAAACTGCGCCTGGAGCGCGAACAGGAACTCTCCTTCATCGAATTCAACTACATGCTGCTCCAGGCCTACGACTTTGTCGAATTGTCGCGCCGCTACGGTTGCAACCTGCAGATGGGCGGTTCCGATCAGTGGGGCAATATCGTCACCGGCCTCGATCTCAGCCGGCGTATGGGCGTGAAGCAGCAGCTCTTCGCGTTGACCTCTCCGCTGCTCACGACCTCGTCCGGCGCCAAGATGGGTAAGACCGCGTCGGGCGCCATCTGGCTGAACGAGGCTCAGCTCTCGGCCTACGACTACTGGCAGTACTGGCGCAATACGGAGGACGCCGACGTCGAGCGCTTCCTGAAGCTGTTCACGATGCTGCCCATGGGCGAAATCGCCAAGCTCGCCGGCCTGAATGGCGCCGACATCAACGACGCCAAGAAGGTGCTTGCGACGGAAGCAACCGCGTTGATCCACGGCCGAGACAAAGCTGATGCTGCTGCCGAGACGGCGAGAAAGACGTTCGAGCAGGGCGCGCTTGCCGCCGATCTGCCGACGGTCGAAGTGGCGCGCGCTGAATTTGAGAAGGGTCTCGGCGTGCTCGCGGCCTTCGTCAAATCCGGCCTCGTCGCTACGAACAGCGAGGCGCGCCGGCAGGTCCAGGGCGGCGCCGTCAAGATCAATGACCGCGTGATCTCCAACGACAAGACGACGCTGTCCTTGAAGGATGCAGGCGATGCCGGCGTCATCAAGCTCTCGCTCGGCAAGAAGAAGCACGTGCTGTTGAAGCCGGTGTGAGGTCGTAGTGGCGCGACAGTAAATAGGGAGAGCAGCCACATGGTCCCGTCAATCTTGACTCTCACGGCTCCGTATTCGCGGGCGCCCCTGGTCCTCGCACTTTTTGTCTGTTCTGTACTTGCGCCACGGGCAGAAGCGCAAACCGCTCATGGCGCCGTTCAAGTCAACGAAACGCTCAGTGTCAGCGATCCCGACAAACTACAATGGCAGGACTACCCTGGCCTTCCGGGCGTCAAGTTCGTGGTCATCGCCGGTAACCCGAAGGAAACGGGGCTCTACATCATCCGCGCAAAATTCGCGCCGGGCACTATGAGCCGGCCGCACTCGCATCCCGAAACCCGCTTCGTCACGGTTCTCAAAGGCACATGGTGGGCCGGAACCGGTGCAACGTTTGATCCCGAAACGACAATTCCCGTACCCGCCGGCGGCTTCGCGGTGCATACCGCCGGCAAGGTCCACTATGACGGTGCCAAGGGCGAAGAGACGATCGTCCAGATCACTGGGATGGGTCCGAGCGCCACCAACGTCGTGACCCCGGACGCGCAGGCGAGATGATCTCGTGTCGCTATTCCGAAGGGCTCAATCTGAACGCGCATCCGGATCCGGCGAACTTTTCGATCAGCACACTAGCCGGCTGCAAGATATAGCCCGGCCATGATGGCGCAGATCACCGTGAACTGCGTCACCACCCGCGCCCGCATCCCGGTCTGCGTGGCGTTGTCGGTCGGTCCCGCCAGCAGGCTCCACAGGCTCAAGAGCAGGTACGCTCCGGTAATGCCGAGCATGGCAGCGAGGACATAGGGCGCACTGTCCATCAAAACGGCAACGGGATCCCGCGAGAACGCCTGGGACAAACTCGCGGCCAGACGATCATAGCCGTTGTAGATGCCGATGGCGGCGAATGCGGCAATGACGCCCGCAAGTCCAAAGGCAAGAACATAGCGCACGTTGTGACCGGTGACTCCGGCGCGCGCCTCGTCCTCGTTAACAAGCATACCTTGTTCGTCGTTTTCCATTGCCGGGCTCCTTCTCGCAAGGACCGGTCGAGGTCGAAAGCCGCCACCGCTCGCAAGCACAAGCGCTTGATTTGCGGCTACCCCGCAGTCATCGCACCGCATACAATGTGCGGCATGCTGCGTGAGGGTATGTGAACTGTATCACGAAGTGGGCCTCGAAAGCGCCTAAGGCGCTCGGCTCACCTGAAGTTTACCGGGTAGCCTCGTGCACCCAGGTGACCGGTCAGGCCGCTCGTTACGAGCCGCCGGCGCGGTTTTGCACGACCAGTTGCCGATGTTGTCGCGCGCCGAGGCTTGCTGGATTGGCCGCAGGCTTCTTCGCCGGCTTCTCGACGGCAACCGGCGGCACGATGGACCGCGCACGCCCACGCACGCGCTCGTCGAGGGATTTCGCCGGCGTCGTAGCGAGGCGGGCTCCGCGTTCACACACCTTAATTCCCGATGCTGTGTGCGGCCGCGTAGCCGGGCGGAATTCGCGCGGTAACCGTATTTCGTAACAAACGATTAAGATCCACGGTGCTAAATAATCTAAATGTTTATCGGTAGGACTTCATGACGCCAGCTTGGTCATCGTCGCGTATCGGCCGCCTCAGGATCAGGGCGCTCACGATCATCGAAACGCTGGAATCCGGACACCAGAGTGTGTGCCCGTCAATCGTCATGAATTTGGCCTCGATTTAGGACCAGATCACAATTCTGAAGCATCGCAACATCGCGCGCACCGCCAAGGATACGAACTTCGATTGGGTCGACACATGGGCGCCCCACTGAACGCGCGTTCGCCCGCGTCAGGCCAACGACGACCCGCGTGCGCACACCCCAAGCCTAGTCAGTCGTGCAATCGCTAATTGTTCCCTGTCGGCGCGGTATTGGATGACCAGCCGTCGATATTATCGCGCGCCGAGGCTGCAGGGTTGGCCGCGGGCTTCTTCGCCGGCTTCTCGATGGGAACCGGCGGCGCAACGGGCGGCGCGGAAGCGCGAACGCGCTCTTCGACGGGTTTCGCCGGCGCCTTGTCGTCGCGCGCCTGAACCTTCTGGTTCGGGTTCGTCATCTGGAAGAGATCGCGGAAAATGCCCGGTGCCACGATCGACAGCGGATTGACGATGACCTGCGGCTGTTCGAGCGCGCCCTGAATAGCAAACGTGATGCCGAAGATGCCCTCGCCCTTCGTCCCGGATATGAGCTGGCCGAGAACGGGAATGCCTCCGAGCGCGCCATTCAATCCCTGAAGCGGAATGTAGGTGCCGCCGAGGTTGATACGGCGGGTCTTGAAGTCGACCTTGCCGGCGAGATTGGCACCGAGCATCGGCCCACGTACGTAGGCGTCTTCAAGCACAAACTGTCCGTAACCGGCCGAGAACGGCGCCCGCATGCGCTCGAAAGAAAACACTTCGCGCGTCACGCGCTTCTGGCCGCCGATCGCCGGCCGGCTCTGATCGGCGCTGCCGACGACTTCGCTGACGATAGGATCGCCAAGCACTTTAAAGTCCTCGACCCAGAGGACGCCTGTCTTTTCCGCCGGTCCCTTGCCGTCGAGATTGATTTCAAGTCGCAGCCGGCCGCCCTGGATGTTGGGATAGAAGCCAACGCACTTCAGCATCGTTCCTGCGTCGCTGGAATTGGCGAGCAGGCGGCGCGCGCCCGTGCTCTTGTCGAGAACGGCGGCGATCGGCTCACCGCCCTCGAGCGTGCCGCGAGCATCCAGCGCCGAAAGCTTGTCCTGGCGCGACGACAGTTTGATCTTGAGACCCTTGATCGAGAGATCGGAAGCGCCGAGTACGTTGTCGATCTCGGCCGTCAGGTCGACGCCGGCGCCGGGCTTTTGCGATTTCTGCTTCACGGCGGAATCGACCGAGAACAACGACCGGAAATAGTCGCGGCCATCGAAGGTCTTGCCCTTGGCCTTGATGTTCCAGATGGCATCGGCGCCGCGCGTACCTTGCAGTTCGAGGCGCGAGACGACGTTCAACGTAAACTCGGGGAAATAGAACTCCTTCATCTTGCCTTCGGCACCGATGCCGACCCAGCCCTCGACTGCGATGTCGTCGCCGGAGACCTTGAAGTTCTGCAATTCCGTCTTGTGCACCTTGCCGGGGGCGATGTCGGCCTCCAAGAACGCACTGCGGCCCGCAGCCTTCTTCCAGGCCACGGGTTCGATCATCATTTCGGCACTGGAGAGATCGGCCTTGAGCTTGATGATAGGCTCAGATGCTGCCCCCTTGGCAAGGGAGAGTTCGACGGGAACGGCACCATGCACCAAATCGTTGACGTCGAGGCCGAGCTGATTGCGGTCGGTATCATCGAGCGTGGCGCGGATGACGACCGGGGGCTGTTCGGCGGTCGTTGCGCTCAGAAGCCGCGAACCCTCGATCTTGGCCGGCACACCGTTCACGAGTAGATCTCCCTTGGCGTCGAGGGCGGTGGGCGTCAGATCGAGCTGGAGCGTGAAGCCCTGGACGTCGAACTGGCCGCCGACCTTGCCGAAGCGGCCGTCGCTGATCCGCGCCTTGCCGGTGACGTTGACGTCGGCCACCTTCAAACCGCTGACCAGCGGCATCTTGATGTTGAGCTGAGCATCGACCTTGCCCTCGCCGGCTTTCGGAAATGGCGATGCATCGCGCACCGGCTTCACCGGCACGGTCTCTAGCGCTTCGAGAAACGGCGCCAGCGGCGATTGAACGGTAAAGGTCAATTCGCCGTCGGACCTCTCGGGAATGACATCAGGCGAGGTGAGCCGGCCAGCCTTGATTGGCACCCTACGGTCGCCGGGCAGGATGGCCGCGGCGTCCGGAACCGTGACCTCGAGCGCGTTATTCTCGATACGAATTGACGCCCGCGGTGCGACCACGGGCACCATGCCATCGAGAGGCACGGCGGTGGCGTCGGCGACTTCGAAGGAGGCCGAAAGGCGCTCGCCCGACGTGCCGGCGTTCGCGGCCTCGCCCTTCATGAACTCGCCGCTGGTGAAGTGGACACTGCCGCCCTTGAAGTCCGCGGCTGTGACGCGCTCGCCGATCCACGCGCGCGCGCCATGCGCCACCGCACGCGGCCAGAGCGCCTTCAACGTCGCGAGCGGCATTGCCGAAAGCGTGACGTCGGCGCGCGAACTGGTGCCGTCCGGGCCCGCTCGCGTCATGCCCTTGATGGCAATTTCGCCGCCGCCGCCCTTGATGCGGAAATCGCCTATTTCGACGACGCCGCGGCGCGGAATAATGGAGCCGATGACGCTCCATTGATCGAGAACGACAGGGGGCACTTTGAACTCGCTCGCCTCAAGCGTGCCGTTCTTACCGTCGAGTGCGTAGCGCCACACGGGCGGACCGCGCTCGCCGGATACGTCCTTTGCGGTGCCGGAGAACATGATATTGCCGTCGGACCATTTGACGGGCGAGGGCTGGAGCGTGAACGTACGCTCGTGGCCATCGTAGGTGAGGCGGAAGAGGCCGGCCGTGAGCTGGAACGGGCCCGAGGTGACGCCCGGAAGAACGATCCGGCCGTTACCGGCCTGCAGCGCCATCTCGGCGGAAACGATGTCGCCGTCGGTCTCGAGTTCCAGCGTCGCATCGCCCGACACGGGCAGATCGAACATGCCGAGCAAGGCGAGCGGAGGGGCGGCGGCGGCGAGCGTCGAGGGAACAAGATCGCGAATCGTCGTCTTCACTGCGATGCGGTCGGTCTTTTCGCTTTCGTCGGTGAGAAACGACATCGCCCACTCTCCACGTGGCGACGCGATTACGGCACGACCCGAGATAACGCTGCGTTTCCTGTGGTGATCGAAGTCGAGGCTGACATCGTTGATGCGCCAGGTACTGCGCCGCCCGGCATAGTCCAGGACGACGTTGGCATTCTCGAGTCCAATTTCGGTGAGATATGAAGCGGCATCGAGTTGCCGGCGCGCGCGCGCCGAGGCCTGGCTCAGCATCTTGGCAAGGTTGAGCGGCTCGACATGCACCTCACTGGACGGTGCCGGGGTACCCGCCGGCACGGTATTGCCCCCTAAATCAGTCGTTCCGCCTCCGGATACCCGGCTATCGAGCTTGTTGCCCTTGGTCGCGACCTTCGAGACACTGAGCGCCAGACCCGTTTCGTCGGTGAACGACAGATTGATCTGCGGATTGATCAAGATGATGCGCGAGGGCACGATGCGAAGGCGCCAGAGCGCGGCGGACGAAATGGACACGGCCGACAATGGGGCGGTGGCAACGATGGATCCGGACTTGTCGAGCACGTTCATGTCGCGCAGACGGAATTCGAGACCGCCGTTCGCCCCGAGCCGGAGTTCGGCGCCACCGATATCGACCTGGTTGTTGACGAGTTCGGCGTTGATGCCGCGTTCGATCGGCTCGACGAGGATATCGAACGAGATGGGACCGTGGCGCAGGCGCACGAACGTGACGCCGAGCGCAATACCCGCAAGGAGGCCAAGTGGGATCAGCGAATACAAGAGGACTTTAGCGGCGGGGCGGACGCGGGAGAAGTGCCTCGTCATCGCCAAGATTTCCAAGCCACGCATCCGGCGCAATGGCGCGACGTTGGTAACCCTTCGGGCGGCCCTTTGCATGAGGCTCGCCTGTGCCGATCCGGGCAACGGCGGCGGACGCATCGGCGATGCCGTCGGCGCCCCGGTCGCAGGTACCCCCGTTTGTCCCTTGGACGGCGAACCGCCCGGGCGCCCGCTTTCAGCGCGCCGACCTGTAGGGTACGTTGACAATGTCGCTCCTCGAGCCCCGTGCTTTCGCGGCGAAAACCGTCTGCGCTCCCGTCGGGAACAGGCGATGACCCCAGCCTCGCAAAAGGCAGGCGAGCGTCCCCTTTTCGGTGCGGCAAGACCGTAGCGCAAGTACTGGTTCAATAACGACAAAAGAAAGGCATGCAGGATGCTGTGCGAGGGGAAAAAGGCGCCTAATTTCAAACTCTCCGACGAGAGTGGCGCGACGATCGAACTGGCAAAGCTCAAGGGGCGGGTGGTGGTGATCTATTTTTATCCCAAAGACGACACTTCGGGCTGCACTGCGGAAAGTAAGGACTTTACCCTGCTCGCTCCGAAATTTGCCCGCCTCGGCGTCGAAATCATTGGCATTTCGCCCGACAGCCCCGAAAGCCACGCTAAGTTCAAGTCGAAACACGGCCTCGCCGTCCGCCTTGCCGCAGATCCCGACAAGACCGCTGCCGAAGCTTACGGCGTGTGGGTGGAGAAATCGATGTATGGCAAGAAATACATGGGGGTAGAGCGTTCGACGTTCCTGATCGGAAAGGACGGTCGTGTCGCCCGGGCCTGGCGCAAGGTCAGGGTTCCGGGCCATGCTGCTGAGGTCTTGGAAGCACTCGCGGCGCTTTAACGAAACAGGAGCGGCGCGCAGCTGCCAGCAACCGAAGGCCGGCAAAAGCGTGTGCCGACTGCCACACTCCCGGCACAACCATCCGATACCCCATCCCCTCGCAGGGGAATAGACGGGGATATCCGGTTTCGCCATACTGACCCCCATTGCGGAATGGTGTTAGCGAATCGGTGTGCTCGGCGCGGACGGTGTGTGGTGCGTGCGGCTGCCGATCGAGTGCGGGAACGCTAATGCGTTGCATTGAGTTGCAAGCGTTGCATCGATTTGAGTTAGAGGGGAGTTTCGTATGCTGCCGAATTTCCGCAAGACTGAGTCCGACACCACCCGGGTCCAGCCCAGCCACGCCGCCAACGATCAAACCGGCGCCTTTCCGGCGCGGCCGTTCCTGGCCCAAGACCGCCGCGGTGAAAGACAAGCCCTGTCCGTGATCGGACCGGATCTCGTCATCATCGGCAATCTCGTATCCAAGGGCGAAGTGCAGGTCGACGGCACCATCGACGGTGACGTCCACGGCAGCCACATCGTCGTTGGCGAGAGTGCCAACGTCACCGGCGGCATCGTCGCAGAAGAAATCGTGGTCCGCGGCCACGTCAGCGGCTCGTTACGCGGAAAGCGCGTCATGCTGCAGGCATCGAGCCAAGTCGATGGCGACATCTACCACAACGCCTTGTCGATCGAGCAGGGCGCCATGTTCGAAGGCAAGTCGCGCCGCACCAAGGACGACCCACGCGATGGCGCAACGCTTTCCGCCGTCGCCCCGCCGCGCTCGGCCGCCTCGGAGCACGCCATTGCCGGGGACAACCGAAGCGTCGCGAGCGTGGAAGCGGAGACGGACTCGGAAGCAACGGTCACCATCGTGCCGCCGCGTCTGCCCGGCGGGAAATATTAAAATCGCATCACTTGCCAGGCTCTCCCGTTCAGATCAAATCGTCGGGCCGCCAGATCTCCACGGAGAGACGGCGGCCGGCGAGCTTCTGGAACGCCGTTTCGCGACAGGTCATGAGCACGACCTGATGCACGCTGCCCGCATCTTCGAGCGCCCGACACATGGCGGCGAGACGGCCATCGTCGGAATAGACTAGCGGATCGTCGAGCACGAGTGGCACCGGCACGCCGCGCTCGGCGAGCACGCGCGCGAAGCCCATGCGCACCAGCACGGCAAGCTGCTCGCGCGTGCCGTCGGAGAGCACGGTGAACTCCTCCCGCTCCCCGGCGCGCGTCAATGCGCGAAGCGAAAAGCCCTCTTCCAGATCGACGGCCGCATCGGGAAAAAGCCGGACGAGATACGGCGTGATCGCCCGTGCCACGGGGTCGAAATAGCGCGACTTGATGGCGTCCGTCGCACCCTTCAGCGTCTGCAATAATAGCCGCAGCGCCGCGATTTCTTCCTCGAGGCGCTCGACATCGCGGTTCGCGCGTTTGCGCTCGCCCTCGGCGCGATCGCAATCCTGCGCCCGACCTTCCTCGTCAAAACCCGCCTGCTCGCCCCTCAGACGCTCCAGTTCGAGGCTCATGCGGCGGGCGGCATCGGCGCGCGTCTTCGACGCCGTCTTCAATGCCTCGACATCGGCCGAGAGCTGGCGCACCGCTGCATCGTCGGGTGCCGCAACACGCGCCTCTTCATAGGCCCGCGCGGCAGCGGCGGCGGCAAGTGCCAGATCTTCGGCGCGCTGTTGCAAGGTCAATTTCGCCGCCGATTCGAGTGGTGGACCGAGGGACGCGAACTCGCCGGCGAGTACCACAGTACCTTTCGGTGCCAACGCCGAGAGCCTGGCCCGAGCTTCGTCGAGCGCCATCAGTCGCGCGTGGCGAGCTTCGCCCATCGCCCGCGCCGTCGCGATGTCTGGGGCCTGCATTTCCAGGAGAGATGCCGCGAGCGCCGACCCGGCCTCTTCACGCTTCAATCGCGCGGCTGCGGCGTGCTCAGCGCCCGCCGCCGTGACATGGACCGAGCCGACACCATCGATGGCCAGCGTCAGCCGCTCGCTGACCTCGTAGTGCTTTGCGGCAGGCGAGCCCGAGGCCGTAACCTTCCTCGCGCCTTCCGGCGTCAATTCGAGATCGACGCGGGCGCCCGGCCCGCCGGACTGAGCATCGCTCACCGCAATGGCGCGCTCGATAGCGTCGAGGCGCTTGAGACGCGCCGGCGTTACGGCATCGGAATTGAGCGCCGCCGAATGCGCCTGCACCTCGGCTTCGAGGCGGCGTGCCGTCTCGAGCCGCGCCGTAAGTTCAGCGAGACGCACCGCTGCAACGTTCGAGGCCTCTAAAGCCTGGCGCGCGTTTTCTGCTTCGAGCCGGCGCGCGCCACGGTCGCTCGCAAGCTGGTCGCGGCGCACGCGCATTTGCGCCGCTGCCGCGAGCGCCTGTTCGCCGCGTGCGATGTGCTCGTCGCCGTCAATCGTGCTGGCTGGAGACGCGCAGAGCGCCACGGTCAATTCCGCTATTCTGGCGAAGCGCGCTTCGCTGGCCGCGGCCGCAACGCGTGCCTTCGCGAGGTTCTCTTCGGCCTTGGCGCGCGCCTTGAGGGCAAGATCGTAAGCGCCGCCTTTGCGGGCGTCGCCGCGCGCCGACGTCACGAGATCACCAAGCGCCGCCGCGACTTTCGTCATGACCGCGTCCGCGACTTCCGACCCGGCGGCTTCGACGACGTCGTCGCCCAGTGCCACCGTCAAGGCGTTGCGCTCGCCGCGCGGACGCGGCTTTCCGGTTTCGGGATCGAGATCGGGATCGGGGGCCAGCAACGCCCGGCGCTGGCGCACCCAAACGAGGCCGGCGCGGCCCGGACCGTCGCTCGTCGAGCCGATTAAATTGGCGAGCATGTCCTCGGCGTCCGCGGCGCGCGCCAAATCCTTGCCCGTTGCAAGGTCCTTTAGTACCGCCGACTTGCCGCGCCCAAACTGCTTGCGAATGCGGTAGCGCTTACCTGCGGTCTCGAAATCGGCTTCGACCAGAGGCTCGCCGCCGCCGCCGCGCGGACGCATGAAGTCGAGAGCGGCGCCGGTCTTGGCGTGCGGCGTCAAAAACGCGGCTTCGAGCGCCAGGAAAAGCGTCGACTTTCCGGTCTCGTTCTGACCGGCGATGACGTTGACGCCCGCGTCGAAGCCTTCGAGTGCCACGGGATCGGAAAAACGGCGAAAGCGGGCAGCGCGTAGGCCCAGGATTTTCATGGGGCCATGCCCCTTGCTTCGGCAGCGAACGCAGCGAGCCGTTGCAATGCCAGTTTTGCGGCTTGCGATTCCAGATGGGCATCGTCGCGCGCGAGCAACGACAGGCGTTCGGCAGCTTCGCGCAATGCGCCATCGGCTCCGAACGCCGCGAGATCGCCGCCCCCGACGTGGACCGCGACGCTATTGGCGTACACATCCAGATGACGAACGCCACCTTCGAGACGCTGGCGCCAACGATCGAACGCGGCCATTTCCGACAGCGTCAGAGCACCGGTGAGCGACAGGCGGACGAGCAGGCGCTGCGGATCGGTAACGCGTGCGAGTATGCGACCCTCGAGGAGCTGCAGATCATCGGCACTCCTGAGTGAAGCGTCGAGCTTTGCCCAGGTGAATGTCGCGCTCGCGATGCGCTCGACCTTTGGCGGTGCACCGGGCTCGATCGAGACGGCGAGCACGTGACCCGGCTCATTGTCCGGAAAACGATCGGGCTCGGGCGTGCCCGCGTACCATGTCCGCGCGTCGATGCATTTCGTACCGTGCCAGTCGCCGAGCGCCAGATAATCGAGCCCCGCCGTCTTGGCGCGATCGCGCGCGATCGTAACGCTGCTTTCACCTTCGCTGCCGAAGCCTTGCACCGAGCCATGCGCCAATCCGATACGAAGGTGGCCTTGCGGTGTCGCGGCGCCTTGCATCCATTCCGTCGGATCGCCACCCGGCGCCTTGCTGGTCAACGGCGCGGGAAGGAGGACGGCGCCGTCTCCAAGTGCGATCGGTGCAGGCGAGAGACACGCCACGACATTCGCCGGCACGCCGATTTGAGCGATACGCTCCCACAACCCGCCCGGCCGCGCCGGATCGTGATTGCCCGGAAGCAACATCCAGGTGATGCCGGCTTCGGCGTGCAGAAGCGCGAGCGCCCTGCGCAGCTCGACGGCAGCGATGCCGTCGCCGTCGAAGACGTCACCGGCGACGACAACGAAATCCGCCCGCCGCTCGCGCGCGATCGCGGCAATGCGCCGGATGACCGCGAGACGCGCAGCCGCAAGCTCGCCGGCAAGAGCGGATGGAAAGTTCGCGAACGGCTTTGAAAGCTGCCAATCGGCGCTATGGATGAATCGCAAGCTCATAAGGTGAGACCAAAGCCGTTCGCAGCGCCCCCCGCAAGGGGCTGCGCACGCATCGGAGCGCCTCAGCCGCGACTACCGCAGAAGTCGCATGTGGAAAAGCGCATGTAGAAACCGCTGGCGCCACGACACGTCATAGCGTCCGGGCAAGAAAGACGACTTGCCTGTCGCCGCCGCCGTCCACGCCCTCCTCGCGAAAGCCGTTGCGGACATAGAACGCAACATTGCGTGCTGCGCGGCTGGTGACCACGTGCACGCCCGGGCAACTGGCCCGCTTGGCTTCGGCGATGAAATGCGCGATGAGCCCGGCGCCGAGACCACGGTTGCGATGTGCCGCCGCGACATTGATGTGGAGATGTGCCGGGAAGCACTGTGTCAGTAGCTTGAAAGCTTGGAAATACGCGACATCCGCGAATCGCGGCGCCGTGGCTGGATCGTCGAAGCTGCCTGCGACGTACCCTGCAACGTTGTCCGCTGCATCCAGCGCGAGGAACGTCGTCAAGGCATCATGCGCGAGGTAGCGGCCAAGCCAGCGTTCGCGGAAGGCGGCGCAGTCGGTCGCATCGGCAAAGGACTTGGTGTTGCTCGTCTCGAAAAAAATGGCATCGAGCCCGGCTTCGAGAGCGGGGCTCGGTGAAAAGTCCGAGTAACGGCAAATCCTCAACGGTGTCATCGCCGAACCCTAGCGCAGGCGTGCCGTCCCATACCACGAAAAATGGGGACGCCCCACGCGCTGGAGCGTCCCCGGCGTTTTGCAAAATGCCGCGGTCTTAGTAGCCGTTGCGGCATTCCCAATAGCGGTTCCACCAATAGCGGCTACCGGTATAAAGCGCCTTGCGCTTCAACCACGAGCAGTTGTTGTAGTAGCCGTAGGTGTTGTAAAAGTAGATGCGCGAACCGAAGTGGTGGCGGCGATGGAAGCGATTGCCGCTGAAGCGTCGCTGGCCGATGTGATTGGAGCCGATGAAGCGATTGCCGCTAAAGCTGCGCCGGCCGATGTGATTGGAGCCGATGAAGCGATTGCCGCTAAAGCTGCGCCGGCTGAAATTGCCACCGCCCATGGAATTGCCATCGCGCCGGACCTGGGTGACGCCCTCATGACTTGCGGCTATTCCGCTTTTTGCAAGCGGCATAGCGTTAGCCGAAGTCGGCGCGATACCCTGCGCGAACACGCCCGCGGCCAGCGCGAGCATACTCAATGTGATCTTACCCATCTTGTTGTCTCCTCATTGGCGCCGAACGGGCGCACACGTTGCGGTTGATGTTCAAGGGTCCCGGGATTCCGCCGCAAGACGCGCCGGTCCTCGAAACGCAAACGGACGGCCCAACGGAAATCCGTCGCCCGCCCGTTATCGTCGCCCTTGCTATTCTGAAATCGTGCGCCCGATGTGACCTCGAGCTGAACATTCATTCATCTCGTGCGGCGACGCTCGCGACTTTCCAGTATGGCCTTGTCAGGTTGTTGTCAGCTGCAGCCTGGCGGACCGGCGCGGGCACCGGCTTCGGCGTCTCCGGCTTTGCGAGCGGACGCACGGAAGGATTAGGCCCGCCGTAGTTGCGGCTGTAGGGCTCGCTCGGATCATCAGGAACCTGATTGGCGCGGTGCATCGGCGGCGTCTGTGCCGGCATACCATCGGCTTCGGTTTCGGCGGCGGGCACCTGTGCCACGGCCTGAGACGGCGCGACGGCGGCATTTTCGGCCGTGTATTGATTGGAGTTCCACGACGCGCATCCGCCGAGGGATAATGCGACAAGCGCGCACGAAAGGACAGCCGGCGTGGCGCCTGGCTTCAGCTGAGACAAGTACGCGGACATGAGATTACGCCTCTACATTACGCAACGAAGAACGCCCCGGCACACGGGAAAGTTTCTGTGCCGGATTGAAACACCGAAGGCTTAAGGAGAGGCTAACGGCCGGCGGATATCGAGATTTCCCCCCAAGGTTCAGCCCGACCCGGTGGAGCGGCAATGGTGTCAGCCGGGAAGTCGCACGAGGCCCGAGGCGGCAATGCCGTTGAAAACCGACTGCACGGCGATGGCCGCAAGCAGTATGCCGAAGACGCGCACGAGCACGCGCTGCGCCGTCAAGCTCATCATGGCATTCAGCTCATGTGCCAGCGCAAGCAGCACCAGCGTGACGGCCATGACCGCGGCGAGTGCCGCCGACACGACCGCCAAACCGAATGGTTCGCCGTGCACGTTGGCGGCGAGAAGAATGCCGGCACTCATGGCGCCGGGACCTGCGAGCAGCGGCGTCGCCAGCGGGAAGACGGCGACGTCCTCGCGCGTCTGCGCCTCCTCGCCTTCGACGGCCGTGATTTTCACCACGCCGCCAGGGCGGGCGAAGATCATGTCGAGCGCGATGAAGAACAGCACGATACCGCCCGCCGTCTGCAGCGCCGCGATCGAGACGCCGAGCTGGCGAAGTAGCGGCCCGCCGAGTAGCGTAAACAGCGCCAGGATCACCGTGGCGATGATCGTGGCGCGCACGGCAATCTCGCGGCGCGCAGACCGCGCCATCTTCGGCGTCAGCGTCGCAAAAAGTACTGCAGCCTCGAGCGGCCCGATGGTCGCGAAGAAGGTGGTGAAACTCGTCAGCGCCGTCTCCAGCATGGTCCCTCGTTGTCTTACTGCATTGTCGCACCGTGTTCCGTCGCGACGGCAATTGCATCGCAGCATACGGGACGCAGTGCAGCACAAGAAATCCGCGTGCGTCTATCAGCACTCTTCGCGCAAGGCTGCCAGGCAATGCGTGACGGCAACATACCGGGAATTCATCATATTTCTTTGTTGCTCAGAAACGATTCTTGCCTACCATTCGTTGTTCAGCAGGGGGTGCGCGTTCGACCACAAGGGAGAACTCGAGTGTCCGGCAAACTGACGACGAAAATCGACGGCGACTTCCAGGCCCAGCTGCAGGGCTTCAGCCTGACGACGGCGCACATTCTCTACAGGCTCCCGGACTATCCGGCGCTGCTGCAGAGCTACATCTGGCAAGAGTACGATTCCGCGCCGCGCTTTCCCAAGCTCAAAGCGTTCTTGGACTTCTGGTCGGCCAAGCTCGACGGCAAGCTCTACAAGGTCACGGTCGCGCACGCCCGCCTTATCCGCCCCGCCGAGCTCAAGCTGCTCGACGCCGAATTCAAGGTCCACTGAGCGACTGTTCTCTCAAGTCCGTCACAATGCGCGCCCGATCACAGAATTGTGAGCGTGAAACTTTCTCGCAGGCAGACACGAAACTCCCCTGTCGACCCGCTGGCCGATTGTCGGCGGCGGGAACAGACGGAGGAAACCCCATGAAAATGTCACCGAAGTCCGGCGCCGCGATCGCCGCCACGGCCGCTGCCCTCATGTTCTCGGGCGCCGTTGCCGTCACCATGGCCAACGCAGCCACTGACGCCAAGGGTCACTGCATCGGCGCCAATGCCTGCGCCGGCAAAGGCAAGTGCAAGACGGCGAAGAACGAATGCGCCGGCAAGAACAAGTGCAAGGGCCAGGGTTTCTCGGAAATGACCAAGGCCGAATGCGACGCGGCCGCGGCCTCCAACAAGGACGAGAAGGTCCAGATCTCGTTCGAAGAAGCGAAGTAATCAAGCCTCCTGCTGCGCACCCCCGCATGCAGAGCGGAACCCGGCGGTGCCCGCCCCACGAGGCGCCGCCGGGTCTCCCGTCAAGGGTACTTTTGAGCTAGTCTTGCCTATCGCCTTCCGCACCAGAGCTTGGTTGACCCATTGAGCATCCCTAACCCCGGCCGAAACGCCATAACCGGCACCATCGCGCCGGCGCAGAAGCCGGCGCCGCTCGGGTTCGGCCTCGGCCTGCGCCCACAACATTACCGCGAAATTCTCGACGGCGATCCGGCGATCGACTGGTTCGAATTCATTTCCGAGAACTACATGATCCCAGGCGGTCAGCCGCTGCGCATGCTCGACCAGATCGCCGAACGCTACCCCCTCGTACAGCACGGTGTCTCGCTCTCCATCGCCTCGACGGCGCCGTTCGACGAGGACTATCTCGATGCGCTCGTCACGCTGTCGAAGCGCGTCAAGCCCCGGTGGATCTCGGATCATCTGTGCTGGACCGGCGTGCACGGCGTCAACCTGCATGACCTCCTCCCCATCCCCTACACACGCGAAGCTCTCGATCACGTTGCGTCTCGCATCGCCTACGTGCAGGAACGCATCGGCCGGCCGCTGTGCCTGGAAAACGTCTCAACCTACGTCTCGTTCAACGAGAGCGAGATGACGGAATGGGAGTTCATTTCCGAAATGAGCCGGCGCACCGGCTGCTGGCTGCTGTTCGACGTCAACAACGTCTTCGTCAGCGCCTACAATCACGGCTATGACGCCAAAGCCTTCCTCGACGGCATTCCCGCCGACCGCGTGGTCCAATTCCATCTCGCCGGCCATAGCGACATGGGCACCTACATCATCGACACGCACGATGCCCCGGTGCGCGAGGAAGTGTGGGATCTCTTCGCCGCGGCACTCGAACGTTTCGGCCCGGTCTCGACCATGATCGAGCGCGATGACAATATTCCCCCGCTCGCCGAGCTCGTCGAGGAATTGCGCCACGCGCGCGAGATCGCGGAGGCGACACTTCGCCAGCCTTTCCCGCGCCGCGCGGCCCCCGCACGTAACGCCGCGGAATAGTGCCATGAAACTCGCCGATCTCCAGGCCACGTTTCAGCAGGATATCTTGAATGGCAGCGCTGGCAGTCTGGCACTGATCCCCGACAGCCCGCGCGAGACAAAGGAGACGCTATTCGGCGTCTATCGCAACGCCTACGTCATCCGTCTCGGCGATTTCCTGAAGCACGACTTCGAGCGGCTGCATACTTATCTCGGCGACGACCACTTCGACCGGCTGGCACTGGATTTCATTGCTGCGAACCCATCGCACACTCCCAACGCCCGCTGGTATGGCCGCGAACTGCCGGAGTTCGTCGCAACGTATGCGCCGCTCGCAGCGACGCCGATGGCAACCGCGATTGCGACACTCGAAGGGGCTCTCAACGACGCCTTCGATTGTGCTGATGCGGCGCCGCTCGAACAGGCGGCGCTTTCCCGTTTTGCGATCGACGCTTTCGAACGCCTGACGTTTGTGCCACATCCCTCCGCCCGCCGCTTCGATACCGTGATGAACCTCGATGACGTCTGGTCGGCGCTGGCGGAGGAGCGGACGCCGCCCGCACCCGAGCAAATCGCATTGCCGCAGACGTTCCTGGTCTGGCGCAAGGACGTGACCCCGCGCTATCGCGTGCTCGGCCGCGAGGAAGCGATGCTGTGGGACGAAGCTGCAAAGGGCGTTCGCTTCGGCGTGCTGTGCGAAATGCTGGCGACGTTCGACGATCCCGACACCGCAGCGCTACGAGCGGCGCAGTATCTGCAGTCGTGGATATCGCTTGGGCTGCTTTCCGGCGCCAGGCTCGCGCCTTCGCACAAGCAGTAGTTCCTCAACTCCCCCGCCAATTTTCTGCACCCGCACGCGCCAATTTAATGCGCCCTCACACCGGCGTGAGCTGACGTGCGCTCCAAGTTACGGACGCGTGAGAAATCGCAGGAATTCCGGCCTATTTCGCGCATGCCTCTCCCGTTGTCTATGGATTTAATCGCCACTCGATATTTCAGATCGCCGTTCCCCGCCGATATATTTCAACTCAAGAACGCGGCGGACATGGGCAGGACCCCGGAGGCCACGGTCGAAACTGAAACTCGAAACCTGAAACTGCGTACCTCAATCATTCAACCCCATTTGGAGAACCACCATGAAGAAGATCATCGCCCTTGCTCTCACCACTGTTGCGGTCGCTGCCACCTCGCCGGCTTTCGCGGCGACCACAGACCTCATGCACGCTTACTGGATCGGCCGCTAATCCGGCGTCGGACCAGAACCAGCAGAAATTTTCACCGGTCCCATATTTCAATTCTAGGAGATTCTGACATGAACAAGATTGCAGCCACTTTCATCGCCGGCCTTTTCGCCGTCGCTACGTCTCCCGCATTCGCCGCGACGTCCGACCTGATGAGCACGTACTGGCTCGGCCGCTAACCGCGCCAAGCTCAAAAAAAAGATAATCGGCTTCCCTGCAAACACAGGGGAGCCGTTTTTATTTTTGGGCAAGCGGCCACCACATGCCGCCGCTCCAAAGACCCAGTGTGCCGCTCTCCTCGCTCGCCAGCGCCACGAGGTCGGCATAGAGCGCACGTGTCACCAGTGCCTCGAGCCGGCCGCGCACCAGGACGTAAGGCTTCAATCCGCCGGAGGAGGGCTGCACCGCGAAGCGTAGCGGGTGATCCAGACCGACTGTGACGACATCGTCGACGTTGGTGCGGAACGTGATCGTCTGCTCCCGGCCTTCACCTGACACCGCCATCTCGACCGCCAGGAACGGCGCGTCCGCGATTGCGACATCGACCTTCTCCGCTGGTGTAACCAGGTAGGTCCGCCCGTCGGCGTCCTTACGCAGGATCGAGGCGAAGAGCTTGACGAGGCCCATGCGTCCAATCGGGCTGCCGCGGTAACTCCATGTTGCATCCACCCCGATGGCCATGCCGATGTCGCCACAGTAGGGCGGATTCCACGCCTCGACCGGGCGCGGACCAGTGGCCCCGCCCGCCGCCTTCACCAGGACCTCGAGGGCCGAATTTTGCGACTTATCCATCGGCCCCTTGTCATCGGCAGAGAATGCGGCGCTCGCCACCCTCCCCAAAGGTCTAGGACGCGCTTTCTAACGTAACATTCACTTGACCATAAGGGGGCGTGGCGGGAACGTTCGAGATTGATTTCGCGGGCTTGCGGCGCACGGGATTAAGCTGCCGGCCGCACCGCACAACTGAACCCAACCGGCGCCTCCAACGCCGCAAACAGAGCCTTGAAGGGATGCCGGCCGGCATGAGCACAGTCATCGACACGAATGCAGATATCGTCCCGCGCCTGGAAGCTGCGTCCGAACGCATTCAGCGGGCGCATAAAACCGCAGCGAGCGTGATCTTCGGCCAGGACGCCGTCATCGAGCGCACGCTGCTGACGCTGCTCTCCGGCGGCCACGCGCTGTTGATCGGCGTGCCGGGCCTTGCCAAGACGCTGCTCGTCGATACGCTGGGCAAGGTCCTGGGGCTGGACGCCAAGCGCATCCAGTTCACGCCCGACCTCATGCCCTCCGACATCATCGGCTCGGAAGTGCTCGAAGACGAGCCGGGGCGGGCGCGATCGTTCCGCTTCATCAAGGGGCCGATTTTCACCCAGCTGTTGATGGCCGACGAAATCAACCGCGCCTCGCCCAAGACCCAGTCGGCGCTGCTGCAGGCCATGCAGGAACACCACGTCACGGTCGCCGGCCATCGCCACGATACGCCCGCCCCCTTCCACGTGCTCGCAACACAAAACCCGCTGGAGCAGGAAGGCACCTATCCGCTGCCCGAAGCCCAGCTCGACCGCTTCCTGCTGCAGATCGACGTCGATTATCCCGACCTCGTCGCCGAGCGGCGCATGCTCTACGCCACGACCGGCACCGACAGCGCCAAGATCGAGCCCGTGCTCTCCGCCCAGGAGCTGATGGCCACCCAGCGTCTCGTGCGCCAGATACCTGTTCCCGACAAGGTCGTCGAAGCGATCCTGAAGCTCGTGCGCTCGGCGCGCCCCGGCACCGGCGCCAACACCGAAACCGACAAGTACGTCGCCTGGGGACCTGGTCCCCGCGCCAGCCAGGCCTTGATGCTCGCCGTTCGTGCCAAGGCGCTGATCGACGGCCGCCTCGCACCCTCGGTCGACGACGTCGTGGCGCTCGCCGAGCCGGTCTTGAAGCACCGCATGGCGCTGTCGTTCGCGGCCCGCGCCGAAGGTCAGGATCTGGCCAAGATCATCGCGCGCCTCGCAGAAGCGGCGGAGTGAACGGAATGCCGGGCCAAGGCGGCCGTCCCATGACCAGCGGCGAGGACGGGCGCAGGATCTTGGCGCTCGAGCGCGAGGCCGTGAGCCTCGTCGATCTGATGCCTGAACTTCTGATGGAAGCCGACCGCATCGCCGCAACCGTCGCGCATGGCATACACGGCCGCCGCCGCGCCGGTCCCGGCGAGACGTTCTGGCAGTTCCGGCTGTATCAATCCGGCGAAGGGGCGCAGCTGATCGACTGGCGACGCTCGGCCAGTTCCGATCATCTCTACGTCCGCGAACGTGAATGGGAAGCCGCCCACACGATCTATCTTTGGCCGAACCTGTCGCCGTCGATGCGCTTCAAGAGCCACCTTTCGCAGCACTCCAAGCATCACCGCGCTCTCGTTCTGACTCTCGCCGCGACGGAGCTTCTCGTGCGCGGCGGCGAGCGCGTCGCGCTTCTCGGCGTGACACAGCCAACGGCGAACCGGCGCGCCACCCAGCGTCTCGCCGAAACGATCGTCATGGAAGGGACCGAAAAGCTCGACGCTTCGGTACCGCCGCCGGCACGGCTCGCGCGATTCTCGACCGCCATCCTGATTTCGGATTTCCTCGATCCGATCGACACCATCCGCGAGTACGTCGAAGGCCTCGGCGCCGCCGGTGCCAACGGCCATCTCGTGCAGGTGCTCGATCCGGCGGAAGAAACGCTGCCTTACTCGGGCCGCACCGAATTCCTATCGCCCGATGGCTCGGAACGCTGGGTCGCCGACCGCGTCGAGGGCCTACGCGAGCGCTATAAGCAGCGGCTCAAGGCGCATCGGGAAAACCTGCAGGAAATCGCCCACCGCATCGGCTGGTCGTTCCTCGTGCATCACACCGACCGGCCGCCGGCCGAGCCGCTTCTTGCCTTGATCGCCCACCTCGGCGGCTCGGGTGCCGCCTTGCGCTGGAAAGGTACCGGCGAGACGGAGGCGTCGAACCCATGACCTTCGGCGCCCTCGCCTTTCTCAATCCCTGGCTTCTTGCCGCACTCGCGACGCTGCCCATCATTTATTGGCTGCTGCGCGCCGTGCCGCCGCGTCCGGCGCAGATCGAGTTTCCGCCGACGCGCATCCTGGTCGGCCTGGAAAACGAGGAGAAATCGGCGGACAAGACACCCTGGTGGCTGACGCTGCTGCGCCTGCTTGCCGCCGCCCTGGTCATTTTCGCACTGGCCGAGCCGGTGCTCAATCCGTCCAAGGAAACGGCGCTCAAGGGTTCGGGGCCCCTCGTCATCGCCATCGACAACGACTGGGCGGCAGCATCCCGCTGGCCGATCCGTTTCCGCATGATCGACCGGCTGATCACGGAGGCCGAAAGCCAGGGCCGCGCCGTCGTGCTGCTGGCGACGGCACCAGCGACCAAGGTGATCACGCCCAGAATCGAACCACCGGTCGAGGCGCGCACGACGGCGGCCGCGATTGCGCCGCAGCCCTTTGCGCCCTCGCGCCTGCAGGCGGCAAAGGCACTCGAAACGCTGTTCCAGAATTCCAAGACCGCGAGCGCCAGCGTCGTCTGGCTGCATGACGGCATCGACCATGCGAAGGACGCGGCCGAATTCGCGACCGCCCTGCAGAAGATTTCGGGCGCCGGCTCGTTGGCGGTGATCGACGAAACGCAAGGGCGAGGAAGCACTCGGTCTTTCGGCACAACTTGGCGAAAAGGGCAAGCTCGAGGCCCGCGTAATGTCGGCTTCGGGTTCGCCACGCGCCGGTCCGGTGCACGCGTTTTCCGCGCGTGGCGAGCGGCTCGGCGAAGCTGCCTACGCGTTTCAAGCGGGGGGGACCGAGACCAAGGTCACCTTCGAGCTGCCGATGGAACTGCGAAACCAGGTGGCGCGCATCGAGATTCCCGGCGAACGCTCGGCCGGTGCCGTCAGCCTGATCGATGCGGCGACGCAGTGGCATCGCGTGGGGCTCATTTCGGGCGAAAGCCGCGAGCAGGCGCAGCCGCTGCTGGCGCCGCTTTATTACATCCAGAAGGCGCTGGCGCCGTTCGCCGAACTGGCCGTCAGCAACGACGCCAATCTGACCGCCGGTATCGACAGTCTCCTGAAGCAGAACGTCTCGGTACTGATGCTGGCCGACATCGGCACGATTTCGGGCGAAGCCGAAAAGCAGGTCGAGGCCTTCGTGAAACGCGGCGGCGTCCTGGTACGATTCGCCGGTCCGCGGCTCGAAAAGGGCGGCGACGATCTCATTCCCGTGCCGCTTCGCTCCGGCGGGCGTTCGCTCGGTGGCGCCCTTTCCTGGTCGACGCCGCAGGCACTCGCTGCCTTCGAAGAGACAAGCCCGTTCGCCGGCCTTCCTATTCCCCCCGACGTCACCATCCACCGTCAGGTTCTCGCCGACCCGGCCAAGCTTTCGGGCGATATCGAGATCTGGGCTCGGCTCGCCGACGGCACGCCGCTCGTCACCTCGAAACGCCGTGGCGAGGGCCGCGTCGTGCTCTTCCACATCACGGCGAATTCCGACTGGTCGAGCCTGCCGATCTCGGGCCTGTTCGTCGAAATGCTGAAACGGATATCGACCATGGGACGCCTCGGCGCCGCGACGGCCGCGGAGGGCGGCACCGCCACGACGACAAGTGAAACCGCCAAGACGGACGAAACGCAGGTCGTGCTGCCGCCGTTGCGAACGCTTGACGGCTTTGGCGTCTTGAAGCCGCCGCCGCCGACGGCCGAGCCGATCAAAGCGTCCGAGACCGAGACCTTGACGCCGAGCCTCGAGCATCCCCCGGGCTACTACGGCCAGAATGCCGTGCCGCATTCAATCAACGTGCTTGGCCCGAAATCGGCGCTGAGCGCCATTTCACGACTGCCGGCCGGCGCGATGCGTCTCACCTACGACAACGCCGCGAGCACGCCCTTGAAACCCTGGATGCTGGCACTGGCCCTGGCGTTGCTTTTTGCCGACATTCTCGCCGTGCTCGTGCTGCAGGCGGGCGGCCTCGCGCATGTTTTCAAGCGCCGCCATACCGCTTCAGCCGCGGCGCTTGCTGTTTGTCTTTTCGCGGCGGCCGCCGTTACACCGTGGCAAGCAAAAGCCCAGGAGCGCGACGCTCCCGCAGACCGCGCCGCCGCGGGTCAGGTCGTGTCGCCGCCGTTGAAGCCGGAAGACGCCGCGGCCGTCGAAGCGACGAGCAAGGTCACCATCGGCTATGTCTTGAGCGGCGATGCCGAAGCCGACGAGATCAGCCGCCAGGGCTTGACCGGGCTCGGCAAGGTGTTGACCACGCGCACCGCCGTCGATCCCGGCAAACCGCAGGGCGTCGACATCGAGAAGGACGAAATCGCGTTCTTTCCGCTGCTTTATTGGCCGGTGCTCGAAACTGCGCAAGCGCTTCCAGACATCGCCATCGCCAAGATCGACGCCTACATGAAGGAAGGCGGTTTAATCATTTTCGATACCCGCGACTACGGTCAGGGCGGCGTCAACCAGCTGCCGATCGGCGGCAAAAGCGGTAACGCCCTGCAGCGCCTGCTGGGAAAACTCGACGTGCCGCGTCTCGAGCCGGTGCCCGAGAACCACGTCGTGACCAAGTCGTTTTACCTCCTGCATTCCTTCCCTGGCCGCTGGGACGGCGGCAACTTGTGGGTCGAAGCGATTTCGGACGCGAACCCGGAAAGCCACAAGGCCCGCGTCTCCGACGGCGTCACCTCGATCATGATCACCTCCAACGACTTCGCTGCCGCCTGGGCGCTCGACGAACGCGGTCGCGCCCTCTATCCCGTCGTGCCCGGCGGCGAGGGCCAGCGCGAGATGTCCTTCCGCGCCGGCGTCAACATCGTGATGCACGCCTTGACCGGCAACTACAAAGCCGACCAGGTGCACGTGCCGGCGCTGCTTGAACGGTTGGGGCAGTGAGGCAACCATGAACTGGTCGGTCGATTTCGCACCCCTGCTGCCGGCGCCGCTTCTCTGGGGCCTGGGCCTTGTCGCGGTTGCGTTGATTGCGCTGTTGTTCGTGCGCCGGACCCGCGGCGCGCTGCTGCGCCTTGCGGCTTTGACGGCGCTGATCTTCGCCCTCCTCAATCCGACGCTGCGCGAGGAAGAACGCGAAAACCTCGCCAACGTCGCGATCGTCATGCTCGACGGTTCGACCAGCCAGCAATTGGCCAGGCGGCCGGAAGAAACGGCGGCGATCAAACGTGAGCTCGAGGCGAAGCTCGCCAAGATCCCCAATCTCAACGTCAAGTGGGTCGATGGCGCAAAACCCAGCGAGACGACGGCGGCCGGCACCAACCTCTTCACCGACCTCAACGCCGCCTTGACCGATACGCCGCCAGACCGCATCGCCGGCGTCATCATGGTCACCGACGGGCAGGTGCACGACGTGCCGAAGAGCGCGGCGAGCCTAGGCTTCGACGCCCCCGTGCATGCGCTGCTCACCGGCGCGCCGGGGGAATTCGACCGCCGCATCGAGATCATCGAGGCGCCGCGTTACGGCCTCGTCGGACAATCGCGCCCGATCGAACTTGCGGTGCGCGAAACCGGAAAGACCGGGCAGAGCGCCGCGCCCGTCACCTTGAAAGTGCGTCGCGAAGGCCGCCCGGACGAAACGCTTCGCACCGAAATCGGCAAATCACTAAAGCTCGACATGCCATTCCCGCATTCGGGCACGAATATCGTTGAAGTCGAACTCGAAACCGCCGCAGGCGAGCTGACGCCGGCCAACAACCGCTCGGTCATCGTCGCCGAAGGCGTGCGCGAGAACCTGCGCGTACTGCTCGTCTCGGGCGAACCGCACGCAGGCGAGCGCACATGGCGCAACCTGCTGAAGTCGGATGCCGCCGTCGATCTCGTCCACTTCACCATTCTGAGGCCGCCGGAAAAGCAGGACGGCACGCCCATCAACCAGCTGTCCCTCATCGCCTTTCCGACGCGCGAACTGTTTTCCGAGAAGATCAAGGATTTCGACCTGATCATCTTCGACCGCTACGAGCACAAGGGCATCCTGCAGCTGCTCTACTACGACAACATCACGCGCTACGTGGACCAGCACGGCGGCGCGCTGCTGGTGGCGGCGGGCGACGATTATGCGAGCGCCTACTCGCTCTATAAGACGCCGCTGCAGCCGGTGCTGCCGGCGCCGCCGACGGGGCGTGTGCTCGAGGCACCATTCAAGGCGAAAATCACGGATGTCGGACAAAAGCATCCCGTGACCCAGGACTTGCCTGGTGTCGGGCGGCGAGACGCCGGGCTGGGGACGTTGGTTCCGCCAGGCGGAAGTGCGCCCCGACAAGGGCCGCGTAGTAATGTCGGGTTCCGAAGACCGCCCGCTGCTCATTCTCGATCGCAAGGGCAAGGGGCGCGTCGCGCTTCTGACATCCGATCAGGCGTGGCTGTGGGCGCGTGGATACGAAGGCGGCGGGCCGCATACCGATCTGCTGAGGCGGCTTTCGCACTGGCTGATGAAGGAGCCCGACCTCGAGGAGGAACGGCTCATTGCTTCAGCGAAGGGACTGAAACTGACGCTCGAGCGGCGATCGATGGAAGACACGGTTCCTGCCGTGAAGCTATCGGCGCCGGGGGGCGAAGTTTCGGACGTGAAGCTCGAGGACCAGGGCAAGGGCATCTGGCGCGCCGCGATCGACGTCAAAATCCCCGGCCTCTACAAGGCCGAAACGCAAGCCCCGACGGGACCGCTGACGGCGGTGGCCAATGCCGGCGTCGAAGATCCGCGCGAAATGAACGAGGTGACCGCGACCGAGGACAAAATGAGGCCGATTGCCGAGGCGACCGGCGGCGGCGTGTTCTGGACCAAGTCCTCGGGCCTGCTTTCCGGCGTCACGGGCGCATCGGTCGAGGTGCCGCGTGTGACCATGCTCTCCAACGCCAAGCTGCTCGCAGGCTCCGGCTGGATGGGTCTCAAGGATCGCAACGCCTACCTGACCCGCGGCGTCAAGCTGACGCCGATGTTTACAGGGCTCGCGGCGCTCGCAGTGCTGCTGTTCCTGCTCGCCATCGCCTGGTGGCGCGAAGGACGATAAACGTCCGGCGCATTGCATCCCCTCTTCCGCTGCATCCCCTCTCCCCATGACGCTGCACTTGTCATGGGGAGAGGGCTAGGGTGAGGGGCAGTCGCTTGCTCGGAACGTGTAGCTGCCCCTCACCCCGGCCCTCTCCCCGTTAAGTGCAAAAACGGGGAGAGGGGGAAGTTGGGCCCGGCCCTCGCCGTTAAGTACAGAAACGCGGAGAGGGGAAAACCGCCGGGGAGGAGGAGTTCGGACTATTCGTGGCCGGACCAACCGGTACATTAGAGTAAATTACTGCCTTTTCTTGGTGTTACGGGATTTTCCTCAGAAAGAGCCTGCGACGCGGATTCGGACACGCCGGAGGCGAACGATCCGTGGTCGTCTTCGGCTCGGATTCGCTATTTCCAGGAATAGTGGCACTGGCGACACGATTTTGCCTCATTGAACGCCGTTCGCAGGGCATAAACCGTGGCAATCCCATCACACCCCTGTTTTGCACACCTTTTCCACAAGCTAAGAACTTGTTAAGCATTACAGTGTTGACAGCCGGGCTGCGCTGAACCTCGACAATGCGTGATTCGATCAAATCACGCCGAGACATGCAGCGGCGGACGCGGGCAAACCCGAAACTAACGGGGGCGCAGGGGGCGGACGAAAGCGGGCCGGGGGTCACAAGGGGAATTGCAGTCACTCGGAATGAACCGGCGCACTCAACGCCGGCAACGGAACGCACAGCTGTGCGCGACGCGAGGGCGGCTTTGTCTCTGGGGTTGAGTTGAGGGTTGCGTAAAGCGTCATGCGGGAAGCGGGACAATCGACAGGCCATCACTGCGCCGGGCATCAGCCGCCGGCGCGAAACGGCCATCCGGAAAAATTGAATTTTGTCGCGCTGCTGCGCTCGCTTCGTGCGGGCTCACGCGGCGCAAAACGCGTGCATTGAAATTTGAAATTGCATTTGGAATTCCCGCGGCTCGGGAAATCTGAGGGGATGAAGCGCCGAGGGGGAAGTTGACGGGACACTAAAAGGGGTCGGGGACACAGCGAATTCAAAAGAAAGACCAAACGGCGGTCCGAGCGCGAAACGCGTTTTTCCGGAGCGGGGGAAGTTTGTCTGGTTGCGTGGGAGTTTGTCATGCGTACGGGTTGGGGAATTCTGGGTCGCGTATTAGCAAAGATCGCAGGGCGGAACGAGAACGCCGCGTCGATCGGCGCAATCGGCTCGAGGACCGCGCGCAGGCCTGATTGTATTCCCGACAGTGCTGACTTGATCGCCTCGCGAGGGGAAGCGAAGGACGCGTTGGCGCCTAGAGGGCGTTTCCTAAGGATCCTAACCGCCAGCATCATTGCGTTCGCATGGGCTGGAGACGCCCTCGCCACAAATATTGACTACGCATGTGGCACAACTTTTCCCGGCACGAAACTTTGTCGGAATGGGACAGGAAATAACTGCAACACAGGCGGATTTACGACCAATGCAACAGATACGGTTGATATCACGGGAGTAGCGTTAGGCACTCAGATTACATTCACCTTCACGAAGAATTCGACCATCTCAATAGATGAGACCTTCACCACTACCATCACTGGGCAGGGCGGCCCGGGCGGCACAATCACCGTGCCGGACCCCGACGTGGAGACCTTCACCAGTACACTCAACCAAGTGCAAACCTACGTTCACACGGTTACGGCTGCCGATCTCACCGAAGATCCATTTCAATCTAATTTCCAGATCATGCTGCAGACCAGTCCAGATGATCGGATTGCTCTCGACTACACCATTAGCTGTGCGGCACCTCCTGCTCCCAAGCTGACGATCAAGAAGTCGGTGACGAACGGTGACGGGTCAACTGCGTTCAACTTCACTAGCTCGCCGTCCATCGGGACCATCAGTCCGCTGACGCCCGGCTCAGGATCGGCATCCACTACCTCGAGTCAGTTCACGCTGACCGGCGGCACGGCCTACACGTTGACTGAAAACGTCGCCGGGTTGCCGCAAGGCTGGTCGTTCGGCTCGGCTTCCTGTGTGCTCGATAGCGGCGGCGGCACGCTCACCACCGGCACGACCACCAACGGCGTAACGCTCACACCGCAAGCTGGGCAGAATATTACCTGCACCTTCAACAACACCCGGCAGAAGAGCTTCATCAAGCTCATCAAGAATGCCGTTGGCGACACGGGCGCGATCAACTTCCCGATTTCAGTCGACCAAAATGGGGGGTCGCCACCGCCTGCCATCACGGTCAACGTGCCCACAAACAATGGCACTGGAAACGTCACTCAAGAAGTCTCCCCCGGCACATTTACGATCAGCGAACCCAATCCCCCCGCCGGGTGGAAGCTCGAACTCGATCTCGTGCGGTGGCGGGTCCGGTCAGACGGCCAGCGTGACGGTCGCCCCCGGCGAAACCAAGGAATGCACGATCACGAACAAGAAGAAGACCGGCAAGATTGAGATTAAAAAGCAATCGTCGGACGGTTCGACGTTTGGATCGGAATTCGCGGTCAAACTTGACGGCAATCTCGTCGGCCCATCGGGTCAGGCCGCCGACGGCCTCAAAATCGGCGAGACGACTGGTCAGATGACGGTCGCGACGGGCGCACACACGATTACCGAAACCAACCTGCCGACCGGCTGGGTGCTCGACAGCATCACCTGCAATGGCGGCGGCGGCGGCGATGATGATGACGACAAATCTACCAACACTGCGACTTCAACACCGGGCGGCGGCTCGTCGGGCTCAGTAACGGTCAACGATGGCGACAGCTTCGTCTGTATCGTCAAGAACAAGAAACAGACCGGCTCGATCAAGGTCATCAAGAAGTCAGTAAACGGCGATGGCAATTTCGACTTCACGTCGAGCAACTCCAACCTTGCCGGTTTCTCGCTCACCACCTCCGCGCCTTCGCATGAAGCCGCAAATGGGCCGCAGACGGTACCGACCGGCGCCTACACGATCACCGAAACGCCGGTCGCCGGCTGGACCACGGCCGTCTCCTGCAGCGGCGATAGCAACGGCAGCGCCTCGGGCAATGTCGCGACCGTCAACCTCGACAGCGGCGAAAACGTCATCTGCACGTTCACCAACACGCGTCAGACCGGCTCCATCAAGGTCAAGAAGATCACGGTCGGAGGTAACGGCACATTTGATTATACGACGACTGGAGCCGGGTACTCCAACTTCTCGATCACGACGATCAGCAATGCCGGCGAGTCCGTCACCAGCAGTCTTGTCGCCGGCACCTACACGGTCGACGAAGCAACTCTGCCGGCGGGTTGGAGCTTCACAAGCCTCAGCTGCGACGCCAACAGCTCGATTGCCGGAACCAAGGCAACGATCACCCTGCCCGCAGGGGGCAACGTCACCTGCACCTATACCAACACCAAGAAAGGCTCGATCATCATCGAGAAGAAGACCATCGGCGGCAACGGCACGTTCATGTTCACCACATCCGGACCGGGGCTTTCGACCTTCGACATTGCCACCGCGAACAACGCCGGAAGCAAGACCTTCGACAACCTCGCGCCCGGCACCTACACGGTCACGGAAACGGCGCCGGCCGGCTGGACGCTGACCGATCTCACCTGCTCGACAGGCGGCAGCGGGGCCAAGCCGACGGCAACAATCACTCTCGTTGCCGGCGCCACGGTCACCTGCACCTACACCAACACCCAGAATGGCACGATCATCATCGAGAAGAAGACTGTCGGCGGTAACGGCACCTTCAATTTCGCCACTACCGGCGCCGGCTTGTCGAATTTCGCGCTCACGACCTCCGGCTACTTCGCCACCACCACCTTCCCCAACCTCGTTCCCGGCAACTTCTCGGTCATCGAGACGGTGCCGAACGGTTGGACTTTGACGGACCTCACGTGTTCGACGGGTGGCTCAGCCTACAAGCCAACCGCGAACATCACGCTCGCCGCGGGAGCCACCGTCACCTGCACCTTCACAAACACCAAGTTGGCCAAGCTCACGATCCAGAAGGTCTCGATCGGCGGCGTCGGCGCCTTCATGTTCAACGGCAGCGCGCCCATCGGCACGTTCGACTTGACGACGGTTGCGCCCAACACGGCCGTGTCGGCAGTCTTCGAAAACCTAGCGACCGGCGGCTACACCGTGGGCGAGACGCCGCCGGCCGATTGGATTCTGCAAAACGTGTCGGGCGGCTGCTCGCGCGTTGCCAACACAAACTCTGCG
The DNA here is from genome assembly GCA_963732525.1 of uncultured Alphaproteobacteria bacterium. Taxonomy (GTDB): domain Bacteria; phylum Pseudomonadota; class Alphaproteobacteria; order Rhizobiales; family Hyphomicrobiaceae; genus Hyphomicrobium_B. The sequence goes on from CAVSZX010000022.1 coordinate 35,279, forward strand.
TCCATCACTCTTGCGCCGGGCGACAACATCACCTGCACCTTCGTCAACTTCAAGAAGCACGACGATCCGATGGACGAAGTCACGCAGCTCTACGTCCACCGCCGCGTCGATAATCTCCTGACGCACGGGCCCGACCGCGCGCGCCTGCTGCGTCGCGTGCAGGAATCGGCTGAAGAGCCGACGGGCAGCCTGAAAGACGGACCGATGAAGTTCTCCGGCAACGAAAGCTCAGGCCTGCAACTGGGCACGCGCATGGGTCTCAACTCCAATGCCAACATGGGCGTCGGCGTCGGGCGGACACACCTACATGAACAACGGCGAAGTCTATGACGACGGCGACAGCGTCGGCGCGGGCGACCGCGTGTCGGATCACCTCGGCGTCTCCGAAACCTCGACGACGTCGAACTCGATGCTGGCCAGATCGCCGGACAGCTTTCGACCATCGCCGGGGGATTAAGCGACTTCAAGTTCTCGACCAGCTTGAGCGAAGTGCGGCAAGCGGCGGCCCAGGCGGAACAGGCCCGCCAGCAGAAGATCAAGGCCGACGCCGGTCTCGGCTTCGCCAGCGAAGGCTTCGCCAATCGCACGTCGGCGATGCGCCAGGGTCTCGACGTCTGGGTCGAAGGGCACATCTCGAAGTACAACGAAGGGCTCGGCGGCTACGACCGCGAGGGTGACTTCCGCATCCTCTACGTCGGTGCCGACTACCCGATCGCCCCCGGCGTGCTCATCGGTGCGCTGGCCCAGGTCGACGACACGCGCGAAGACGTGCTGAAGGCCGATCTCACGGGCGAAGTCGAAGGCACGGGTTGGATGGTAGGACCGTATATCGGCATCAAACTCGCGGAGAACCTCTACTTCGATGCGCGCGCCGCCTACGGCACCTCGAACAACGACATCTGGCTGAAGGACGACGCGGCAGGCTTCCGTACGGGATCGTTCGATACCGAGCGCTGGCTCGCGTCAGCGACGCTGACGGGTAACCAGTACTGGGGCAACTTCCGCCTGTCGCCGCAGTTCTCACTGGCCTACGGCAGCGAGTGGTACGACCAGTACAACAACAGCATCGGCCAGATCGTCGAGGGGCGCAGCATCTCGATCGGCCGTGTCAACGCCACGATCGAAGCCGGCTACCGCTTCGATCTCGTCGACGGCACCATGATCGAGCCGCATATCTCGATCTCCGGCATTGCCAACTTCGCGGGCGACGACCTCGTCATCGGCGGCCAGGCGATCGACGGCAACGAAAGCCGCGCCAAAATCGAAGGCGGCATCCTGGTCAGAACCGCCAACGGCTGGGCCTTCCGCGCCGCGGCGTCCTATGACGGGATTGGAGCCGAAGAGTTCGAATCCTGGTCCGGCTCGCTGTGGGTGAACGTGCCGCTCAACTGAAATTGTCGATGGGACTTTACGAAGCGTGACCGCGATGCCCCGGGGATCAACTCCGGGGCATCGTTTTTGTGATCTGCGTTCCCTCTCCCCACGCTCTGCACGTGCGTGGGGAGAGGGTTAGGGTGAGGGGCGGCAACAGGTACGGAACAAGCGGCTGCCCCTCACCCCGACCCTCTCCCCGTTTAAGCGCAGAAACGGGGAGAGGGAGAAGTGGGGCCGACCCTCTCCCCGTTTAAGCGCAGAAACGGGGAGCGGGAGAAGTGGGGCCGACCCTCTCCCCGTTTAAGCGCAGAAACGGGGAGAGGGAGAAGTGGGGCCGACCCTCTCCCCGTTAAGTGCAGAAACGGGGAGAGGGAGAAGTCGTGACAGGGGTACGGGTTGCCACTATCCTCCGGCCAAAGTGTGAGGGCCGCGAGCGCGAACTGCGGTCCAAGGGAGGTTCTGATGGAAACCACGCCGGGCGCGCGTGCCGGCGACGCCGCGATACTCAGGCGTCCCTTCGGGTTGATTTCCGATCAGGTCGAGATGCTGGATATGGCACGGCGTCTCGCGGCCTCGGGTCGGCGCGTCGTCCATTACATCCTGCCGCCGAACCGGAGTTCCGAGACGCTGCCCAATCTCGAAGCCGCCTCGACCGCGGTCGATGTGGCGATGGGCTGCGACATCATCGCCATCGCCATCGACGATACGAAGACCTTGCGCGAGGTTCTGCTCGGCACCGCTGAGCGCGCGGGCGTAGCACTCGACTTGGCGCCGGGCGCGACGCTGATCGATTTCGGCATTCGCTCCCCACGCGACTCGCAGGCCATCCTCGGCATTCTCGGCATGCGCGGCATTTCGATTGTGGACGCGGCCGTGATCGGCGGAGCGGAAGCGCTGGCGCGCGGCACGGCAACGGTGCTTGCCGGCGGCTTTCCCGACGCGGTCGAAGCGGCGATGCCGCTGCTCGGCGAACTCGGCCGCGTCGAGCGCACGGGGCCCTTGGGAAGCGCGCAGACGGCGGCGGCGCTGATGGGCTATGTCGAAGCGGCGCACATTTCGGCCAGATCGGAAGCAATGATCATGGGCCGGGCCCTCGGCCTGAAGGACCCGACACTCGCCCAAATACTCGGCGAAGCGGCGGCTGCGCAGAAGATCGTCCGCTTCACCAAGAGTGCCGAACTGGTGCGGGCGCTGGCTGAAGAGCGGGGCGCGGGCGCCGATATCATCGAAATGACGGCAAGCTCGAGGGCGGCGGCGCTCGGCGAAATCGGTTGACAAATCACACTTTCGGCGCGGCGCAAGGGGCTATCCGCCAAGCGACTCGACTTATGGACTTAGCGGAACGGTCTTCAGCTTCCCGCGAGGTCTCCATGTCGCCCCTCTTTCGCATCCTCTATGCGGCCCACGCCAACGGCACGCATCACAAGCTGGCGCTGGACGCGCTTCAACACATGGAGCGGGCCGACGCGGAGGACTGGGGCAGAGTCTTCCTGAAGCACGCCGCGTTGTATCTCGAAGGCTCGAAGGCGCCGGACAACAGCTTCAAGGATTTCAAGAACCACGTACTGCACGTTTCCGACGCCTACTGGGGCGGGGCGCCGGAGAAGGTCGAGGCCTGGTACGCTCACACGGTCACGGCGCTGCGCGAAGAACGCTTCGCGGATGCGGCCTACGCGGCTGGCGTGCTCTCGCACTACTACACCGATCCGATCCACCCCTTCCACACCGGCCAGACGGAAGCCGAAAACTCCATTCACCGCGCCGTCGAGTGGTCGATCAACCGTTCCTACAATGCATTGCGCGCCATTGGCGAACAGCGCTTTCCCGCCATGACCGTCAAGTCGCACGACGGCGCGCATTGGCTGAAGGAAATGACCTGCGACGGCGCCGAGTTCTCGCATCGCTATTACGAAAAGCTCATCGCGCACTACAATTTCAAGATAGGCGCAGTGCGGCCGGAGGAAGGCCTCGACGAGGTCGGCCGCGGCATCGTCGCGGAACTCCTGATGTATGCGGCCGACGGTTTCGGCCACATCCTCGACCGCGCCATCGCGGAAGCCGGCATTGCGGCACCGGAAGTCTCGCTGACGCTCGAGAGCGTGATCGCGACACTCAATATCCCGGCGAAGTGGATCGAGAAGAAGCTCACCAACGCCGAGGACCGCCGTATCGTGCAGGCGATCTACGACGAACTGCAGGCGACGGGCAAGGTCGAGCATTCGCTGCCCGAGGACGACCGCGTCATCCGCGACCTGCACAAACGCGAAGTTCTGGAGCGGGCGCAGGAAGTGCAGCTCGACAAGCGCGCCGTGCGCGTCCCCGACGGCGATCCGGCGGAAGCGCGCAAGGTCCGGCGCGTCGCGCATGCCAAAAGCAACATCGTGAAGCCGGTCGCATTCGCCGGAACGCTCGATGCGGGCGCCGCGCCGGTTCCGGTCCAAACGCAGAAGAAAGCCGTGAAGCGCATCGAGATTGAGGCCGAGCTGTTGCCTGAAACCGAAGCCGATCCGGCGCCGGCACCGGCGCCAACCGTCGAGGCGACAGGAACCACTTCTCCTCCCCCCTCGTGGGGGAGGCCGGGAGGAGGGGAATCCCAAGTCCCTCACAGTTCGCCACCACCGCATCGTCCGGGATTCCCCCACCGCATTTCTGGGATTTCCCCCACCCCTGGCCCCTCCCCACAAGGGGGAGGGGAAACGGACCAGCGCCGCTATTACCTCACCGCCATCGACGATCTGGAGAAGGCACCGTCGATCGGGCCGAAGATGGCGGAGCGCTTCGCGGCGCTTGGCATCAAGACGGTCGCGGATTTTCTGGCGCACGCGCCGCATGACATGGCCGAACTCCTCGACGACAAGCGCATCAAGACCGAGACTTTGCACGAGTGGCAGGATCAGGCCGAACTCGTAATGGAAATCGCCGGTTTGCGCGGCACGCATGCGCAGCTTCTGACCGGCGCCGGCTATCGCGATGCGGCCAGCATTGCCGCGGCGGAGCCGGTCGATTTTTCAGCCGACGTGCTGAAGTTCGCAACCAGCGACGCAGGAAAACGCATTCTGCGCGAGGGCAATCCGCCCGACATTGAGAAGATCAAGGGCTGGGTCGAAAGCGCCAAGATCGCCAAGGCGGCGTAAAGAGTGGCGCACGACACTCGCCGACCACCTTCGTCATCCTCGATGCGGCGAGCCGTCTTGCGAGACGCGTCGGGGATCCAGCGCAGAATGCGCCGAAGGCTCGACATCCATCTATTGCGATAGTGATTTCATGCTGGATCCCCGACCCGCGATGCGACGAAAGACGCCGCACGCGGGTCGAGGATGACAAATAGGCGGCGTAAAGGTCACCGCGCGCGTTTCTCGAAGGCGGCGCGGGCGGCCTTGACTTCAGGAATGTGGTTCTCGGCCCAGGCATCGAGCTTGCGCACGGTGTCAGCGAGCGAACGGCCGAGCTCGGTCAGTTCGTAGTCGACGCGCGGCGGCACCTCCTGGTGATCGGTGCGTATCACGAGCCCATTGCGTTCCAGCTCGCGCAGCGTCTGCGTCAGCATTTTCTGCGAAACGCCTCCGATCAGCCGCATCAGATCGCTGTTGCGTTTCGGTCCGCGCCGGAGCGCCGGCATGATGAGCAGCGTCCACTTGTCGGCGACGAGCTCCAGGATCGCACGCGAGGGACAGGCTTCCGCATAGACGTTCGGTTCGAAGCACTGCGTACGCCCATCGGCATTGCGGGGCGGTATCTGATCGATCACAGTCTTGTTGGCCATGGGCGGTTCTCCTCGCTCCGGTCCAGGCATACATTTTCCGGCGCCATCTTGTTCCGGTCCCTTACAAAGGACCTGTCCCGATTTCCGGCAGCGGCGCTCTGCGACCCGTTGATAGTTACCAAAAGGTGCGTACTAGACGACCGGTTCCTGTGATGTATATCTGCTGCCAGACGCTTCGACAAGCACCAACTTGAGATCAGGAGACTTGCCCATGACCACGGTCGCCATCGTCACCCATTCGGGCTTCGGCCACACCGCCGCCGTCGCCGACCACGTCGCACTAGGCGCGAAAAGCGTCGCAGGCACAATCGTGAAGCAGTTCAAGGCCGACGACTTGACCTCGCCCGACAAGGGACCCTGGGCCGAACTCGCCGCCGCCGATGCCATCATCTTCGGGGCGCCGACCTACATGGGCTCGGCCAGCGGCACGATGAAACAGTTCATGGACGCGACGTCGAAGCCGTGGTTCGCACAAGCCTGGAAAGACAAGGTCGCCGCGGGTTTCACCAACTCGTCGAGCTGGTCGGGCGACAAGCTTTCGACGCTCACACAGTTCGCCATTCTTGCCGCCCAGCACGGCATGGTCTGGGTCGGCACGGGCATGTTCCCCGGCTACAACAAAAAAGGCTCGACGCCCGACGACCTCAATCGCGTCGGATCGTTTCTCGGCCTCATGACACAGGCGAATTTCGACGAAGGCCCCGACGTCGCGCCGCCCGCTTCGGATCGCAAAACGGCGGAGCTGTTCGGCGCCCGCGTGGCCGAGACGGCGGCACGCTGGAAGTACGGCGCCCGTCACGAGACTGCAGCGTAAGGCTTCGTTCCGGACCGGTCACGCGCCGGTCCGGAACGCCACGATACCCAGCAAGGTTAATGAAAATAGTCTGCAACCACCTGATTTCGCTCATCTAAAAAGTTATCCCCGCCCCTCGGGCGCCGCTCATACTGGACCTCGTCAATTGCAAGAGGTGCCCGATGGCGAAGCGTTCGATCCTAAGTCTCGCAGTGATTATGCTGGCATTGGCCGCGGCTTTGTCGCTGTGGCAGGATGGCTTCGTCGAGACGACGGAGCGGCTGATGAGCGAGACCACGAAGACGGCACCGGCCGGCGGCAACGCGGCGGAAACGCCTGCGGGTCGCGAAGCCGGCAGGACGGCGAGCGAACCTGAGGTCAAGGCGCGCGTGCTTGGGCACGGACCCATGATCGACGCGCGTGACGACACCGGTCGCACGAACACGATCACGCGCACGGCGTTTCTCCAAGGCGCTCTCGCTGTCGGTGCCACCGTTATCCTACCGCGCGGGCTGAATGCTGCAACAAGCGAGGGCAAGATGCTGACGCGAAAAATTCCGTCGAGCGGCGAAGAGCTGCCCGTCGTCGGCCTCGGCACCTGGCAGGTGTTCGATGTCGGCGAGGCAAACGCGGAACGGGCGCCGCTCGGCGACGTGCTGAAGGCGCTCTATGCGGCCGGCGGCTCGGTGGTTGATTCTTCGCCCATGTACGGCAAGTCCGAAGGCGTCGCCGGCGATCTGATCGAAAGCCTCGGCGCGCGGGGAAAGACCTTCATCGCAACGAAGGTCTGGACCAGCGGCAAGGCCGAGGGCGTGGCGCAGATGCAGCGCTCGATGAAGTTGTTCAAGACGGAGGAAATCGATCTCATGCAGGTGCACAACCTGCTCGATTACAAAACCCACCTCGACACTCTGCGCGGCTGGAAGCAAGAGGGCCGCGTGCGCTACATCGGCGTCACGCACTATACGCCGAGCGCCTTTGCCCAGCTCGAGGCCGTGCTCAGAGCGGAGAAACTCGATTTCGTGCAGCTCGATTACGCCGTCGATGATCGCGCGGCGGAGAAGACGTTGCTGCCGCTCGCGCAAGAGAAGGGCATCGCCGTGCTGGTCAATCGGCCGTTCGGCGGCGGCGGGCTGATGCGGCGTCTGAAGGGCAAGCAGTTGCCCGATTTCGCCGGCGAAGTGGGGGCGACGAGCTGGGCGCAGCTCTTGCTCAAATTCATCATCGCGCACCCCGCAGTGACGTGCGCCATTCCCGGCACGGCGAAGGCCGAGCACATGGCCGACAACGTGAAGGCAGGGATGGGGGTGCTTCCCGATGCGGCGTTGCGGGAGAGGATTGCGGCAGCGGTGAGCGGATAGGGAATAGGCAATCGGGGAGAGACAGCGGGCAAGCAACGCACCCTTCATCCCCGCGCCAAGGTCGCGCCTGAGCGATTTCGGGACGAGGCCGGGCCTTCGCCGCGCCGAAGCCGCTTCGGCCGCGCAGGGGGGACCCACGCAAACTTCGACACCAAAGTTTCCGAACAAGTGTCAGATGCAGCAACAGAACGGGGGTCTTTGCCGTCGGAGCAATGCAGACGCTTGCTTGGATCCCGTCCGCAGGATCCGCTCGCTAGACAAGCGAGCGGCGACGGGATGACGGCCGCTGAGATGCTCCGGGGTAAGCGGCAACAGGATGACGGCTCCTGGGCCAGGTGGCGTCTAATGCCCGGCGCGCACATTACTCGGCCATTCTTTCACCATTGTAAGGAATGATCTTCGTCGTTGTCCGTTGTTTGCACTGGGGGAGGGTCTGACGTCTCGAAATAAAGGAGAGACCCATGACCTTCGAGAATAAGGGCCTCGAGAAAAATACAGCGAGCGTTGCGTTTGGTTTCGGCACATCCGATTTTCACACAGGGGGGCGTGCCGAAGAGGAAGAGGGGAAGTTGCCGGGTTGGAATGACCGATCCATTCTGGGACCTGCACCTTTCAAGTTTTATCCTGACGACGTTGCCGCCGACATCGGCGCGGCGGATGTGACGATGCACAGGGGCACGTCGCACTATCCCGTGCCGCACAGGTACTCGGCCTAGTCCGGTCGACATGAAGCGCGGTGGACTAAAGCGCCGCGCGGCGCGCATAACGCATCTTGCGGCTAGAAGTGGGTAAGCGCCGGTCTACAGACCGGCGCTTTCTTTTGGCCGGGCGGAGTACGGCGCAGGGGCATACCCGACAAGGGCTATCCCGAACGACCGGCGGCGACTTAAACAGTCGCAGATTTTTGTATTAACGCCGCCGCCCCATGCTTGAAAAGGCTTGGCCCCTCCCCAGATCATGTGCACGACATACGCCCTGCTGCGGCCGGTTCGAGGCACCGATCGAGGTGCTCTGATATTTGGCAGTTCGGGGTTTGGCGCCGCCGCGCCGCTGCTGACGTATGCCCGAGCAAAACTTTGCATGGAGGCATACAATGGCCAGACAATCATCAATCTCGGAACATCGCACCTGGGAGGACTGGGTGGCGCTGCTGCTCGGCGTCATCGTCCTCATCACCCCCTGGCTCGCCGGCCAGACGGACCTGACAGCCGCGGTCAGCGCTGCCAGCGGCATCGGCATCGCACTCATCATCGTGTCGGGGTTGGAACTGGCGCGCCTATCGCGCTGGCAGGAATATGCCACGCTCCTGCTCGGACTGGCGCTCATGGCGGCACCGACGTTCTTCGCCTACAGCATGAGCGAGCCGATCGCCGGCTGGCATCACACCCTCGGCGCGCTGGTGGCGATCCTGTCGCTGTTTGAAATTTGGCAGGATTGGCGGCTCAGCGACGATCAACTCGCCCAGCACGGGCGTTGAGCTGGACAATGTGAGGATTTACGAAGCCAGGTAGCCGGCACCTTGCGTTCCGGCTGCCATGTCGGCGCCTTGGCGCACAATGGATCAAATGCGCCACGGCGCAAAATGGATCAAAAATGGACCACTCGAAATTCATCGCCGGGATCGTCGGCCCCGTCTTGCTGGCGCTCGGTCTTTCCATGTTCGTCAATCGCGACCTGTTTCCAGGCCTCGTCGAGAAGATCCAGAGCGACCCGGCGCTGATCATCATCGCAGGCGTCATGGCACTCGTCGGCGGCTTGGCAATCGTAAAGTCGCACACCACCTGGAGCGGATGGCCGGCCGTTATCACGTTCCTCGGCTGGTTGCTGGTCGTCGGCGGCCTGGCGCGTATTATCCTGCCGCGGCAGCTGGCCGAGATCGCGACGCACATCCTGCCGAGCCCGCATCTGCTCGTCGTGCCGGCGGCCCTGCTCTGCGTCGCGGGTGCCTTCTTGACTTACAAGGGGAATAGCTGAGGGGAGGCCCCCTCCTCCCGGCGGTCTTGAACTGGCAGCGGTTTTAGCGCAAATTGCCCCCTTTCCGAGGGGAGCCGGTGGACCGGCTGAGATCGGGCGATAAGCCCGAATACCCTTAGAACCTGATCCGGGTCATGCCGGCGCTAGGGACGGATCTCAAGAGCAGCCGCTGCTGCCTTCCCGACTCTGGCCCGGCATGATCTTCAACCGTTGCAGCGGCTTATGCCGCGTGCGTCCCCACTCCCTGAGACAAACGCAGGGCGATGGGGGGAGGGAGATAGCAATGAACAAAATAACCCGCAGCGCCGACCTGATGATCCCGAAAGTGACGACGGGTCCGCTGCCCGCCTCGCGCAAGATCTATGAGGCGGCGGTGGGCGCGGCCGACGTGCGCGTACCGTTCCGCGAGATCGCGTTGACCGATCCGGCGGAAGCTGCGTTTCGCGTCTACGATCCGTCGGGGCCGTATACGGATGCCGAGGCAATCATCGACGTCGAGAAGGGACTGCCGCGCATTCGCAACGCCTGGGTGAAGGAGCGTGGCGGCGTCGAGACTTATAAGGGTCGCGACGTGAAGCCGGAAGACAACGGCAACGTTTCAGGAAAAAACGCTGCACGCGATTTTCCGAATAAGCCGGCGCCGATGCGGGCGATTTCACCCTCTCCCCGCGCTCCTTCGGCGCGGGGAGAGGGTCGGGGTGAGGGGCAGCCGCTTGCTCCGGCGCCTGAAGCCGCCCCTCACCCTAACCCTCTCCCCGTTAAAGGAACGGGGAGAGGGGATGGCCTCCTCACCCAGTTCGAATATGCGCGCGCCGGTCTCATCACCAAGGAGATGATCTACGTCGCGCACCGTGAAAACCTCGGCCGCACCGCGGCGCTTGCCAGGGCGCGCGAAGCCATTGAGGATGGCGAGAGCTTCGGCGCCGACATCCCGGTGCATATCACGCCGGAGTTCGTACGCGATGAGATTGCGCGCGGGCGCGCCATTATCCCCTCGAACATCAACCACGGCGAACTCGAGCCGATGATCATCGGCCGAAACTTTCTTGTGAAGATCAACGCCAACATCGGCAACTCGGCCGTGTCGTCGTCGATCGAGGAGGAGGTCGAGAAGATGGTGTGGGCGATCCGCTGGGGCGCGGATACGGTCATGGACTTATCGACGGGGCGGAATATTCACACGACGCGCGAGTGGATCCTACGCAATAGCCCCGTCCCCATCGGCACGGTACCGATCTATCAGGCACTGGAAAAATGCGGCGGCGATCCGGTGAAGCTCACCTGGGAAATCTATCGCGACACGCTGATCGAACAGTGCGAACAGGGCGTCGATTATTTCACTATCCATGCCGGCGTGAGGTTGCCCTACGTGCCGCTGACCGCCACCAGAGTCACCGGCATCGTCTCGCGCGGCGGCTCGATCATGGCCAAGTGGTGCTTAGCCCATCACAAGGAGAGCTTCCTCTATGAGCGCTTCGACGAGATTTGCGATCTGATGCGCAAGTACGACGTCAGTTTTTCTCTGGGGGATGGGCTTCGCCCAGGCTCGATCGCGGATGCCAACGACCGGGCGCAGTTTGCCGAACTCGAGACACTCGGCGAGTTGACCCAGATTGCCTGGAAGAAGGGCTGCCAGGTCATGATCGAAGGCCCCGGCCACGTGCCGATGCACAAGATCAAGATCAACATGGACAAGCAGCTGAAGGAGTGCGGCGAAGCGCCGTTCTACACCTTGGGCCCGCTGACGACCGACATTGCGCCGGGCTACGACCACATTACGAGCGGCATCGGCGCGGCGATGATCGGCTGGTTCGGCTGCGCCATGCTCTGCTACGTGACGCCGAAGGAGCATTTGGGGCTGCCGAACCGCGACGACGTGAAAGTCGGCGTCGTCACTTATAAGCTCGCGGCGCATGCAGCCGACTTGGCGAAGGGACATCCGGCGGCGCAATTGCGCGACGACGCGTTGTCGCGGGCGCGTTTCGATTTCCGCTGGCAGGATCAGTTCAATCTCTCGCTCGATCCCGATACCGCGCGGCGCCTATCACGACGAGACGCTGCCCAAGGACGCGCACAAGGTGGCGCATTTCTGTTCCATGTGCGGGCCGAAGTTCTGCTCGATGAAAATCACGGCGGACGTGCGCGATTATGCGGCTAAGCAGAACGCCCGCGTCGGCGAGGCGATTGCGGAGCTGCAGGAGGAAGTGGGCGCCATCGATCCGGAGGCAGGCATGGAGGAAATGTAGGCCAAGTTCAGGGAAATGGGCGGCGAATTATATCTTGATGCCGACAAGGTCGAGGCGAACGCCTCACCGCAATCGGCGCGCGTCAAATCCGGCGACAACGACGCGGTGAAGAAGGCGAACGAGGCGTTGGGGTAGAAAGCACTCTCATTCCCCTTCCCATCCCACTACAGGTGTCATCCTCGGGCTTGTCCCGAGGATCCATTCAACCGCTTGCGTCGGCGTTTGATGCACCATGGATCCTAGGCACAAGGCCTAGGATGACATTGGAATTGTGGCGAACGAGGCGTTGGGGTAAGGTCGTAGCGCGGACCGGCGGCAATGCCTGAGATCATCATTGTCGCCGGACCCAACGGGGCGGGAAGACTACATTTGCTCGGCAGCACCTTGCGAACTTGGAGCGAGCGGTTTGCCTTCGTCAACGCCGACGAAATCGCGCGTGACATCGACGCAGCTTATTCTCAGCAGACACAAGCGCGAACTTGTAGGCCGCGCGGACCAATGCTGGAGCGGATGGATGAGCTCGAACACGGCGATAGAAAACTTCATCGTCGAAACAACCTTTGCCGCTCGCAGTTACCTCGCCAAAATTCGATACTTGGCGGCGCGACGGCTATCCGAGTGACGCTGATCTTTATCCGGCTGCCCAGTGCGGCCGAGGCCGTTAACCGCGTGCGCAAGCGCATCGCCGCAGGTGGCCACGGAATTCCCGAGGATACAATTCGCAGACGATTTACTCTTGGGCTTGAAAATCTCGAAAAGCACTACAAATCTGCCGTCGACGAATGGTATATTTGCGAAAGCCTGGAAGGCACCTATCGCCTTGTCGGGTCTTGGAATGAGCGATGAAAAAAACTGAACGCCTGCGAAAAATTGAAGCCTCCTTCCGCCGCGCCGAGGAAGCACTGCGTCGTGGCGACCCCGATACGCTCGCGGGCCGCATGCCGAAGGAATGGCGGGATCAGGAAGCAGCCCGCCTCACGGCGGGGGCGGCTGAGAAAGCAAAGAAGCGTACAGCTGCTGAATAGCAGGGAGGACTGGCCCGTGCGCAAGTTCTGGCTATTGCTTCTGATCCTGTACCTCGGCGGCTACTTGTGCTTTCCGTCAGACGCATCTCGAGATCTACGAGAAAGTCTTGATGACGGGATGAAGGATAAGGAAGCATACGTGATGTTTCCTGTAAACGGCGGCGGCAAAGCGCTCTATTATCTCTGGCGGCCGCTAAGCTACGTGGATGTATGCGTCACAGGCATCGGCACCCATATCAGGGCGGCACCAGTAGACGCGGCCAGCGTCCGCAATTTGATCGAAGCCGGACGAGAGCACCTCACACCACCCGCACAAACCGCGCTTTTGAACGCTCGCGCAGTTTCTGCGTCTCGATCTCGCGATCCTTGGGAGGGCTCGAGGTTTCCAGCGAGGCGATAAGCGCTTTGGCGGCGGCAGCGACCTCATCCACGGCGCGGGCGAAAGCGGGCTCATTCGCCTTCGACGGCGCATTGAAGCCAGAGATCTTGCGCACGAACTGCAGCGCGGCGGCACGGATCTCCGGCTCGGTCGCGGGCGGATCGAAGTTGTAGAGCGTGCGGATATTCCGGCACATGGCACTCATCTTTGCAAACTTGCTGTGGAAACAAGATTTGCACGCTACGCCACATTTGCAAGCCCTGGGTTGCCCCCCCGGCCGCTTAGGCCAGTCGTTATCGCTTTGACTACAAAAACTGCCGGAGCGGAAAAAATCTCCGCTCCGGCTTTCATTCTTGTCGTGCTCGCGACGTTCTGAAAGTCGAACGGGCACACTGAGATTTAGCTTCGCTTCAGCGACACCCACGTCGGCGAGTAGTAGGCGCTGCCGGGGAGATACGTGCACGAGAGCGTGTTGCCATAGCCCGGCGGCGGGACCAGAACCTTCGGCTCGTACTTGGCCGGCTGATAGCCGCCATTGACCTGGCAGACCATCCTATCCGCGCTCCAGGTGCCGGCAGAACCGCTGCACCGCGACGCCGTCAGGCGCAGCGATACCTTGTCGCCGGACATGTGGTTCCAGCTCAAGCGGCCGGAGCAGGTATCCCACCAGCCCACTTTCGCATCGTAGCGGCCGCCACCGTAAGGATCGAGACGGACGGCGAGGCGGAAACGATCGTAAAGCAGACCGTCGAGACGCCAGTTGCCTGAGATCTGGGGAGCGGGCACCGTGACGGGCGGGGGCACGAGGACGCGCGGCTTCATCTCCGCGAACGCAGGTGCGGGAGCAAAGGCGGCGGCTGAAGCAAGGGCGAGTGCGGCGGTCGTGACCTTGAAGGCGTTCGAAACGATGGCGCGATGCAGGGCTGCATGTTTCATGGGGCGTCTCCAAAAAAGGACTGGGGTGGAAATGAAAACGTCGGCTTCAATTCATTGCGAGGCGCACCATGCCGCAACTGATCTGAGCGGAGCTTGAACGGCGCCGTTAGAATTCGTTCAGGTTTGGGAACAGCGTGCTCTGCCACATCGCGCCGACGCGGAATTGGTCGCGGCGGGGCGTCCGTGCGGGCTTACAGCGAGGTCCGACGGCGCCGAGTGCGGCGCGCCGGTAACAACCTGCAAACCATCTTTTTCAGCGCGCCTTGAAATCACCGCGAACTCTGGCAACATGTATACCGTCTGCAACAACTGAAAGGAGGTGATCCGATGTCGAGTGGGATTTTCAAGGCTGCGATGTCGCGGTCGCTGATTTCGCCGGGTCACCTTCGGGTAACGGCATGATTTCAGCGGGCACGGGCGGACCACATCATCCGCTCCTGCATCGCAACTGATCTCACGGGGGCCGCTTCGCAAGGAGCGGCCCTTTTGAGTTTCGACGAGTGAGTTTCGACGAGTGAGTTTCGACGAGATTTGACCCGTATTTCTCGACGAACCCCGCCCCTTCGACCAGACGCTATCTGCGGCCCGATGGCGGGCATGAGATACAGCCAGCAAGCTACCACTCGCACAATATGATCCAGAACGCGCCGAATATCCGCTCGGACGCGTGCGAATTGCACTCGCCGCCCTGATGCCGCCCCGCGTATGCTACGCCGTGATTCCAACCGGCCGACGCGACCGGTTCTAGTTTTTCGACGGGGGCAGTTTGACCGAGACCATCTGGCAAATTCAGGCCCTCGCCGCGACGGTGCTGGCCATCGCCGTGGCCTATGCGACTGCGGGCCTGGCGTTGAAAGGCGGACTGATCGGCCTCCCGAATACGACGTCCCGACTGGGCAGCATCGACGGTTTGCGCGGCTTTCTGGCGCTCGGCGTCTTCGTGCACCACTTCGTCGTGTGGACGCGGGTGCTGGAGGGGCACGCATGGGAAGCGCCGTCCTCGCACATTTTCAATAACGCCGGCCAAGCTTCGGTGGCGCTGTTCTTCATGGTGACGGGAGCCTTGTTCTACGACAAGATCTCTCTAACGGGACGACCGGTCTCGTGGCCGGTGCTTTACGTCTCGCGCCTATTCCGACTTGTCCCCCTTTACTGGTTCGCCGTCGCAATCGTATTCGCGATCGTGCTTCTGCGCACAGGCCTGCCGCTGCGCGAACTATTCAAATCACCCTCCGTACTCGTGGACTGGCTGACATTCCAGGGCATGCCCGATATCGCAGGCGCCGGCGCTGGCCAGATCGTGGCATTCGTGCCCTGGACGCTACGCTACGAGTGGCTGTTCTACCTGTCGCTGCCGCTGGTTTACGGCGGCATCATTCTCGCGCGGCGCACGGCACTTCCGGCCTTCATCGTGCCTTGCGGCATCGTTGCGTTGGGGCTGGTGCTTAGAGGCCGGGTCATTCACGGCTGGCAGACGGTGTTTATCGCTGCCTTCGGCCTCGGCATGCTGAGCATCGAACTCGCGCGCCATGGCAATTTGGCCGATCGCCTGCGATCGCCGCTCGCATCTTATGTCGGCTCTGCCGCTCTCGCGGCTGACTATATTGGATTTTCCGGAGCCTTCGGTATTCCGCAGATCGTGCTGCTCTCTCTGTTTTTCG
>CAVSZX010000023.1:0-408531 GCA_963732525.1 uncultured Alphaproteobacteria bacterium
AGGGGGACGCGATGGGCGCAATACATCGGCTCAGACATCTCAAAGCATCGAAATTAAGCCAGCCCGGCATCTACGAAGACGGCGGTGGTTTGCGTCTCGTCATCGGCGCCAGGACGGCCAAGAGATGGGTTGTCCGCGTGACAATTCAGGGCCGGCGCAAAGAGCGTGGGCTGGGAAGTTTTCCGACCGTTTCACTTGAGGAGACACGCTCAAGAGCCGCCGACTTCCGGTCTCATGCCAAGCAAGGGCGTGATCTGCTTTCGAGCTGCTCCGCTTGCCACGGCGAAGGGCGAGCGCTGAGCGGCCGTGATGCCCGAAGAACGTCGATGTGAACTCCCGTCAAATTCCGTGTTACAGACGCGCCGAAGTCCTTGAGATCGTGGTCTAGCAATTCGGTGCTACAATCTCATCATCCTGATGAGGTGTGCCAAGTTCTTGGCGCCTGTCCGCTCCATCACCCAAGCACGATGGTGTTCCACGGTTCGGGTGCTGATTCCGAGGCGCGCGGCAATTTCCTTGTTTGTCAGGCCCTGCACGGCAAGCGTGAGCACGGCACGTTGGCGGTCAGTCAATTCAGCAAGACGCGCGGAAATTGCGTCAGCGCCTTGCGCTTCGCTCTTGCTTCGCGAAAGTTCGTGGACTGCGTCCCGTATGCTTTCCAGCAAAAGCGCTTCATCGAATGGCTTCTCAATGAAGTCGTGAGCTCCCGCTTTCATTGCCGCGACCGCCATGTCGACGGCGCCGTGTCCAGTAATTAATATGACCGGTATTCGGATGCCGCGGGAAAGAAGTTCCTTCTGTAGTGCGAGCCCCGAGAAATTCGGCATACGTACGTCGCTTACAATGCAATCAACGTGTAGTCCCTCTGATAAAGCACTCAGAAAAACGGATCCGGAGTCGAAGCATCGAACATCAAGGCCGTTCAGAACGAGGAAAAGGCGAAGTGCGTCGAGGATCGCTGGGTCATCGTCGATCAGTGCAATGCGGATCGGATTGCTCATGACACGTTTGGCTCTGACACTGGAAGTGTGAAACAAACGTTGGCTCCTCGCTGTGCGGCCTCGATCCAGAATCGCCCACCATGCTCCTCTATTATCGAGCGGCAGAGCGATAGGCCGACTCCGAGACCTTCAACCTTCGACGATTGGAACGGTAAAGGCAGAGATTGCGGCAGCAATTCAGGAAACCCAGGTCCTGAATCACGGATGCTCATCTCGATAAAGTCCGATCCGTCGTGTCGCGCAGAGATTGTGATCGTGTTCTCCTCAAGATCGCCGTCTCTCAAAGATTCGACGGCGTTGCGAACCAGATTGATGAATACTTGTTGGAGCGAGATTTCGTCAACTTTCACTTGCGGAAGGTCGGGCGGGATATCGAGGGTTACCACTGCGTCGGAACTTTCAAGTTCAAACTGCATTGCTGACAGCGAATACTTAACGACGGCCAATAGCGCACACGGCCTCCTAACCACGTTGCCAGTGCGCATGAGGTTACGAAGGCTAGTGACGACGGCGACCGCTCTTTCGATTTGCGCTACGGCCTTGAGCAATGCCTCTGTGGCCGTGCCGTTGTCTTTCTCGCTCGACCGATGACCGGCAGCGGCAATCCGGGCGTAGGTTCCCGCCGCAGTCAGAGGCTGATTGATCTCGTGTGCGAGCGCGCCGGCAAGCTCTGCGACTGAGTCTATCTGCGCGCGTCGTGCCAGGTGCATTTGCTGTGTGCGGAGTTGTTGCTCTGCACGCCGGCGTTCAGAAACCAGGGCACCGGCGGCCAAGCCCGTTAGCGTGAGCACAAGGAGACGCGCCTCCAAATCCGTGTTGGTACCCGCGCCCAGGGACGAAAGATGAATAGTGGCGATCAGACCAAACTGGGTCAGGAGCATGCCTATAGAGACGTTTGCGAGGCCGCCGCTAACCGCCATCCAGACGATGGGCAAGAACAGGATATAGAAATACTGCAGTCCCCATCGGGCCATGACCAAGAACGAAATAAGTGTGCAAAAAATCTGCGCGATGAACTCCCAATCGAGTTTCCATTGCCGACGATCGGTCAAAAGAAATATGAGAAATGGTGCAAGTACCAGGACCCCGATAACATCAGCGATCCATGACCGAATGAGTATCGTCGAGAAGTGCTGCCATTCGGCTTGCCCCGTGAGCGTGATCAGCGCGAGGTCCAATGACTGGATCAGCACGGCACCTGCACCTGCGACGAATGTCAGGAGCTGAACGTCACGAATTGTCGCCAGTTTCGGATTGAAATTGAGCTTGGAGTTCAACAAGCCAAGCGCACACAGCCCATGGCCCAGTCCAACGATCAGGCAGGACCCCACCTCGACGATCAAAGGCACGACGAGCGGCCTGACGGCGATGTGAGCCACCAGATCTCCGACGAAGCCGAGCCACAGGTACTTCCTGCCAAAAACGAGGATCAGCGCGTAAGTCAGCCCCGATGATGGTGCCCAGGGCGTGACATTCGGAAGGTCGAAAGGATGACTAAGACCCTCCCAGTCGAGGATCGCGTAGCTGGCAATGAATATAGTGCCCAACAGGCAGGGCCTACGCGCCAATATCTGCGATAGATCGAGTTTGTTTTTCTGGGGCATCGTTGTTGAAATTCGGCGGATCGCTGAGAGTAAGGCCGAAATTCGTGAGAGTGTAAACCACTTTTCGAACATGGGTAGGAAAAGTGAATCCAGGGAATGTCTGTATGGCGACACTTCGAGACGAGATGACACCAGTTCCGCAGAATGTCCTTACTTGCACCGTTTACGCAATTTTTTCAGGACTCCAGGCTTACACGAGCCCGGCGCCATATGACCGTTTCCGACCGAGTGCCGATACGCCTCTTCCAAATCCAGCCACAGCCGGGCTTTCGTTCCCAGTGCGGCGGCGAGAGGCTCGGCAATATCCGGAGTAATGCATCTCTTTGCTGTTATGATTTCATTTACAACACGCACCGGACAGCCAATGGTCCTGGCAAAGTGCGCCTGCGTCCAACCGCGAACGGAAAGCTCATCACGAACATACTCTCCGGGCGCAAATGCATCTTTATGCCGCCGCTCGCTCACATTTTCCCTTCCGGCGCATAATACCGTTGCCAGTATCTAATGCATTGCGAAAGTCGTAGAACTCACTGCCGGAGGATGCATTCTCGCCGGCTATTTGATGAACAAGACGAACTGTCCAAATCGCGCCTGTTTTGCCTCGTCGGTCACATCAACATTGTCACGGTCCAGGTGGAGAAAGCGCACGACATTGCTCGTTACCGCAAGGTCAGCCTCGCGTAGATGATCGGCGTTGCCTAACTCATAACCTGCATCGCTTAGGTTTTCGGGACCGCGAGCTAATCCACACTTTCTATGCATCGTCTGGTCCTCATACTCGTTGCGGAATGCCTTCGAAGGAGGTCCGGGTAGCGGCAGGAGGATTTTATGCCCTCCTGCTGAGTGGCGACTAGACGAAGTCGAAACTCGCCGTCGTGATCTGGGCGTTGGCCGCGAAGGTGCCGATCAGCGTCAGCTCGGCCGCCGAGGTCTCGCCACCGCCAGCTTGGATCCATTGATAGACGGCGAAGCTATTACCGTCCGTGTCATTGATCACCAGCAGAGCATCTTCGCCATTTGACGCCGTAATATTGAACTCGGCATTGAACGCTGCGGAAACCGAGGCTGCATTTGTGAGATTGGCGTTTGTGACGCCTTCACCGCCTACACCTGTGAGCAGCAGAGCTTCCGCGTTCGCATTCGCCTGCCCAACGGTCACGGTCACGGTTCCTGCTGAGCCATTGCCGGACGAGAACGAGAAGTTATCGTCACTGTTGCCGTCGTCGTAGGCAGTGTTGAGCGCGCCGCCGAACTCGACACGATCGGCGGTCCCGTTAGCATCGAAGTTGGAGACGGTATCGCCGAATTCCGACGTCGCGCTGAACCGGATGACGTCGAGTACGTTATCGTCAGCAGCACCCGTGTTGATCACGTCGGCTCCGTCGCCGCCGATCAGAATGTCACCGCCGGCACCGCCGTTGATGGTGTCGACGCCGCCGCCGCCGGTCAGCGTGTTGGCGCCAGTCCCGCCCGTCAGCGTGTCGGCCTGCGCGGTGCCCACGGCATTCAGAACGCTGAGCAACGAAGTGATGCCCGAGGTTCCGGCCGCTGCTGCCAGGTTGACCGTGACACCCGAGGTCGATCCCGCGAACGAGATCGTATCGGAGGCACCGCCCATATTGACGTTAATCGTCTCGATACTGGTGATCGCGCCGCCTTCAACGGATGAGATGGCGGTGCCGTTGTAGAGCACGTCGAGGGTGTTGTTTGCCCCGCCATCGGTGATGTTCAGCGTGTCGGTGTTGGCGCCACCATCTATGATGTCGACCCCTCCACCGATCGCGTAGTTGATAATGTCGTTGCCGGCGCCGGCAAAGATGATGTCGTTGCCAGTGCCGCCATTGATGGAGTCAATACCGTCAAAGCCGAGCACGATTTGCGACCCTGCTGCGCCGTTGACACCATTCAGGTTGTTGTTAGCAGCATTCGTTCCGGCCACCAGACCGTAGTTCACACCGCCGATGCGCAGGGTTTCGATGCTTTGCAGCGTGTCGGTGCCGTCTGCCGCGCTGGCCACCGTCAGGGTCGTGCCACTCAGCCCGAACGTCAAGGTCCCGACCGCGCCCGCCAGCACGGCCGTATCGGTGCCGCCGGATCCGTTCAGCGTGTTGTTGCCGGAGTTGCCGGTCAGCACGTTCGCCGAGGTGTTGCCGGTGCCGTTGATGTTGGCGGTGCCGGTCAGCGTGAGATTTTCGACGTCAGTATCGTTGATCGTGTAGGTAAAGCCCGCAAGCACCGTATCGACGCCGCCACCCGCGCCGTTCAATTCGCTGACCGTATCGCCGGCATCATGTACCGTGAAGGTATCGTTGCCGTCGTTACCGGTCAGAGCGTTGTTGACGCCCGCGGCGGAAATGAGAATGTCGTTGCCATCGCCGCCTCTGACGTTCTCGATGTTTGAGATCGAGGAGAAGCCTGATGCCGTTCCGGCGCCGAGATCGACTGTGACTGCAGCGGCCGTGCCATTGTAGTCGAGGAAGTCGCCCGTGCCGCCCGAGAGGTCGGCGCGTAACCGACTCGACGCCGTCACGGTGCCACCTTCGAAGTTCGTCAGTGAGGTACCGTTGAAAACGACATCGAGTGTCTCGCTGCCGCCCGTTCCGGTGATGATCAGCGTGTCGTTGTTGGCGCCGCCGTTGACGGTGTCGCTGTCATCACCAATCGTGTAGCGGATGGTGTCGTCGCCATCGCCACCGTTGATGGTGTCGTTGTCATCACCGCCGGTGAGGTCATCGTTGCCAGTGCCGCCGTTGAGAGTGTCGTTACCGTCCTGACCAAACAGCGTGTCGTTGCCGCCGAGGCCATTGAGCTGATCATTGCCGGCGAGTGCGTAGATAACGTCGGTCAGACCGCTGCCGTTGAGTGCGCCGGCAACGCCGTTGTTGTTGCCCGTCGTACCGGTACGGATGGTGATGGCCTCGTTCACCGAAATGCCGGGGTTAGCGCTCTCTTCCGCTTTGACCTGCAGGGTATAGAGGGAGTTCGCCGCCAAGCCGCCCGTGCGCGATACTATACCGGCCGCGCTGACCACGATGCTCGCGTCGCCGCCGATTTTGGACCAGGTCACAGCCGAGTTGTCGACATCGACGGTGCTGAGGTTGGCGATGACCACGGCGCTACCTGGCAACGCAGTCTCGCTGGGCCGCACGCCATTCCAGTTGATGTCGGTCGGGGCGTTCACCGGCACGATCGCCTCATTGACGATGTCGTTGAGCAGGATGGTGAACTGGCGCACCGCGACCAAGGTTCCGCCAGGCGCATCGTAGCTGTTGACGACGACTTGGTACTGGTTGTCGGCGGGCGTCTGCAGCGCTTCGTAGTCGAGAAGCACAGGACCACCATTGTCGACGACCAGCGAGTAGCGCGGGAAGCCATTGAAGTCGACGCCATTGAGCACGACCGTGAAGCGTCCGCCGGCGCTGTTGGCCGGATCGATCTCGTGGTGCAGCGTGGCGAGATCGACATCCGGTGGCGGATTGCCGCCGATCGATTGCGGATCATAGTCGATACTGAACGGAATCTGCAGGCCGACCACGGTGCCGCTCAGACTGTTCTCATTGATGCTGAAGGCAACAGTCGGGTTGTCGGTCGGCAGTCGAATAGACGCGCTCGGTCACGCCGTTCTTATCCTGGAATGTTGCGACTGCGCGCAGAATGTGACCGGGATCAACGCTGCGAACGGTATAGGGGTTAGCGTTCGTTGTGATAGTCGACCAGCCGGAGTCGTTGCCGACTTCTGTCGTCTGCCATTCATAAGTCACGTTGGTAATGGCCGTGTCACCGGCATCGATTCAGGTCGCCGTCGCCGTTGGCATCATTGTCGCGATCATAGAGCACCGATGAAACCGAGAGCTGCTGGCCCACGTACGGCGTCACCCTGCCGTCGAACGGTGTCGGGTCGGCAATCGTCACGGTGCCTGTGGCTTGCCTGTTGTTGCCGCCGATCAGGAAGTTTCTATCGGCAAACTGCAATTGCTCGATGTTCTTCAGCAGGTCGCGATCGTCCGTCAAGGCTCCGCGGCTGCTCGGCAGCTGCACGTCGATGACGTTGCCGTCGGCATCCAAGCCTTGGATCGTGGCACCAACGGCGCCGGTATCCTTGTCGCGGACGAAGATAAAGCCGTCACCGTCGAGATCCTGCGCCTGGCGGATGATCTGGCCGGTGTAGTTGATGCCGTCGGTCTGCAGACCTTCGATCTCGTACTCCGCCATCGTGCCCTGGAAGATGGCCGTATCGATGTTCTGGCCGATGCCGGTGACATTGGTGTTGTCGTAGAGGATTTCGCGCACGATGCTCATGTCGCCGGGATTGATGGTGCGGTCGAGCAGCAGCGAGGTCAGCGAGCGCCGCCGAATGCCGCGGCTGGCAGAAATTGGGGCTGCCGTCGGCATTGGTGTTGAAGACCTTGCCGGCATATTCGCCCGCAACGCTCGTATCGGTGTTCATCGATTCGGCCGAGTAGGTACCGCATTCGGGCCGGTCGTGATCACGATCTTGATGCGCACATTCAGCCAGGCATCGCCGTCGAGCAGGTCATAGCCGCCGCGGCCGCGCAGGAAGTCGTTGCCGTCGCCGCCCATCAGGATGTTGCCGTCGCGGAAGGTCGATACCGGCGTGGAGCCCGGCACCGGCGAGGCGCCGCCGAACAGCGTGCTGCGCGCGTCGGTGCCATCCATTGTGCCGTCGAAGTGCCGCCGAACCATGCGTTGAAGCCGGCGATCCGGTTGATGCCTTCCTGGGTCAGCAGGTGGTCGGCGAACAGTTCGGTCGGCACCGAGTCGGGCGCCGACGAGCCGCCGCCCTTGTGGCCGCGGTCGTCGCCATCCAGGATGTCGTCGAACTTCCAGCCCGACAGCGCCTCGACCTGGTCGAAGCGGTCGCGCAGGACGTCCGTCGGGATGGTGGTGAAGATCGGGATCTGCAGGTCGAAGCGCACGCCGGCGGTGTCGCCCTTGCCGATGCCCCAGTCGAAGCCGAACATGCCTTCGTAGCGGAACACGCTCGGGCCCGAGCCCATGATGTCGTCGCCCGATTCCACGTCGTAGTCGGTTTCGTCGCCCTGGCCGAAAGCCACGTCGTGGCCGATGATCGGCGAGTTGAAGAACAGCTCCGAGTTCTCGCCGGCGATGGTGTCGAAACCGGCGCCGCCTTCGATCCAGTCGTTGCCCTCGTTGCCGAGCAGGAAGTCCTTGCCGTCGCCGCCGAGGATGAAGTCGTCGCCGGTGCCGCCGAAGACTTCGCGAGGCGTCCTGGCCGAGGACGATGTAGTCCTTGCCCTGGTCGCCGAACAGCAAGTCGGCGCCGCGGGCGGCGGTGATGACGTCGTTGCCCTGGTTGCCGCGCAGCACGTCGTCGCCGAACGGATCCTCGATGATGTCGTCGCCCTCGCCGCCGAACACGTCGTCGGATTCGGTGCCGCCGTTGAGGTAGTCGTTGCCGCCGTCGCCCCACAGCGTGTCGATGCCGCTGTCGCCGTAGATGCGGTCGTTGCCTTCGGTGCCGCCGAGCACATAGTGGTCGCCGCCGAGGACGCGGAGGTAGCCGCCGACATCGTGCGTGCCGTCGACAATCGGTGCTGCCGGTGTAGTCGCGCACGACCTTGGGCGCCGAGGATGGGATCGGATCGCCGAGCGGGTCGTTGCCTGCTTCGGCCCCGTTATAGTCCGTCCTGCGCGATGCCGCGATCGAGCTCGATGATGTAGTCCGGCGTCATGAACAGGGCGCCGTTCAAGTGCGTCGAGTAGATATCGCCGAGCTCGGTGTTGCGCATCACGATGTCGGAGAAGGTGTTGGGCTCGAGGTTGTTGAGGAAGTTCGTGCCCTGGGTGCGGGTCAGGTAGTACATGCGGTCGCCGAACTGCAGGTTCTCCATCTGGAATTCGAAGACATAGTTGAAGGTCGTGCCCAGCATGCCGCCGAACTCGGGATTCTTCTCGGCCAGACCGCCGATCCACAGGTCGACGTAGTTGAGGCCGCCGAGGCTTGCCAGCGGCGTAGGCGCCGGTGGCGTTGAGGAAGTCGAGGCGATCGCAGATCGCCGGCACGGCGCTCGCGTCAGCCACCGAAGACACCAGTTCTTCCGCCGCCGCGCGCTTGTCGGCGAGTGTCAGCTGCGCTGGTGATGGTCGCATGCGTGCCGTAAGCGGCGATGAAGTTGACGACCGAGGCCGCGTTCTTGATGTTCAGCGCGAAGTCGGCCCAGCTCTCGTAGGGCTTGAGGTCGGCGAGGCCGGTGTCGTTGTAGAGCTGCGCGCGGGTTTGGTTGAGCGACGGGATGCCCGTCTCACGGCCGCGCGCCAGGTTGAGCACCGCCAGGTCGAGCGGCAGGCCCAGCAGGTTGCTGCGCACGTTCGTGGACGATGAATTCGTCGATCGCGTTGCCGACGTCGCGCGACAGGCCGCGGATGATGTTGCCGTTGATCTCGTCGAGCGTCGCGCCGCTGCCGATATAGGCCTGCGGGTTGAGGAACACCGCGAGCAGCGTCTGCTGGTCGAGGTCGCCGTTGAGGAGATCCAGATCGTTGTCCAGACGATCGACGGTGCCGGTCAGCATCGAGTGGCCGAAGCGGTAGACCGTGTGCGCGAACTCGGCCACGATCGACGGGTCGACGTTGGGGCTGGTGTTGAAGATGAAGGGGTCGACCATCGGCTGGATGCGGCGCGCGAACTCTTCGAACACCATGTGCTGGTACTGCATTTCGGTGGTGAAGCGCGCGGCCTGGAACAGGCGCTCGCCGTCCCAGGTGAGCGAGTTGGCGATCGCCAGGACTCTGCATCGTAGCGTCGACGGGACGCCAGCGGCTTGCAACGTCCGATCGGCAGCCATTCGTTGAGGAAGGCCAGATCGCCGGCATGCGCGAGAATCGTCACCTTGTTGGCGTCGACGAGCGCGATTGTGCTCGGAGTGGAAGATCGAGTGGACGGTGGTCAGCGCGATGTTCTCGTTGCCGCGTCCGTCGCCGGTGATGAAATGCGCGTCGAGCATTTCGTTGTCGTAGGTCGTCGGATTTTGGTCGTCCGCGACCGCGTCCTTGGCATCGATGATGCCATCGAGTTGACGTCGGCAGGTCGAGCATGTTAGCCGGTATCGCCGTTCGCATCGCTCAGAAGCCCGGGCCAGTCGCCGGCCGTGCCGTCGATTACGTCCTGCGCGTTGACTGTCGCCATCACGATCGAGTCGAGTAGATCAGTGTCCGCCGTCTGAATCCCATCGGGGACTTGGTCGTGGTTGAGGTCGAAATGCCCGGCGCCGCATGGTGGGCGATGTCGTTGAGGAAGGCGTGACCGGTGCCGAGCGACGACCGGCCGCGAGATCGCACGCCGGCGGCGGTGCCAGACAACCCATGCCGTCGCGGTACGACCATTGACCGTCCACAGCGCGTGACGATGACTGTGCGTAGCCGGTTCGCACTGCGGAATGAATTGCCGTATTGATCGGCCAACAGCATCGGCACGTTGTGCGAATCGAAGTCGGTCAGCTTGATGCCCAGCATCTCAGGGCCTGCGCCTTGACCTCGGCCCAGTTGCCGATCGCGCCGGCGACCGAACCGCTCGCGGCGGAGCCGTCGAGCAGCTTGCCGGTCGCGAATGTCTGACTGCCGGCGCCGTCGATCAGTACTCGCGCAGGAACACCTGATGCGAGGGATCCGAGGTGTAGGTCTGGTTCTGGTCGACGAACGAGGTCGTGGTGTTCTCGTGCTGCGCCGCCGTTGCAAGCGGCGTGGCGCGCGTCAGCGCCATGAAGCGCAGGTGCGCGGGAAGATCGTCGGCGGTGCCGAACACGCCATCGGCGCCGGCGATCAGCGGATCGTCGGCCTGCAGCGGGAACATACACGGTGCCGTTGCCGCCCTTGGTGACGAGGTCGAGGCCATGGTCGAAGAACTGGCCGAAGAAGGTCATCCAGGAGTTGAAGCCGGGCGACAGGCCGATGTCGGGCGACTGGTTGGGAATGACCAGGCTGCCGACCAGTACCGCCGACGAAGCTGCCGACAGCAGAATCATACTCGATGCCGTAGCTGGTCAGGACACCCGACAGTGCAGCGGCATCAGCAGCATTGCTGGTAGCGGTTGCTTCGGCCAGAGCCATAGCGACATCGCCAAAGCCTGTCAGGGCACTTAGGTCGGCAGTAAGGTTCTGCGCGGCCGTCAAGTTGGCACCTGCCAGCGTTGCGCTTTGCGAAGGCCGTAGTGATCTCGTCGCCGAATTCCACTGTATTGCCGAAAACCATCGAAGTCTGAATGCCACCAAGTCCGCAAGCAGCTGTGCAGCGTCGTCCGCCACTGCCTGTGCGGCGAGCTCTGCGGGGGACCCCGCAACAGTAACAAGTGCGGTCACCACCGCCGCTGCCGCTGTCGAGGCAGGCGACCAGCTGCAACCGCCGCGTTGACATTCGCGACGTCGGCTGCGTCAACGGTGCTGCCGACAAACAATGACCCGGCCAGCGCGGCCACCGCCGTCTGTGCGGCGCCGGCAGCGTCATCCGCGGTATCGGCGAGGCCGACGGCGGTTACATAGACTGGCATTGGCCAACAGAGCGGCATCATAGCGGCCTGGGCCAAAACCTCAGCGGCCTGCGCGGCAGTGGCGGCGTATCGGTGCAAAACGATTAGCGTAGGCCGCGGCGATGGCGGCAGCGGCAGCAGGAACATCCTCTTCCGCGATCGCGCCTTTGAACACCGAGTGGTTCAAAGCCGCTTCGACCGCCGCCGGATTGCCGGCCGTCATGTCGACGACCAGGTTGGAAATGATGCGCGGGTCGGCGTCGACAACATTGCCGGGCAGGCGTAGTTGTGTTGGTCGACGCCAACAAAATGCCGTGTTCGTCGCCCTCGTTCCGGAACACCGGATCGGTCAGCCGCGGGAACAGCGTGTCCGCCGCACCGAAGGTGCTCTGACCAGGGACCAGACTGTTGAAGCTGCCATCGACCGTGCGCAGCCCGAACGGCGCGATCGCCGCATCCGCGGCGCTGAGGCCATAGGTGTCCATGATCGATTGCAGGATCGTCTTGGGCGCCGCGTTGTAAGCCAGCGAGGTTGCCTCAGCGATCTTGATCTGCTTCAGGATGAACGCGAGGTCGGCTTGGTTGATGGTGAAGCTGCTGGCCATTTTCTGTACTCCGAACACGGATTCACTTCGACTGAATGTGATTTGGAGCGACGCTTCCGATTGCGTTCTCCAGGGGGATTCATGGCTGTCTGCTGATCAGGTTGACCCCTAGGGGTCCGTTCCTCGCTGATTTAGATTTTGGGTTTCAGCCGCGCACGCTCGTCGGGCATCTGCGGCCGGTCGACCTCCCATTCCGCGGGCAATCTTACGGATTTATTCGTTTCTAATCATATTGTTACCGCATCGCACAACACCATCCGAATGCAGGACCTATGGCGTTCCGACTGTTTGAGGCATTACGTCCGCACTTCCGGAGTATTACATAGGCATTACCTAGGTATTTCAGATTTGAAATGTTCGCCACCGACCTTTGTCAGACGATGTGTACGGACCTAGGTCCCACTTTCGGTTTCGGCGTCACTCAATGGATGCGGCCGTTGCCCAGGGGCGCGAACGCGCTGCTGAAACTCTTGAAAGTCAGAGTTAGCAGTGGGCTGATGTCGGACTGAGTGGTCCGAATATATCCGATTGCGCTTTCTTCACTTGCACTCCACCCATTGCAAAAAGTCTTTGCGAGTGACGCGTTGCCAAGTCGGGTCCGCCTCAGCCTGGCATCAGGCGATCGGGAACGCCGCCGTGCGCGTCGTCGCGCCGTCCTTCGTCACGAGCAGCACTTCGACGTTGCCGAGCCGCCGCGCCAGCGCCAGGCTCACTTCAGGCGCCATTACCATCATGGCGGTCGCGAGCGCGTCGGCAGTGGCGCCCGATTGCGCCAGAACCGAAACCGAGGCCATCTGCGCCGGCGACTGTAGCGTCTTGGGATCGAAGATGTGATGGGCCTTGAAATCTGGCGTGAAGGCGGTGCCGTAGTCGCCCGACGTCGCCAGCACGCCGGAGAGCGGATGCGTCAGGGCGAGATATTGCCCGTCGCGTCTGGGATCTGCGATGCCGACGGTCCAAGGCTCGGCGCCGTCGCGCTTGCCGGCAACGCCGATTTCGCCGGTATCGAGGAAGGCGTCGGCGATGCCGTGCGCCGACAAGGCACTTAGGCAGCGTTCCGTCGCGTAGCCTTGCGCGATGCCGTTGAGCGTCAAGGCCATTCCAGGCTTTGCGAGGCGAACCGTATCGGCTTCGACAGCGACGTTGCGATAGCCGATCAAGTCGTGCACCGCGGCGAGGTCGTCGCCGGAAGGGGCGTGGCCCGCCTTGTAGGCCGCGTCGTAGAGCCTCCACAGCGGTTGCACCGTGACGTCGAAGGCACCTTCGGTCAGATCCGACACCTCCCGCGCCGCCGTCAGCATGTCGATCAGCGCCGCAGGCGCCTTGCTGAGGGTACCGTCGCGGTTCAAGCGGCTGAGCGCGCTTTGCGGCGAGAACAGGCTCGCGGCCTCTTCCACTTTCATGATCTCGGACCAGGCGGCATCGAGCCCGGCCTCTAGCGCGCCGCATATCGGCGTGCATGGCCTTGATCGTGACTGTCGTGCCGAAGGCAATTCCGCGCGCTGGCTCGATTTGATGCCGCTGGCCGCGCCGGATTTCCACATCCCCGACAGCATCAGCCCCGATGCGAGGCCGCCGGCCACGAGGACTTGCCGCCGCGATAGGCGCCGCTGTGCGATCATAGTGCAACCTCCTTGACCGGACGCGCTATGCGTTCGGCGCCGCGGCCGCCGTCGTCATCGGCTTGTCCTTGCGAGCCAGAACACGGGTACGCAGATTTTGTCGTCATCGTGGATCACGACGCAATCCATGCATTGGAAGCATTCGTCGTAACGCACGGCGCCCTTCGGTTCGATCGAGCCGTAGCGGCAGCGCACGGTGCACAGCTGGCAGGGCGAGCCGCATTCCTTGCGCCGGGGGATCCAATCGAGACAAGCGCAACCGCCCGAGCAAGGCGAGGCATGCGCCGAGCGGACAGAGATAGAGACAGAAGCCCTTGTAGACAAAGGCGCTGAACAGCAGCACGGCCGCGGCGTAAAGCACGAACGGCCAGGCCGGTTGAAGCCGAGCGTGATGGCCGTCTTGAAGGGCTCGATTCGGCCAGCCACTCGGCGGCGGGCGTGTAGGCGAAGGCCGAGACCACGATGGCCGCCAGCAGCACATATTCAGCAGCCGCAATTTGCGATCGACGGCATAGGGAACGGTGATCTGCGGCAACTCGCGCCAGCGCGCGAAATTGCCCGACGAATTCCTGCAACGCCCCGAAGGGACAGAGCCAGCCGCAGAACGTGCCGCGTCCGAACAGCACGAGCGTCGCGAGCACGAAGACCCAAAGCAGAAGCGAAACGGGATCAAAAAGCAGATAGCCGAAATCGCCGCTGGTCCGTGCGGCGTTGATGACGGACAAGACGTTGTTGATCGAGAGCTGCCCCTGCCCCCACCAGCCGATGCCGGCAAGGGTCGTGGCGAGAAAGGCCGTACGGAAAGCGCCGAAACGCGCCGGATTCGAAGTCAGGCGCTTCTGCATCGACAGCGCCAGGCCGAGCAAGGCGAGGGCCGCGGCGGCGAGGCGATCTGCGCCCGCTGCTCGTGCCACACCGCTCTCCAGCCATCGAGAGGAACTTCCGCCGCCGAGAAGAATTCGCCCGGCGCTTGAAACGCGATCGGAAATTCCTTCGCCTCGCGGCGCGGGAACAGCTCGTCGTTTCTGCGGCTGATGCGCATCGATAGCTCGAAGGGGCGGGTCGGATCGAAGGCCGTTTCCTTGAGCACCTTGATGACGACCCAGTTCGACGCCTTGGGCAAATCCGCGAGGCGATCAGGTCGACGTCGGTGGTGTCGTGGATCATGATCGGCAAGCCGTCCTGGGTGAGGACCACGTTCTCCGGCACCGAGCCCTTGCGCTGATCCGGACCTCTGGAGCCGTATCGTCCCGAACTGCCGATGAGGATCGCATGATCGCCGTCGTGAAGTTCGCCGGCGAGGCGCGCATAGGCGTCATTCCCGAGGACGGCACGGCCGATCTCGGGAGCGCTCATGTACAGGGACCATACCCGCGTGACATCCGCGCGCGGATTGGTGCCTGGGCTCGGATCGACGTCGTGGGTGAAGGCGGCGCCGAACGATTTTTCGACCGAGGATTTATCCAGGGTCGTCTCGGCAAAGTATTTCCGGTCGATCACATCACGGGGCGTCAGCGTGGTCTTGCTGTCGGGTTTCAATTTGGCGACCGCGGCAGGGTCTTTTTCGCCGGCAATCCCGAGCTTCACGCGCGCCGCCTTCAAGGCCGAGACCAGAATTGTTTCGTTGATGATGCGCACCGACACGGTGGCCCGCGACACGCCGTCGATCCACTGGACATTGCCGCCGGCCTGAGGCGCCTGCCCGGAAGAGTTCGTCGCCGCCACCTTGACGCTTTGCTTGAGCGCCAGTTTGCGCTTGGCGTACTGGTCGACGAATTGCGCCAGCTGGTCTTCGCCGACACCGTGTTTGAAAATCGGCTCGTTGTGCGAAACCATCGATACGGCAATGAAACTGCCATCCGGAGTGATCGCCACCAGCACGTTCGGCGGCGTGCCCGAATAGCCTGCGATCGGCGCAAAGTCGATCGAACTCGAAAACGTAGCCGATGAAGTCGTCTGCCGCCGGGATGTTGTGCCGAAAGAGCGGCCAGATCGGCAGTTTCTTCTTCCCGCTCGCCGATGTAGTAGGGGTCCTTGAAGTGCTTTGCGATGCCTGCCTTATCGAGTTCGGAGGCCGTGGCGCCGGCGAGGAATCCCGACACCAGCAGCGCCGGGAGAAGGCAGAGCCATAAGGCGCACGAAACGATACCCCGGGCCGACAGGATGTTGGCCGCCACGTGCCGCTCTGGCATAGTGCTCCTCGTGTGTTCCCCGCGCTGAAGGCGGCGCCACGAAGACCGCTTATGCCTGCTTCGTCAGCAACTTTACCATCGAGATTGCCGAGGCAACCCGATTTGTCCACCAGTACGAACGGATTGTTCGGGTTGGGGCGTGCATCGCAGCATAAAGCGGCGCTCGCGGAACGCGCCAGTAACTCGCTGCTTAATCCGCACTGCAGCCGGATTCACTCGTTAATCCCGTGATCCGCGGGTGTGGCCGTTCGTTCTAGCAACCGCCTCTCGCAACAATGACGCGGCTTATGTAAATTCGCAGCTATGCGAAATCTCATCACCGATGTCGCCGGTCTCCGCGTCGGCAACGCCCACGATACGACGCTCGCGTCAGGCGTCACCGTGGCGCTGTTCGAGGCGCCGGCCGTGGCTTCGG
Source organism: uncultured Alphaproteobacteria bacterium (assembly GCA_963732525.1). Classification (GTDB taxonomy): domain Bacteria; phylum Pseudomonadota; class Alphaproteobacteria; order Rhizobiales; family Hyphomicrobiaceae; genus Hyphomicrobium_B. The sequence goes on from CAVSZX010000023.1 coordinate 15,944, forward strand.
TTGCGATCCATGGCGGGGCGCCGGGGGTGCGCGATACGGCGCTGCTAGAGCCAGAGGCCAGCGTCGAGCGGGTCGACGCCTTGGTGCTGTCGGGCGGCTCCGCCTTCGGGCTCGACGCCTGCGGCGGCGTCATGGCGGACTTGCGCGGCAGGGGTCGCGGCCTTGCCGTGGGCGACGTCCGCGTGCCCATCGTTCCCGGCGCTGTCATCTTCGATCTTACGGCTAGCGCCAGCATTGATTGGCCGAACCTGTCGCCCTGGTGGCATCTGGGATTTTGCGCTTCGTCCACGGCCGCTGCAGTGTTCGCACTCGGCACTGAGGGCGCAGGCTACGGCGCGACGACAGCGAACATGAAAGGCGGATTGGGGTCGGCCAGCGCCGTGACGCCCGAAGGTTTCACCGTCGGGGCGCTCGTCGTGGTCAATGCCGTCGGGTCCACCCTCATCGGCGAGGGTCCGCACTTTTGGGCCGGCGCCGACGAAGTCGATCACGAATTCGGCGGACGAGGCTGGCCGGCGCACGTCGATGCCGCGGCGCTCACGCCCCGCCTCAAGGGCGAGGGCGCCGCGCACGCCAACACGACCATCGCCATCGTCGCGACCGACGCGGTGCTGAGCAAGTCGCAAGCACGGCGCCTCGCGGTCATGGCGCACGACGGCATCGCCCGCGCCGTTCGCCCCGCGCACGCGCCCATGGATGGCGACCTCGTCTTCGCCGCGGCGACGGGGAGATCGGCACGCCCCGCGGATCTGCGCGGATTGACCGCCATTGGCAACGTCGCTGCCGGCTGCCTCGCCCGTGCCATCGCGCGTGCGGTCTATGAGGCGACAGCACTGCCGTTTCCGGGCGCGCTCTCCGCCTATCGCGATCGTTTCGGGCGGTGAGGTGCGCGTTTGCTGCTCAAAGGTGAACTAAATCTCAGGCGACGGGGCAATCGCATCTGCACAAGTGACGCGGCCGCGCGAGGCTCCCCTCCCCGCAAGGGGGAGGGGATTTTGAGCCTCGCAATCAGCGCTCCTAACGCGATTGCCTTGATCAAACGACGGGGGCGCCGTAGCCGTAGCTGTACGGCACGGGGCCCGAGAAGGCGATGACGTCGCCCTCTGAGAGGCCGGCTTCGGTATTGACATTGCCGCCCTGGTAAAGTCCCGGGCTGATGTCGCGGCCATTGCGCAGGACGAGAAAGATTTCCTTGATGGGGAGACCGAGGCGCCGGATCAGGCTGCCGACCGTTTCGTCTGCCGGAACCTCGAATTTGCGCACCAGGCCGTCGACGCCGCTGTAACGTGCGAGAGAATTGAAAAAGCGCACCTCGATGGCGATGCTGGCGGGTTCGGCATTATGGCCGATGCCGGCCGGGCGCTCGTCGATGGCGATGGTTCTCATGCGCTGCTCTCCGTCTCGGCCGCAATGGCGGTCAGGATTAGGTCGAGGCGGCAGCGGAAGTTCTTGATCGAGGTCAAGCGGCAAATACGGCAGAAGCCGCGCTATTTTTGCACGTCGGGCCCGGCGCCGGCGGTCGGGAAAAACTGCTGCTCGCCGTTGATTTTGAAGCCGGCGATGGCGGCCTGCCCTTCCGCTGAAACCAGCCAGTCGACGAAGGCCTGGCCTTCCTTGGCCTTCACGTTCGGGAATTTCGCCGGGTTCACGAGCATGACGCCGTAGGGATTGTAGAGCCGCTTGTCGCCCTCGACGAGGATCTTCAAATCGCCGCGGTTCTTGAACGACGACCATGTGGCGCGGTCGGCGAGCACGTAGGCGTTCATGCTGGAGGCGATGTTGAGGGTTGCGCCCATGCCCTGGCCGGCCTCGCGATACCAGGTGCCGGAGGCGGCCTTGGCATCGATGCCGGTGACTTTCCAGAGTTTCATTTCGGCTTTGTGGGTGCCGCTGTCGTCGCCGCGTGAGACGAAGGCCGCTTTGACCTCGCCGATCTTCTTGATGGCCGCGGCCGCATCCGTGCTGCCGGCGATGCCGGCGGGGTCGGCCGCGGGGCCGGCGAGCACGAAGTCGTTGTACATCAGGTCGTAGCGCTTGAGGCTGTTGCCGTCGGCGACGAACTTGTCCTCGTCCGCGCGGGAGTGGACGAGCAGGACATCGCCGTCGCCGTTCGCTGCGTTCTTGATGGCTTGCCCGGTGCCGACCGCGACGACGCGGACGTCGATACCGGATTTCGCCGTGAACAGAGGGAGCAGATAAGAAAAGAGGCCGGAGTTCTCCGTCGATGTCGTCGATTGCACGGTTATAAAGGGGTTTTCGGCGAGCGCCGGTGACGCGGCAACGAAACCGGCTGCAAATAGCGCGGAGGCCAAAGCGGCGAGTCCGAAGCGGATTTTAGGCGTCATATGCCGATCCTCCAGTTCCATGGCCCGAGCCGGGCGGTATGTCTCGACATGGATAGCGCACTTTCGCATTTTGCGGGAGTGACAGAGTGGGGCGTTGTACTTTTCTGCGGCGCGCGCAAGAATCGCCGCTTCGACCGCTCTAGGATTTGCCGGATGACGAACCTCATTGTCCGCATTGATCTCGGGATACACGGCCGCCTTGGCCCTGGAAAACTGCAGCTGTTGCAGAAGATCGACGACCTCGGCTCGATTTCGGCGGCCGGGCGCGAGATGCGGATGTCGTATAGGCAGGCCTGGGCGCTCGTCGATCAGCTCAATCATGCCTTCAAGGAGCCTGTCGTTGCGTCTCAGACGGGGGGCAAGAGCGGCGGCGGCGCGCATCTGACCGATTTCGGCAAACTTCTTCTCACTCACTGCAATGCCCTGATCGGCAACGCCAAGAAGACGGCGCAACCGCACCTGGAATTCATCGATGCGGTGCTGAGCAGGGACGCACCGCCGGCGAATCTCGAGCAACTGGAAAAAGTGGCGGCGGTGAAGAACCGCAAGAAGCTCACGGCGCGCGAAGCCAGCAGCTCGCCGCGAATGAAGCGCTGAGCTTCCTCAGACCGCGCGGCGCCGAAGAATTCGGCCGCAGGCCGCTGCTCCAGTATTTTTCCCGCATGCATGAAGACCACGTTGCCGGCGATGCGCCGCGCTTGCGCCAGGTCGTGGGTGATGAAAAGAACCGGCGTGCCGCCGTCGCGCAATTCCAACAGACGCTGTTCGATCGCCGCCGCCGAGGCCGGGTCGAGATTGGCGGTCGGCTCGTCGAGGATCAGGACGCGCGGGACGGCGACGATCGCCCTCGCGAGCGCCAGACGCTGCTGTTCGCCGGCGGAAAGACTGCGCGCGTCCTGATGCGCCAGATGCCGGAGCCCCGCACGCTCGAGGGCGGCCTCTGCCATGGCTGGCCGAACCGCTTTCGAGTGGCCCGACAGCGCCAGCACATAATCCAGGTTGGCGATAACGCTACGGCTGAGAAGCAGCGGCTTTTGCGAGACGAAACCGAGCATCCGCATGCGCGCGCGATCGGGCGCGCGTGCCGGCCCAGTTGACGCGGCCCTGATCGGGCTCGACGAGACCGGCGAGGACGCGGATCAAGCAGGCTCTTGCCGGCGCCGTTCGGGCCAAGCAGGACGGTAATGCGGGGGTCATCCGCGAGCAACAGGTCGACGCCATCGAGGAGCGCTGCGCCCATCGCGGGCGATTGTTATGCCGGTGGCTTCGAGGGGAAGAACCTCGGGGCCGGGGTCAAGATGTTCGCTTGGTACGTTTCTGCACGTCATGATCCCGATGCAAGCTGGCGCTGCCGCCGCGGGCGCAGGCCGAGCACGAGCGCGTTGATGGCGAGGGCGAGCACCAGCAGGACGATGCCGAGGGCGAGCGCAAGTTCGAGATTGCCTCGCGAAGTTTCGAGCGCGATGGCCGTCGTCATGGTGCGCGTCACATGATTGATGTTGCCGCCGACGATGATCACGGCGCCGACCTCGGCGATGGCGCGCCCAATGCCGGCGAGCAGCGCGGTGGCGAGACGCTGGCGCCCCTCATAAAGAAGTGTCGCGACGCGCTCGCCCGCGCTGAGGCCGAAGATCCGCAACTGCTCGTCGTACTCCGCGTGCAGGTCCTTGATGGTCTGGCGGGCGAGCGAGGCGAGGATCGGGAGGATGAGAACCGTTTGCGCGATGATCATCGCGCTGGGCGTGTAGAGGAGCTGCAGGACGCCGAGCGGACCCCGACTGGAGAGCACGAGATAGATGAGAAGGCCGGCGACGACGGGCGGCAGTCCCATCAGCGTGTTGAGCGTGAGAATGAAGAGGCGGCGGCCGGGAAAGCGGGAGACGGCGAGGGCCGCGCCTAAGGGGAAGCCGGCAAGTGCCGCAATCGCCACGGCGGTGAGGCTGACGCGCAGCGAAAGGCCGACGATCTCGAGCAGTCCGGCGTCGAGACGAACGATGAGGCCTGCGGCGGCGGCGAATGCGGACGTCAGATCGGACATTGGCGATATGCTTATTTATACATAACGAAGGGGTCTTTGAGCACGCACATTGCGGCACCAATTTCACAAAGGATAGCACCAAGGAACATGTTTGCCTTGGGGGGCGATGCTGACTACTCTAAGACGAGAAAAAAGGCGCGGCAAATTGCGCCGGAAATAACCGCGGAGGGAATAGAACGATGCTCAAGGCGCTCGTCATCGATCCAGGCAAATGCACCGGTTGTAAACAGTGCGAAATGGCCTGTTCCCTTGAAAACGAGGGTGAATTCAACGCTTCCAAATCGCGCATCCGGGTCTTCGACTTCCATGAACTGGGGCAGATGGTGCCCTACACCTGCACCCAGTGCGCGGAAGCCTGGTGCCAGCAGGCCTGCCCGGTGAACGCGATCACCACCGACGCCGCGAGCGGTGTCAAGATCGTTCACGAAAATCTGTGCGTGGGTTGCAAGGTGTGCACCATCGCCTGCCCGTTCGGTACGATCAATTATAACGCGACCACGCACAAGGTCGTGAAATGCGATCTCTGCCAGGGAAATCCGGCGTGCGCCGATGCCTGCCCGACAGGCGCGATCACCTTTCAAGACGTCGAGCAGACCGGTTTCGACAAGATGAAGCTCTGGGCCGCCAAGGCCGGCGCCAGCGCCGACCGCAACAACACCAACGCGCCCGTCGCGAAGCACTGATTGTCAGGGCCGCAGAGTGCAACTCGCTGCTGCGGCCTTGAAGGCATTCGACTTGAAAACCTGTCAATTCGCTGGCGCACATCGGGCGGCCTAATGGCCCCAGGCGCAAGCCAAGGAAACGAAGGAGAACACGATGTCCTGGGCGCGGAAGATCCTGAGAATCAACCTCAGCAACGGCACGGTCAAGTCCGAGCCGCTCAATATGGATTGGGCGCAGAAGTATCTCGGCCAGCGTGGTCTCGCGACCCGCTATCTGGTCGAGGAAATCGACCCGAAGACGGATGCGATGGGCCCGGGCAATAAGATCATCTATGCGACCGGCCCGCTGACCGGCACGGCCGCCTCGACCGGCGGGCGCTACTCGGTCGTGACCAAGGGCCCCCTTACCAATGCCATCGCCTGCTCCAACTCGGGCGGCTATTTCGGCGCCGAGATGAAGTTTGCCGGCTGGGACATGGTGATTGTCGAGGGCAAGTCGCCGAAGCCGGTTTACATCCTAATCCAGGACGACAAGTGCGAGATCCGCGATGCGACGCCGATCTGGGGCACCAGCGTCTGGCACACCGACGAGTGGATCAAGAAAGAGCATCAGGACCCGATGATGCACATCGCCTGCATCGGCATCGCGGGCGAAAAGGGCTGCCTCTACTCGGCCATCGTCAACGACCTGCATCGCGCCGCCGGGCGCTCGGGCGTCGGCGCCGTCATGGGTTCGAAGAACGTCAAAGCCATCGCCGTACGCGGCACCGGCGGCGTCAAGGTCAAGGACGGCAAAGCCTTCCTCAAGGCCACCGCGGACGGCAAGAAGGTGCTGCAGGCCAATGCCGTTACCGGCCAGGGTCTTCCGGCCTACGGCACGCAGGTGCTGATGAACGTCATCAACGAGGCCGGCGCCATGCCGACCCGCAATCATCGTGAAGTCCAGTTCGAAGGCGCCCACGACATTTCGGCCGAAGCCATGGCGACGCCGCGCAAGAGCGATGGCAAGAAAAACCTTCTCACCAACCAAGCGTGCTTCGGCTGCACGATCGCCTGCGGCCGCATCTCCAAGATCGACGACAACCACTTCACCATCGTCAACAAGCCGCAGTACCGCCACGCCTCCGGCGGTCTCGAATACGAAGCCGCCTGGGCACTCGGCTGCAACACCGGCGTCAACGACCTCGACGCGCTGACCTATGTGAACTTCATCTGCAACGAGCAGGGTATGGACCCGATCTCGTTCGGCGCTACGGTTTCGGCGGCGATGGAACTTTACGATCTCGGCCTCATCACCAAGGAAACGACGGGCGGCATCGACCTGAAGTTCGGCTCGGCGGAAGCCATGGTGAAGTGCGTCGAGCTGACCGGTATGGGCGAAGGCTTCGGCAAGGAGCTCGGTCTCGGCTCGCTCAGGCTCTGCGCCAAGTACGGCCGCCCCGAACTCTCCATGTCGGTCAAGGGCCAGGAGTTCCCGGCCTACGACTCGCGCGGCATCCAGGGCATGGGTCTCACCTATGCCACCTCGAACCGCGGTGCCTGCCACCTGCGTTCCTACACGGTCTCGTCGGAGATCCTCGGCATTCCGGTCAAGACCGATCCGCTGGCGACGGACGGCAAAGCGGCCCTCGTCAAGGCCTTCCAGGACGCGACCGCGGCGGTCGACTCTTCCGGTCTCTGCGTGTTCACCACCTTCGCCTGGACGCTGAACGACATCGCGCCCCAGGTGGACGCCGCCTGCGAGGGCTCGTGGACGCCGGAACGCATGCTGGAGACCGGCGAGCGCATCTGGAACATGGAGCGCATCTTCAACAACCGCGCCGGCTTTACCGCCAAGGACGACACGCTGCCACCGCGCCTGCTGACGGAAGCCGCGCAGTCGGGTCCGGCCAAGGGCCTGGTCAGCGGCTTGGCCAAGATGCTGCCGGAGTACTACCAGCTCCGCGGCTGGACAAACGATGGCGTGCCGACCAACGAGACGCTGTCGCGGCTGTCACTGTAAAACGGGCGCCCTGGCAGGCCCCGCAAGGGGCTGTACTGTGACTAAGCTATGAATAACCATGGGCCCGCCTGAAGGATCGTTCGGGCGGGCCTTTTGCTGCCGCCAAGGCTGTGCTCAAGTAGAACCGGTCCGCCAGGGGGCGGGCCACACGACATTTCGGAGAGAGTGTGATGCATCACGTCATCGTCGGATCGGGTCCTGCAGGTGTGACGGCCGCCGAAACCATCCGTTCCATCGACGGCAAGGCCGACATCACGCTCATTGGCGGGGAAGGCGAGCAGCCCTATTCGCGCATGGCGATCCCGTATCTGCTTCATGGCAACATCAAAGAGAACGGCACGTTCCTGCGCCAGAAGGCCGGGCACTACGACACCCTCGGCATCAAGTTCCGCAACGCGCCCATCGCCGGCATCGACGCAACGCGAAAGGAACTCTGGACGACCGGGCTCGAGCCGATCAAATACGATCGCCTGCTGTTGGCGACCGGCGCTTCGCCCATCATTCCGCGTTTGGAAGGCACCGATCTTCCGGGCGTTCACACCTGCTGGACGTTGGCCGATGCGCGCGAGATTTCCAAGATCGTTACCAAGGGCGCGCCCGTCGTTCTGGTCGGCGCCGGCTTCATCGGCTCGATCGTACTCGAAGCCTTGCACCAGACCGGCTGCGAGCTGACCGTCGTCGAGATCGCGCCGCGCATGGTGGCGCGCATGATGGACGAGACGGCGGGCGGCATGCTCGGCCGCTGGTGCACGGAACATGGCGTGCGCGTCTTGACCAACACCAAGGTCGAGCGCATCCAGCCGGCAAGCGGCGCCGGCGGGGCCAAGCTCTCCGTCGGCCTGTCGAACGGCGCGACTGTACCTGCGGCGCTTGTCGTGCTCGCAGCCGGCGTGCGCTCGAACACGGCCGTCTTGGCGGGCACGGGCGCCAAGGTGAAGACGGGCATTCTCGTCGATCAGTATCTGCAGACGAGCGTTCGCGACATCTACGCGGCGGGCGACTGCTGCGAGGGCGTCGATCTTTCGACCGGCAAGCCGGACATGCTCGCCATTCAGCCGGTGGCGGTGGAGCACGGGCGCGTTGCAGGACAGAATATGGCGGGCCAGGTGACGCCGCATCGCGGTTCGCTCAACATGAACGTGCTCGACACCATGGGGCTCATTTCATCGTCGTTCGGGCTCTGGCAGGGCTCGCCCGAGGGCCGGACCGCAAGCCAGACCAACGACAGGGCTTGGAAGTACCTGAAGCTCAATTTCCTCAACGACCAGTTGATCGGCGCGCAGTGCGTCGGCATGACCGATCATGTCGGCATGCTGCGCGGCCTGATCCAGACCGGGTTCAAACTCGGGGCATGGAAAGACAAGCTGATGGCCGAGCCGGAGCGCCTGCGCGAGGCTTACGTGGCGGTTGCCCAAGGCTGGCCGAAGTCGATGCCGGGCGGCCGCGTCACTAACGCGCCAGTCCAGGCGCCTTCGGGGACGATGTGAGCGAGGCGGGCCCGGTGACGCCATGCAGGTAACGATGAAGCTCTACGCCTCGCTCGGCATTTATTTGCCCGATGGCGCCGCCAAGAACATCGTCCAGGTCGAGGTGGCCGACGGCACCACCATCCGCCAGCTGCTCGACAGCTTCAGCGTGCCGCCGCAGGCCTGCCACCTCGTTTTGTTGAACGGGCATTTCCAGGCGCCGGCCGTGCGCACCTCCGTTCATCTCAAGCCTGGGGACGCGGTGGCCGTGTGGCCGCCGGTCGCCGGCGGATGAGCAGCCCGTCGCCATTTTCGAACGAGCGGATCATGTCGCTTTCGGCTGCGGAATTCGCAACCTCGATTGCGATCATGGGTCCGTGCCGCAATTCGTACACGGGGGCTAAGGTTTTCGAACTCCCATCGGGCACGGTTGAAATTTCGTTTGAGGTCATTGCCGGCGTGCGGCTCGGTGGATTGCTCGCCTTGCCGCGCGCCAAGGTCACGCTGAAGTTTGCGCATTCGCTCACGCCTTCGGACCGCGCCGCGTTCGTGCGCCGCTTCGACATCGCCTTCCAGCGCGGCGGCGGCTAGGACTTCCGAGCGTGGTGCACTATGCAGGAGCCGGCTCGGCCTCAGTGTCGGCCAGCGGCCGATTGTCGTCACGCATCACGATGTAAATCGCCGGGATGACGAGAACGGTGAGCAGCGTCGAGGACGCGAGCCCGAACAGCAGCGAGATCGCCAGCCCCTGAAAGATCGGATCGGCCAGGATAACCGCGGCGCCGATCATGGCGGCGAGCGCGGTGAGAAGGATTGGCTTGAAGCGGATGGAGCCGGCTTCGAGCAGGGTCTGGCGCAGCGGTGCGCCACTCGAGCGGCGTCCGGCAATGAAATCGACGAGCAATATGGAGTTGCGAACGATAATGCCGGCGAGGGCGATGAAGCCGATCATCGACGTTGCCGTGAACGGCGCGTTGAACAGCCAATGCCCGAACATGATGCCAATGAGCGTTAACGGCACGGGCGTCAGGATGACCAGTGGCAGTTTGAACGATCCGAACTGCGCGACGACGAGTACGTAGATGCCGAGCAGCGCGATTGCAAATGCGGCGCCCATGTCGCGAAAGGTCACGTACGTCACTTCCCACTCGCCGTCCCACAATAGGATCGGCTTGGCGTCGTCTTGCGGCTGGCCGTGAAAGCGGATTTCAGGCTTGGGCAGGTTGCCCCAGTCCTTCTTGTCGATCAGATCGGCGACAGCGAACATGCCGTAAATTGGAGCCTCATAGCTGCCGGCGAGTTCCGCCATCACCATCTCGGCTGCGCGGCCGTTGTGACGGAAAATCGGGTAGGACGCTTCCTCCCGGCTCAGCGTCACCACGTCGCCGAGCTCGACGACAGAGCGTTCGCCGGGGAGCGCGTTGGCGGGGACGGGTGTGCTCAAGGTCTTTTGCGTGACGACACGATCGGACTTCGGCAACTGAATGGCGATCTCGACGGGATGGCGGCCGCCGCCCTTGTGCGAGTACCCGACCGGAATGCCGCCGAAGTAGGCCTTGATCGTATCGTAGACGTCGCGCTCCTCGACCTTGTGGAATTCAAGGTTGTCCTGGTCGATCTTCAGCCTGAGGCGCGGCGCGCGATCGCGATTTGAGATGTCGTCGTCGACGATGAAGGGAACCTGGCGGAAGAGATTGCGCACCTCGGTGGCGACGGCGCGGCGCACTTCCGCATCCTCGCCGTAGACCTCGGCGAGCAGCGTCGCGATGACCGGCGGGCCGGGCGGCACCTCGACCACTTTCACGACCGTGCCCTCCGGCGCGTCGAGGCCCTTCAAGCGCGCACGGACATCGAGTGCGATGATGTGCGACGTGCGGTTTCGTTTCCCCTTGGGAGCGAGGTTGACCTGCAAGTCTCCCTGCTGCGCTTCGCTTCGTAAGTAAGAATGGCGCACAAGACCGTTGAAATTGAACGGCGCCGCGGTGCCGGCGTAGGCCTGGATGGTCGAGAGTTCGGGCAAATCCTTCAGTCGTTCTGCGGCGGCGAGGAGTACGCGGTCGGTATGTTCGAGCGACGAACCCGAAGGCAGATCGATCACGACCTGAAGCTCGGACTTATCGTCGAACGGCAGCAGCTTCACGGTGACGGCCTTGACGGCGAGCAGCAGCATCGAGCCGATTGTTGCAAGGCCGACGGCGAGCAGGAACATCCAGGCGCGGCGCTTCGTTTGCAGGATCGGCCTGGCGACCGCACGATAGGCGCGGGCGAGCCAGCCTTGTCCGTGCGCCGCGCCGCCATGCGCCGCCTCCGCCTTGGCAAAGCGCAGCATCAGCCACGGCGTGATGATCATGGCGACGAAGAACGACAGTATCATTGCCGCCGAGGCGTTGGCGGGAATAGGACTCATGTAAGGGCCCATCAAGCCTGAGACGAACAGCATCGGCAGCAGTGCGGCGACGACGGTGAGCGTCGCGACGATGGTCGGATTGCCGACCTCGGCCACGGCTTCGATCGCGGCTTCAATGCGGCTGCGGCCGTCGCGCATGCCCCAATGACGGGCGATGTTTTCGATTACGACGATGGCGTCGTCGACCAGGATACCGATCGAGAAGATCAGCGCGAAAAGGCTGACGCGATTGATGGTGTAGCCCATCAACCAGGAGGCGAAGAGCGTCAGCAGGATGGTGACCGGTATGACGATTGCGACCACGCCGCCTTCGCGCCAGCCGATGGCGACCGCGACGAGCGCGACGATCGAGAGTGTTGCGAGGCCGAGATGGAACAACAGCTCGTTGGCCTTGTCGTTGGCGGTCTCGCCGTAGTTGCGTGTGACGGTGACCGCGACGCCTTGGGGAATCAAACGGCCTTCGAGTTCGGCGAGCCGGTGCAGGATCCGTTCTGAAATGACGACGGCGTTGGCGCCGGCGCGCTTGGCGAGCGCGATGGTGACGGCGGGGGTGCGGTCGAGCGTGCCGCCAGCGGTCTTCGTGAAATGCCAAACCCGGCGCTCGAGGGGCTTTGCATCGACCACGACATTTGCGACATCGCGCACGTAGACAGGACGCCCGTCTCGCGCAGAGAGCAGAAGCAGGCCAACATCGGGTATGCCCTGCAGCGTTTCACCGGCTGCGACGGAAATGTCGCGGCTCTGATCGCGAACGCGTCCAGCGAGAAAGGCGCGGTTGGCTTCCTGGACCTTGGCAACCAGTTGCGACAAGGTGATGCCATAGAGTGAAAGACGCTGTGCATCCGGTTCGACGCGGATCTGATCTGGCCTGCCGCCAACCAGATACGACAATCCCACATCCTCGAGCTTTGCCAGTTCCACCTGCAGATCCTGGGCGATGTGATAGAGGCCGTTGTCCTCCAAACGCGTTGCGCCGGGTTTCGGGGCAAGTGTCAGCGTCATAATCGCAACGTCGTCGATGCCCCGGCCGACGATCAGAGGCTCGGGGATTCCGGTCGGAATGCGATCGTAGTTGGCGCGGATCTTTTCATGCACGCGCAGGATGGCGTCGTCTGGAGACGTGCCGACGAGGAATCGGGCGGTGACCACGACGCGATCATCGACAGTGTTCGAATAGACGTGTTCGACGCCGTTGATGGCCTTGACGATGGTCTCGAGCGGTTCGGTAACCAGCTTGACGGCGTCGTCCGCCTTCAAGCCGTCGGAGGTTACAAAGATGTCGACCATCGGCACGGAAATCTGCGGTTCTTCTTCGCGCGGCAGAGCGGAAAGCGCGATGAGCCCAAGCGCCAGCCCCGCGAGCAGAAAAAGCGGTATCAGGGGCGAAGCGATAAAGAGACGGGTGAGATGACCGGAGATGCCGAGCCGCTTTCCAGTACTCATGGCTGCACCAGCGTGTCACCGGCAGCGATGCCGGCGAGAATTTCGATCGTGCCGTTCGTAGCCGGTTCAATCCGGCCGGTCTGCACCACGACATCGGACGGGTCGCCGTCCTTGCCCGCGAGGCGAACAAAGGTTTGCCCGAATCGCCGGTAGACGTAGCGTTGCGGAATGACGAAGGTCTGCCGCTTGCCGGCAGAAATCCACACCAGCACGCGTTCGCCGACGAAATAGTCGCCGAGCCCCGGGACTTCGGCATCCGCCACGACCCGGCCGTTGACGAGCTCGGGATAGACCTGGGTGATGCGACCTTCGATCGAGGCCTTGTCGTCGGTATCAAGTCCGTGTGCGCCGAGGCGCACGGTGTCGCCCGTCTTGATGAAGCGGGCGTGGCGCTCGGGAACTTCCAGGCGCAAGAGGTATTGATTGGCGGCGATGGTCGCGATGCTTTCTCCCGCCATGACGACGCTGCCTTCGGTCACCGGCACATTGAGAACGCGTCCGGCTGCGGGTGCGAGAACCTGACCCTCTTCGATCTGAGTCTCGATAACAGAGTGCTCGGCGCGAGCTGCTTTGAGGTCGTTTTCCGCCACGTCGTAGGCCGTTTGCGCCTGATCGACGCGCGATTGCGGTGCGACGCCCTTGGCTTTCAAGGCTTCTGAACGCTCGAATTCCGACTTGGCGGTATCGAGCCGGGACTGGATGGCGACGATCTGGGCTTCCAGTGCCTTGAGCTTGAGGGCGATCTTTGGGTCGGCGACGAGGGCTAAGAGCTGACCCGGCTCGACGGCTACGCCGCGGTCGACTTTCAGCGCTGCGATCGTGCCCGGGGTCCGCACACGCGCCTCGATCACGTCCTTGCTGTGAACCGTCGCGTACACCGATTTGAGGTCATCGACGGATTGAAGGGCTACGGTGAGGGGGGCAATTCGGGACTTCTCTTCATCGGCAGCCTTCGCGCCCGTCCCGGCCACGCCGATTGCCGACGCCAACAGGAGTATGACCCTGATCTTCATGTCTGCGTCTCCTAGCGGCAATTTACGCCTCGAAGCGGATCGGGCGAATTCCTGTTGACTGGAATATTAGAAAGACCTAATGTAAAGATGATGAAGATGCAAGAGCTGACACGTCGCAGCGAGGAAGTGGCCGGACTGCTGAAGGTCATGTCCAACAGCAGCCGCCTGCTGATCCTGTGCGAGCTGAACGGCGGCGAGCGCTCGGTCTCGGCGCTGGAGGACGTCGTTGACCTCAGTCAGTCGGCGCTGTCGCAGCATCTCGCCAAGCTGCGCGAAGCGGGGATTGTTGGAACGCGCCGCGACGCGCAGACGATTTATTATTCACTCGTCGACCCGCGCGTCGTCGGTTTGGTCGGGGCGCTCTACGACCTGTTCTGCGTCTCCGCAGTTGCGACGTCGGGGAAGCGAAAGCCGCAACGGAAATAGGCCTTGGCGTTCTTGCTGTTCAGGCAAAGAACTCACCACCCGTCGCGCATTTCCAAACATAACGCCGGCACGAGTGCGCGCGGACCGCCGCGGTGCAGCACGTCGCTTGCCCCGTTATGACAATTGCGCTTGGCGAAGGCCTGCGCTAATGCCGTTATATGCAGCAGCCCATAACGTCAAATCGGGTTCTTCTCGGCATCGACGACACCGATAACCTGGAGAGCCGGGGTACCGGATTTCGGGCGCGCGAGCTGGGATTCCGGCTGATGCAGCAGGGTCTTGCGATCCTTCACGGGATCAGCCGCCATCAGCTCTATGTGCATCCCGACATCCCCTACACCTCGCACAACAGTGCGCTGTGTCTCGATATCACCTGGCAGGGCGGCACTCTCGGCGATCTCGCGGCTTTGACGCGTGAATATCTCGCCGAGACCTCGGCGCCGGGATCGGACGCCGGGTTCTGCGTCGCGCGATTCGACAAGGTCGCCGACGACGTCATCGCCTTCGGCCGCAGCGCCAAGAAAGAGGTGCTGACCAAGGTGCAGGCGCGCGAACTTGCGGCCTCCGCCGGCTTCTATCTCGAAGGCGTCACCGGCGACCATGGCGGCATCATCGGGGCACTCGCCTCAGTCGGCCTGCGCAAGAGCGGCCACGACGGGCGCTTCGTCTGGGTGAAGGGCGTCAGGGATCTCGACGGCGTGACGACGGTGGCGCATCTCATGGGCGCGACCGGCATCGACCTGTTGCAGGCGAGCACGCCCGAAGCGATCCGAGAAACCGACCGCATAGACGTGACGCCATGGCCGCGTCCCGTCCTGCTCAACCACAAGGCCGTACTGCTCATAGAACGAGTGGAGGGAACACATGCAGACTGTGAATGGAAGATCGTCCCTCGCGAGGGTACTAAGCACTATTGAGGCGACAGGTCCGCTGACGCTCGGGCGGCTGGCGTTTCTCCTCTTTCTGGGCGCAATGACCTACGTCCTGCACAAGTCCTTCCATTACCCGCTCAAGATGCCGGGGCATCATGGCCTCGAAGCCATGGCGCTGCTGGTCATCGGCCGCCTTTCCTGCACCAGCCCGTTGTCGGCGACCATCGTCTGCCTTTCGGCAGCGGCGACGGCCGGTTTTGCGGCGGGCGGACATGATGGCTCGTCGGCATTGCTCGGCATCGCGCCGGGGCTGCTGATCGATGGCGCCGTCATGCTGTTCAAGACCTGGCGGGCGCAGATTTTCGTGCTGCCGCTGCTCGCGGCGCTCGGCCATGCGACCAAGCCGATGATCCGTTTCGGCTTATTCGAAACGGCCGGCATCAATTTCGGATCGCTACGCAACGGCTTGCTCTACCCGCTGTCGACGCACTTCGTTTACGGCCTCATTGGCGGCATCGTCGGCGTCGTGCTGTGGCGAGCGACGGCCTCGCGCTGGCGGCAGAACTGACGATCAGAGCTTTTCGCCTTCGCATCGTTGATAAGAGAAACGGCGCGGTCCCGAGGGGATCGCGCCGTTTTCGTCGGTCGCAGACTATGAACGCTGCAGTGGCCCGCACTTCGGTCCGGGCTCTCGGTGTGCGCCTCAGAGCTTGGTCCTGATGCCGGCGAAGAAGGTCCGTCCCGATTCCGGGAAGCCGAACGAGGACTCGTAGTTCTCGTCCAGGACGTTTTCCACCCGGCCGTAGAACTGGAAGGCGCCGCCCTCGATATCCTGCGTGAAGCCGAGATTGAGCAGGTGGTAATCGGCGAGCCGCAGCGTATCGATGAGATTGCGGGATACGGAGAAGCTGGCGGCGACGAACTGGTAATCGGCCAGCAGCGTCGTTCCATTGCCGACAGCGTAGCTCGCTGCCGCCATGAACTTGTGGCGCGGGTTGTTGTCGACTTTGTCGGAGGCGGGAACCAGGGTGACGCCGGCGCCCGGGTCGCTGTCAGCGAATCCAGGCGCAAGGTTTTTCGAGTCGAGGAAGGTATAGCCGACCTGCAGATTGAGACGGTCGACCGGGCTGAAAGCCAGGTTGGTCTCGACGCCCTGGAAGCGGAGGGAGTCGAAGTTGCAGAAGAATGTGCTCAGCGCGTCCTTGCAGGTGCCCTTCTTGATGAAGTTCTCGGCGTCGATGCGAAAGACCGAGACGCTGAGCAGGCCGTTGATGGCGGGAAGGCGCTGGTCGAGGCCGACCTCGTAGTTCTTCGTCACCTCGGTCTGGAGATCTTCGTTGCCCTCGCCGAGACCAAAGAGGTTGCGCAGCGTCGGGAAACGGATCTTGCGGGCGATGTTGCCGCGTAGAATCGTATCTTCCGTCACGGCGAAACGAAGCCCGGCGAGATAGGTGTAGTCGCCGTCGTTGGTATCCTGGCGGCGCTGCTCGGCCCAGCCGGCGCCCAGCACGGCCGAGAGCTGATCTGTAAGCTTGACCTCGTGTTCGGCCGCGGCGGAGAAGACGTCGAGGTCCGCGTCGGTCGAGAAGGTGCTGCGAACATTCGGACAAGGGGCTCTCGCTTGGCCACCGGAAACGACGATCGTATTATTCTGAATTGGCGTCGTGCCTCCGGCACTCGTGCACAGCGCATTCAATGCATTTCTGCATGTTGTATTGCAAGTCGCGCCACCCGAAGCCACAGGGCCAACCGTAACCGAGCCCCGTTGGAAGCCGTCCGAATTCCAAGCTTCCCGATGCGCGTCGAGCGCGACGCTCAAGAGATTGTTGGCGTTCATCTGGTACACGACCTGCCCGCCGCCGCCGTAGATGGACGTCGAAGCGTCTTCGCTGAAAGAGCCGTTCAGGTTCTGGGCGATGAAATTTGCGTTGTCGAAGCGGTTCGTGAGTTCATCGAGATTGTTGAAATACGCCATCGGACGGACGGTCAAGCCGCCACCGAGGTTGATGCGGCCCGAGGTCTGAAGGCTGAGATTCGTATAGTCGTCGACGCGCTCGAAGCGCAGGCCGGGTGCGAAATTCGAACAGACCGGGAAGGCGCACGTCGTGCCACCACCGCCGCCGCCGCCTCCACCGCCGCCGCCGCCTCCACCGCCTCCGCCACCGAACGGCGGAATTGTCGTCGGCGGCTTGCCGTATTCGCCGTTCCGGTAGCTGATGCTGGCACCCCAGGAGACGTCTTCGTTCAGCTTCACCTCGGTATTGCCGTAGAATGCCCTGTCCTCGCGGTCGGAGTTCACGCGCCGGTTGGAATTCTGGATCGCGGTAAAATCGAAATCATCCGAGAGGTGGAAGGCGTCCTGCTGGTAGATCGAGGCGCTGATGAAGGTTTTCACCGCGTCCGAGCCGTAGCTGGCGGTGGCGCGCGCGTCCTTCTCCTTGCCGAAGCCGACGCCGGCATCGGCGGTCGTGTGCAGGCCGGGCGCCGCGCCCTTGGTAATGATGTCGATGACCGCGGCGTTGCCGCCCGGACCGTAAAGAACGGAGCTGCCGCCGCGCGAAACCTTGATGCGGGCGATGTTCTCGATAGGAATGGCGCGGGGATCAAATTGCCCGTCGAACGTGGCGTTGAGCGGCACGCCGTCGACAAGCAGCGTGACGTTGCGGGTACGCAGTCCTCTTATGTCGATGCGGGGCACGCCGTCGCCGCCGTTGCGCACGTGCACGCCGGGCACCAGTTGAATTGCCTGATCGAGCGTGCGGGCGCCGACGCGCTTGATCTGCTCGGCGTCAACCTCGTCGACCGTTCCCACCTGCTCGACGACGCGGCTTGAGCTGAAACCGCTCGAAGTGACGGCAGGCGCCGCATTTGAGGCACCGGTACCGGCGGCCGAGCCGGAGCCGCCACCTTGGCCGGCGCCACTGTCGGGCCCGGCGTCGCCTGTTGCCGTTGCTTCCGGAGCGGTCGCGGGTTCTTCGGTCGGCGCCTTCTTGCTCGCGACTGACTTGGGTTTCTTGGGGGCGGGCTGCTCGGCGGCTTCGGGCGCCGGCGCCGCCTTCTTCTTTGGGGCCGGCACCTCGACCACCGGTTTCACCGGGGCTTTAATCACGACCGAGGGAAGCTCGTATTCGGGATTTGCGGCATCGGTCGCAGCAGCCGCCGCTTCGGCGACGGTAGGCTCGTCCGCAGCAGCCTGCGCCAGCGCGGGCGCTGCAAAGCCGACGCCGGTGAGTGCGAGGGCCGAGACCAAGGTGGCGTAAAATCTGTTTGCCGCTGCAAGCGGCTGCCGTTTCAGTGGCGGCGTCAACGCAAGTGCCGGTCCCTTGTGGACCATTGCCGAACGCAACTGCATACCAACCCCCGACCGCATACTGGCAGCCCCCGCCGCCATACCGACATTGGACGTCGCGGCCCTCGACAGCATGCGCCAGGACCCCGGCGCCATCTCAGGACACGATATACCTACTGCGGCATAACGCAGTCTTGGCTGTGCGACACTAGTATTTCGGCACGATTGCTTCAGGTCGCTGCCATCGCAGGTGCGCAAATGCAACACGGCGCGTTGGCAATGGACGCATGGCCATGTCTTGGGGAGGGCGCATCCCGTTGCGGCGCAAGATCATGGTCGGCGAGATTGAACCCTACGACGTCGGCGCGCCTTTGGCGGCTGAAACCTGATATGCGGCTTGAAGCGGTGTTCGAACCCGGCGGCAGCGATGCCATGGTAGCGACGTGCGTTTATTTGTTTGTGTGATCACTGAATGACGGAGCTGCCCGACATCGAGACTGCCGTCATCGGAGGCGGCGCAGTCGGCCTTTCGATCGCGGTTGCGTGCGCGCGCTACGGACAGGAGACGTATCTCTTCGAACGTCGAGCCGGTCTCGGACAGGACATGACATCACGATCCAGCGAAGTCATTCACGCCGGCATCTACTATCCGGCGGGTTCGCTCAAAGCCGCTATGTGCGTCGCCGGCCGCAGACGCCTCTACGAATTCGCCGCCGAGAACGCTATCGGGTGCAAGCGCACCGGCAAACTGATCGTCGCGACGGCGCAATCGGAAGTGGCGATGCTTCGCGCTCTCGGCGACAGGGCCGTTGCCAACGGGGTCGCAGATTTGTCGTGGCTCGAGCCGCCGGAGGCGCGCGCGATCGAGCCCGACCTCGCGTGCGAGGCGGCGCTGCTCTCGCCATCGACGGGCATCATCGATAGTCATGGACTGGTCCAGGCCTTGGAGGGGCAATTTCTGGCGCGCGGCGGATCGGTCGTGCTGAATTCGGAATTGGCCGCAGTCCGTTGCGTGCCGGATAATGCGTTCAAGCTGCGGTTTGAAACGGCCGGGAATGAGGCGACGCTGACGGCGCGGAACTTGATTGTGGCCGCGGGCCTGGGGATGGCCGAACTCGGAACGGCTCTTCCCAGGGCGGGTTCTTACGTGCCGCCGTTGACCTCGTTTGCCAAGGGCCACTATTTCAGCCTGCAGTGCCAATCGCCGTTCCGGCACCTGATCTATCCGGTCCCAGTCGATGGCGGCCTCGGGACACATCTCACCTTGGATTTGCAGGGCCGCGCGCGCTTCGGTCCAAACGTCGAATGGATCGACCGCATCGAATATGACTTCGATGATGCCGACGGCCGGCGAAAGCAGGACTTCGAGGTCTCCATCCGCCGCTATTGGCCGGGACTTCCTTCCGGGGTGCTGGCGCCGGACTATACCGGCATCCGGCCGAAGCTATCGCGACCCAGCGAGCCGACGCGGGACTTCGAGGTCCATGGCCGCATACACCACGGCATCGCGCGCATGGTGACGCTCTACGGCATCGAAAGCCCGGGGCTCACCTCGTGCCTGGCGCTGGCCGATCATTGCGCGGCGATGCTGCACTCATGAGGCTTCGACGAGCGCCGGCAAATCGCCGGCGGCCGGGCGGGCGTCTGGCGTTTCAGCGTCTGCCGCCGGTTTGGGCTCGATGCGGAACCAGGCGACGTACAGCGCGGGCAGGAAGACGAGCGTGAGAAGTGTCGCCACCAAGAGGCCGCCGATCACCGCATAGGCCATCGGTCCCCAGAACACGGTCGGCGCAATCGGGATCATGCCGAGCATGGCGGCGGCGGCCGTCAGCAGGATGGGCCGCAAGCGGTGCTGCGTGGCACTGATGACGGCGTCCCAGGGATGTTCGCCGGCGGCGATGTGCTTGTCGATCTGATCGATCAGGATCACGGAGTTGCGGATCACCATGCCGGCGAGCGAGATGACGCCGAGAATGGCGACGAACCCCATGGGCACGTTGAACAGCAACAGCGATGCCGACGACGCCAATGAGGGCCAGCGGCGCGGTCAGCAGCACCATGATCAGGCGCTGGAAGCTCATCAGCTGCACCATCAGAATGGTGACCATCAAGAACAGCATCAGCGGGAAAACGGCGAAAATGCTGGCCTGGGCCTTGGCGCTGTCCTCCGCCGTGCCGCCTGCGACTACGTCGTATCCGGGCGGCAGCTTGGCTGCGGAAGGCGGCGATCTCGCCGTGTCGAGCCGCTTGACGACGTTGATCGGCTGCAACGCCAGGCGCCACATCCGCCTGCACCGTCACGGTCGGCTGGCGTTGCCGGCGCCAGACGAGCGGCGGCTCGAGCGCGTAGGAGAGGGACGCGATCTGTGCCAGCGGAACCGAGGCGCCGCTGGGCGTTGCCAGTCTGAGACTGCGCAAGCGTTTCGAGCGAGGCGCGCTCGTCCTCGACGGCGCGCGCGACGACATCGACGAGGTAGGTGTGATCGCGCACCTGCGTGATCGTTGTTCCGGACAGAACGGCATTGATGTTGCTGGCGATCTGCCGCGAGGTGAGCCCGACGGCGCGGGCGCGGTCCTGGTCGATGTCGATCTTGACCGCCTTCGACAGCTCGCCCCAGTCGAAGTTGATGTTGAAACATTGGGATTGGCGCCGAGGACGCTCGGCAAGCGCCAGGCGCGAGTGTCGCGGACCTTGGCCGGCATCGTCGCCGCTGATGCGGAACTTCAGCGGCCAGCCGACAGGCGGTCCGAGTTCGAGCGGGCTGACGCGGACCAGGGCATTCTCGAATCCGGTTTCGAATGCCTTTTCGAGACGCGCCTGAACGCCGGCGCGCTCCTTGTAGCCCTTTGGTGACGACGACGGCCTGGGCAAAGAAGCTGTTGGCGAGCTGGGCGTCGAGCGGCAGGTAGAAGCGTATCGCGCCCTGCCCGACATAGAAGGTCCAATAGTCGATGTCCTTGTCGGCCTTGAGCAGACCTTCGATGCGCTCGGCCGTTTCGCTCGTGGCGTTGATCGAGGCAGTTTTGCGGCAGCGTGACATTGACAGCAGCTCGGGCCGGTCCGAGGCCGGGAAGAACTGCTGCTGCACGAAGCCGCATTCCAAAGAGCGGCCAGGACGAACAGCGCCGCCGTGCCGCCAGCACCAGATACTTGAGCGCGCAGAACGCGATCGAGAAATCTCGTGAATGCGGCTCGGGCCGCCGTGGCCATGTTGGGCGTGCATCTTGTCGGGCAGAATGTAGACGCCGGTCAGCGGCGTGAACAGCACCGCGACGATCCACGAAACGACAAGCGCGATGGCGACGACGGCGAACAGCGTGAAGCAGTATTCGCCGGCACTGCTCTGCGGCAAAACCGACGGGCACGAAACCCGCGATCGTCACCAGTGTGCCGGTCAGCATCGGAAAAGCCGTCGAGGTATAGGCGAACGTCGCGGCGGTGATTTTGTCGGCGCCCTCCTCGAGCTTGGAGATCATCATCTCGACGGCGATCATGGCGTCGTCGACCAGCAGTCCGAGCGCGATGATCAGCGCGCCGAGCGAAATGCGCTGCAGCGAAATGCCAAAGTACAGCATGGCGGCGAACGTGATCGCCAGCACGAGCGGAATGGCGATGGCGACGACGATGCCGGGCCGCCATCCGAGCGCCAGGAAGCTGACGCCGAGAACGATGGCGATGGCTTCCCAGAGCGTCTTGGTGAATTCGCCGACCGCCTCATCGACGACGTGGGGCTGGTTGGAGACGAGATGCGGCTTCGATGCCGATCGGCAGGTTGCTCGACGATCTCGCCGATCTTTTTCGTCCACCGCCTCGCCAAGTGCCAGCACATCGCCGCCGGCCGTCATCGAGATCGGCCAGTCCGATGGCCGGCTCGCCATTGTAGCGCAGCATCGGCTGCGGCGGATCGACGTAGCCGCGCCGGATGGTGGCAATGTCGCTCAGCCGGTAAAAGCGGTCTCCATGCCGCAGGTTGACGGACTTCAGGCTTTCCTGCGTGATCGAAGCTGCCTGACACGCGCACGGAAATGTTTTCCTCGCCCGCGTCGAGGACGCCGCTCGGCACGATGGCGTTCTGGGCCGCGAGGCTATCCATCAGCGTCGAGGCGTCGATGCCGAGCGCCGCCATTTGCCGCGTCGAGAACTCGAGGTAGATCTTCTCGTCCTGCGTGCCGATAAAATCGACCTTGGCGACATCGGGAATGCGCAGCAGCTGCGGTGCGAACTTTTTCCAGTTCGTCGCGCACCTCGCGCGCGGTGAAGCCGTCGGACGTGAAGGCATAGATGATGCTGAATAGGTGTCGCCGAACTCGTCGTTGAAGAACGGGCCCCTGAACCTCGGACGGAAGCTGCTCCTTGATGTCGCCGATCTTCTTTCGCACCTGGTACCAAAGATCCGGAACCAACTTTGGCCGGCGTGCTGTCCGGAGGTTGACAAAGACGAGGCGAGTCGCCGGGCTTGGTATAGCTGCGCACGAAATCGAGATAGGGCAGTTCCTCGAGCTTCTTCTCGATGCGGTCCGTGACCTGCGTCAGCGTCTCGGACGTCGTGGCGCCCGGCCACAGCGTCTTCACGATCATGGTCTTGATCGTGAAGGGCGGGTCTTCCTCCCGGCCGAGCTTGTCGTAGGCGTAGAGACCCGGCGGCGGCCGCAACGAGCATCAGATAGAGCACGAAACTCTTGTGCCTCAGTGCCCAGTCCGAAAGGTTGAAGGACCGCGTCATTGGCGCGGCCCCGTCCAGCAGCCTCACTTTCTGGCCTTCCCGCAGGCGGTTGACGCCCGCGGTGACGACGATTTCGCCCTTGGCGAGGCCGTCGCTGATGACCACGCGGTCGGTTTCGAAGCGCGAGACCGTCGACCGGCTTTAGAGCGACGGTCGACGTGGCCGCGTCATAAACCCACACGGCCGGCTTTCCTGTCTTGTCGTAGAGTGCACTGCCCGGCAAGCACGACGACGGGCGCCGTCGTCGCTTTGAGCCGGCCCATGACGCTGGCGCCGAAACGCATGGCGGTGGGCGGCTTGTCGAGCGAAACTTTCACCTGATAGGTTCGCGTCGCGGGATCGGCGACGGGCGACACCTCGCGCACGATGCCTTCGGCGATGATGCCCGGGCTGCTCAACAGGTTGACGACAATGGCCGGCCGTTCGCCGGGCTGGCGATCGCGAAACGCAGCTTCGGCGACGTTGAACACGGCATCGATTTCGTCGGGCTTAGCGAGCCGCACCACCATCTGACCGCTGTTGACGACTTGTCCCGGCTCGACGCCGACAGCGGTGATGATGCCGTCGAAGTCGGCGCGGAGTTCGGTGTATTTCAATTGGTCCTTGGCGAGTGCCAGCGCCGCCTTGGCGGAATCGAGCTTGGCTTCGGCGCGAGCGCCTGTTCTTGACGGCGGCGTCGTAGTTGGCTCGCGTCGTAACGGCTTTTTCGAGCAAGCTGGCTCTGGCGCTCTTCGGTCGCTTGCGACTTCGACCAGCACGGCCTCGGCGGATGCGACGTCGGCTTCGGCCGAGCGCTGCTTGTTCTGGAAGTCCTGCTCGTCGATACGGGCCAGCAGATCGCCGCGCTTGACGGATGCGCCGATATCCACCGCGCGCGAGACGACTTTGCCGCCGACGCGGAAGCCGAGATCGCTTTCCTGTCGCGGCCGGATCTCGCCGACTGCCTGGCGGTCGTCCTCGATGGGCTTGGGATCGACCACCATCGTGCGCACCGGACGGACGCCGCTCTTGGGCGGCTCCGGTTCCTTGCAGCCGGCGAGAGCTGCGCACATCAGTCCTGCGGCAGTAAGCTTTGCGGTAAGTTCCAAAACGTGACGAATAAGCAAGGCCTGTCCTCCATGCAATTGGGCAGGGTTTGCGGGATTCTTCAGGCGGTATTGAATCTCCAGTCGCGCGACATTAGTATGAAAGCATATGACGGGTGCGTCGGACCTGCTTTGGCCGCCGCAGCATTTCAGGTTCTCAAGATACCCGAAATTTCTCGAGAGTGAACGCCACGAGAAAGAAATTGTCGATTTGCGTTTCGTCCATCCGGCAGTGCCTCCCGGAAGGCCGGTGGAGCATTGTCGCGCCGCTTCATTGAGCCGACCCTAGAGTGCTGCCCTTAGACCGTTGCACCAAAGGAGGTCCAAATGACCGAGGACATTCTCATCGTTGGCGCCGGTCCGACGGGATTGATGCTCGCCAATCAGCTCGCGCGCCGCGGCGTCGCAGCCAGGATCATCGACCGTCACACCGGTCCCGCGCAGCAATCGCGAGCCATGGCCGTGCAGGCCCGCACGCTCGAGATCTATTCGCATATGGGTATTGTCGATAAGGCGCTTGCCCTCGGGACTCGCGGCACGGGCGCCAATATGTGGGCCAACGGCCGCTGGACGGCGCGCATTCCCATTGGCGACATTGGCAAGAATTTGAGCCCGTTTCCGTTCGTGCTGATGCTGGGCCAGGACGACAATGAATTAATCATGGGCGCGAGACTGACCGGTTTGGGCGTCGACATTGCCTGGAACACCGAACTCGTCGCGCTCTCCCAGCAGGCCGATCACGTCGCCGTCACGTTGAAGAAACCGGACGGAACGACAGAAGCGGTGCGTGCGGCATGGGTCGCGGGCTGCGACGGCGCGCGCAGTCCCGTGCGCGAAATGAACGGCATCACGTTTCCCGGCGCCCCCTACGAGCATACATTTTTCGTCGCCGATACCGAGGCCACGGGTCCGATGAAGCCGGGTGAGGTCAATATCTATTTGTGGCAGGACGGCTTTCATCTGTTCTTCCCCATGCGCGGCGCGAACCGCTGGCGGGTCATCGGCATTCTGCCCAAGAATTTGCGCGAGCGAGGCGATCTGACGTTCGAAATGGTGGTGCCGGAAATCCGGCAGGAAGCCGGAGCGGCCCTCGATTTCAAGCGCTGCCTGTGGTTTTCCACCTATCGCATTCATCACCGGGCAGCGGAACGGTTCCGCGACCGGCGCTGTTTTCTGCTCGGCGATGCGGCGCATGTTCACAGCCCCATGGGCGCGCAAGGCATGAATACCGGCCTGCAAGACGCTTACAATCTGGCTTGGAAACTGGCGCTGGTGGCCAAGGGGAAGGCCGATCCGGCACTGCTCGACAGTTATGAGCAGGAGCGCATTCCTGTCGCCCGGCAGTTACTGCAATCCACCGATCGCGCGTTTCAGCTGATCGTATCCGATAGCTGGCTGGCGGGACTTTTTAGAACCCGCATCATGGCCAGGATCGCGGCCCGTGCCATGACCTTCGAGCGCGCGCGGACGCTGGCGTTCCGTACACTGGCGCAGATCGGGATCAGCTACCCCGAGAGCGCGCTCACGCAATCTCTGACGGGGCTGGCGAAAGATGCGCCGGCCGCCGGCGAGCGCTTTCCATGGCTGCATCTGGCGTTTCAGCCGGGCGGCCCTGCTGAGGACGTGTTCCAGAGGCTCAGTGACTTGACCTGCAATTTGCTCGTGTTCGGACAGCCCGCACCGGCGCCTGGGGTGCTTGTGGCGTTTGGTGACTTTGTGCGCGTTCACGCCATCGCCGCCGATCCGGGAAACATCAGCGAACTTAAGCGGGCCAAGGTCCCCGTGCCGTCGTTTTATCTCCTTCGCCCGGACGGGCACGTCGGGCTATGCGGCGAAAAATTGGATGCCGAGGCCGTGAAGGCGTACCTGACGGGCGCCATGCATCTTCGGATCTAGCGCTTCACGCTTGGAACTTCGAACCGGCGAGATGGGCCATTAACCTCAGGGCCCGGTTGAGAGTACAGTCGAATACATTTGTCGCCCCGCTCGCCGCCATTCTCCTTGCGAACTTGCATTTCGAGCTGGCGGCGATATTCTCCGGCGAGATATTCGTATGGAAATATCGGTTGCCGGAAGTGAAATTCAATGCGGTCCAGGTTTCGAGGCGTCATCGGGTTGCTCGTCTGCGGTCTCATGGCGTTTGTGCCATTCGGCGGCGGCGATAGGGTTCTTGCCGGCGACAGCGAAACATCCGCCGTTACCGTCTATGCCGCCGCAAGCCTCAAGAACGCGCTCGATGCTATCGCCGCCGCCTATGGCAAGAGCACGGGGCGAAAGGCGGTCGTCTCTTATGCCGCCTCGTCGGCGCTGGCGAAGCAGATCGAACAGGCGGCTCCCGCCGACATTTTTATTTCGGCCGACACGGAATGGATGGACTATCTCGCCGGCAAGAAGTTGATTGCGGACGCGACACGGTCGAACCTCGCGGGCAACCTCTTGGTGCTCATCGCGCCGGCCGATTCCAATATTTCCCTGGTGATTGCCCCAGTGTTCGATCTCGCCGGCGCGCTGGGTGACGGCAGGCTCGCCTTGGCCAGCGTCCAGACCGTGCCGGCGGGAAAATATGCCAAGGCGTCGCTTGAAAAGCTCGGCGTCTGGGCCTTGGTCGAAAAAATGGTCGCAGAAGCCGAGAACGTGCGCGCGGCACTGGCTCTCGTCGCCCGCGGCGAGGCGGCGATGGGCATCGTCTATCGGACGGACGCAATGGCGGAACCGAAAGTCAAGATCATCGCCACATTTCCCGGCAATACGCATCCGCCGATCGTTTACCCGGCCGCGTTAACCGCCTCCGCGAAAGACAACGAAGCGGCCAGCCAGTTTCTCGCATATTTGAAATCTCCGGAGGCTCAGGCCGTCTTTGCGAAGGAGGGCTTCCTGCCGCCGCCGTAGCCGGCGCGTTGCTTTTCGAGACAATCATCCAGGGACGAATTCAAGTGCTCAATCTCACCGGCGAAGAGTGGGTTGCGATCGAACTCAGCTTGAGGATTGCACTGCTGGCGACGCTGGCATCGCTGCCGCTCGCGATCCTGGCCGCATACGCGCTGGCGCGCTGGAGGTTTCCCGGCCGCTTGATGCTCGATGGCCTCCTGCACCTGCCGCTGGTTCTGCCGCCGGTCGTGACCGGCTACGTGCTGCTGTTGGCCTTCGGCCGGCGCGGCCCCATAGGCGCCTTCCTGTTCGAGCATTTCGGTATTTCGCTGTCGTTCCGCTGGACGGGTGCGGCCTTGGCGTGCGCGGTCATGGGCTTTCCGCTCATGCTGCGGGCCATCCGCCTGTCGTTTGAAACTGTCGACCGTCGCCTGGAAGACGCCGCGGGTACGCTCGGCGCCAACGGTTGGTGGACGTTCGTGCTGGTGACGCTGCCCCTGTCGCTCCCCGGAATCCTGGCGGGCTCCATCATGTGCTTCGCCAAGGCGCTCGGCGAGTTCGGCGCGACCATCACCTTCGTCTCGAATATTCCGGGCGAGACCCGTACGATCTCGGCGCAGATCTACACCTACACCCAGGTGCCGGGAGGTGACGGCGGGGCGCTGCGGCTGACGCTCGTCTCGGTTCTGATCGCGCTCGTTGCCTTGGTTGCGTCCGAATATCTGAACCGCCGGGCACAGCGTCGGATCGCGGTGTTCGAATGACGCCGGAGGCTGTCCTCGACTTCGACGCCGAAAAAGTGTCGGGCACGTTCGCTCTCGCCGCCCGCTTCAGTTCCGGTGGTGGCGTCACCGCATTATTCGGGCCCTCCGGCGCCGGCAAGACCACGATCATCCATCTCATCGCCGGACTTACGCCACCGGACCGCGGGCGGATCGTGCTGTCCGGCACACCGCTCGCCGATACGGAAAAGCGCATCTTCGTGCCGGCCCATGCCCGTCGCATGGGTCTCGTCTACCAGGATGCCCAGCTTTTCCCGCATTTGACGGTGGCGCAGAACCTTGCATTCGGCCGCTGGTTTGCGCCTAAGGGCGAAGCGAGCCTGCCAAACGACGCGGTTGTTGATAGCCTCGGGATCGGCACTTTAATGCCTCGACGACCGGCCCGGCTGTCGGGCGGAGAACGTCAACGGGTGGCGCTGGCCCGCGCACTGCTCTCGGCGCCGCGGATGCTGCTCATGGACGAGCCGCTGGCCGGGCTCGATACGGCACGCAAGCTCGAAATTCTGCCCCTCATCGAACGCATTCGCGACGAATTTCACATTCCCATCATCTACGTCACGCACTCTGCCGACGAAGTTCGGAGACTGGCATCCAAGGTTATCATCCTCGCGGAGGGTCGCGTAAGGGCGGCCGGCACGCCGGGCGAGGTCTTGCGGGACTAGGGGCGCCGCTTGATAGGCGCCAGCCGCTTTTCCATTTGCCGGAGCGGTTTCGAAAACACCTTGACGGCTTGGATCTCCATCTGCCGGTAATCGCGGACGAGGGTTGTGCCGAAGCCGGAAAGCTGCGCCGATCCGCCACCCTTGCCGCCGTGCTTGCGCTCGATGACCGGCTCGGCGAACGTGGCGTTGATGGCGTCGGCGAGGTACCAGGCGCGTTTGTAGGACATGCCCATCGCTTTCGCGGCCTGTGCGATCGAGCCGTACTTGCCGATCAGCTCCATGAGTTCGATCCGCCCGTGGCCGACGTAGCGATCGTCGTCAAAGTCAATCCGCAGGACGATACGGGTCATGGCGGCTCCAAGGACAGGGCGAGGCGAGGCGCGATCTTGTCCGACCTCGGCCGCCGTCGCAACGGCTTTGAGGGCCATTTAGTTCGTCTCGTGCAGGTGCAGGATTGGAAGGTGCAGGGTCCCGGTGTAGGTTCCTTCGGTGTCCCGCGGCTAGAGACGGGGCGGCGGGGAAATCTCAGTTGTCGGTGCTCGTCTCATTTTTGCTCGGCATGGCGGTCATGTGGTTCTGGCTGCGGCCCTCTCCGCCTGCAGACCAGACTTTGCCCGCCGAGGCCGCCCAATCGAGCACCGAGACCGGCGCCGGGACCGCCAACACCGCAACGCAGGATAGCCTTCCTGCTGCCATCGACGCGCCGAGCCCGGGCTCGCTCGGATCCGACCGCGTCGTCAGCCGCGTCGATGAACTCCTCCCCGCCATTGAAGCGGAAGCCAATGCCGCGCCGCACCCGCGCGATCTTGCGGCAAAGCCGAACTTCATCGAAGCCCGCAGGCTTCTTTCCGGCCCCGACGTGACGCTCGATGTCGTGCGCGATTATGCCATCGGTCCCAACTGGGTGCTCTCGACGGCCGCACTCGCCGCTTGCCTCGACCGCGACGACCGCGACGAGGCGCTGGAGTTCGTGACGACGTATTTCGACACCTTGCCACCCTGGGCGATGTACTTTGCGTTGAAGAACTTTGTCGCTGCCGCAGTGCGCCCGCCCGCCGGTGCGCCTCTCTCGGCCGTGCGCGAGTGGTGGCGTGACAACATGTTTCTCGTTCGCATGTTCCGCGAGCACTTCGAGGAGCGTGACATGATCGGCGACGCGCCCACCGTCGGCAATTCGCTCGAAGTCCCAGACGCCGGAACAGCACGAGCAGATCAAGGCCTTTCTGCTCCGCGTCGGCCATCCCTATGCGACGGCGTTGGTCGAAAGCCTAGAAGCGGCGCGATCGCGCAAGATCGATCGCCCTTTCCTGATGTCCATCGGCCGCTTCTGGCCGGCGCGCGGCGGCGACGTTCTGGTCGAGCCTGCCGACTGGAAGGCAGCTCTTGCCGCGGCGGAATCGAGCCTCGCCTCGGCGCAATCGCGCTCGCTGCTTGCAACCGGCGAAGCCCGCGTCGGCAAGACCGCGTTTCTGAAGCTTCTGGCCGAACGGCTCCAGCGCCAGGGCTGGTCGATCTTCGAGGCGAGCGGCGCCGACCTGATGGCGGGGCAGCAGTGGTTCGGTCAGCTCGAAGGCCGCATCCAGCGCCTGATCGCCGAGCTGCCAGTGTCGAAAAAGATCGTCTGGTACATTCCCGACATCCTGCAGATCGCTATGAGCGGCACGCACCAAGGGCAGTCGGCGAGCATTCTCGAGCAGATCCTGCCAGCGATTTCGTCCGGCCGCCTTGTCGTGTGGACCGAGACGTCGCCGGCGGGGCTCGCGCGCCTCGTGCGCCTCAGACCCGGTCTGCGCGGCACCTTCGAGGTCGTGGCATTGGAGCCGATGGACGCCGAGCAAACGGCCGAACTGGCGAGCGCTTGCGCCGCCGGCCTCACGCGCGCGACGGCTGTCGGCATCGACGCCGCGGCGATTACCGCTGCCATCGCCACCGCGCGCCAGTATCTGGCGGCTTCCGCATTGCCGGGCGCCGCCCTCGATCTCGTGAAACTCAGCGCCGCCCGCGCCGCCAAGGAGAGCGCTAAGAAGATCGGCGCCCACGACATCGTCGAAACGCTGGCTCAGTTGACCGGCCTACCGGTTTCGATCCTCGACGGCAACGAGCGCGTCGATCTTGCCGCCGTGCGCAGCTTCTTTTCCTCCCGCGTCATCGGCCAGGACGAGGCGGTCGAAACGATCGTGGCGCGCATCGCCATGTTGAAGGCCGGCTTGAACGATCCCGACAAGCCGATCGGCGTCTTTCTGTTCGCCGGGCCGACGGGAACGGGCAAGACGGAAATCGCCAAGACGGTCGCCGAATTCCTGTTCGGTTCCGAAGATCGCCTGCTGCGGCTCGACATGAGCGAATTCCAGACGGCGGAGTCGACTTCGAAAATCCTGGGTAGCGGCGATGCGGCGATGCCAACGGAATCGCTCATCACGTCCGTGCGCAAGCAACCCTTCTCGGTCGTGCTCCTCGACGAGTTCGAAAAAGCGCACGCCAACATCTGGGATCTCTTCCTGCAGGTCTTCGACGACGGGCGCCTGAGCGATCAGCTCGGGCATGTCGCGGACTTCCGCCACTGCATCATCATTCTGACCTCGAACCTCGGTGCCACCAGTCACCGCACCTCGCGTCTCGGCTTTGCGCCGGGCGAGGACACCTATTCGAGCGACCAGGTGCTGCGTGCGGTCGCCCAGACGTTCCGGCCCGAGTTCCAGAATCGCCTCGACAAGGTCATCGTCTTCAAGCCGCTCTCGCGTGAGGTGATGCGCGGCATCCTGCACAAGGAATTGTCGAACGTGCTCGAACGGCGCGGCCTCAAGGATCGCGAGTGGGCCGTCGAATGGGAGGCCTCCGCCCTCGAGTTCCTGCTCGAAAAGGGCTTCTCGCCCGAAATGGGCGCGCGTCCGTTGAAGCGCGCCATCGACCAGTATCTGATCGCGCCGCTGGCGGCGACCATCGTCGAGAAGCGCTTTCCGGAAGGCGACCAGTTCGTATTCGTGCGCAGCGATGGACACGCCATCCAGGCCGAATTCGTCGATCCCGACGCCGATACGCCCGGCCACCGGGCGGCCGCGGCCCAAACTGCTGACGACGATCAAACGCTGGACTTGCCGGCGATGATCCTGGCGCCGGAAGGCAGCGAAAGGGAGCGACGTGCTCTTGGGCTCGCCCAATCAGCGGTCGCCGAAACGCTCGAATCGCAGGACTGGGAGCAGCGCAAGACGGCACTGGCGGCCGAGATGCAGGCGGCGGAATTCTGGTCGGGCGAGGGACGCTTTGCAACTCTGGCGCGGCTGGCACTGATCGATCGCGTCAAGGCCGCGGCGGAGACGGCCGCCTCGCTGAAGGCCCGCCTGGAGAGAGCCTCCGATGCGAGCGGCAAATCCTCACGCGAACTGATCTCGCGTCTGGCGCTGCAACTCTATGTCGTCGGCGAAGGCATCCGCGACGTGACCGACGGCGCCAGCATCGAGTTGGCGCTGTTGATCGAACCGGCACTCGAACGGGCGGGCGACGAGGCGGCCAGCGCCGAATGGTGCGAGCAATTGCGGGCGATGTACCGGGCCTGGGGCCGCAAGCGGAATATGCAGATCTCCGAACTCGATCTCGGCGCTGCCGGCAAGCCGCAGCGCGTGCTGCTCGTCAGCGGCTTTGGCGCCGGCCGTGTGCTCGAGCGCGAGCGGGGACTGCACGTACTCGAGATGGCCGACGACGAGGACGAGCGCGGCGGCCGCGTGACGGCCCGCGTTCGCGTCATCGCTGCTCCGCTCGGAGATCCGGCGGCGGCGAGGCTTCGCCAGTTGCTGAAACAAGAATTCGATTCCGTGCCGCCGTCGAACGCCGTCGTGCGCCGTTACCGGGGCGAGCCGGCGCCGCTCGTGCGCGACGTCGTCAGCGGCTGGCGCAGCGGCCGCTTCGACGACGTCCTCGCCGGCGATTTCGATTTGATGGGGGGAGGGGCTCGGGCGATTTAGTAGAAGGCCAGACAAGGCTACGAGCTACCTCTTCTCATTATTCGGTTCCGCACTTGCTGCACCGCTTCCGCCCGCTTGGCATGACACCTGGATCGAAACGCACCTGCGCATTGGAAACTCTGAGTAACTCATAGACCCGCGCCAGCGGTTGTGAGCCTCTGCCGACAAGAAATACGTTTCGGGATCGCCGTCCATTCGCGTCAGCATTTCACCCAATTGGTCTTTGGCGAATCCCAGCCGGCCGAGCATTTTCTCAAGCTTGACGAGATGCGATTCGGCGCCGTTTCCCAAGTGGACATGGTCGATGGCGTGAATTGTTGGCGACGACTCTGACCGGCTGTGCGTCTTGATGCCATCAAATACCGGATCAACGGTTTCCAACGGCAGATGTTCGAGCACAGAAATGGAATATATGCAGTCGAACAAGGCCTCTCCCTCTCCCTGCAATGCATCGGGGAAAAGCCCCTTTACGAAGCGAATGCCGGGAAAGCGCTTGCAGAATTCCTTGAATTGCTGGGGCCCGCGATCGCGGCCGTCGTAAGGATCAATGACGGTGACACGATAGCCGAGCCGGGACAACAGATCGGCGACCCAAGGATCGCCGGCTCCGATCTCGAGGACATGTCCTCCAATAGGAACCATTCCTAGTATGGTTTTGAGAACCCAGGGCCGCTGCACATCCTTCAAATCTTGATTGATTGTCGTGAGTGCGTGCAAATTGTCGAAGCTGTCGCAGAAATCGGAGACCGTTGCATAGCTCAGTGGCTGATCGGGGATTTGTCCGATGTAGCGTTGCGCGGCTCCACGCAGCCCCGCGGTATCGTCTAGCCGGTCGAGGTGATCGCGCTGCAAAATTCTCGAGTAAAGATCCTTCACTTTTTTTGCACTCTTGCCCCAGTTCAACTCTCGTTCATAGAAACGGCGACCGCCCGCGGAGAGACTGGCGGCAAACTCCGGGTCGCGGAAAATCCGCCGGACTGCGCTGGCGATTTCAATCGCGTCGCCCTTTTTGAGCAAGACTGCTTCCTTGTCGGGTTCAACTGCCAGCCCGACATTCGTTGCGGGAAGGATCACGGGCTTTCCCATGGCGAAAAATTCCGGCAGTTTCGATGGAAACCGGTAGTCATTGAAAGGATCGATCCTGCCGGGCTGCACAAGCACATCGGCCAAGGCAAGAAACCTTGCTACCTCGGCTCGCGGCTGGAATTCCACTTTGATGACG
The DNA here is from genome assembly GCA_963732525.1 of uncultured Alphaproteobacteria bacterium. Classification (GTDB taxonomy): domain Bacteria; phylum Pseudomonadota; class Alphaproteobacteria; order Rhizobiales; family Hyphomicrobiaceae; genus Hyphomicrobium_B. The sequence goes on from CAVSZX010000023.1 coordinate 49,209, forward strand.
TGCTTGTCGAGCTCGCGCAAATCGCGGGGCAAGATTTCCACGTGGTCCGTGCCCAATCTGACAAGGACTACGGGGACGCCCGACCGGGCCAGAGCTGCGACTGCCAAATACAGCGATCGGACTTCGTTGACGTTCGCCGGATGGACATTGCCATTGTAGACGATAATTTTCGCGGAATCGGGAATTCCATATCGTTGCCGCAATTTCGGATCGGGCGAAGTCGGCTTGAACAGGTCGTCTTCTGCTGCTGGCCAGAACTCGACGCCTGGAACATTATCCGGTTTGAATTCCATGAGGCGATCCAACAGCACGGTTACGCCCGCTGCACCTTCCAGCAGCCGCCGCATATCAGTCGGGTGCGCGACGTGCATTGGAAGCTTGAATGCCGGTTCTTGTGCGCTTGTGGCGGTCAGTTCTTCAACGGACATCCCGGAATAGGCAGCGGCGATGACGTGTTCGTTGTCTTCAAGGTGCACCACGTAGGGACACTGGTGGCGCTCGCAAATGCGCCGGGTCGCCTCGGCGATGAATTGGCGTGGGGTCCAGGCATGCACGAGGTCCGGTCCCTGCCCATCGGGAAATCGGAACTTCGCCGACTTGGCGAACCCGACGATCGGAAACTCGCAGTCCTTGGTGCCTCCGACATCCGTCTGAAGTGCTTCGTCCGGAACCGCAATCGCCACGCTACAACCTGCCGTCGTCAGATGCCTGGCGACATTCGTGATGTGAATGCCGCTGTTGCTGCGAACGGTGCTATGATTGACGAATAATATGTTCATGATCCGCCTGCACCTGCCCGGGCGGCCGGTTCCCAGCGGGAAAACTCGTCACCCTTGGATATTTCGGTGCTCCAGCAGTCAATCAGCAGCGCTCGATCCAGGTGATCGTACGAGCCGCCGCGCGTGGCGCTTTCGTAGTGAACGAGCTTGGTACGTGGCGTGTAGAGGTTTCGCAGTCCGAGCTGCCGCAGCCTCAGGCAGAAATCAACGTCCTGATAGTGTGTCGCGTAATATTCCTGAAGGCCGCCAAGCTCCAGGTAGCGTGACTTTCGCAGCATCGCACACGCAAACGTCACTGCGGTCACTTCGCGCGTGCAGTTGAGTGAACCGAAGTACCCGTCATCATTGCAATCCAGCCCTCTCAGAACGTGATCCGCCGTACCCCTGATGCCCACCGCAACGCCTGCATGCTGAACTTTGTTGTCGGGGTAAACCAGCATTGGTCCCACGGCGCCGACGTCGGGTTCGTCCAGCAGGAACATCATTTGATCAAGCCAGTCTGCCGCGAGCACCTCGGTGTCGTTGTTGAGGAGTACGAGGACCTCCCCCGTCGACTCCTGTACGCCCAGATTGTTGGCCCGAGAGTAATTGAACGGCTCGTCGAACTTCACGTGTTTGATGGGGTGGCCCTTAAGTGCCGCAACAGCGGCAGGGTCGGTGGTTCCGTTGTCGACCACAACCACTTCGAAATTCGGGTAAAGTGTCTTCTGGTAAATTGAGTTCAAGCAGCGCGAAATATGTTCGGGCGCGTCCTTGGTCGGGACGATGATGGATATGCGGGGAAAGGTCTTCCGCTCTTGCGGAATCACAATGGTCCGATGCAATAGGTTGGCGTTCGCGACGCACCTTGCCGCAATGTTCCGCCGCTTCAAATGAGCATTGACCGCTCGTTCCTGTAGTACGCCCAGTCCGGGTTTCGCCTCGGTTTCGAAGGCCACGCTGCCGGGAATCCGGCGCCAGTGGTAGAGAATCTTCGGCACATGCCGGATTCGCGACGTCTGCTCTCCGAGCCGCAACATGAATTCAAAATCCTGAACGCCGTCGAAATTGGAATCGAGCCTGCCGACCTGTTCCGCAAGACTGCGTCTGGTCATGAGGAAATGACCGACGTACATGACCTCGCGGAGAAAGCTCGGGGACCATGCAGGTTTGAAGAACGGCTCTTCGAAGCTGCCTGAAGCGTTGATCTTGTCCTCGTCGCTGTAGAACACGTCAACGCTGGGATCGTCGTTGAGGAGGCTGACGTACGTCTCGAGCGCGTCCGGCGTAATCTCGTCGTCGTTGTCAAGGAAAGCGACGAATTCGCCTCGTCCTATGTCGAGGGCGGCATTTGTGGCACGGCTAATGCCACCGTTGGTCTCTAGGTGCGTTACGCGAATGCGCGGATCTGATCCTTCCAGTTGCCGCAGAGCCGCCACGGTCTCCTGTCGTGTCGAACAGTCATTGCAAATGCAGAGTTCCCAATTCTCATATGTTTGGGCCTTAACCAACTCTATGGCCCGCTCAAGCCAAGGCGGGTCTACGTTGTAGACCGGCATGATGACGGAAATCAGCGGCTTATAGACCAGAGGCGCGGTTCTGACGGCAATTGCCGCTGGCCGAGGGGGCGCACTGGCCTCCGAAACTTGGACCAGAGGATTTGGCGCGGCCATGCCGGAATTCTTCTTCAAGAAACGCCGGCGAAGCGTCAAGCCGTCGAGTTCGATTTCGCCCGGACGAACGCTCGGGTCGAAACGGAGGTGGCGGATGCCTTTCGGCAACTTGAACTTGGCGCGCCAGCGCTCCTTACCGTTCGGTCGCAGGTTGATAGGGAGAGCGCCGGCCTCCGTAAAGCCGTCGCCGGTATCGACGTAGAGCAGTGGGCGGTGACAGGCTTCGACGTTACGGCCCGTACCTTCGAGGACATAGTAGCCCGCGGGCAATGGGCGCGTTCCCCAATCCAGCAGAAACTGCGGATCCCCATCGCTAAAGCGCCAAACCGCCGGGCCCAGGCCGCTCAACCGTTCTGCGGCTCGGATCGGCTGCAGTTTGATGCCGGTCGTCCCAACCCCCCATGCGATCTTTTGAAACCAACGGTTGAGGCGTTGCAACGGTCGTTTTTCCAGGCGGCGGAGGTCGGCGTTCCGCTCAGCGAGCCTCGCTGTCAAAATCACCGAATTCGAGTGCTGTTCGGTGAGCTGCTTTTCGAGTGCCGTGCAAGTTTCCTGCAACTGGTGCGCGACCTTGTCCCTCTCGGCCAGGTTCGCGGATAGCTGTAACAAACGCGCCTGTTCGACGCCGAGTTGTCGTTTCAGATCTATGGCATCGGCTTCATGTTTGTCGATAACCACCAAGAGTTCGCTGGCCTTGGTGTCGCGCTCGCCGAGGACCGAGTTCAGCGCAGCGATCTGCGCGGCGGAATTGGCGATCTCCCTCGCATTTTCGTTTCGCGTCAACAAGAGGTGTTCAACAGTGCCTTCGAGTTCGCCGATCTTTTGCCTGCCGGCATTCAAGATCTGGCGTTCAGTCAGCGAAACACCGAGCCGCGAGTAGAAATCGCGTACGTCACTGCTGGACGAGGCGTCGAGGTCGAAGAGGCGCCGCAGCTCCCTCGGCAAATTCTTGCCGTAACCTAGAACGCCTAGGCCATGTCCGTGAGAGAAATTGAAATGCGGATAGTCGCGAGTCAGCTCGTCCCAATAGCGAAAGACGCCGAAATCCCGTTCACGCACGTTGGTGTCATGGAAGAGGACGACAGCCTGTGGCGACAGTTTCGGCTTCCAGCATTCAAAGTCATGCTTCACATCGTCGTAGAAATGTCGGCCGTCAATATGCAGAAGGTCAATCGAGCCGTCAGGGAAGTGCTCGAGAGCTTCGTCGAATGAACTGCGTACAAGACGGGAAAATGCGTTGTAGTGCGTCCTGTTGTGCGTCTCGACCTTCGAATAAACATCTTCGGCATAGTACCCGGAATGCTCGTCGCCACGCCAGTTGTCAACGGCATAGCATTGTGTGGGCGTGCCAAGGCGGCCTACGGCCTGGCAGAAAGCAAAGTAGGAATACCCGTGGTGCGTTCCGAGTTCGACGATCGTTTTGGGACGAAGCACGCTCATCAGCCAAAATGCAAAGGGCGCGTGCTCAAGCCAGGCAGAGTCTACAAGATACTCCGGCGTCCAGAACGACGCCGGAGCGAGCAAGGAACACGTTTCGGTTTCGAGTGCGCTTGTGGCGGTCATCTACAATCTCGCAGTGTCTTATGGTCGGTCGTGCCCTGCATACCCTCAGTCAAGTATGTCCTTTTTAAAAAGTGGCAAAGTCCGTCAGTCATGTTTCGTCCGCTCGCCTTTTGTGCCGCAGGCCACATAGATGTCGCAGCCGACAATCTTCTTTGCATTTGGAACGTACTTCGCCCAGATCACTAGGGAGCCGCCGTTCTGAACATCGATATCAATCAGACTTACCGGCTCTTGGTGGAAGCGGGCCTCGCAACAATCGAAATAAAGGCTCCATTTGGGGTGACTTTTCCCGTCGGGCACAAGCACAGCGGGCTCATGATCAGCATTTCAAATGGTGCCGTCTCACTGCTGCGCCTTTTGCGGCGATCTGATCGTGCGTATAAGGGACAAGAGGGAACCCCGTCAATCGATAGCCGGTCCGGTTTGTCGGCCGCGCTGGCGTTCGACGGCAAGAGTTTCCAATTGCCGCCAGATGCAGTCCTAATCCGCCGAAAGGAGTCTTGATTGACTGGTCAATCTGAACATCGAACAGGGATATCTGCGACGTGCCACAAATTCGATGCCGGTGAGCAACTGTGTACGCGTGTACTTCGACACGTTTCGGATTGAAAATTCGCCATGCATAGATGTGCGACAAAATCTGTCTTTCGGATTGTTGCGAGGCACGGCTCGGTCTGGTGTTTCCGGGTGTGAGGTCAGACTACACATCTCTTTGTTCCGCAAGACTTTGCTGTAATCGCAGATGAAGTGGCGTCGTTGCCACATCATTACAGTTCATCGCATGTCAAGTCTTCGAAGACCGAGAAATCAGGGGCAAATTCGTGCCCAAAAATGGAAACTGTTTTCTTTGCCCGCAATAGTGCTTGTGTGAAACGTCCGGAGGCGTTGTTTCTTGTCCACAGCTGCAGATTGTCAACTTGTGGCGCGCTGAGAAATATGTTCGATGGTGCCACATTCACGCGACCCCGCAGCCAATGCCGATCCGGCCGCTGCCGTACACGGGCGGCGTAATCGTAGCGGCGAAATCCGGGCGGCCGCTGGCGACAGAGATCCCGACGACAGGGATTTGAGCGGATAGATACATGCCGGTTGGTCGTTTCGGATAACAGTATGCCTGACGTTTCCATACTCTTGCCCGTCTACAACGGCGCCCGGTTTCTTGACGAGCAGCTCCGCTCGATCAAAGGCCAGGTTCATGAGAATTTCGAGTTGTTGATCTACGATGACGGCTCCTCGGACGGCTCCTGGGACATCATCGATAAGTGCCGGACGGCAGACTGCCGCGTGATCCCGATCAGGTCTTCCTGCAACGATGGCCAGGGCTACGCCTTGAGCCGGCTGCTCGAGCGCGCGAAATCCGACAGGATCATGTTCGCCGACCAGGACGATATCTGGGAGCCGAACAAGGTTTCAGGACTGCTCGGTGCGATCGGCGGGCATTCGCTGTCCTACGGCCTGTCGCATCTCGTGGAGGAAAGCGGCTCGACCATGGGGCAGACGATCTTCGACTTCGTCGGACCGCCGATCAGCGGCCGGGATCGCATCGATTTGTGCTTCGTCAACACGGTTTCGGGTCACGCAAGTCTCGTCGATCGGAGCATCCTCGATCCCATCATATTCAGGCTCAACGGCAATTACGACCGGATCCTGGCCCTGGCAGCTTCCCTGGTTCACGGTATCGCCTACGCGCCGCAATCGGTGACGTACCACCGGCTGCACTCCGGCAATCAAGTCAACGGCAGCCTCCTCGGCACGAAAAAGCCGGGGCGTGCGTCGCGCGGCGAGCAGCTGTTGCGCCTGTGGCAGGCGCTGCGTTGCCTGTCGGGACTGTCGGCGATCAGCTCGGAACGTCGCAAGATACTGCGCGAAATGGATCAGATTGCCTTGAAGAAACTTTCGGAGACGCATTCCATTTACTACTCCAACCCGATATTCGAAAAACAGATGATGACCCTGGCACGCAATCTTTCCGGCGACGCCCAGGTGCTTTCGGTATTTCAACGCAAAATTCGCCGCCTTTCGCGCGGCAGCCTCTATCCCTCGACAAAATAATTGTAATCTGTTCCTGCGTTTGCGATGAACCGACCGACAGTGGGTACAGTGGGCGGAGATTGCGCCCCCTAGCCGCGGAGAAGACTTGGCGTGCCAATGCCCGACAAACTCGCCTTGCTTCTGAAGGCCTTGTTGCGCCGGTCGGACCCTGCCGCGGTCGGCGCCTTGAAGCGGCTCATCCTGGAAAACTGGAGGGAATACGGGCCGCAATACGCGGTCGCCTTCGTTTTCATGGGACTTGTAGCGGGCTGCACGGCGACCGCCGCGTGGATGATGAAGGACGTCATCAATAAGATTTTCGTCGATCACGACCAATCGGCGCTGACCTGGCTTCCCGTCGCCGTCGTGGTCATATTCCTGGTCAAAGGCTTCGCAGCCTATTTTGCGGAACTGACGTTGAGCCGGGTTGGAAACCGGGTCGTCGCCGATCTTCAAAAGCGGATGTTCGATCGCATCCTGGCGATGAACGTCGCCTTCTTTCAGTCGCGGCCGTCGCACGATCTCATCATGCGCATCACCAACAATGCCCAGGCGGCGCAGTCGTCACTGAATATGATTTCGGTCGGTGCCGGACGCGACGCCTTCACGATCCTCAGTCTCGGTGCCGTGATGATCTTTCTCGATCCGCTTCTGGCGGCGATCGCGTTGATCGGCGGTCCGCTGGCCTTTCTCGGCATTCGCTGGCTGATCAAGAGCGCACATTCTCTGGCGGCGAGCGAACAATTGTCGCTGGCCACCATCATCGCCGTCATGCGCGAGACATCGCAGGGCATCAAGGTCGTCAAGTCGTTCCAGCTCGAAGGCCTTCTCAGGGGGCGCATGGTCCAGGCCGTCGAGGCGGTCGAACGGCTCGGCAATCGCATCGCCGCGACCCAGGCCATCGTCAACCCGCTGATGGAGACCCTGGCGGGGCTCGTCATCGCCGCGGTCGTGTTCTACGCCGGGTGGCGAAATCTTAAGGGCGGCCAATCGCCGGGCGAGTTCTTCGCCTTCATGACGGCCTTGCTGGCAGCCGCCGATCCGGCGCGCCGTCTGTCGAAGCTTCGCGTGCAGCTGGCGACATCGTCGGTCGGCGTGATGATGATGTACGACCTCCTCGACACACCGGTCGCCGAGCCGCTCATCGACGGCAAGCCGGAACTGCAGGTCGGCAGCGGCGAGGTCCGGCTCGAGAGCGTGGACTTCTCCTACCAATCCGGCGCCCCCGTCCTGCAAAGTTTGAGTCTGGTCGTTCCGGCCGGCAAGACGACGGCACTCGTCGGTCCCTCGGGCGCCGGCAAGAGCACCGTCTTCGCGCTGCTGCAGAGATTCTGGACGGCCACCGGCGGGAGAATTCTCATCGACGGCCAGTCGATCTACGACGTGTCGCTGGCTTCGCTGCGCAAGGAGCTTTCAATCGTCAGTCAGGATGTTTTCCTGTTCGAAGGCACGATCGCCGAAAACATCAACGCCGGCGTCGTGGGCGTCACCTTCGAACAAACTGTCGCTGCAGCCAAGGCCGCGCATGCCGACGACTTCATTCGCGCGCTGCCCCACGGCTACGAGACTTTGGTTGCCGAACTCGGGACTAATTTTTCCGGCGGCCAGAAGCAGCGCATTTCGCTCGCCAGGGCTTTTCTCAAGCGCGCGCCCATCATTCTGCTCGACGAGCCGACATCGGCACTCGACAGCGAGACCGAGAATATCATCAAGCTGGCCTTGGAGGATTTGACCAAGGGCCGCACGACCATCGTCATCGCTCACCGCCTGACGACGGTCGCCAATGCGGACGTCATTTACGTCATCGACGAAGGCAAAGTGGCCGAATGCGGCACGCACCAGTCGCTGATGCAGCAGAACAAGATCTACACGCGTCTTTGCCGCCACCAGTTGATCGCCGCGGAGTAATTCCGAGTTCGAATTGGATACCGCGATGCCGGCGGCCTCACCCCCGCGGGCGGATGGCATAGGTGATGGCGAGCACGACCAGCGCCAACACCACGAAGAAAACCGCAAACAAGCTCTTGGCCGCCGCAAAGCCCGCCGCACCGGCCCAGAAAATCGAAGAGAATGCTTCCGAGAACGTCGCCCATTTCGACGCGCTCTGGCGGCGGCGGAACTGGCTGCGCTTGGCGGTCGATTTGAACCATAGTTGGATGATGATCGCGGTTGCGCCCGAGAGTGCGATGCCGAGCGCCGTCATGGCCGCACCCCAGAGCGACGCAAACGCCATCGCGACAATGAACGGTGCGCTTCCCGCGGCGATGACGACCAGGACCGCCTCGACCTTGGCGCGCGTCATGGCTCCGGCCGTAATTGGTGCGGTCGCGACGAGGTCGGGGGCGTCTTCGCCCGAAATGGCGAGCCACGAAAGCCCGCCCGCGAGCTGGCCGAAGGCCATGACCAGAACCGGCGCCAGGATGACATGCACCTGTTCGGCGGACCCCATGTCGCGCCAGAGCAGCAGCGCCGGCGGAATGAGGTAGAGAACCTGCATCAGCGACTGCGACAGCAGCCAGGGATCGCGTGCGAGCAGCGCCCATTCTTTGGCGCGCAGCGCCGCGGCGGTCGAATGCGCGCGAAAGGCGCGGGACTTCGAGGACGTTTCCTCAGCCTGATCCGACACCCCGGCGGTGGCGATTGCCTGCTCGGCAAAGCGGCCTGAATAATGCTGGATCGAAAGTGTCAGCGCCGCGACGGCAGCGGCGAAGAGCCAGAAGGCGGCAGCGGCGTCGGCCAGCAGGGCGCGCGCCGGAATCCAGAACAGGCTCTCAGGCCCCGGCGCCCACTCCAGAAGTTCGGGCGAATGCAGGACCGCTAAGCGTGAAAGATTTCCGTTCGTCATCACGGCAACGGCCTGAATGGCGATCAGCAGCGCCGCGCCGACGATGGCCGCCACGACCTGGGCGAAGGCGCGCGTGCGCTTCGGTCCAAGTGTCTTGAAAAGGATCATGGCGGAGGCGAGCGAGAGTGCCGTCGCAAAGGCGCTCATGGCGGCGATGACGCCATAAGCCGATAGCCAGCGCGCACCGTCGATGACGGCTGCCATGTTGATGAAAGGAGCCGCTAGCAGCGCCGTCATCAAGGCGCTGGTTGCGGCGATGGAGACGATGCGAATGGCAAAGAGATGCCGCGCCGGAGCGGGCGAAGACAATATGAGATCGAGATCGGCCCGGGCGTAGAAGGCGCGCGTCACGTGTTCGATCGCCTGCGACAGCATCATCGAGAAGGTCGTGAGCAGCGTTGCCGAGAGCACGATCAGCGTTTGCATATCGACGTTGACGCCATGCTTCATCACCGGCGCGAGGACGGCGTAAGCGAGCCAATGCAAGCCCTGCGACGAAAACGCAGGACGATGCCCGTCACCAGCTTTTCGCGCGTCGTGCGCCCGCCGGCCATCATCGCCGCCCAGTCGCGCCAGGCGAGCCGGACTTCGTGCGCCGCAAACCAGGAAAGCGTCGCGCTGGCGCTCATGCGGCGGCGCTTTCGCTTTCGACCAGCGTCAGGAAGATGTCTTCGAGCGTCTCGTTCGCTCCTTCGCCCGACTGACCGGTCTGCGAGCGCAGCTCCTCGAGCGTGCCTTCCGCGATCAGCTTGCCGTTGGCGATGACGCCGATGCGCTCGGCCATGCGTTCGGCGACGTCGAGAATGTGCGTCGTCATGATGACGGTGGCGCCTTGGGCGACCCGATCCTTGAGCACGGCCTTCACCTGCCGGGCGGAGCCCGCGTCGAGACCGGTCAGCGGTTCGTCGAGAATGATGAGTTCCGGATCGTGGATCAGCGCCCCGGCGAGCGCCACCTTCTGGCGCATGCCCTTGGAGAGCCCCTGGCAGCGCGTCGTCGATTTCGAATTCGAGCCCGAGCAGCGCGATCAACTCGCGCGCCTGCTTTTCGGCGTGACCAGCGTCCATGGCCCACAGCCCGGCGACGAATTCGAGGTATTCCATGGGATCGAGCTTGTCGTAAATCAGCGGCTCGTCCGGCACCCAGGCCATGACGCGCTTGGCTTCGACCGGGTCGGCCAGCGCATCGATGCCGCAGATCGCGATCGAGCCCGCATCCGGTTTAAGCAAGCCCGCCACCATGCGCAGCGTCGTCGTCTTGCCGGCGCCGTTGGGCCCGAGAAGCGCATAGAACTCGCCGCGCCTGATTGAGAGCGACAGCCCGTCGACGGCGGGCTTAGTGAAGGACTTCAGTAGGTCTTTGACGGCGAGAGCCGGCGCAATTTCAATTTGTGTCATGGACTCGACGCGATACAATCAGATGCGGGCTCAACGGCTGGCGGTGTCCGCGGACATTAATCGAGGGGCGTTGAGTAAGGGTGAAGGCCCTTCGAAACCAATGAGTGCCACCTGAATGTGTGATCCGTTTTGAAGCGATCGACGGATAACAGGCTATATTGAGGTCCATTTAATCTGGGGGTTTTGCTATGCCCGTATTGTACCGCAGTCTTGCTGCGCTCGTGGGATGGTTCGCACTTGGCCTGCAGTATTGGCTCGTCATCACCGGTGACATCGGTCCTGATCCCGTCAACCGCACAATCAATTTCTTCAGCTACTTCACTATCCTCAGCAACATTCTCGCCGCCCTGGCGATGACCTTCCCGTCGTCGCGCCGGGATCGGCCGTGGCGCGATACTTCGAAAAGCCGGGGGTGCGAACGGCGATCGCAACCTACATCATCGTCGTCGGCATCACCTATCACCTGATCCTCAGACATACCTGGGACCCGCAGGGATGGGCCAAGGTCGCCGATCAGTTGCTACACTACGTGACCCCGGTATTGTTTGTTTTCGATTGGCTCGTCTTCGTCGCCAAGAGGCACGTCAACTGGACCAACGCGCTCGTCGCGCTGATCTTCCCGGTGATCTACCTGGGATGGACATTCCTGCACGGAGCCCAGACGGGCTTCTATCCCTATCCGTTTGTCGACGTCGGAAAGCTGGGGCTCGAAAAAGTGCTCTTCAACGCCGGGGGCATGATGGTGGCGTTTCTGGTTCTAGGCCTCGTCCTGATTGCGATTGGTCGCGTGGCCGGTCCGAGAGAGACGAGCTAAGGTCTTTGCAATGTGCGCAACACCAGGCGCTCGCGATGCACGGTGTAGAGCCCGGCGAGTGTCAGAACGGCGATGCCGGTGAGCTGGATGGCGTCGGGGATTTGGTGGAATGCCAGCCAGCCGGAGGCAAGCGCGAATGGAATGACGCCATAGCGAAAGGGCGCAATGACGGCGACGTCGCCGGAGCGCATGGCAACGATGATGAGCGCATAGGCGAGCGTCAGGAAGGCGCCGCCGAAAAGCAGCAGCGCCCATTCGCGGATCCCCGGCCAGGTCCACACCTCGAACGGCCAGAGCAGCAGGCCGATGGGTGCAACGGACGCCGCCGACATCAAGGTGAGCGTCAAGGTCGGCACCGCGAACGTAATCTGGCGGGTCAGGAGATCGCGCACGACGACCGTGGCGATCGAGCCGATGACGAGCAGCGCCGCGGGATTGAAGGCGCTCGATCCTGGTCGCGCGATGAGCAGGACTCCGAAAAGTCCGGCGAGCGCCGCGAGCCAGCGCCGCCAGCCGACGTGCTCCTTGAGAAACACGGCGCCGGCCGCCGTCATGGCGAGCGGCAGGAACTGGGCGATGGCGTTGGCGTCGGCAATCGGCATAGCCAGGAGGGCGGAGAGGAAAAGCAGCGTCGAAAGGGCTTCCGCCGCCATGCGCCAGGAGAGCATGGCCTTCGGCGGGTTCCTCGGCAGCGTCAGGCCGCCCGCCGCGATTGCGAACGCCAGCACGTACAGCGTCGCGGCGGCGTTGCGGATCAGGATGATCTCGCCGAGCGCTAGCCGCTCGCCCGCAAGCTTCACGCAGGTGTCGTTGGCGACGAACAGCGCCATCGAGGCGAGCATGGCGAGGATGCCGGTCAAGTTGGAATGGCGGCTTTCGGCCGGTTGCGCGGTGCCGGCCGTCATTTCTGCTCGCCGCCCACTGGCACCGGCTGCAAGTCGGTCGTCGCCGGAGCCGATGCGAGCGCAAACATGATCAATTGCTTGCGCGTCAGGCGGGCCTGGCGCAAGTGGTCGCACTGGTTCAAGTTTCCCTCTCCCCGTTCTTTACGGGGAGAGGGTTAGGGTGAGGGGCAGCAACACGTTCGAACCAGCCGCCGCCCCTCACCCTAACCCTCTCCCCATGCAAGTGCAGAACATGGGGAGAGGGGAAACCCTACCCCCCCGTCACGCTCATATGGCGCGCAACGGCCGGCTTCTTGGTCGCCCGGTCGATAATGAAATCATGGCCCTTGGGCTTGCGCGAGATGGCCTCGCGAATGGCGGCATTGAGCGCCGTATCGTCCTCGGCCGCGCGCAGCGGCGTGCGCAGATCGGCGGCGTCGTTCTGCCCGAGGCACATATAGAGCGTGCCCGTGCAGGTGAGGCGCACGCGGTTGCAGCTTTCGCAGAAATTGTGCGTCAACGGCGTGATGAAGCCGAGCCGTCCGCCGGTCTCCTTCACCGTCACATAACGCGCCGGGCCGCCCGTGCGGTGGGTGCTGTCTTCCAGCGTGAAGCGGTCCATCAGCCGCGCCCGCACGACCGAGAGCGGCAGGTACTGGTCGGTGCGGTCGCCGTCGATGTCGCCCAAGGGCATGGTCTCGATCAAGGTGAGGTCGGCGCCGCGGCCGTGCGCGAAGCGGATCAGGTCTTCGATCTCGTCCTCGTTGACGTCCTTCAAGGCGACGGCGTTGATCTTGACCTTGAGGCCGGCCTTTTCCGCCGCCTCCAGGCCTTCGAGAACCTGGGCCAGCTCGCCCCAGCGGGTGATGGCCTTGAACTTCTGCGGATTGAGCGTGTCGATCGAGACGTTGATGCGCTTGACGCCGGCGCCCGCCAGGTCGCCCGCGTATTTCGCAAGCTGGCTGCCGTTGGTGGTCAGCGTCAGTTCTTCGAGCGCCCCCGTTTCGAGGTGACGTCCAAGCGCCTTGAACAGCCACATGATGTTCTTGCGCACCAGCGGTTCGCCGCCGGTGATGCGCAGCTTCTTGACGCCGTGAGCGACAAAAGCCGTGCACAGGCGGTCGAGCTCCTCGAGCGAAAGCAGATCCTTCTTGGGCAGGAAGGTCATGTGCTCCGACATGCAATAGACGCAGCGGAAGTCGCAGCGGTCCGTCACCGAAACGCGCAGGTATTCGATCCCCCGCCCGAACGGGTCGATCAATGGCGAAATCTGTTCAATGGCCGGGCCGGTCATGACCTCGATGATCTCCTTCGAGAGCCTCATGCTCTGCAATATCGGGCTCTTGCCGGCCGAGGGCAAGGGTGCAAATTGGTCCTGAGGTACCGGAACGGGGCGACGCCTAGGCCAGCCTCTTGGCCAGCGATTTGGCGAGGAAAGCCGTAAATTGCCGGACCGCCGGATTTTGGTGGCGTGTCGGCCGCCGGACGAGGTGCACCGGAATGGTCACATCGTCGAAATCGCCCAACACCGTGACGATGCGCCCGCCGCGGATCGCCGCCTCGGCCTGATAGCTCAAAACCCTTGTGATGCCGAGGCCGGATTCCGCCGCCTCTATCGCCGCCTCCGCCGCATTGACGTAGAGACGCGCCCGCGGCTTCAGCACGTGCCGGCCGTGCCGGGCGCTGGTGAAAATCCATCGGCCGGAAGCAGGCAGGCTGGTGAAGGCGATACAGTCGTGTTGCGCCAGATCGCCAGGCGTCTGCGGCATCCCCTTATATCGAAGGTAGGAAGGAGCCGCGCAGGTCAACATCCGCAACTTGCCCACCCTTGTTGCGAGCAGGGACGAGTTCGGCCAGTGGCCCGATCCTGACCGCGATGTCCAGATTTTCCTTTGTCATCTCGACGTTGTGGTCCGAGAGCAGCAAGCGGATGCTGACACTCGCGTGCTTGGAAAGAAAATCCTGCACGAGCGGCAGCACGTGACGGCGGCCGAAAACCAGCGGAGCCGTGACGCCGATTTCGCCGGTGATTTGCTCCTTGCGGCCCGAAAGCTGGTTCTCGACCGCGTTGAGCTCATCGATCACCCGGCGGCAGACGTCGAGGTACTCTTCTCCGGCCTTGGTCAAGCGGCGGTTGCGTGTCGTGCGGGAAACGAGCGTGGTGCCGACGTGCGCCTCGATCTGGGCCAGGAGCCTGCTGATGGTGGTCAGCGGTACGCCGAGTTCGCGCGCCGCTGAGCTGAGGCCGCCGGTGTTGGCCACACTCACGAACACGGACATTGCCTTGAGCCGGTCCACGTCGCCATTCTCCCGAAAAACGGAAAGATCATTGCCGATCCTACCATCTGGCGGGCCGCCGGCAACGGCGGCAATCTCAGCCGGCGGATTTGAACCAAGGAGAAGACCGATGCCGGCGACGTTTTTCGCGCCTGGATCGCCCGCATGCAGGCGCTGCCTGGGTTCATTCCATGCCGGCAAATTGAAGGAGCCACGCCCATGACCAAGCTCATGTCACGCCCCACCTCCGACGTGGCGTTCACCGAAACCGTGAAAGCCGAACAGGCACGCCGCGGCTCGCGGGCGCAGTATACACGCGTCGAACAGCGCGGCGGGTGGCCCAACACCGTCACCCCGGAACTCGCACAATTTCTCAAAGGTGCGCGCTCGTTTTATCTCGCGACCGCCAGCAAGGACGGCCAGCCCTACATCCAGCATCGCGGCGGGCCGGCGGGATTTCTGACGGCCGTCGATGAGAGAACACTGGGCTTCGCCGACTATGGCGGCAACAAGCAGTACATTACGCTCGGCAATCTGGCGGAGAACCCGCGCGCTTTCATCTTCCTCATGGACTACGCCAATCGCCGTCGCATCAAAATTTGGGGCAGCGCGCGCGTGGTCGAGGGTGACGACGCGTTGATCGGCGCCTTGTCCAAGGTGACTTCGGGGTCGCCGGAACGCGCCATCCTGTTCACAATCGAAGCCTGGGACCGGAACTGCCCGCAGCATATTCCGCGGTTGCTGGCCATCGAGGACGTCGAAGCTGCGGTCGGCGAATTGCAACGCCGGATAGCAACCCTCGAGGCCGAGAACGCGCGCTTGAAATCCGGCTGATTGCGGACTTATTCCGCTTTTGATCGAACGTGCGCGGCCCTGCGGCCACAGGCCGAGCAGCAACAGGTGGAAGAGTCTTGCCGGCAATATCCGATGCCCAACTTTTGCCCCGTTGCCGCGTTCGAGTGGCCCCAAGGCATCCTGCCCTTCTATGTCTGCTGTCGATCCTGCGGCAGAAAATCAATTGTTCATCTTCACTAGAGGGCGGGCGAGCCCGCCCTCTAGTGCGCAAAGTACGAGGGGCGGGATGCCATCAGAACTCCGGCGTGACGGGACTCGAAACGGTTCTGCGCCTCGACGGTGCGCCGCTGGCTTCCTCCCGGGATGTCGCGAAATATTTCGGCGTCGGTCATGGCACCATGCTGTGGACGCTCTACAAGTCGCCCGATGATGCCCGCTATAAGCATTTTGAAATCCCGAAACGCACCGGCGGCATGCGCCCCATCCATTCCCCGAGGGGCATGGTGCGCGACCTTCAGGATGCGCTGAAGGCCGATCTCGACAAGCTCTATCGCGCCCACCCGAACGCCCACGGCTTTATTGCCGCGCGCAACGTCGCCACCAATGCCGCCGCTCATACGGCCAAGCGCTGGGTCTACAACATCGACCTCGAGGACTTCTTTCCGAGCATCAATTTCGGCCGCGTGCGCGGCCTGTTCATGCGCCCGCCGTTCGCCATGGCGCCGCCTGCCGCCGCCATCTGCGCCCAGATCGTGACCTATCGCAACGGCCTGCCGCAGGGCGCCTCGACCTCGCCGGTACTCTCCAACCTGATCGCGCGCTCGCTCGATAGAAATCTGCTGCTGCTCGCACGCCGCCACCGCCTCGCCTATTCGCGCTATGCTGACGACATTACGTTCTCAAGCAATGATTCCGTTTTTCCGGCGCATCTCGCCATCCAGGAGCCGATGCTGGACGGCGGCACCAAGGTCTTCGCCGGCGATGCGCTGACGCAGGTCATTGCCCAATGCGGCTTCACAATCAACGCCAAGAAGGTCCGCCTGCAGCGGCGCGGCACGCTCCAGAGCGTCACCGGCTTCCCGTCAACACCCGCGTGAATGTATCGCGCGAGCGCATCCGGCGCATTCGCGCCATGCTGCACGCCTGGAGTAAATTCGGGCTCGAAGCCGCGGGCACCGAGCATTTCACCAAGTACCGGGCTCGCGACATGACGCACAGCCCGAAGGACCCGGCAAAATCCTTCCGCAATATCGTCTACGGCCATCTTTCGTTCGTCAAAATGGTGCGCGGGGCGACCGATCCCGTATTCCTCAACCTCTGCGCCCGCCTGCTCGAACTCGATCCCAATCCGTCACGGTTCCTCCGGCAGATGGTGTTCGGTGCCGACGACTACGACGTCTTCATCACCCACGCCACCGAAGACAAGGTTGAGATTGCGCGGCCCATCTTCCAGGCCTGTGAGAAGGCCGGCATCAAGGCCTTCCTCGACGAAGAACACATCGCCTGGGGCGAAAGCTTCACCAAGAAGATCAATACGGCGCTCGGCGCCTCGCGCACCGTGCTCGCCATCGTCTCAGGCAATTCGGTCGCCAAGGAGTGGCCCGTGACCGAGGTCAACGCCGCGCTGGCGCTGGAGATCGAAGGCGCGAAGAACGTGCTCGTCGTGCTCGTCGGCAAGCCCGACTTGACCCGGCTGCCGCTGATCAAGACCAAGAACTACATGGTCTGGGACGGCAACGCCGCAAAGGTCGCGGCGAAGCTGAAGGAGAAACTCCGGCCGCCCGCGCCTGAGCCGGCCGTTGCCGCGAAGGCGGCGGCGAGTGTGCCCGCCGTTCCTCGCGCCGCTGCTTATGCCATGCCGCCGCTCAGCGGGCCGCCGTTGCAACAAAATGCCGGCTGGTTCGCGTGGTGGCGGCGCAAGAAATGATCGGTGCTTGGTGTTGCGAGCCCAGTCAACGGCCCGTTGCTCTTAAGTGCCATCCTGCGTCATGAGCACAAAGTCGCTGTTGGTCCGGGTATCGGGATGCGCCGGAAGGTCAGTCAGAACGATCAGCATCCCGGGATGCAGGCGCTCGCGCACGGCCCGTTGCACGTTTGCCTCCGCCGTGATGCGCTTCATGGTTGCCACCTCGGCGGCGTCGGCTTTGGCGTTGTAGGAATCCAAATAGGCGAAAGTGTGCCACTGCAGCCCCTGCGAGGCGGTGCTGGCGCCTTTGAGAATGAAGACGTGCGAGCCGAGCGGGGTTTCCGGGGACTTGATCTCGACTGTGCCTTCGGTCACGACATTGCCGTTGCTGAGAACGGTGGCCGTCTTGCTGGCGCTGGAGATGATGATCGAGGTCGCTTCGCCCGCTGAAGCGGTGCTTGTCTGCCAGGGGAGCGCTTTTCCGTTGAGGCCGCTCTTGACGTGCGTGAATTCCGCCTCGGCATAATTCGACAGCACCAGGCCGGGATGGGTTACGTCCTTTGGTTCGGCGTGGCTTCCCGCCAGGATGACCGGGGTGCCGACATGGGTGACGGTAAAAAGCCGCTTTGAAAACTCTATCGGCAGACGGACGCAGCCGTGCGATGCTGGATAGCCCGGCAAGTTGCCCGCATGAAGCGCCACACCCGACCATGTCAGCCGGTTCATGTTCGGCATCGGGGCATTGTTATAGGTCGAGGACTTGTGGTCCTTGTCCTTTTCCAGGATCGTGAAGACTCCGGTCGGCGTTTCGTGCCCCGGCTTTCCGGTGGAGCAGGTCGAGACGGCGATGCGGATGCCGTTGCGATAGACGTGCACGCGCTGGTCGGGAATCGAAACGATGATCGCGACCGGCCCCGCGGGCGAGCGCTCGGGGTGCCAGGTGAATTCGCCGGGCTTCAGTTTGCGGATGTCTTTGACGACGCCCGCAGCCCAAACGTGCGCCAAGTCGCCGGCAGCCGCGAGGAAACTTCCGCAAGCCAAGCCGCGGATGAGATTACGCCGATTTACGTTTTGCACAGATCGTTCCTGCAGGTGTGAGACGTGCCGCCGGGCAGAATTATAGCCATGCTCCGCCTGGCGCTCAATTGGCGGTTCAGCTATTCGAGCCAGAAATGCCGCCACGGGCGCTCGATAAAGCCGTGGCGGGTTCTATCGCTGCCGGCGCTGGCGGCGTGAATGGCAAGTCCCGTGATGCGCGCTTTGAGCGCCGCGCCGGCGATGAACGGTTCGACCGCCAGAACCCGCGCCGCCAGTGCCGCCGCGCGGGCTGCCGCCCGAGAGGAGGAAACCGGCGCTTTATCGTTAACAGAGGCGGTGTCCGGATGGTCGCGAATGGCGCCGTCGGTGGCAAGATCGACTGTTGCTGCCCCGAAGTTGGCGTTTGCCGCCAGTCTGCCATCCGCATCGACGCCTGCCACGAATAGGAGATTGGGCACATCGCGCGCCTGCTGTGGAAGCACGTCGTCGAGATTGCGCCCCTCCTCGCCGGCCGGCGCGACGAACAAGCGGTCGCGAAAGTAGCGCGCCGCCGACGCCAGCATCGCCAAGTTTTTTTCGTCCGTCTGCGGCGACGTGACGAGGATGATCTTTGCCGGGACTCCGGCCCGCATAGCGTAATGCCTTGCCGAACGTCAGAACGTTCGCCGCATCGAATTTAATGGCAACGAGCGTTGCTGCCTGGCCTTCGCCAAGAACGATGTCCGCTGGCTCGTTCGAATTTGGCCCGCTCGCGTACGGCCTACGGTCGTCGCCGGCAAAATCATAACCGATGATCTCGCCTTCGCCGTCGCGCGCCAGCCTGCCGGCCATGCCTTCCTTGGTGTAGTCGACGCCCGGGCCGAGAATCGCGACCGGAGTGCCACCCGGATCGCGCCCCGGCGGGATACGGGGATCGTCCTCCGCACACCGGGCAGTCGTTGGCAACACGATCGCCAGAACGCAAATGGCAATCGTGCGAAACATGGGCTAAGCGCGCTTTCTCAAACCTTCGAACGGCCCGCACGTTTCCTCGATCAATTTCGCGATGGCCGCGACGTCGTCGAGACCGACGACAGGCTTTCCATGGCCGTCGACATCGTGGTCAGAGGCTATCGCAACGACGAGCGGATCGCTCGCCGCGAGAATGCGTTCGGCCGCCACCGCCGCGCGCCGCACTTCGATTTTCGGGATCGCCGCCGACTTGTAGCCTTCGACGAAAATGATATCGGCGGGCTTCAGTCTTTTCGCCGCATCCTCGAGAGAGGGTTCACCGCGGGCGTCGATCTCCTCGATCACGGCGACGCGCGAACCGGAGACGATCACCGTTTCGCTGGCGCCGGCGCGTCGGTGCCGGGCGGTGTCGCTGTCCGGCTTGTCGATGTCGAACTTGTGATGCGTGTGCTTGATGGTCGCGACGCGGAGCCCCTTGGCCGAAAAGTGGCTGGCGAGTTTCTCGATCAGCGTCGTCTTGCCGGAATTCGACCAGCCCGCGATGCCGATCATGGGCACACGGCGTTCTCGGCCGCCTTCAGTCTTGGTCATGGTCGTCTCCCCTCTGATTTTTGTTTTCGAGGCCTGCAAGGATGCGGCGCGCTTCCTCGAGATCGTCCCGCCTGTTGGCATTGAAGAACGGATCGACGTCCCTGCCTCCAATCTGGCGCATCGGGAAGACGACTTCAATCGCCGCGTGGCGCTCAGCAAAGCGATCGGCGCCAAGTTCGCCGCGCGCCAGGGCCTTTCTGAGGTCTTCGGCGAGTGCCAGCGGCCAAAAGGCGATCGTGGGATGGCGCTGACCGCTCGAGACTGCGATGGCGGGTGCCTCGTTTCGCCCCGTTGTCGCTTCGACCAGCCGGGCGATGAGATTGTTCGGAAGGAACGGGGTATCGCTCGCGACCGTGGCGATGGCCGCAACGTCGCCCGATCGCGCTTCCGCCCAGGCAAAAGCTGCCGCCAGTCCGGCGAGCGGTCCGCGCCCGCCGGAGTTCATGTCCGCCGCCAGGATCGGCTTCATCGGCCACGACGGTGAGATCAAAGGCCCGAAAGCGCGCCGGGTCGCCATTGGCGTTGAGGATTAAGGCGCCGACCTGCGGACGAAACCGCTCGATCACATGCGTCAGCATCGGCCGTCCGCCGAGATCGAGCAGCGTCTTGTCCTGAATGGTGTCCTGAATCGGCCCGCCCGAGGAGAGCATCCGCCGCGAGCCGCCGCCCGCCAGGATCACGCCGGCGATTTGGGAATGTGCCATAATGGCCTTCATTATCATGTTCCCGTCTTTGGCGTGCAAAGCCGTCCGAGACAAGGCCCGGCTTGCAAAAAGACCCTGCGAGACGACTTCCCTTGCGCCCCCGCCTGGCTCAAAGTACGAGGAAGCCGGCCGGTTCCGGCCTTGTGCGCCCTGCCGCCGCATCACATGTGATGGGGGATCGGCCCGCGATTTATTCCAGGAGATCCGCATGTCCGTCGAGAAGCCCGATGTTGTTGCCGCCTTGCGCCGGGTCCGCGGCCCCGACATGGACGGCAATATCGTCGATCTCGGCATGGTCTCCGAGATCATGATCAAGGATAACCGCGTCTACTTCTCGATCACCGTTCCCGCGTCCCGCGCCGGCGAACTCGAGGACTTGCGCATGGCGGCGCAAAAGGTGGTCGAGGAGCGTGAAAGGCGTCGCGGGCGTCACCGCGGTTCTGACCGCCGACGCCGCGCCCGGATCGACGCCCGCCCGCACCGCCGCCGTCACCGACATCAAGGAGCACCGCCGCGTCCAGGAAGCGCGCGCCAAGGGCTCGACTGGCGATGGCGCCGGGCCGCGCCAGGCCGCACAGCAGGCCGCCGCGCCGTCTGGCCAGCAGCGCCCCGCAGCTCCGGGCGTCCCCGGCGTCAAGCATGTTATCGCCGTCGCCTCCGGCAAGGGCGGCGTCGGCAAATCGACCGTCGCCGTCAACCTCGCACTCGCGCTCAAATCCATCGGCCTCAAGGTCGGCGTCGTCGATGCCGATATCTACGGCCCCTCGCAGCCGCGCCTGCTCGGCGTCTCCGGTCAGCCGCAGGTTTCGCACGGCAAGGTCATCAAGCCGATGGAGGGCTATGGTCTCAAGGTCATGTCCATGGGCTTCCTGGTCGATGAAGGAACGCCCGTCGTCTGGCGCGGGCCGATGGTCGTCTCGGCGCTGGGGCAGATGCTGCGCGAAACCGATTGGGCGGGTGGAAGCGGCGATCTCGACGTGCTCGTCGTCGACATGCCGCCCGGCACCGGCGACATCCAGCTCACCATCTCGCAGAACGTGCCGCTCGCCGGCGCCGTCATCGTCTCGACACCGCAGGATCTGGCGCTGATCGACGCGAGGAAGGGCATCGCCATGTTCAAGCGCGTCGAAGTGCCGATCCTCGGCATTGTCGAGAACATGAGCTATTTCCTCTGTCCGTCTTGCGGTACGCGCTCGGATATTTTCGGCCACGGCGGTGCCCGCGACGAAGCCTTGAAGCTCGGCGTGCCGTTCCTTGGCGAAGTTCCCTTGCACATGGAGATCCGCGCCCGCTCGGATTCGGGCAAGCCCGTCGTCGCCACCATGCCCGAGAGCACGCACGCGCAAATCTTCCGCGACATCGCCGCCAAGGTGTGGACCGAAATCGAGCGCGCCAAAGGCACGCTGACGCCGCCGCCCGTGCTCGACGTCGCCGATGGCGGGCGCCTGCTGAAGGCCGCGTTCCCGGATGGACGTTCTTTCGAGCTTCCCGCCGAGATGCTGCGCGTCATGAGCCCGAGCGCCGAAGTGCAGGGCCATTCCGCCGCCGAGCGCGTGACGGTCCGAAAAAAGAAGAATGTGAAAATCACCGAGTTGAAACCCGTCGGCAATTACGCCACGCGCATCCACTTCGACGATGGCCACAACACGGGGCTCTTTACCTGGGGCTACCTGCACCTGCTCGGGCGCGAGAAAGACCAGCGCTGGGCCGAATATCTCGACGAACTGAAGAAGAAGGGCCTGGCGCGGGAGTAGGCGGGGAGAAACACGTTCGAGGCTTCGGATTGGGCTGTAGGCACACGACCCTTTTCGATTGCCGATTGGTCCCCGCGAAGGCGGGGATCGAGGAACAGGAGTTGGAACGCGCATCAAAAGAGCCGCCTTTAACCAATCGCAAAAATTCCCGAAAAAAAAGTTATCCCCGGGGGGTGCGCGCGCCCCGATACTCAGGCCATCCGCTTCACCAAGCGCTCGTGCCGGGACGCCACACGAGCGGAAGCGGAGGCAACGGACTGCACGCCCGCAACGTACGCAGCGTGCTTAAAGCAACCGCCGTCCGCGAGGGGTGCGACGCCCTCGTGGAGAGCAGCCTCCTATTAAAGTGGCGGCGCAGAGACTTGACACTTCGTTGCCGCGGACCGGTCAAAAGGGACGCAGTTTTTTTTAAAGAGCTCTTTCGCGGCCCTCGCGGCCGGTCCGCTCTTTCTTGCTTTGCTCACGGCGACTCCGACTTCGCGGAGCCGGCCGCCGTTCGCGTTGGCTGTTTCGCGCCGGCCGGTTGGCGTTGCGCCTTGCGACTCCCCTCTGGGGAGCCTGCCGCAAGGCGCGTGGGATGATGCGGCCGCCGTTCGCGTTGGTCCGTCGCTTGCGGCCGGCTCCGCCTGCGCGGCCGAAGCCGCTTCGACGGAACGAGAGTCGCAAGCGACAAGCAAAGAGTTGGTTGGCGCGTGGGAATTCCATCGTTTGTCATCCCGGCCGGAGAAATTGCGCGTGCGCAATTTTGGAGAGCCGGGACCCAGGAGACTTATCGCGCGAGAGTTCGGGTCCCGGGTCTCGCAAGTGGGCTCGCCCGGGATGACAATCCTCCGGTCGCGCTGCATCACCCGCGCGTTCCGGCCGGCTCCGCGAAGTCGGAGTCGGAACGCGCCAAGAAAAGCGAGCCGGCCGCCGTTCGCGTTGGTCCGTCGCTTGCGGCCGGCTCGAGGAACGAGAGTTGCAAGCGACAAGCAAAGAGTCGGTTGCGCGCGTGGGCATTCCATCGTTTGTCATCCCGGCCGGAGAAATTGCGCGTGCGCAATTTTGGAGAGCCGGGACCCAGTACACTTCCTTCGCCTGTGTTCCTGGGTCCCGGGTCTCGCAAGTGGGCTCGCCCGGGATGACAATCCTCCGGTGGCGCTGCATCACCCGCGCGTTCCGGCCGGCTCCGCGAAGTCGGAGTTGGAGTCGGAACGCGCCAAAAAAGAGCGCCGGCCGCCGTTCGCGTTGGTCCGTCGCTTGCGGCCGGCTCGAGGAACGAGAGTCGCAAGCGACAAGCAAAGAGTTGGTTGGCGCGTGCGCGTTCCATCGTTTGTCATCCCGGCCGGAGAAATTGCGCGTGCGCAATTTTGAAGAGCCGGGACCCAGGAGACTTATCGCGCGAGAGTTCGGGTCCCGGGTCTCGCAAGAGGGCTCGCCCGGGATGACAATCCTCCGGTGGCGCTGCATCACCCGCGCGTTCCGGCCTCCCCGCGAAGGCGGGGATCGAGGAACGGCGAGTCGGAACGCGCCATAAAAAGCGAGCCGCCCGCCGTTCGATCTGGCGCGGCTTAGTCGCAACGGAGAATTAGCGCGATGCCGTCACGCTTTCGTCGCGCTGAATACGATCGCCTGCACCGGCATCACACCGGGCTCGCCGAACTCGCGGCGCAAGGCTTCGGACACGGCCGAGACAACGTCCTCGACGCGCGCCGTGCCGCGCGCCTTGATCTCTTCGACGACGGGATTGCCGAGCACGAGACCTTCGGCAAAAAGTCGGGCATCCGGGACTTGGCTTTCGAGCTTCACGACATCTGCCGAAATATCACCGAACCCCGCAACGGTGAGCGCGTCTTTGATTGTCGCGATATCGTGATATCCGAACGGCACCTTGTAAAAGCCGGGGGATCGGAGGTAAAGAAGTTGCCGATTGTCTCATGCGCAATGCGTGCAAACGGATTGCAGGCGAATTCAGCCCAGACGTTGAACAGGTAGTGCCCGCCCTGTCTCAAGACATCTCGCGTCTCACGCAGGTGGCGCTCCTTATCGGGAAAAAACATCATGCCGAATTGGCAAACAGCGCAATCGAATGCTTCGTCGGGAAATGGCATGACGCACGCGTCGGCGGCTTGGAACGACACGCCGGATGCCCCTGCAAGCTTTGTCTTTGCAATCTCCAGCATGGGCTGATTGAGATCGCTGATGAGCAGTTCGGTGTCCGTTGGCAAGGTCGCGCGCAAGCATTTCGATACGATGCCCGTGCCAGCCGCTATTTCCAAAACATGCCGAGGTGCAAGCGCCGCCACCCGCAACGCCATGTCCCTGGCATAAGGCACGAAAATATGCGGTCCGAGACACCGGTCATAATAGTCGGGAATGCTGCCGGTGAACTGCGTGACGGCATTTGACATGACAGATCTCCTGCACGTTGGTAACGACGGCTTGCCGCGGACCCCAAGACTATCATGTCGTATCGGACCGAAAAGCACGGACGTCCGATGTTTGCGCCGTCCGATGCAGGCAAGCGCAATGCGAAAACCGGCAGGCGTGCACTCTTCCGGTTCGATAAACCGTGCTATAGCCCGCCGTCATGCTCGGAGCCCTTCGCCGCAACACCGTGCCCCTCATCGTCGCCACGGCCTTGTTCATGGCGAACCTCGATTCGACCGTGCTGTCGACGTCGCTGCCGGCGATCGCCCACGATCTCTCACTCAACCCCATCCATCTGAAGCTCGCCTTGACGACCTACCTGCTGGCGCTCGCCGTGTTCATTCCGGCGTCCGGGTGGATGGCGGATCGTTTTGGCGCCAAGAACGTCTTCCGCGCCGCCATGGCAGTATTCGCGTTCGGCTCGATCCTGTGCGGACTTTCGAGCAGCCTCGGTGCGCTCGTTGCCTCGCGCGTCCTGCAGGGCATCGGCGGGGCCATGATGATGCCGGTTGGGCGCCTGATCGTCTGGCGCTCGGTGCCCCGCAGCGAGATCATTGCTGCCGCCGCCTGGCTGACGATCCCGGCGCTGCTCGGCCCGGTGCTCGGACCCCTGCTCGGCGGTTTCATCACCACCTACTGGAACTGGCGCTGGATTTTCTGGATCAACGTGCCCGTCGCGGCGCTGGGCATCGCACTCGTCACGCGCTTCATTCCCGACATCGCCCGGGACGGCGCGCAGGAGTTCGACGTCAAGGGCTTCGTGCTCATCGGCCCGGGACTATCCATGTTCCTGACCGGTGCGACGCTGCTCGGACTCGACCTCGTGCCGCCAAACGCCGTGCTGGCGCTGCTCGTGATCGGCGCCGTGCTCATGGCCATGTACGTCGCGCATGCACTGAAGGTCGAAATGCCGCTCATTGACCTGCGCCTGCTCGACGTGCCGACGTTTTTCTCAGGCGTCGCGGGCGGCTTTCTCTTCCGCATCGGCATCGGCGCCGCGCCGTTCCTGCTGCCGCTCCTGTTCCAGGAGGGCTTCGGGCTCAACGCCTTTCAGTCCGGGTTGCTCGTCTTCGCCACCGGCTTCGGCGCCATGTTCATGAAGACGCAGGCCGCCGCCATTCTGCGCCGCTGGGGCTACCGGCGCGTGCTGATCGTCAACGCCCTCATCGCCGCGTTTTTTTCAGCGCTGCCGTCGCTGTTCACCGCCGCGACGCCGGCGCTGCTTATCACCGCGATTTTCTTCATCGGCGGCCTGTCGCGCTCGCTGCAGTTCACCGGTTTGAACACGATCTCGTTCGCCGATATTCCGGAAGCGCGGCTCTCCCGCGCGACGAGTTTCGCCAGCGTGGTGCAGGAATTATCCGGCGCCGTCGGCGTCTCGGTCGCGGCGCTCGGCCTCGAAGTGATGATGCGCGCGAATGGCACGCACGCGCTGAATCCGGATCAGTTCCCGGCCGTGTTCCTGTTCATTTCCGCGGTCTCCGCGTTCTCGGCGCTGCTGTTCTGGCTGAAGCTCGATGCCAATGCCGGCGCCAGCCTGCTGAAGAAACCGGATAATGCGCGCAAGGGCGCGGCGCGCGAAGCCATCGCCAAGGAAGCCTCCGATGCGGAGGGCGGGCACCTATAGCCCGAGCACCAGCCGCAATCCGTCGTCGATCTTGTCCTGGATTGCCTCCGACACGCGCCCTACCCGCTCCACGAGGAGCCGCTTATCGACCGTTGCTATTTGCGTCACGTTGAGCGTCGAGCTGGACGGCAATCCCGTTTGTCGCGCCGTCAGCCAGATATTGCCGGGGTCACGCGCTCGCGCCGCGTCGGTCGTAAAAAAGACGACGATCACCGTTCGGATGGCCGTGGCGTTGAAGTCATTTGCCGATACGATGACCGCGGGCCTTCGGTACCCGGGCTCCGACCCGCTTGGCTCGCCGGCGTCCGTCCACCATATCTCGCCCCGCTTCATCCGACCACTCCACTCTGGCCATGGTTTCGCGCGTCAGTCTGTCGAGCATGGGATCGAACGGCTCCGGCGACACATTGTACGAGCGGTTGATCGCCTCGCGCACGGCCTCTTCCTTCTGCGCCGACAGCATGTCTTCGATCGCAATCTGAAAGAGCTTGCTGCGCGAGATGCCCCTGCGCTTGGCAAGACGCTCGGCCTCGGCAAAGAGTTTATCGGGGATGGAGATGGCTGTTTTCATGTTGAAAGTATAACCTGAGTTATACCGGATTTCAATCAGAAAAAACCGCGCCTCCGGGGGTTGCCGGAGACGCGGCTTCTTGCGCCTGATCTGCTGGACAGGCGAACATTCGCTCGGGGGAGGAGTGGTCTGGCGGCTCCTCGTCGTCGAGACGGAGGAAGCCGCCAGAGAACTTAGGCTGCGCGGGCTTCCGCCTTGGCGCCATGTGCCCGGCTGCGGCCCGGCTTGATGTCAGACTTTGCTTCTGCCTTCGTTCGCGCCTTCGCCGCCGGCTTCACAGCCGGGAGGAAGACGGCGTCCGAGCAGCGCGCCGTCTGGATCGCAGCCTCTCGGGCCCCGAAGGCATCGCCGAGCGCGAACATCGCCGCGTGCGCGTCGAGGCCGATGCAACCCAGAACGTCGATCGCCACGTAACCCGACTTCGGGTTGGCGCGGATCGAGAACTGGCCGCTCTCCAGCATGGCCGCTCCCGAGAACGTCCCGTCGGCGGTGCGCCGGACGGCAACATTCGCGGAAATCTTGCCAAGCTTTTCGAGGCCTGACTTCAGTGCACGCTCGACGGACTTCGCGTCGGAAAGCCGACCGGCGCCGTGGAGGTCAATGAAGAGATTTCGTCCTTCGTTGCGACTTCCAACAGACGAGACGGCCCCTTGGGGCTTCGTCGTGAGCGGCGGACTTAACCACACAGTGATCTTCCTTTTGGGCGGTGCTTGAACGAGTCAAGTCCATCCCCAATTGGAAGAGGGTGTCATTAAAGGCCATATGACCCTCCCCAACCAGTAGACAGCGTTTGACTTGCCCGCTCCTTACCTCATTGGTTCTGGAAAACCTCGACCATGCTGGCAGGTGGACAGACGAGAGCGGATGCATATGAGGCCAACGCCCCCCCTATGCAAGAACTTTTTGCCCCCTGGGACAAAATTTATTTGGGCAGTGTTTACGCTGCTTTAACAGAGCGTTGTCACATGGGCTTCGCGTGCGTTTCGGAGCCGGGATTTTGACGGAAATTTGACGCCGCTGCGCGGGTGTTGCCTCGGGCTTTCCAGCGCGGCCAATCACTGTGGTTTCAAAAGGCTTTTGAGCAGCGCCTTGGCTTTCGACTTGGTGTCGGTGGAGCCCGTCGTGCCGTCGCCGGCATTGCCGCCGTTACCCAAGAGATCGTCGACGATTTCCTTGCCACTCTTGCCTTTATACTTCTTGCCGAGCTCCTTCACCGTCTCCACCACCTTGTTGGTGTCGACGCCCTTGAGGTCAGGCTCGTACTTGGGCTTTTCCCAAGGGCCGCTAATGCGCACCGGAATTTCGAGGCCGGAGAGATCGGCGGCGCCTTGCTGGCCTTCGAGGCTGGCGACGAGCTTCGGTTTCACCGTGTAGTCGATCGTCCGTGGCGGCAGACTGACGGTGCCGGCACCGGTGAGGCGCAGCAGCGGGCTCGTCAGGCGCAAGTCCTGGTTCTGGGCGATGCCGCCGGCAATGGCGAAACTGGCAGCAAGTTCGCTGAAGTCGGTTTTTTCGCTCGGCGCCTGCTTCAGCTCGGAAAACTTACCCTGGCTGACGTTGCGGATGGCGCCCGGCAGATTGAAGCCGACGATGGCACCGTCGGCGAAGGCGAAGTCGGCCTTGCCATTCAGGCTTTCGACCAGTTGAAGCTGGCTGCCCCCTTGAGCCGCGAGCTGGAGACCCACCTTACCCTTGCCGGAGAGCCATTTGACGTCGGCGGCATCGGTGAGAAAGGGGAGGGCGGAGACGCCGTCGAGGGCGAAGTTGGCGCCGATGGCCGCCGTTTTGCCGCTCGAGGCATCGACGTTGACGAAGCCCTTGCCCTGGCCGTCGTAGAGCTGGACCTTGTCGAAGGAGGTCCGCATGATCCTGTTCTTGAGCGACACCGACAGCGCCGATTGGCCTACCTTCAGCTCCTTGAAGACGAGCCGTCCGATCTGCAGGCGCGCGCTGGTGTCCGCGAGGCCGAGAAGCACAAGGTTGATCGGCTCATTCGACCAGCCGGCAGCGGCTCGTATAACCGTGCACCTTCGGACCCTTGGCCGGTTCGTTGAGAAGCTGCTCGATCTCGTCGCCCGGCCGGGCCTGCGGTGGTACTTCGTCGGCGGGCGCCGGGGCTGCGGGCCTAGCGGCGGCGGGTGCACTCGTGGCTCCACCCTGCATGTATTTGTTGAGATCGAGCTCGGAAATTTGCAGGTGGGCATCGACCTGCGGGCGCACGCCGCCGGTCAGCACGCTGACATCGCCGGACGCCGTGGCGCCATCGAGGCCGAAGGTCGATCCGCTGAGGCTCGTCAGGTGCCCTTCGGTGCGCAGGCTGCCTTGCAGGGAGTACGGACCGAAGCCGGCGACGTCGGGGAGGGCGGTACCGAGCCAATGCGCCAGCTCGCGCACCGAATTGCCCACAGCCGAAATCTTGCCATCGAATTCGGCGCCATCCTTGATCAGAATCGTGCCGTCGTAGCTGCTCTTGAGAAAGCGGTTTGAAAGCTCAAACCTGAGACTCGCAGGCTTTTCCTCGAGCACAGTGCGGGCATTGGTGACCTTGCCGTCGAAGTCCGTCTTTTCGCCGTGCCAGACGAGGTCGCCCTTGGCGGTCGCCGGCGTGGTCCAGGATTTCAACGCCAGTCTGATGTTGACCGCGTTCAGCTCCTGCGACTGGCCGCTGCGTTCGTCGGTATAGCGCAGCGTCCCATCCTCGATTCGCACGTCGTCGAGCTGCAGCTTGCGCACATCGGCGAGCTTCTTGGGCAGCGTCGGGCCGCCACTCGGCTCTTCTACCGGTGTGGCATCGTTCGCTGGCGCCTCGGGCGCCGGCGGCTTGCGCGTAGCGCAGCGGCTCCGCCAGGGCGGCAAAATTCCAGCTTTTCTTCCCCGCCTTGTCGACGCGGAGATCGAACACCGGCTTCTTCAGCACGAGCTGCTTGACGCCAACTTCGCCCTTGATCAGCGCCGATGTCTTTACCGCGACATCGAGTGACGCCATGGTTACGAGTGGCCCTCCGCCCATTTCCGCCGGCGCCGACAGCGTCACGTCGCGCATAGTGACGCCGAGCGACGGCAGAATCGAAAAGGTCGTTGGTCCAGCGATGACAAGGTCGCGTCCGGTCTTGGCCTTGATCTGGCGGGCGAGCTGCTCACGGATGAGATCGCTTGGCGGGTTGAGCAGCAAATAGCCGGCGCCCGCGCCCGCGACCAAAATCAATAGAGCAAAGGCATAAAACACGCCGCGCAGAAATCCGCCGCCGCCTCGACGCCGGGTCCTTGCCGGAGCACCGCGAACCGGCGGCGTCGGCCCTTTGCGCGGCGCCAGCACGGGCCCGCGGACCTGTCCGGGGCGATGGCCCGGGAGTGGCGGCAGGGAAGGGGGACTTTGGTTCGGCATTGCTCGCGAGCTTTCGAAATGATCCGTGCGCGGGTCGTTCTTATCGCGCCCGCGTCCAAATGTTGAGTCGGACTTATTGGTGAAGATTATGTCACTTCAACGCTTTGCACGACCAGTCTCGGGTACGCCTTTTTCCACCGGTGAGGGCGAAATTGTTATCCAAAGTACGGCTTTCCGGTGTTCAATTGTGATGCGCTGCGAAGCCGGCCGCCTGCGGGCGTGGTCTGCCGTGGCGCGCGCCAATTCGCCGGCCTACCCGGTCGACGTGCTTTTCTCCTACACTCGCGAGCAATTTTTTCAGCCAAATGGGGCTTGCGCAACGTGGCGCGGGGCCTGAGGCTCGGGCCAACAGGTGGCAACGGACTTTCACGGCTCGCATGTTTAGCGAGACCGGAGCGGGAGCGATTGTCAGTCTGGGGAGGACATTTGTGATGACCATCGAGACCGGACCGAGACTTGGCCCAAGTGAAGCGTCGCGACGCTTCGACATACTTTTCGGCTTCCTCGTGGCGCTGGCCGTTTCTGTGCTCTCCCTCTACTTCAGCTTCTAAGCAAAATTGATGCGGCGCCGGCTTCAGCCCGGAGGCTGCAACCTCGTCAATCGCCGATTTCCTCAGTGAGTGCCGTTCCAAATCTCGTCGCACGATCGTGATGGGCCGCGACATGTTGCTCGCCGCCTAAGGCTTGTCGCAACTAGCGTACTTGACCACATGCTGGTTACCTTGAGCCTGCATGCGCCTACGCGGGATTAGATTGGCGGGCGTCATCATCCCTATCCGGGGCCGGCTCGAGTGAAGGCAGGCATTAGCGCAGTTATTTCGGCATGAGCCTAGCAGTTCCAGCACGGATCCAATCAGGAGTAGTTCCATGATGAGTTGGAAAACAGCGCTCGTGGCGGGCGCATCATTCGCGGCAATAGCGGTATCGACGCCGTTTGCGGACGCACGCACGATGGGTGGCGGCGGCGGCGGCGGCGGTGGAGGCGGCGTCCATATGGGAGGCTCGGGAGGCTCGGCGGCTTCGCATGCCGGACACTCCTTCAATGTCCCTGGCAGTGGCGCCCACAATGTCCGCGTCGCCCATGATCACCACGGCAGGCATCATCGGCACCGCTTCGCCGAATTCGGCGGGCCATTTTACGATGATGACTATGATTACGACAGCAGCTGCGCGTGGTTGCATCGTAACGCCGTACGGACGGGGAGTTCGTACTGGTGGAGCCGCTACGAGGACTGCGTGAACGGCTAAAATAGGGTCTTTCATTCAGCGGCCGAGAGCAAACGACCGACGCGTCGCGGCAGGGTGCGTTTGCTAATGGTATCGGCGTGCGTTACGATTCAGCCGAGCCGTTAGCGGAGACGCGTATGAACCTTGGATGTCGGAGTTACCTGGGCCGGACCGCGTGCGCGCTCGTGGCGGTACTTGTTGTCATGCCCACTGTTGCGAGCGCGGCGTCCTGCGGCAACGGGCCGTCGGGTTTCGACACTTGGCTATTAGGGTTCCGAAAACACGCCGCCGGCGACGGTATTTCGGAGAGGGCAATCAATGCCGGGCTTTCGGGCATCTCCTATGACGGCAAAGTCATCCACCTCGATCGCAACCAGCACTCCTTCAAGCTATCATTCGACGATTTCTACCGTCGCCGCGTCGATGGGGGCATGATCGCCAAAGGCCGCCGCCTTATGCAGCAGCATGCAGGCACGCTTGGGGCCATCGAAAAGCGCTATGGCGTCCCGGGTGCCATCGTCGTTGCCATCTGGGGTCTTGAGACGGCTTACGGGTCGCAGCGCGGCGCCGGCATGAGCATCGTGCGCTCGCTCGCGACGCTTGCTTATGATTGTCGCCGCTCGGCCTTTTTCGAAAACGAACTGATGGCCGCCTTGCAGATCATCGATCGCGGCGACATGCCGGCATCCGAGCTCAAGGGCGGGTGGGCCGGCGAAATCGGCCAGACGCAATTCCTCCCCGATGCCTACGTCAAGTATGCCGTCGATTTCGACGGCAACGGCCGTCGCGACCTCATCAACAGCCCGGCCGACGTCTTGGCTTCGACAGCGAATTATCTGAAAAGCCACGGCTGGCAGCGGGGTGCGGGCTGGGGCGAAGGGTCGGGAAATTATGATGTCATCCGCGAATGGAACAAGGCCGAGGTTTACGTCAAGACCATAGCCGTCATGGCCGATCAGCTTGCGGGGCGCTAAGGCGGCAGCTTAGCCGAGTTGGTGCAATACTGCCGTTCGCGACACG
The DNA here is from genome assembly GCA_963732525.1 of uncultured Alphaproteobacteria bacterium. Classification (GTDB taxonomy): domain Bacteria; phylum Pseudomonadota; class Alphaproteobacteria; order Rhizobiales; family Hyphomicrobiaceae; genus Hyphomicrobium_B. Next base: position 81,429 of record CAVSZX010000023.1, read on the forward strand.
GTCGTAGCCATATTTCCGAGCGCCGGAATAATTGATCCGTTCACGCGTAAATCCTTACACAAACGTAAAACCTTTCTGGGGCAACTTTCGCATGCGTTAGCAAGCTGTTGACGATGGCAGGCTAAGGTAAATCCGACGGCCGCAATTGAATGCGACCGCGCATGCCCTGGAATGACCGTCTTGAAGCCCTCCCCCTCATATGTCGAACGTCGCGCGTTCGGCCGCCGCGAAACCAACGTCAAGGCCACTGTTCGCGCCGGCAATCGCATGTACACGTGCCTCATCAAGGATCTTTCCGAGGGTGGTGCACTCTTGGAATTCGACAGCCACTTTGCATTACCATCGCTTCTCTGGCTGCGCTGGGACGACGCACCGTCGGAAATCATCTGTGAAGTCCGCCGCCACCAGGGCAACCGCGCCGGCGTTCAATTCGCGCGCCCCATCGCACTGACGTCGCGCGCCACTGCTGCCGCGCCCGACCTCGCGTCGAGAGCGCCTTTACAGTCCCCTGCTGTGCCAGTTCGTCCCCCTGTCGGCGAGATCCTGGTTCGTGCAGCTGATCTCGTCGCGCGTCACCGCAGTGCACTGCGCAGCGGCGAGACGCGAATAGCCGACGCGATGGCACCCCCAAAACCCAAAATGTCCGTGCTCGATCGCACATCCTCGCCCGAACGCGTGACCACAGCTGTACCGTCGCGGTCGATTAATTCTGTGCCGCCACCCATTCCGCCCACCCGAGCCCAGGCCGTCACATCCACCGACACGGCCCCCGTTGCGCCATCAGGCACGGCAACAGCCACGCCGACAGAAACGCCGGCATACATCCTTGAGCCGAAACCGGCGCAAGCGTCCATTGCCGACGACCTCACGCCACTGGCTGAGCTTCTGGCTTCTCTACTTGAGACGACGACGCGCGCGAACGAGGAACGGCCTGCCATAAATTCTGCTCCAGCGCTCGATATGTCCGTCGAAGAGTTGGCCGGAGCGGTTGCCGCGGCGGCGACCGAGGCCAACTCCAATACGACGGAAATCGACAACGGCCAGACGATTGAGCAGGGCTATCCTTCGCCCGATTTGGGCGCCGCAGTTGTTTCCCTCATTGAAGCAGCGCCGGTTGCAGAAGCGCCGTCCGCGCGCGACGTTGCCGCCGAGACTACGACCGCTTCGCTGCTGGCCGCCGTCCGGATCACGACCGGACCAGTGCATCTCGCCGTTTCCTGGCCGCCCACCGCCAGCGCCACGGTCGAGGCGCGAATTGGCGCCATGCGCGTTCGACTTAGCGACACAGGCGAGGCGGAGGCAACCGACGGGTCCAAGACTGTCGCCTCACTGGAATTTGTTGTCTGCCTGCATGCCCAGACCGAGACCGAGGCCCTGGTCCGCGGTTCGACGCAATCGATGCCGCCAATGCCAATGGCGCCACGCGGCTACGGCATTGATCTCCTGGCGCCCAGTCCTCTCCCCGCACGTGCGTATCAGCCCAACTAGGCTCTGGACCTATCCCTAAGTATTCACGGCGAACGCAAAGATTTGACTCCTGGACCCATGCGCTTCCCAGAGCGCTGATCGCCGCCGAGAATCAAGTTGCACACAAAACTATAGGTTGCGGAAGTTGTCACGAGTCCGCCTAGGTTGTGCCACACAACTCAGCGAATTCATCGCGGATGACGACCGCTAAAGATAAGTCCTTCACCTTGGAGCGCGCCGGTATCCTTGCCGGGGCGCTCTCATTTTTTTCCTGCATTTCGGTTGCTTATGGCCTTCAGACGGGTGATCTCCCGATCGAAGGGCCAGCCGCCGTCGTCGATGGGGATACCATCGATGTTGCGGGCAAGCGTATCCGCCTCGAGGGTATCGACGCACCCGAGACGTCGCAGACATGTAAGCGAGCCACGGGCGAGGGCTGGGCATGCGGTCGTGAAGCGCAGCAAGTTCTTAGCGCCCTCGTTAGCAACAAATCCGTAGCCTGTGACCAGCGCGGCAAGGACAAATATCAGCGAATACTTGCGGTTTGCTTCGCCGATGGCGAGGATATCAACGCCTTTATGGTTCAAACCGGCTATGCCTGGGCCTTCATAAAGTATTCTCAGTCCTACGTCGCCGACGAGGCCGCCGCCAAGGCTGCCGGTGCCGGCGTCTGGCAGGGCGAGAGTGAGGCGCCTTGGGATTACCGTCACGGAAGCTGGCAATCTGCCAGCGCTGCGCTCCACGCGGACTGCCCAATCAAAGGCAATATTTCGCGAAATGGCCAGATTTATCATCTGCCTTGGATGACCTGGTATGGCAAGGTCAAGATCGATGAACGCCGCGGCGAGCATTGGTTCTGCTCAGAAGACGAAGCCGTGGCCGCTGGCTGGAGATCTGCGGTGCAATACTAAGGACAAGCTCACTCAAACTTTGTCGGAGCCCCTGGGGCGATCCTCAGCCAATGCCTCGAAGCGCGGCAAAATCGTAAAATACGCAAAACGTTGACACAGAACCCGGGAAATTCTTGACGAATGTGACCCGCAGGGGCGATATTGGCGTTCGAATTCTTGTCGCTTTAGTCGAAAACCATTCCGAGGAGCACGCATGTCCTCATCGTTCGGACCGATCCTTCGCGCCGCCGTCCTGTCGGCTGGCGCTCTTGCCTTTGCGCCCGCTGCCTTTGCCGGCACCATTTGGGACGATATCAAGGGCAGCGTCTACAGCACTGCCAAGATCGAAGATGGCCGGGGCATCATTACTCTCGATGCCGCTGCCCGGCCTGAGGATATGCGCCGGGTTCCTATAACGGTCACGAGCGCCTTCAACGACGGCCGCACGGTCAAGACAGTCAGCTTCATCATCGACGAAAACCCGACGCCGGTCGTCGCCGTGTTTCATATGGGGCCTGGTCGCGAGTCCGTTTCACTGAAAAGCGAGTTCCGCGTCAACCAGCAGTCGGACATCCGCGCCGTCGTCGAGGCGAGCGACGGCAAACTCTACATGGTGAGTCAGCTCGTGAAGTTCGCCGGTGGCCAAGCGTCGTGTTCGGCACCGCCGACGGGTGATCCGGCCGAGATCGCCGCCAACATGGGCAAGATGCAATATACGCCCATCACCGACGCCGCCGCTGCATCGTCCGTCAACTCCCGCGGCCGCATCGTGCTTCGCCATCCTAACCACACGGGCATGGTGATGGACCAGATCACGCTGCTCTATACGCCGATGAAGATGGTGTCGGAAATCACCGTCAAGCAGGGCGACGAGCAAGTCTTCCGCGCCGAGGGCTCGATCGCCTTCTCGCAGGACCCGGCCATCGAGTTCGACATGAAGCGCAACACGTCTGCGACAGAGCTCGAGGTCACCTTGAAGGATACCGATAAAGGCGCCTGGGCACACAAGTTCCCGATCGGTCCCGCGAGCTGATCGCTTCGCGAGTAGAAGAAGGTCGACAATAGAAAAATGCCCGCTCGTCAAAGCGGGCATTTTGTTTTCGTGGGCTGCGCACGCAACCAGCCGTTACCGCTCTGGCGGGGGTGGCGGGCCGTCGTCGTCGCCGCCCTGATCGTCGCCACCGCGATCATCGTCGCGCCGGTCATCGTCCCTGCGATCCTCGTACCGGCGATTGTCGTCGCGTCGCCCGTCGCCGCCGCGATCCCGGTCGCCGCGATTGTCGCGGAGGTCGGATATGAGCGGCGTGATGCGACGCGCGGCGACACGACGGTTCAACCGCTCCGGACCGTCGGTTTCTACCTTGAGATACTGCTCGCCGTAGCCCTGCGTCGTCAGATTCTCAGGCGGCACCTGGAACTGCTCGGTGAGTATGATCGCAACCAATTCAGCGCGCCGGTCGGAGAGCGAAAGATTGTCCTCCTCGGACCCGACCGTATCGGTATAGCCCTCGACGAGGAATACCTCGTTGGGATTTCTGTCGATGACGCGCCGCATGGCGCGGGCGACATGGCGGAGCTTGCGGTATTCGCTCGGCGCCACGTCCCATGACCCGGTGTCGAAGTTAATGTCGTTGAGGTCGACACGACGCATGCGGTCGCGTAGGTGCGAGGTGGCGCGAACCTCGTCGAGCGTGTAGCGGCGTTCCATGGCTTCCACGGGAGGGGCGCTGAAGGCCTCATAGATATCGTCCTCGCTGGCGTCGTCGTAGTCGACGATGTACTTGCGCCGCGGCAGATCGATCCGCGGCGGCGGCAGGTCGACCATGGAATTCGAGAATCGCCGCGCCCGCGACGACGCCGGCGCCGATGCCGAGACCGATCGCCAGATTGCGTCCGAAGCGGTTGTGCTTTCGTCGGCGGTTGTCGATCAGGTCGAATTCATGGCCCTGCGCGTCGCGGCGATAGCGGCGCACAAGTTGCCCGCTCTTGTCGGTGACGTTGAAGATTTGCACGTTGTTCGGCCGCCGGATCACGGTGACGTTGGTGCCGTCCGACTGGGTCTGCACTTCGGCGCGCGGATCTAGTCGGCGGATGCGGTTGGTCTCGTCGTGGACAATGATCGTGCGGCCGCCCTTCTTGATGATCGTGCGGTTGTCCGGCTCCCTGATCACCATGCTGTTGGTGCGCTCGTTGATGATCTGGCGGCGTTCGCGCTTCATAGCCGACATATCGCTAGGAAGAGCCGGCGACCGACCGGCGTTGGGCGGCGCCGTCACCTGCGCCGGGGATCTCTGGAAGGCGCCCGGATTGTTCCTGCGCCGCTGCCATTGGCGCCAGGTCGGCTCCGGGTTTGCCGTTCCGGCATTCCCGGCGTCGGGGCTGTCTGGCTTTGGCGCCACTTGCGCACCGACTTTGCCAGCCGATTCTGCCGGCGTGGTCGCTTGAGGCTGCGCCGGCGGATATTTGCGCGGGGCCGGCATGTCGACATTGCGGTTTGGAGTCGGATAGGGCGCGGCCTGATGCGGCGGCGGGGCGGTGTTGGCGGGCGGCGGCTGGTTTGCCGGCGGCGGTGTCGCCTGCTCGATGGGTCGACGGCGCTTCTTGCGTATTGCGTCCTCGGGCGGCGGTTCGATCGTCTGTGCCGGTTGATATTTTTGCACCGGCTGGTTTGCGTGCGGCGGCTGAGTAACCTGTGGCGGTTTGTCGATGTGGGCGGGCTGATTGTTTTGTTGCGGCTGGGCGCCACCGTTCGTCGCAGCATTCGGCGCGCCATCCGGCTGTTGGAATTTCTTCCGTCGCGCCTTCATCTCCTCGATCTTAGCCTTCTGCTCCGGCGTCAAGGCCTGCTCGCCCGCGGGCGCTGCGCCGCCATTCGACTGCGCCTCGGCATGACCGGCGGCGAATAGCGCCAGTACCGCGCACGTCGCGGCGATGATGGGGGCGCGATCATTGCGCGTCTTTGGGATGGTCATATCGGGATCCTGATTGTCCAACGGGGGGCTCGAGCGTGACTGCCGGTGCCGTCGGCAGGGCCATGGCTGCATTCTTAAGCGAAGTCGCCGGGACCACGGGGTACTACACTGAAGAAGTCCGGCCACTTTGCGGCAGATCCGCCCTTGTTCGTAGCATATCAAGCGATTTCAAGGGGGCCGGCGTCCGCATCCGGCCTCAGCCAGCCGCGATAGTGCACAATGAGGCCCGTAAGAGGCGCGCTGATGCGCACGTCGAAGCAAAACCGGCCTTCTTCGTCTTGGTGCTCTACGGTCTCGGAACGGGGGGCGAGTGCGCCGGGCAGTCTTATGCCGAAAAGCCGCCAGCCGACGACCGGCATCGTGATGCGGTCGCTCCCGGCCTCGAGGCCGAGCAGGATCGAGAACGGCCCGAATTGCTCTGCAACGACATTGGCTCCAAGCGACGTCAAGCGCGAGGAGAAGCGGCGGCCCGCGAAGTTGCGCGTCCAGGTTTCCATCGCGCCGTTCCGCTCGACACTGACGATGACGGGTACATCGACGCCTTCGTGCGCAAAGCCGAAGACGCGGCGTACCAGTCGCGCCATCAGGCTTTGGCCATTCTCGACGATCGCGCGCCCACACCACACGGCCGGCGCGTCTCTATCGTGAAATGCTTTCAGTGCCGCAGGAAGTTGACGGTAGGGTGTTTGCGATAGGGTGCATTCGAACAGCGGTGCGCCCTCGACCCTGTTTGCATGTATGACCGTCGAGATGGCGAGAGGCGTCATTTCGGCCTCGATCTCAGCAAGAGTGAGGCAGGTGTCGGCAGCCGTCGCGCCATTTGTGTCGAGTCCCGCGAGCAGCTTCCGTGTCAGCGCCAACGCCGCCATGACGGGAACATGCGGTCCATCGCCCTTTTCCGCCAGCAGAAACCAGCGCGAAAGCGTCGGTATGCCGGATGCATCGAGGCCGCGAACATCGACGCTCATGCCGCCGGCGTTCGAGGCAAAGAAGCGTGTGAGTTCCCGCCCCATTTCCAGCGCCGGGGCCCACCGGCGCAAATCGCCGAGCCAGCCGTATTGCCTCGCGCGTGCGAGAGCCAGCATTCCAAGGCGTTCCAGCCGCAATTCAAGTCCGGCGTAAAATGCGACGCGCGCCTTCACACCGAACTGCCGTTGCAGAAGATCGGCGTCCGCGGTCTCGACCGGCGCCATGGCGCGAACGCCGAGGTGAGGCAGGTCGATCTGTTCGAGCGAGCCCCAGCCGGTGACGGTGTCAGGTCGTCCCTCGCGCCAGACGTTGACGGGCCGGCCGGCGTAGCTCAGCACGGCTTCGAGTACGGCACGGCCGACCCGCGTCCTACCCGCCGGAAAAATTGCCAGATCGACGGTGTCGATGCGTTGCCATCCCTCGGTCAAATGACGCACGACAGCGGCGGAGAGCGCTGGCGTCGAACTGGCGCCTGTGAACGCCGCGACGACCTTGGCTCGGGCCAGCGTGTCGAGGGCGGATGGGAACGCAAGAATATGGTCGCGGGCATCCGCTAGGTCGATCCAATGTGCGCCCGATGCTATTGCCGCACGCGCGGTGTTGAAGTTTGCGCCTTGGAACGGCCCCGAGGCATCGATGACGAGCCAGGGCTTCAGTTGCTCGAATATCGCCGCGATGTCGCCGGTGCGATCGAAAGAGATGGCGCTGAGGCACGAGCCCGGTTCAATCGAAGAGATACCGCGCACCAGTGCTTCGGCGCGGTCGAGGCTGCGCGATGTCAGCACAAGGTCGATCCCCGACATCCCTACCAGATGCCCGGCGAGGCGGCGGCCGAACTCACCCGTGGCGCCGATGAGAAGAACGCGTCTCATGCTCCTTTCTCGCGGCCTCCCTCGCGATAGACGACTTCCTGATGCACGAGTTCGCCGAACAGAGCGTGCTCGAGATGCAGGCTGAAAACGAATGCCTCAGCCGTCACTTCGGCATGCGCAACCGTCAGTGTGCCGGGAGACAAGGCGTTCGGGATCGCAAATCTGATGCCGGCGATATCGAGGTGATATCGCGCGCTCTCGAAGACGAGGACGCCGCTTCTCGCCGATATGTTAAGTCCGATCACGATGCCGAAGCCGATCGCTTCTTCCAGTCCCGTCGGCCCGCAAAAGCGCTTTGAAGACTTGATGATCTGCGGAAATCCGCGCGGTCGCGAGAACATGCGGATCCAGAATTGGCCTTTGCTCTCGGCGTCCTCCGTTACGGCAACAAGGCTCCTCATGCCGGCTGCGCGGCACAAGGGCAACGGCGCACCTACAACGCGCAAGAGATTTGCCAGCAGCCAGCCAAGGCGCGAATAACGCATGGCAGAGACTTCGCCCGTGTAGATGACGCTGGCGCCGCCCGAGAGCCGCTTCGAAAAGCGCTTTCGAACCGCGGCCGGCAAGCTCTCCCACTGGCGCGCGCCGAGAAGCACCTGGAAGCGCTCGTCTCGCCGAATCTCTGGCCCCCTCCACTGCCGGTCTCGCCTGAAGCTGAAGCATGGCGCTACAACATCAACTCTTGCTGCCTGGGAGGAAGTTCGCAATTCTGGCACCGAGCTTGAGCAGTACCTTGAGCTTACCTCGCGGCAACGCCAGCATCTGCGTGAACCAGCGGTCGACGGCCGAGGTGAATGCGAGCATGTCGTCGAGCCGCGCCCGGACTTTTGCATCGATGCGATTGTCGCGGGCCGCATCATCGGCGCAGGACTTGAGCAGGACCGATGACCGGATCGATTTCGCGAGACTTGCGGCCGATGGCGATGCGCGTCACGATTTCCCACATGTCGGCTTCGGCTTCGTAGAAGTCGCGCCGGTCGCCGCGCACGTTGACACGCTTGATGAGGCCCCAGCCCAGCAACTCCTTCAGAGAGGTCGAGACATTGGAGCGGGCAATAGAAAGTGCTTCAGCAATGTCCTCGGCGGAAAGCGGATCGCACGAGAGATAGAGTAGCGCCTGGATCTGCGCCACCGACCGGTTGACGCCCCATTCCCCGCCCATCTCGCCCCATTTGAGGACGAAACGCTCGACGGCCGGTCGGAGGGGTTTTGGTCTATCGGTAATTTCTGTCATGACAGAAATATGCGATAGAACTCGCCCGCCGTCAAGACCTCCGCGATCTCTGCGGGCAGCGTCCTTATGCCATGCCTGCCATGCTCGGAGGTGAGCCTGCGACGAGTCTCTAGCCGCGCTTGCGCTTCGGCGCTTGCGCAAGGAGATCGCGCAGCATCGTTACGATGCGCGATGCCGGAATCTTGGCGCCACACTGAAGATTGATCCGCGCCCCTTCGAACATCAGAAAAACTTCGTCCGCCAGACGCTCCGGCTCGCGGTAGCGCAGATCCGAAAAGAGCTTTACGAGATGCTCCCGCTTTCGCCCCTTATAGGATTCGATCACGTCCCTGGCCGCATGACCGGGCGGAAGCTCGACCGCCGCATTCGCTAGCGCGCATCCCTTATTGGAGATCTTCTTCGTCAGGACGTCCTCGACGTGATCAACCCAGGCCGCGAGCCGCTTTTCAGGCGCGTTGGGAAAATCTGCCTGCAGTTGCGTCCAGACGGCTTCGCCTTCATTTGCAATTTCGGTGACGTAGGCGACGATGAGCTCGTCCTTGGAGTTGAAATGTCTGTAGAGCGTCATCTTGTTGGTGAGGGCCGCGGCAGCAATGGCTTCGACGCCCACGGCATTGACGCCCTGGCGGTCGAATAATTCCCGCGCCGTGCTCAAAATCCGCTCTCGTGGAGGGCGCGACGCCATGTCGCCGGAACGTGCAACTCTGATATGCATTTTGGAAGAGCGTGTTGCGGACATTTGTTCCTTGACTCTCATGTTACCGGTCGGTAAGTGTCGACGATACCGATCGGTAACATCTAGCATGAATTGATTGGTGCTGTCACGGCCTCATTGCCAATCGCGGCGAAATAGGCGGATGCGACGAAGGGAGTGCTCATGCGAACACGTCGATTGTCTTCGCAGTTCGCCGGAAGTCTGACCATGGCGTTGGCCGCATCATTGGCGCTGAGCGGTTGCGGCGAAAGCAAACCTCAGACGCAGCAGTCGGCGGCTCCTCCGGCACCTGCCGTCACCGTTTCGCGCCCCGTTACGAAGGTCGTATCTGATTTCGATGAATACGTCGGCCGCTTTGCGGCCGTGGATTACGTCGAGGTCCGTGCCCGGGTCTCTGGCTATCTCGACAAGATCCATTTCACGGACGGCCAGATGGTGAAGGCCAACGACACTCTGTTTACGATCGACCAGCGTCCATTCCAAACGTCGCTCGAGCAGGTCAAAGCGGCGCGCGCCCAGGCGGAGGCCAATCTAGCATTCGCCGACAGCGACCTGAAGCGCGGTGACAGCCTGGTCAAGGGCTCGACCATCACGCAGCAGACCTACGATCAACGCCTGCAGGCGCGTCGCGTCGCGGAAGCATCGGTGGCGGCCCAATCGGCGTCTGTAAAGCAGGCGGAACTTGATCTGCAATTCACTGAGCTAAAGGCGCCCGTCTCCGGCCGCATCGGCGATAGGCGTGTTTCGCCGGGCAATCTCGTGACCGGCGGTACGAGCGGAAGCACGACGCTCCTCGCGACGATTGTGTCTATTGACCCCATCCGCTTCGAATTCACCATCGACGAGGCATCTTATCTGCGTTATCTCGGCGCCGGCTTTGGGACCCGTCCGGAATACAGGCGACCATGGTTCAGCCGTGCCTGTGACACTGAAGCTCATCGACGAAAAGGACTTCGTCCATCCTGGCCGCATCGATTTCGTCGACAACGTCATCGACCGTTCGTCGGGGACGATCCGTCTGCGCGCCGAATTTGCGAATGCCGACGGCAAGCTGACGCCCGGCATGTTCGGACGTATCAAGGTGCCGAGTTCGGCGCCTGCGAGCGCTCTGCTCGTGCCCGACACCGCCATCGGCACCGAGCAGGTGCGAAAATTCGTTTACACTGTCGGCAAGGATAATGTCGCCAATCCCAAGTATGTAACTCTTGGGCCGGTCGTCGACGGCCTGCGCGTCGTGACCGGCGGTCTCGATGCCGATGACGTGATCGTCGTCAATGGGCTGATGCGTATAAGGCCGGGTGCAAAAGTCGCGCCGCAGCAGGCAACCGCAGAAGCCACACCCGCCACAAATCACGCGACGACGAGCAACTAAGAGGCGGCTTCAATATGCGTATGTCGCACTTTTTCATCGACCGGCCGATCTTCGCAGCGGTGATTTCGCTCGTGTTCGTTATTCTCGGCGGCGTCGCCGTCGGTCGGTTGCCCATCGCGCAATACCCCGATATCGCGCCGCCCGTCGTCAACGTCACGGGGCAGTATCCAGGCGCCAGCGCCGAGGTCGTCGCCGCGACGGTCGTGGCACCGCTCGAGCAGCAGATCAACGGCGTCGAGAAGATGCTCTACATTTCGTCGAACTCGACCGGCGACGGACGCTTCTCCATCGCGATCACGTTCGACCTCGGTACCAATCTCGATATCGCGCAAGTTCAAGTGCAAAACCGCGTCGCGACGGCGCAGCCGCGATTGCCGGCCGACGTTCGCAACATCGGCGTCACGGTTGCAAAGGCCTCGCCGGACCTGATGATGGTCGTGCATATGCTGTCGCCGGACAATTCGCGCGACACGCTGTTCATTTCCAATTACGCCAACGTCAATGTCGTCGATGTCCTGAACCGTATTGACGGCATCGGCTCCATCACCGTGTTCGGCGGACGCGACTACTCCATGCGCGTCTGGCTCGATCCCGATCGCCTGCAGTCGCTCGGCCTGACGTCCAGCGACGTCGTCGCTGCATTGCAGGGCCAGAATGTCCAGGTCGCTGCCGGCATTCTCGATCAACCGCCAATCCCGTCCCAAGGTGCATTTCAAATTTCCGTTCAGGCCCAGGGGCGACTTGCCGATCCCGCGCAATTCGGTGAGATCGTGGTCAAGAAGTCGGCAAATTCGGTCGTGCGGATCAAGGACGTCGCGCGCGTCGAACTCGCAGCTCTCGACTACGGTTTGAATTCCTATCTCGACAAGAACCCCGCCGTTGCCCTCGGCATCTTCCAGTTGCCCGGCTCCAACGCCATTGCGACCGCGGAAAAAATCAAGTCGGCCATGGCGGAGCTGTCGAAGGGATTTCCGCCGGGCGTAAAATACGATATCGTCTACAACCCGACCGACTTCATCCAGCAGTCCGTCGACGCCGTCGTGCGCACCATCTTCGAAGCCGTGCTGCTGGTCGTCGTCGTCGTCGTGCTGTTCCTTCAAACCTGGCGCGCCGCCGTCATCCCGATCGTCGCCATTCCGGTATCGCTCATCGGTACGTTTTTCCTGATGTCGATATTCGGGTTCTCCCTGAACAACCTGTCGTTGTTCGGGCTCGTTCTCGCGATCGGCATCGTGGTCGATGATGCGATCGTCGTTGTGGAGAATGTCGAGCGCAACATGGCCAAGGGCATGAGTCCGCGCGACGCCTCCTACAAGACAATGGACGAAGTGGGCACGGCACTTGTCGCTATTGCGCTGGTTCTGACCGCGGTGTTCGCGCCATCTGCGTTCATCACCGGCATTTCCGGTCAGTTCTACCGTCAGTTCGCGCTCACTATTGCGGGTGCGACGATCATTTCGCTCATCGTCTCGCTGACGTTGTCGCCGGCGCTCTGTGCGCTACTCTTGAAGCCGCATGAAAAGGATAAGGAGCCGACACTGCTTCTGCGGCCCGTGCACGCGTTTTTCCGCGGCTTCAACTGGAGTTTCGGCAAAATGTCCGACGGCTATGCCTGGCTCGTCGGTCGTGTCGTCCGCTTTTCGGTGCTGATGCTCGTGGTCTATGCCGGCGTCATCGCGTTTGGTTTGAACGAATTCCGCAAGACGCCCGTCGGCTTCATTCCGCAGCTCGACGCCGGTTACCTGATCACCGTCACGCAGTTGCCGCCCGCGTCCGCGCTCGCCCGCACGGACGAAGTCAATCGTCGCGTCGTGGAGCTGGCGCTCGAGGTTCCGGGCGTCGATCATGCCGTAAACTTCATCGGCTTTTCAGGTGCGACCCGCACCAACGCCTCGAATGCCGGCGCCGTGTTCGTCACGCTGAAGCCGTTCGAGGAGCGGGCGAAGGATCCCAATCAATCTGCGACCGCGATCCAAAAGGCGATGCTCGCGAAATTCGCCGCCATCCAGGATGCGCTGGTCCTCGTCGTGGTGCCGCCTCCCGTTCGCGGTATCGGCAGCGCCGGCGGCTTTCGCATGATGGTTCAGGACCGTAATGCCGCCGGATCCGGCGCCCTGCAGCAGGCCGTCGGCGCCATGATGGCAAAGGCGGCGCAGACGACGGGCGTGCAACAGGTCTTCTCGCTGTTCGAAAACTCGACGCCGCAGCTCTACCTCGATATTGATCGAGTGAAGGCACAGATGCTGGGTATCAACGTCTCCGATGTGTTTGCTTCCCTGCAAACCTACCTGGGCTCGACCTATGTCAACGACTTCAACCTGCTCGGGCGGACCTACCGGGTGACGGCGCAGGCCGACAGTGCTTATCGCTTCGACAGCAAGGACGCTCTCGCCATCCGCGTGCGCAACGCGAACGGCGACACGGTGCCGCTCGGGTCGTTCACGACCATAAGCGACCGGTCGGGGCCGGCGCGCGTCCCGCGCTATAATCTCTATCCCGCAGCCGAACTCGACGGCGCGGCGGCGCCAGGGTATTCACAAGGGCAGGCCATCGACATCATGCAGAAGATGGCCGCCGAAACTTTGCCGCCGGGGTTCAGTTACGAATGGACGGAATTGGCGTTCCAGCAGATCCGGGCCGGCAACGCCGCCGTTTTTGCCTTCGCGCTCGGCGTCGCATTCGTGTTCCTAGTGCTTGCGGCGCAATTCGAGAGCCTGACACTACCGCTGGCGATCATCCTGATCGTGCCGATGAGTCTTGTGGCCTCGATCTCAGGCGTGATCTTGCGCGGCATGGACAATAACATCCTGACACAGGTGGGCTTTGTCGTTCTGATCGGTTTGGCCGCGAAAAACGCGATTTTGATCGTCGAATTCGCGGCCCAGCTCGAGGCCGCGGGCAAGAACCGCTTCGAGGCCGCAGTGGAAGCCGCGCGACTGCGCATGCGGCCCATCCTGATGACGTCGCTCGCCTTCATTCTCGGCGTCGTTCCGCTCGTCTGGGCGGTTGGTGCGGGCGCAGAATTGCGCCAGGCACTCGGGACGGCGGTGTTTGCCGGTATGATTGGCGTTACGGTCTTCGGGTTGATCTTCACGCCCGTGTTCTATGTCGTCAGCCGGTGGTTGGCGGGCTTCGGCAAGCGTCGGCGAGCGCCGTCCGGCGATGGCGCGCCCGCGCCTGCGGAATAGATGGCGCGCCCGCGCCTGCGGAATAGCCGTATCGCCGGCGGCACCTACTAGGTGTCGATCGCGCAGGGCTCTGGGTTGAAGTCTGATAAGGCGTACATTGCCGGCGTCGCGGTGGTCATCAAGGCCGCGACCGGCCCCAACACCTTCACAAGCGACACCCGCTATTTCCTCAAAGACCACCCCCGCCTTCGCGGGGGCAGGCTCTACGGCTCGCTCGATGTCGAGACCACTTCCACCGGCACCGTGCTCCAGCTGATCTGAGACCCTTGTCTCCTCCACTCTGAGGCAGAGCGATTGCCGGGCTCAGATCAAAGCGCAGCCCATTATTTAGAGTCGGCAATGGAATGAGAGGGCGGTCACGGCGACTGAGCCTTGGAAACCGCAACGTTGGCGTGACGCAATGATGCGTGATGGTTGCCCAAAGGCGGCTTGCTCTTTGCATGCCGGTGTTTGGAGTGTCCGGAACGGGGTTCCACTGCCGGTGGCGGAGTGGGCACCGTTTTGGCCACTTGCGTTTGTGGCAGATTAATCTCTTTCAGGGTCCGTACGCACGAGGTGCGCCACTCCGTTTTGGTCATATGAGTGTCGGGTTTCCAAATTCCGATGCAGCCGGCGAGCGTCATTCCGCCCTCATGGCTGTCAGTCGCCAAAGTGCCGCCGCTGGAGGCCGGGGTCAGCACGGTCGAAGGCGTCGTGCTTGGAAGAACCGCTCCAGTTGTCGTCGTCGATGGCGGCGGCGCCGATGGGGCCGCGATCGTTGGCACCGGCGGTAACATTGAGGGGCTAAGCGCCGGCGATGCGGATGGCGTTTGAATTTGTGGCGGTTTCCCTCCGCCACCTTTCGCAGATGACGATTGAGACCTGCCTGTATGTTGAACCCCAATTGGAGTCGCCCGTTCAGTTTGGCTGGAAATTGCATGGCCCGCGCGTTGAGCGAAAGCATATGTCGGCGCAACAGTGAGCAAGACGAGCAAAGCAGCGACAGATTCTGGATGGCTACGGATTGGCATTTTGATTGCCTCGTGATCTGACGGATTGAGAGTGTTTTCGCATTGCAATCAGGTCGAGCCTCGTCTCGAGGACGGAGCCCAGCTTTCGCGGTCTTCAAATCCTGCGATTCACATAGTTTTCCGATTCACATAGGGTGCCGAGTGGACCGTGACAGCAGGTTGGGCGAAATATCGCAGACCGGGCTGCGGACTATGCCCAATGGCCCAGACCGCCCTGTGCCACCGCCCTGTGCCAATGACCGATTTGCTGGCCGGCCTCAGAGGCCACACCTCTTTCGCAGTGCAACGGCGAATTCCATGATTGATTGGGCCAGCGGCCGGCTCTTGCGATCACGCTTCTGTGCGGCGCCATTGCCCGGCCTCCGTACGGGAAGGCTTCGGCCGAAATGTCTTGCGTGCGGCTCAGTCGTTTCGGGCGATGCCCACGAGCAAAATGAACGTTTGGATGCGCGGGCTCGACGACTTGACTCCCAGCGGTATGGCGCCCCGCCGGCCCACTCCTGAGGCGTCTTGAATTGCCGGCCCTTAACTGTCACATTTTTACGACGGATTGGACGGCTAAGTCCGTTTGTTGGAGAGGTATGCGCACAGGGCTGTTCCTCAGCAGGAATTTTCACGATGCCTCCGTGAGGCGCGAAAGGAAACGGGGCCATGAAAATTCTGCGAGTTTTTCTAACGTTGCTCATCCTTGCGGCAATCGCCGGCGGGACGTATTTCGTAACGCGCGACGGAGCCTCGCTAGCGCCTGCCTTTGGAGCTCGTGATCGAAAAGGCGGCAATGCGCCGGTCGCAATTGTCGCCGAAAAAACACGGCTCGCAAATTTTCCCGTTTATCTCGACGGTGTCGGGTCCGCCAAGGCGCGGAACTCGGTCGTAGTTCGCTCTCAGGTCGATGGCCGGCTCATCGAAATCAAGTTCAAAGAGGGCCAGGACGTCAAGAAGGGCGACCTTCTGGCCAAGATCGATGCGACGACTTTTCAAGCTCAATTGGATCAGGCGCGCGCCAAAAAGGCCCTCGACGAGGCGCAGCTCGGGAATTCGAAACGTGACCTCGAGCGCTATTTGAAAGTCGGCACGCTCGCCGTCACCGAAAAGCAGATCGATACTCAACGCACGCTCGTGATCCAGCAGGAAGCACAAGTCAAATCCGACATTGCCGCGATCGACAACCTGACGGCAATTCTGGGCTACACGAATATCGCAGCACCCATTGCCGGGCGGGTGGGCATTCGCAACGTGGACGAAGGTAATCTCGTTCGTGCTGGCGATCCGGCAGGGATCGTAACGATTACCGAGGTGCGGCCTATTTCGGTGATGTTCACACTTCCGCAGCAGCAGTTGCCGGTGCTGAGCAAGGCCATCGCGAATTCGGCCTTGAAAGTCGAGGCCTACACGACCGACAGTCGAACGCTGCTCGATACCGGCTTGTTGCAGGTGGTCGACAATCAAGTCGACCAACAGACGGGGACGATCCGTATCAAGGCCGACTTCCCGAATGAGAAATTGCAGTTGTGGCCGGGCCAGTTCGTCAATGTGCGCCTTCTGGTCGATACGATCGATGACGCTGTCGTCGCACCGACGGTCTCGGTGCAGAATGGACCAAACGGGCCGTTCGTCTATGTCGTTGGCAATGACGACACCGTTGCGACTCGCTCCGTCAAGGTGAGCCAGCAGACCGAGCACGATGCCGTGATCTTAGACGGATTGAAGGCCGGCGAGAGCGTGGTGACGAGCGGCTTCGGCCGTCTCGAGGATGGTTCCAAGGTCAAGGTCGCCGGCGCCCGCCCGCCCGGGACGGACAAGGCTGCGGATGCGGCACCGTCGCGTAGTGCCGGCTCCGAAAATGTCACGCCCGCCTCCGCTCATTCGGAAGCCAATGCCGAGCAGCCTGCTATTACGGAGGCGGGGCCGGCCGGCTCGGCTGAGCCTATAACGCGGTCATTGCCGGCGGCATCGCCCAAAAAGGCCGAACGGGGTAATGATAAAAGTGACGGGCCGGTCAATTCCGGCAGCGCGCCATGAGCCTCTCCAGCCAGTTCATTCTCCGGCCGATTGCGACGTCGCTGCTGTCGATCGCAACCGTTCTCGGCGGCGTTCTCGGCTATTTCAGTCTACCGGTCGCGTCGCTGCCTCAAGTCGATTTCCCGACCATCGAAGTGCGCACCGTACTTCCCGGCGCCAGCCCCGAGACAATGTCGACACTGGTCACGGCCTCGCTCGAACGCCAGCTGGGGCAAATACAGGCGTTGACTTCGATGCACTCGACCAGTTCTTTCGGTCTGAGCAGCATCACGCTGCAATTCGCCCTCGATCGCGATATCGACTCTGCCGCCCAGGACGTTCAATCCGCAATAAATGCCGCGGGCTCGACGTTGCCGCGAAATCTTCCCTACCCGCCGACCTACTCGAAGACAAATCCTGCGGACGCGCCGATTATCACTCTGGCGCTGACGTCGAAAACGCAATCGCTGCGTCAGCTTTCCGATCTGGCCGATACTCTGATCGCGCAGCGCATGAGTTCCATTGCCGGTGTCGGGCATGTCTCGGTCGAAGGCGGCGTCAAGCCGGCCGTCAGGGTCGAAGCCGATTTATCCCGTCTCGCGAGTTACGGCCTCAGCATGGCCAATCTCAATGCGGCCATCACCGGCGCCAATGTTTCCGGCCCGAAGGGCTCCATCGATGGCGCTCGACAATCCTACACTATTGCAGCCGACGATCAGATCGATCGCGCCAGCGCCTACGAGGATGTCGTCGTCGCCTACCGCAATGGCGCGCCCGTCAGGATCAAGGACGTGGCACGGGTGATCGATGGGCTCGAAAATATCCGCACTGGTGGCTGGTACAATGGCACGCCGGCCATCATCATCGATATCCAGCGCCAGCCCGGCGCCAACGTCATCCAAACCGTCGAGCGCATCACGAACGAGCTGCCGCGTATCGAGCGCTCGATCCCGGCCGGTGTCAGGCTCCAGGTCGTGAATGACCGAACGGCGACAATACGCGCCTCCGTGCACGACGTGCAGTTCACGCTTTGCCTCAGCGTCGCGCTCGTCGTTCTCGTCGTGCTGTTGTTCCTTCGATCGGTGCGGGCCACGATCATAGCCGGCGTGGCGCTGCCCGTGTCTCTCATTGCTACTTTTGGCGTCATGTGGTTTTGCGGGTTCAGTCTCGACAACCTCTCCCTCATGGCCCTGACGATCGGTACGGGCTTTGTCGTGGACGACGCCATTGTCATGATTGAGAATATCGTCCGCCATATCGAGAAGGGCGAAAAGCCTTTGAAAGCCGCCCTCACGGGCGCCAGCGAAATCGGCTTCACTGTCGTTTCGCTGACCATGTCGCTGGTCGCCGTCTTCATTCCGCTATTGTTCATGACCGGACTGGTCGGGCGTATGTTCCGCGAATTCGCGCTGACGCTGACCATCGCCGTCGTCGTCTCGGCCATCGTGTCGTTGACGCTGACGCCCATGATGTGCGCGCGCCTGCTGTCGTCCGAAGGGCACGGCGGCGGAGCGGCGGCCGGCGGCCCGTCGAGCCGCATACTGGGCGCAGTGATGTCGGGTTATGAGAGATCGCTGGAATTCGTCCTGCGGCATCGACCTGCGACGCTGATGGTGACGCTGTTGACCGTCGCCGTAACCGGCTGGCTCTACGTCTCCATGCCCAAGGGGTTTCTGCCCGATCAGGATACCGGGGTCATTACCGCCGTTGTCGAAGGCGGCACGGACGTATCGTTCGCGGAGATGTCGCGCATCCAATCCGAGGTCGGCGCAATCGTGTCCCGCGATCCCGATGTATCGGGTGTCGCGTCGATTGTCGGCATTGGAACGGCCAACGCCACACAGAATGTCGGCCAGCTCAAGATCATGTTGAAACCGCGCGAAACCGGCCGCGCGCGGGTCGAAACGGTCATTGCCCGGCTAAAGCCGAACGTCGCGACGGTACCAGGGGCCTATGTATACTTCCAGCCCGCGCAGGATATTCAGATTTCAACGCAGACGAGCCGTGCGCGATACCAATACAGCCTCGTCAGCACCGACGCTGCCGAGGTGTCGAAATGGTCGAAACGCATGGCCGAAGCGCTGCGATCCTCGCCGGCGATTGGCGAGATCGCATCGGAAGAAGTTGACGGCGGGCTCGTCGCCAACGTTGATGTGGACCGGCCCACGGCGGGGCGGCTCGGTGTCACCATGCAGGCCGTCAATGACGCACTCAACAATGCCTTTGGCCAGCGCCAGGTATCGACGATCTACGCGCAGGCCAATCAATACCGGGTCGTTCTGGAGGCCGCCCCTCAATATAAGAGTGATCCCGCGCGCCTCAACCGGCTGTACGTGCCGTCCGCCTCGGGCACGCAGATACCGCTTGCGGCCGTCGCGAATGTCGTTTTCGGCACGGCGCCCCTTGCCGTCAGTCATCAAGATCAATTTCCCGCGGTGACCTTGAGTTTCGATCTCGCGCCTGGGGCCTCCTTGAGCGACGCACTCGCGGCCATCGAAGCCGCCCGCAACGACATCGCAATGCCGCAGACCGTTACCGGCACTTTTCTTGGCGATGCCGCGGAATTTTCCAAATCGCTGCAAGGCCAGCCGTGGCTCGTTCTGGCATCGCTCATAACGATCTATATCGTGCTTGGCGTGCTCTACGAAAGCCTGATCCACCCCTTCACAATCCTGACCACGCTGCCCTCCGCTGGCATCGGTGCAGCGCTGGCGATGCACTTTACCGGACATGATCTGTCGTTCGTGGCGTTGATCGGCATCATTCTCCTGATGGGCATCGTCAAGAAGAACGCGATTATGATGATCGACTTTGCGCTCGACGCGGAGCGCACGCGCGGTCTGACACCCCGCCAGTCCATCATGGAGGCGGCCATGCTTCGCTTCCGCCCGATCATGATGACGACGCTCGCCGCGCTTTTCGGCGCGCTGCCGTTGGCAATCGAAAGCGGAACGGGTGCGGAATTGCGCAACCCGCTCGGCATCACCATTGTTGGCGGCCTGCTGCTCAGCCAATTGCTGACGCTCTACACGACGCCGGTGATCTATCTCTCGATGGAGTCTCTGAGGGCGCGCTTCGCTAAGGCGCGCTCGCGAACGGGGGCGAACGGCGAGGAGATCGGCGACCCGCCCGCTGCACGTGGCGACGCGCCGAAGTCAAAGGCTGAAGACCTGGACCTCGATGCGCTGCGGAGCGCGGCGGAGTAGGCGCATGAACATTTCGCGCATATTCATTGAAAGGCCCATCGGGACGGCGCTTCTGGCCATCGGCCTGTTCCTCGCGGGCTCTGTCGCCTACGCGGTCATGCCCGTCGCCAGCATGCCGACGATCGAATTCCCCACGATCCGTATCAGCGCCAACCGTCCCGGCGCCGACCCGACCACGATGGCCGCGACTGTTGCCGCGCCGTTGGAGCGCCGGCTCGGAGAGATCGCCGGTGTCAGCGAAATGACCTCGACGAACGCTTTGGGCACGACGTCCATCGCCATCCAGTTCGACTTGAAGCGCAGCATCGACGGCGCCGCGCGCGACGTCCAGGCCGCTCTCAATGCAGCTAGCGCGGACTTGCCGGGCGACTTGCCGCAGGTTCCCACTTTTCGCAAGGTGAACCCCTCGGCGTCACCGATACTCATTCTGGCGCTGACGTCGAAGACATTGTCGCCGAGCGCCATCTACGACGTCGCCAACTCGATCATTGCCCAACGGATTTCACAGGCTCCCGGCGTGGCCGACGTGACCGTCAGCGGTGCGGCGCAACCGGCAACGAGGATCCAGGCCGACCCGTCTCTGGCGGCCTCGCTCGGGATCGGTCTTGAAGATATCCGGCAAGCGGTGAGTGCCGCCAACAACCTCGTATCCATCGGCGCGATCGACGGCTCGCGGCAGGCCATTACGATCCGATCGAACAAGCAGCTGACGGAGGCCGGCGACTACGAGAAAATCGTCTTGAAAAGCCGTCCCGATGGCAGCGTCGTTCGTCTTGGCGACGTCGCGAAAATCAAGGTCGGAACGCGCGACGTCCGCTCCGCCGCTTACTTCAACAGCGAGCCGGCGGTCCTTCTCATCATCACCAAGCAATCCGGCGCCAACGTCATCGATACGGTCGATGGCGTGAAGGCACTCATCCCTGTGCTGAAGCAATGGATCCCCTCCGGTATCGACGTCACCGTCCTCACCGATCGAACGTCGACGATCCGCGCCTCGGTGCACGATATGCAGAGGACGCTGGCCATCTCGGTCGCGCTGGTCATGTGCGTTGTCCTCGTGTTCCTGCGGCGCCTGACACCGACGATCTCGGCGGGAATTACCGTGCCGCTTTCTTTGGCCGGAACATGCGTCGCGATGTGGGCACTCGGGTTTTCAATCAATAATCTGACTTTGATGGCTCTGGCGGTGGCCGTCGGCTTCGTAGTCGACGACGCGATCGTCATGAACGAGACCATTCACCGCGAATTGGAAGCGGGCGTCAAACCGCTGCGGGCGGCATTGGATGGCGCGCGCAGAATAGGCTTTACCGTGGTCACGATTTCCGTCTCCCTCGTCGCCGCGTTCATTCCAGTTTTGTTCATGACGGGCGTCGTCGGCCGGTTGCTGCACGAATTTGCCGTCACGCTGACTTTCGCGATTCTCATTTCGGCTCTTGTGTCCCTCACCGTGACGCCGATGATCAGCGGGCATTTCATGGGCAGCCGCGCGGTGACGAGAAAGAGCCTGTTGGACCGGCTGTTCGAAGGCGCGCTCGATGCCGTCATCAGGGGGTATGCAGCCTCGCTTCGTGTTGCGCTCCGCCACAGGCTCATCACCATGTCGGTTTACGCCGCGACGCTGGTCCTGACCGTGCACCTGTTCGCCGTATTGCCGAAGGGCTACCTGCCGCCCGACGACACAGGTCTCATAATGGCGTCGACGGAAGCGAGCGCCGACGTTTCTTTCGAAGCCATGCGCAAGCTCCAAGCCAGCGCCGCCGAAATCGCGCTCTCCGACCCGGCCGTCGACAAGATTGGTTCCGTCATAGGCGCCAGTGGTCCCAACGCGACCCTTAATCAAGGCCGCATGTTCATCAATCTAAAGCCACTCGCCGAGCGGGGCTACGTCACGACCGCGGAAGTCATCGACCGATTGCGTCTGCCCTTCTCCAGGCTCGCAGGCTTGCAGGCTCGCCTCGTGCCGGCACAGGACATCCGCACCGGCGCGCGGCAAGGCAAGGCACAGTACCAATATACGCTCTGGGACTTGAGCGGCGACGAACTCTATCTGTGGGTTCCAAAGGCGCTTGCCGCGATCCGCGCGATTCCGGGACTTGCCGACGTATCGGCCGACCGCGAGCAAGGCGGCCTGCAGCTGAACATCAAAATCGATCGCGAGACGGCGTCGAAACTGCAGATCGAGATTGGAGACATTGACAACGCCCTTGCGGACGCCTTCTCGCAGCGGCAGATCTCGACGATTTACGGTGACCGGAATCAATATCGGGTCGTGCTCGAAATCGATCCGGCACGCCAGCGCGATCCAGTCGACATTGCGAAAATCTTCGTGCCCACCCATGACGGCGCTCAAGTGCCGTTGTCTGCGCTCGTCACCGTGGAAAACGGCGTGGCGCCGCTCGTCGTCAATCATCAGGGACCATTTCCCGCGGTGACGATCAGTTACAATCTGAAGCCAGGAACGAGTCTCGACACCAGTCTCAAGGCCATCGACGCGGCGCTTGGCGAACTGCACATGCCGGATTCGATCCGGGGTGAATCGGCGGGCGACGCCAAGACATTCCGCGAACAGGCCCGCATGCAGAACATGCTGATCGCGGCGGCGCTGATTGCAATCTACATCGTGCTCGGCGTGCTCTATGAGAGCCTCGCGCACCCCTTGACGATCATATCGACGTTGCCATCCGCCGGGCTCGGAGCGCTGCTGTCGTTGCAAATGGCCGGCATGGACCTTTCGGTCATCGCGCTCATTGGCGTTATTCTCTTGATCGGCATCGTCAAGAAGAACGGCATCATGCTGGTCGACTTTGCGCTCCAGGCGGAGCGCGAACGTGGCCTTGCGCCCTCTGAGGCCATCTACGAGGCGTGCCTGCAGCGATTCCGCCCCATTTTGATGACGACGCTTGCAGCGTTACTCGGCGCGGTTCCGTTGGCATTGGCCGTCGGCGCCGGCTCCGAACTACGCCGGCCGCTCGGCATCACCATCATCGGCGGCCTGGCCGTGTCGCAAATCCTCACGCTCTACACGACGCCTGTCATCTACTTGCTCCTCGACCAACTCGGGGCATGGTTCAAGAGAGGCAGGACTGGCGATGTTCGGCTGCAAGCGGGCGGCCCTCCGGCGGGCGCCTCCGTAGGTGCTTCAACGTAATTCACAACACCATATGTGCTCGCGATTTGGCGCGGGCCGCCGCTTGGATGGCGGTAGCGGAAGATCGTGAAATGAAATGTGATCGTTGGATGTTTCGCTCCTCCCGTGATCCGCAGCTACGCCCCTTGCCCAACGAATTCGGCATTTATCATTTGAAAATCACCGGCTATTGCCCTCGTGATTACAAGAAGCGGAGTATTTCTCGAACGAATTTTCGCCATTCTATCATTGCGTTGTGCCGTGGGGAGATTTCGCATGTGAAGCACATTCGGAATTGGGGGACGCAATATGTGGAATTTCGCATCGTATATCGACCTGATCGTCATGCTGTCGTGGCCGCTCGCGTTGTCGTCTGCGGCCTGGTTTATCGCCAAAAATGCATTGGCTGAGACAGATGAGATTTCGGGTGTCGTGAAGGCCCTTACCCGGGTGGGCGCCGCCGAGGAAGACGTGGAGTTTGAAGTGGATTCGCCACCTGGCATTCCCACTGCAACGCCAGTTGGCGGACGAGGCTGGATTGGCCTGCATTTGAACCGCGCGCGGCGCGGGGCCCGCAACGTCTCGAGGGCCAAAGTGCGAACGATCGAGAGCACGTTCTTGCGCCACGTCTGTCGCCGGGGAATCCGCGCCGCAGCCGCGCGCATACTGCACTTTCGGGAACTCTCGGAGAAGGCGCCATGAAGCCCGTAATAAATGCCATCGCGCCGGCCACGTGGCGAATGGCACTCTTCGTTCTGTTCGCCGCTGATCTGGTGGCCGTCACCGCGCCGCCGGCGAATGCCGGTCGCTTTGAATTCGATTCCCGCCGCACCGAGGTCCGCTTCGTCTATAAGATGGCCTATTCGACTCAGCGCGGCCGTTTCACGAAAGTCAGTGGTACGCTCGATTACGACGAAGAAAGCGCCTGAAAAAAGCAAAATCAGTGCTTCCATTGCCGCGGCGAGTCTCACGACTGGCGAAGCCCTCGTCGACAACGAACTCAAGGGGGCGGCGTTTTTCAATGTCATGGCCTCGCCCGTCATCGCCTTCAAGAGTCTCGCCGTCCGACCGCAGTCGGCGACTGCGGCGGAAGTTTCGGGCGAGATTACCGTCAACGGCATCACCAAGCCCGTCACTCTCAAGGTCAGCCTCGTACCCCACGATGACCCGGCGCTCAAGCATGATGCCGGTGCACGGCAATTCGTCGCCACGACGCGCATCCAGCGCAGCGCGTTCAAAATGACGGACTATCAGTCGATGGTCGACGACGACATCGAACATTGAGATCGTCGCGATCGCCCGGCCAAGATAGAGGCGCGCCGGCGGCACAAGTTTTTGGTGCGGAACGGGCCCCACTCCGTCGTCGGCTTTCGCTGTCGCTTGGCTTTTGATTTCACATGCCCCGGGCCTACTGGCGGTGGGAAGTTCGGGAATTGCGATAAGCGCGCCAGCCGGCGACGCATTTCCTTTGCCAATTCGAGCATTGGCGGGCATGTTTCGGATAATAACGGCTGCTGTAGAAATACCGATTGCCGTAGTAGATATAACCCGGACCGATATGCTTCGGATAATAGCCGCGGGCGTAGTAGTAGGGATAATCATAGGCGAGATAGCTCGGAGCTATAGGCAGGATAATCCGCGGGGCATGGCCGCGGTGCCTGATTTTAATGCCAGAGGTCCGGCGCTATCGCTGGACTCGAAAGGCGGAAGGCCCGGGCCAAGCGGCATTGGCCCCCGACGCGACGCCGGGCAATCCAGCTGCGAGCACGCAAGCCAACAGAATTGACGTGAATGAGTTCTGACTGTTCATGTGATGACCTCCCCACCCAAGCTGGCCGCCGCCAACCGACCGCAATTCAGAACTTCCTTCTCACTTCCGTACGGATGCCGAAGTTGTCTTCGGCACCTTCGAGGATCTGATACGTGGCATCGGCGCGAAACAGCCAGGCCCGGTTGATCGGAATCTGATAGCGAGCGCCGAAGGCATACTGCGCATGCTTGGCGCCGATACCGTCATCCTCGAACGGCTGCACGGTGGCCACCTCGAAGACGAGCTGCTGATCGAGATTGAAGAGATACTGCACGCCAACCGCGCCGCCCCAGGCGTTGGAGGCGGTGTCGTCGAGTTTCGGGTATCCGGTCAGAGCGTCGGTCTCGAAGTTGATGCCGACGTTCTTCAATATGCCGGCGTTATTGCCGTCGACCAGCGGCTTCGGGCTGCCGAAGCCGACGAAGAAGTTGGCGTAAGGAAGCAGCGTGCTGGGCAAGCCCGTGATCAGGCTATTCTCCGAAATGATGGCAAAGCCGTCGCCGCTTCCGTTCTTTTCGTCGCCGAAGTTCGCGAACACTCGGGTCGAGTTCGAGAGTGTGTTGGCGTAGCGCCGGGTATAGGCTGCGGTCAGGTAGTGCTGCAGAAGTCCGTCCTGCTCGTCGTAGCCCTGCAGCAGGGCATAACCCGCCTCGATGTAGCCGCTGAAAGCGTCGATGAAGGCCGTTACGCCGAAGAGATTGGCATTGTCGTTGTCGAGGTTTCCGTTGCCGTCGATGACGCTCGCGTTGTTGACGTCGTTGAACGCCGCGAAGAAAGTAATGTCGTAGTTGGAAAGGCCAAGCGTCGGCGAGTTGCTTGCGGGGAGTGTCACCGCGCCGCCGAGGATCGCATCGTTCGCCCAGATGCCGTTCTGCAGGAACAGCGGGAAGAGACCGACGGTGAAGGGCAGGTCAAAGCCGGCTTCCTTGCCCGAGTACCCGGAATAGAGTGAACCTACGTCACCCTCGAAAAAAAACGTCTGCGGGTCGAGGTCGTACTCGCCGTTGAATTTGTCGTTCGAGTTGCCGCCGCCGAACTCGTAGCGGGTGAATGTTGCGTTGTCCTCCTGGATAGGTGCGAAGAACGCATGAATGCGTTCGGTGCCGGTGATCTTGAAGTCGACGTCCAAGTTCAGCCGGGTCGCGATCTGGGCAATATCCTTGCCGTTGTTGTTGTTGTAGGCGATGGCCGTTCGCCAGTCGCCGTAAATGGCGAGCCCGGGGAGTAGCGGGTTCAATTCACCGAGGAAGGTACTGCTCTGATCGTAGGTGCCGGAGGTATATTGCTCGCGACCGACCTCCAGCAGCGGCCGCGGCGGCTCGACCGCGGTCTTCGCACCGTAGATGTCGGCTTGCTCCTCGGCACTATACTTGTCTTTGTATTGCGGGCCGGGCTGGAACGTTTTCTCGATCCACGTTTCATTCTTGGCGGACTTGGTCGTGCTTTCGCCGGCAGTCGCGAGGTCCGCTGCTGTGACGGAGGCCGACAATGCACCCGCCGGCCGCCAAGGCGATCACTGCGGTCATTGTCCCGGCACGGAAGCGAAGGTCGCCATTTGCGGCAGTCATGCGGAATTCCCCCAAGTCATTATTCTCAATCCTGATCAGGATGGGGACCTGTTGCTTTCGACCTCCCTTCGGGTCCCCAATGCGAAGCTCGCGGATATTTGCGCTAGCCCTTCACGTCGAACTCCACCGCGAAGGCGTGGAAGTTCATGATTCGCTCGTTCATGCTCCGCTCCATTTCCTTTGTGGAGCCGACGAAGCGCATGAAATAGATCGGCTCGGCGCGGCTTCGCATGCGAAAGGCGAGTTTGTACTTGCCCGGCTTCGTGATCAGGTTCCCCGGCACTTGGTACTTGGCCACCTTCTCACCCAGCGGCGCCAGAGAGTGGTTCTCCATGCGCACCAGAGGCGGGTGATTGAGAACGGTCGTCGGGATGCCGGGCGGACGCAAATGCGGCAGCGGATCGACGTCGAAGTTCACCGGCAGGTACATCTCGCGGTCCGTGCCCTTGACGTTGGTGGTCAGGAACTTGGTCTGGAAGTGCACCAGCATTTGGTCCGTCTTGATGCGGCCGGCGGCGACATCCAGGCTGTGCAGATCGGCCATGTCGCCGTTGCTGTCGAGGTAACCCGACTCCCAGATGTTCTTGCCGTCGGGATCGACGAGGGCGACGCTGACCCAGAGCTGCGGCTGCGCTCCGAGCGACCCGGACGGCAGGTTGTGCCCCGTATTGGTGTTCTTGATTTTGTAGGAGAACGCCAGATCCGAGCCGACAGTCGGATTGCCTTCGATGCGGGGACCATCGACCTCGCTCGAATTCTCCATCAGCTGCTTGCGGATCTTGTCGCGCTCGTCGAGCTTGGCGATGTTCTCGTCGATGATTGCCCTGGCTTCTTCACGGTCGAGCGCATCGGCCCAGCGTTTGGGAAACTTGGCCTTGATCTTGCCGTCGGCGACCTTGTCCTCGAACTTGGTGCTGCCCCAGCCGGCACGCCAGTCGAACTGCAGCCAATCCTCGATGCCGATTGCCTGGGCCTTGGTGTTGTGCGGGAAGATGCCGGGGTGGGCGATCGAATAGCCCGGGCCGATGAAGCGGTGATTGGCATGCTTGCGTCCCGGATTGATCTCCTTGCCGCCTACGATGGCCGAGGGCGCCTTCGCGTAGCCGTCGGGCTTTCCGGGGACCTTGCCCATGTGGCAGTCCTGGCAAGAGACGCCGGCCTTGCGTGCCGGGCTGTCGCGATACTGATCCCAGACGATCTCCAGCTTGATGCCGAGGTTGACGGCGACCTGATGGCAGCTGACGCAGAACTCCGACTTGGTGATCTGGTCGTTTGTGATCATGCCCTTGTGGATATCGTTGCCGCGGCCCTTGGCGTCCGTTTTCACGGAGTACGTTTCCTTGTCGGCGAGGACCTTCTTGATCACGCTCTTCTCGCCGCTGCCGTAGACCGGCTCGTAGATCTTGCCCGGCTCGATTCTGCGCTCGCCATTGACCTTGCCGTACTGCTCCTTGACCCGGTGGCAGGTGATGCAGCTCACGCCCTCGCGCGAAATCTGGCTGCGCGCCCAAAGCGGCGCGTCTCGCGCCTCGCCGAGCTGCGTGCCGACTTGGCTGTGGCAGCGCACGCAGAATGTGCCGACCGTGCCCTGAGTGAGCTCTTGGAACTTCTGCTCGAACTTGTGGAACATCGGTGAGATCGACGCGTAGGCATGGTTCGACGACGACCACTCGTCATAAATCTTCTTATGGCACTCGCCGCATTGCGCGGCGGTCGGATAGAGCGCTTCGTCCGCGTTCTGGGCAGCCTTGATGTCGGGCTGGGCGTCTGCCGTGCCGGCTTTGTCGGCCTCGCCGCCAGCCTTGGAGTCTTTATCCTCATCCACTTTGACAATGGCTTCGAGCGACGATTTCGCTTCGGTCTCTTCCGTCTGGGCCTGCAGTAATCCCGGCGGTCCATGCATGCCATCCGTCTGCACAGGCGCACTGGACCCCGCAAAAGCGGCTTCGCCAATCGCTGCGCAAACAAATGCGGCGCTTGCGACAGCGCACGACAGCATCGAAATGCTGGAAAATCGTTTCATCGCGTCACCCCTCGTCCCCCATGTCACTTCAGGGCGGCATCGCAAGTCGCATCGCCGGCGCGAGTCCCGACGGCTTTGCGGGGCTGCTGAAGTGATGGCGAGTTAATATCCCAAAAGGGGCCGCGATATGTCCGTCGCTATATTGGGATACCTTATGCAATTGATATATCCGAATATAATTCGTATTGAGATAATCAATCGCGGTGAATGGAATTGAGAAATGTATTGTGCTGTGCAAATGAACATATCGGACCGATCTGAGCACAAGAGAACACGGCGCATTCTGCGCGCTTGCCCCCGCGCACGCCCGTCCAAGTATTGGCCACTGCCCTGATGTGCGCCGTCCTCTCGCGCGAGGGGGCGTGGCTATATCTGCTCCATTCGGGTTTTTCTATCCCGCTCGTGCTTCCTCTCGATTTGCGAGGCCATCAAACGGTCAATGTCTGGCCAGATAGGAGAAATGCAAAATAGAGTTTTTCACGGCGTGTTCGAATTAGGCGTGGGGTCTCGACAGGGGGAAGTAACGTGGCGAAGAACGGAAGAAATTCGGAAAGCGCACGACCCGACGATGACGGCGGTCTCGTCAGAGCAGCGACATTTGCATTGCTGAGTTTCTGAGGAAGCGTGGCGACGGCGCGTCACTCTAAGCGGCCGTAGTTTGGAAACCTGAAGCCTCCCGGGATCGGACAATGACAATCCATCAGATTACGATGAACGGCAAAAGCTTTCGGGCGCGCCGCGGCGAACTGCTGTTGGACGCCGCTCTGAAGAACGGCATCGACCTGCCCTATGATTGCCGCGCCGGGCACTGCGGCACTTGCTGCGTGCGGTTGGTGTCCGGTGAAGTGCGGGGCGGAGAAGGCGCCGAGCCAGGCATTGTTCATGCCTGTCAGTGCCGGGTCGCCGGTGATGCCGTGATCGAGAGAGGCCAAGCATCGGGTGTGCGCACCGTGGAAGGTGTGCTGAGCAGTTTGCTCCCGCTCTCGCCCGAGGTGATGGAAGTCGGCATCACGACGGATCGCGCGCTGCCCTATCTTGCTGGACAGTATGCGCAAGTGCGCTTCAGCGGCTATCCGAGCCGTCCCTACAGCATCACTCTCCCGTTGCGCGGCGATGCAAACAGCCGCTCCGTCTGGTTCCATGTCCGCCGCATGAAGGATGGGCGTGTCACATCAGCGCTCGGCAGGCGTATCAGACCGGGCCATCGGGTGAAGCTGACCGGACCCTATGGCTCGGCGCATTTCCGGCCAGATCTGACGAGCCGGACTATTTGTGTCGCGACCAACACCGGCTTTGCGCCGATCTGGTCTATCGCCGTCGCGGCGCTGCGCGAAGATCCGGAGCGCAGAATGATGATCATCGCGGGCGGCCGCACTCTAGGCTCGCTCTATATGGGTTCCGCTCTCGCTCAGCTCGCCCGTTTCCCCAATGTCGTCGTCGTGCCCGTCTGCAGCGCGTCGCAAACCGTGTCCAACGCGGTGATGCCGGGCCGGCCGACCGACTATGTGCCATCCTTGCTGCCGAGCGACGTGCTCTACGCCTGCGGCGCGCCCGGCATGGTCGATACGATCAAGGGAATCGCGGCGCGCACTGGCACGGTCTGCTATGCCGATCCGTTCATGCCGGCCCAAGACGACAGGATCGAGGAAAGTGTCTTCACGCGCGCCAGGCAGTGGCTGGAAGGTCCCGCCGCCGGAGCAATGCGCCAGCTCGCTCTAGATTCGCGCGGCAACTAGCACGGCCAACACCAACGTATGGGAATCGTCGAAATAAGGTGCGAAGTCATTGTGGTCTTCAGAGCGCATAGTGTTTTGTCGAATAAGCCGGCGAGGGTCCGCGCTGCGTTTTTCGTGCACTACCTCTGCGGTGTGCTCCTCGTATCGGGCTTTGCCGCCGCCGCCGCAGGGGCGTCCGATCCTGTCAAGATCGTTGGAGCGAATGCGTGCGCTGAATGTCACAAGCAGGAGGCCGAGGCCTGGAAAGGCACGCATCATTTCAAGACGTTTCGTGACATGCCGCGCAATCCGGAGGGCAACGAAATCGCGAAGAGAATGGGTGTACGGCGCGTCAAATCGGAGAGCTTGTGTCTGGGTTGCCATTTCACGGTGCAAGAGAAGAACGGCAAGCAAGAACCGGTCTCGGGCATCTCGTGCGAGTCCTGCCATAGCGCCGGGCAGGATTGGATCAAAGTCCACAGCGGCTTCAGCGGCAAGAAAGCCGACACCGAGTCCAAGGCCGAGGAGGCGGCGCGCTGGAAGCTCGCCGAAGCCAAGGGAATGATCCGATCGACGTCATTCTATGATCTGGCGAAGACTTGCTACAGCTGTCATGTCGTGCCGCGAGAAGACCTCGTGAACAAAGGCGGCCACAAGGCAGGCAGTACCTTCGAGTTGGTGTCCTGGTCGCAGGGTGAGGTGCGCCACAACACCTGGTATTCCAAAGGCAAGGACAACGCGCAGGCCAGTGCTGGGCGCAAGCGGATGCTCTATCTCGTCGGTCTCGGTGTCGAACTCGAGACTGCATTACGCGCGGTCGGAAAAGCGACTGCGCGAAAGCCTTATGCGTTCGAGATGGCCAAGCGCGCCGACCATGCACGCAAGCAGCTCGCCGCCGCGGCAAAAGCGGCGCCGAATGTGCCTGAAATCGCCAAGATGGTCGAATTGGCGCATTCGGCGGGGCTGAAGCTGAACAACGAACGCTTATTGACGTCGGCAGCCGATGGCGTTTCCAAGCAGCTCATAAGCATTTCAGAGAAGTATGACGGCAGCGCGATGGCCGGCCTCGACAGCCTCATTCCCGGAGCAGACAAGTTCAAGGGCAAGGCGAGACAGGCGAGCGCGGCAAACTGAACAGGCCAGGAAACGACAGCCTCCTGCATGAGCGTAATAGGGAAACAGCGATGGTCGATTTCGACGGGGGGCGTGAGATCGTCCGGGCGGAGCGCGCCTGACCACCCGATCGGCGGACGCGGTTCGGATTTATCGGGTTATCCCATCGGCCGCACGATCCAGGGACTCTTGATCGCGGCATTGTCCGGCGGACTGTTCTGGCTGGTCTGGATCTACGGCAACGGGCTGCGCGACCCGCGCTATCTCGACGGCTGGATTCTTGCCGGCGGCATGAGCTTGCAGGTGTGGTTTCACATCGCCATAAAAACGGCCGGCCTGTCGCCAAAATCGGCCATCCGCTGGCGCAAGTTTCACATTTTTCTAGGCTACCTGCTGATTGCCGCATTCATATCGCATTCGGATTTTTCGCTGCCCGATACCCGCTTCGAATGGGCTCTGTGGGTCTGTTTCGTGATGGTGACGCTGAGCGGCATTTTCGGCACCTATCTCGCTTGGTCTCTGCAGACCAGGCACGATGTCGACGAGCAAGTCGGCCATGATCGCATCCCCGCCCGGCGCGCCGAACTGGCGCAGGAGGTCCAAGTCACTGTTGCAAAGGCCGATCCGGCCGCCGCACAGTTAGGCCTGCCGGCGCCGCCCTATGACGCCTGGATCGCAGAACTTTACAGCAATCGCCTGATCGATTTTTTCCAGGGGCCGCGCAATGTCGCCGCCCATCTCGTGGGTTCGCAGCGCCCACTCAAGCAACTGACGGATGAGATCGACAACCTGTCGCGCTACGTCGACAAGCAGAACCAGGAGAAGCTTTCCGAGATCAAGAAATTGGTGGTCGAGAAGGACCGGCTCGATTTGGCGCATGTTCATCTCGTACTGAGCAAGGGCTGGCTGTTCGTGCATGTGCCCTTCACCTATGCGCTGATCGTGCTGACGGTTCTGCACGTCCTTGTCGTCTACGCCTTTTCTTCCGGGGTTTGGTGATGCGGCCACCGGGATGGATCAGGCCGATCCGGCGTCCGAAGGCCGAGGGGCAGGCGCGCCCCGGCTCGTGGCGCGACCGTCTGGCGGCGCTGCTGGCGCTCGTGACCGTCGCCGGCTTATGCGCCGTCTTTCTACTCTCCAAGGGTACGCAGTTCCTGATGCCGGGACCGCTGACGAGCGCTCACGGCGCGATCGAGAAATGCGAGACTTGTCACAGCAAGAGCGGCAGCGGCAAATTGAGCTGGATTAGCGGTCTCGTCGCCGGCGACCCGCATCGCCGACAGCAAGGCTTGTCTCTCCTGCCACAAAATGCCGGACACGGCCTTGATCGCGCACGGCGCGTCGGCCCAGGTGCTGAAGCAGAGCACCGAGCGGCTGACTAAAATCGCCGAGCATTCGCCTGCGCCGAAATCGGCCCGCGCGCAGAGCCTAGCCTTCCCGGCTGATGCCGTCATGGCCCGCGAACTCTATTGCGCGACCTGTCATCAGGAGCATCAGGGCGTCAATTTCGATCTGCACAAGATCTCCAACGAGCAATGCCGTTCCTGCCACGTAGTGAAGTTCAACAGCTTCGACGGCCAACACCCGAAGTTCGATCGCTACCCCTTCGAGAGGCGGACACGGATCATCTACGACCACGCCGGCCATTTCGGAAAGCACTACCCGGAAGTGGCGAAGAAGGACCCGGCTCGACGCATCCCCGCCGCATGCTCGACCTGCCACAACAGCCATGACGACAAGCGCATCATGGCCGTGTCTCCATTCGAGGAGACGTGTTCCGCTTGCCATCTCGACCAGATCACCGGCAAGGAGCGGGTCAGCGGTCCCAAAGGCATTGCTTTCCTGAGCCTGCCTGGTCTCGATTTGCAGGTGCTGAAAAAGAAGAACGCTGCAATCGGCGAATGGCCGGATGCGTCGGAAGCCCCGCTCACACCGTTCATGAAGGTGATGATCAGCCGGAACGAACGCGGCCGTGCACTTGTCAAGACTGTGGAAAGCCTCAATCTCCAGGATCTGACGGCAGCGAACGACGATCAGATCAAGGCGGTGACCGATCTCGCGTGGGAGATCAAGGCGCTGTTCAACTCGTTGATCTCGGGCAAGGTGTCGGACGTGCTCGGCGACCTCAAAATTGGCGGCGGCGAGAAGCTGAGCGCGACCCTCGTCGCCGATCTGACAGCGAGCATTCCGCGCGATGTCGTCACCAGCGCGCAACAGCAGTGGCTGCCTAATCTCGCCAACGAAATCGCCAATGGCCCGGGCGCCGCGATGCGGCAAAGGACGGCCAGAGCGCGGCGATCACGGAACCAGTGGTGAGCGATGAAAAGGCTGCGACTGGAACGAATCTGCCGACGACACGGCGCAATCGGACGCGTCGGAAAAAGCCGCAAAGAGCGATCCGCCGGCCGCGGCTGGCGACGACGTCAACAAAGCCAAATTCGATCCGCCGGCCTGCGTCTTGCGCCTGCTTGGTCAGTGTCTGATGTTCAAGGAACAGAAAGTTGAGGCCGATGCGGCCCAGTCGTTGGGAGCGGCCGCGCAATCCGATGCCGCGAACGCAAAACCCGATGCCGGCAAGGACAGGCCCTCTTCCCGTGAGCGGCCCGGAGCGATGAGGGCAGGTCTCAAGGGCGTGGGGCCAGCAGCAGAGCCTGAAGGCGCGGCAGGGAAAGCCGATGCCGCGAACGCCAAGCCCGAACGCGGCAATGAAGCGCCCGCCGTCGAGCCAAAGCCTCAAGGCAAGCCGGCGGAGCAATCCGACGATCTGCTCTTTCCCACGGCGGAAGAACTTCGCGAGATCAACGCTCGATCCAAGGTAGGGAAAGCAGCCCCCGCCAGCGCGCGGCATCGGCGGAATCAGCCCCCAAGGCGGGCGAGGCGGGACGTCCGGCGCTGCGGCGGACTCGCCAGCCAGCCCTCAAACCCAGGCGCGCCCGCGGCCGGCGTCGAGAGCGACGTGGATCCGGAGAGTTGGGCTGAAAACGGCGGCTGGTACCGGCAGGATTACGGAATTTACTACCGTCCGACAGGTCACAAGGACAAATTCATCTACTCGTGGCTGATACTCACCGGTCCCCAAGCGTCGAAAAATGCCACGAGCCCGGCGTCGGCGGTCTTCGATATTTCTCACCGGCAAGGACGCTCAGGGCTCATGCACGAAGTGCCACAGCGTCGATGAAATTCCGGGCAAAGGGCGGTTCATCAATTTCTCCCAACCTTCGGTCGCAGGCAAACAGGGACGCTTCACCCGTTTCGTCCATGAGCCGCATTTCGGCGTCATGGACAATCGTGGCTGCCTGACGTGCCATAGCCTTGAAAAAGACCGGGCGGCAGAAGCGGACGGAAGAACGACGACCGCAGAGCAATCCCGCAGCGATCGCGG
Source organism: uncultured Alphaproteobacteria bacterium (assembly GCA_963732525.1). GTDB lineage: Bacteria > Pseudomonadota > Alphaproteobacteria > Rhizobiales > Hyphomicrobiaceae > Hyphomicrobium_B. Next base: position 116,063 of record CAVSZX010000023.1, read on the forward strand.
CCAGATTTCGGGCGACAAGAAGTCAGATCTCTGTCAGACGTGTCAGACCCAAGAGTCAGGCCCGCGACGGCAAGCCTGCTGATACCTCGCCTGCCACCGATTCATCTATTGCGGTCTCCGAGACGAATGAAACCGTGCTCCCACACCAGCGGATGCAAATGCCGCCACGACGAACTTCGGAGGCCGCGAAGGTAGTCAGCCCCTATTTGAAGAGTTACCAGCAAGCGATCCACGTGCGTTCGCCTCCAATTTCGCGGCAACAAGAAGCGAACTCTGCCAGCGTATCATACGAAGAGCAGGGCATGGAAGGACTGTCTGTTGTGCCACCGGTAACACGTCAACGGCGTGATCACGCCGGCCATGACACGAACTTTAGGAACGCAATAGCGATATTTCTAAAGGCAAATGGCGCACCCGGCAGGATTCGAACCTGCGACCTTCGCCTTCGGAGGGCGACACTCTATCCAGCTGAGCTACGGGTGCCTGCGACCGCTTCTTAGCCCATCGGCTGAATGTTCGCAAACCGGGACGGGCATAAAACTGAAATGGCGGGGGCTTTCTCCACCCCCGCCAGTCTAATCGTGATCGTCTTGACTCAATCGTGACGTCTTGCCGGGCTCAGCGGCAGGGCATGGCCGTGACCACGCACTTCGCCTGCAGGATCGCGCCCTTCTTGCAATCCCACGAAACGGCGCGGGCGTTGCCGAAGTCGGCATAGCGCGTAGCCCCACTTGTCGGCGACGCGGCTCTCCCAATCGGTCCGCGCGAACTGGCGGGCATTGGAGGTTCCAAGGCCCAGGATGCCCTGGCCGGTGGCTCGGCCTTCCATGCGCGCTTTGCAATAGGAGCCATGCGAGTGAGCGTAGTTGCGTCTGTGCGCGCCGGCCTCGCTGGCGAAACCGGAAATGGCAACCGCGGCAACGAGCAGCGCGGGGGTGAGGGTTTTGACGGAAAAGCATCTTCTACTCCCTGAATTCGGTCATCGACTTCAATCGGCAAAGTGTTTGAGCGGCACAGTGTTCGAGCGGCACAGTGTTCGAGACAATACTTGCTCGAGACGTTTTTGTTCGACGCAGTATTTGTTCGACGCAGTATCTCTCCACCGCGGCGTCCGGCGCGTGCACGAGTGACGCGAGTGCCCTGGCAACGCCGGATTTCACCTTTTGCGGCGGGCCCTGTCAACGCCGCGCCGCACCGTGCGGGAGCGATCACCCGGCCGGCGGGGCCCTTTGGCCACTGCGACCGGGGCGGGCGCCTGGATTTCCTGGAATTTCTGCATCTCGTGCTAGTCGTTTGCGGTGCCAAGAGGAGACGACAAGCATGCCCGAGTTCAAGCCGCCGCGACCCGGCGAAGTTCAGATCGATCTGCCTCAGAGCCACGACGCCGGATTGTATTTCGTCGGCCGCATTCGCACGCCCTGGGCGACGACGCGCGATTGTCCGAAGAACAGCCGCGGCCGCACCGATACCATCGCGTCGATCGAACTCGACCCGCGTTTTGCCGCCGGCCTGAAGGACATCGGGCTTTTTTCGCACGCCATCGCGCTCTACTGGCTGCATCAGGCCCGGCGCGACCTGATTCTGCAGCTGCCGAGCCACCTCACGGCGCCGCGCGGCGTCTTTGCGTTGCGCTCGCCCGTCAGGCCGAACCCGATCGGGCTCGCGGCGGTCGAGATCGTCGCCGTCGAAAACAACATCCTGCGGGTCAAGAACATCGACTGCGTGGACGGTACGCCGCTCATCGACCTGAAGCCGTACTTTGCCTCGATCGACGCCGTGCCCGACGCGACGCGTCCGCCGTGACGCCGCCGCCGCGCGCGTGCGCTAACCCTTGATCTTCTTGCGATAGGCGCTCGGCGACATGCCGAACCAGCGCTGGGCCGCGCGCGTGAAGGCGGAAAGTTCGGAAAACCCCAGCTTGCCCGAGATCTGGCTCATCGAGAAGCTGCCAAGGCGCAAGAGATCCTCGGCGTTGGTGCGGCGGATATCGTTCAGGAGGTGCTCAAACGATGTGCCGCATTGCGTCAGCCGGCTCTGCAGCGTGCGCGGAGAACAGCCGAGGACGCAGCGCGACATCTTCAAGCGTCGCCCGCCGGTCGGCGAGCAGGCTCCTGACGATGCCTTCGACTTGCGTCGCGAACGGCCCCTGTGCCATGGGCGCTGGTAATGAATGTGCTGGCTCACCGATTGCAGGATGTGGCGCATGCGCGGATCGGCTTGTACGATCGGCCGGTTGGCGGTTTCCGCATCGACGTGGATGACGATTGCGTTCGACCCGGTAGACGACGTGGGGCCCGAACATGCCAGCGCGCTCGATTGGCGCAAATGCAGCGGCTCGCCTTGCAGTTCGACGCGCACCGGCGTCCAGTCCGGGGCCGTGACCAGGCGAGCACGCAGGACGAAAAGCGCGGCGGAAAAGGCGCTGGCCTGTGTGTAGGGTCCGTCGAAACCGCTGTGGCCATCGCCACCAGATGCGGGCGCCGTCCTCGTCTTCCTCATAATGGAGATCGACCGCCTGGCGTAATAGCGCGGTGTGCTGTGCGGCCGTCTCATGGCCTCGCCGAAAGTACTGGCATTCATAAACAGATAGAAGAAAGCGGCCCGTCGCCCCGACGGGCACCGCCTCAGCCCAGTCGAGCGCCAGGCAAGGCTCGCCCGTGACCCGTGCCGCCTCTTCCCAAAGTTCGGCCACCGCTTGGGCCGGGATGTCGATCTGGGGATTGCACACGGCCTTGGCGCAGATGCCGACCTTGGCGAACAGCTCCGCCGCACAGACGCCGCGTTTCGACAAGAACGCCTCGTAGCCGAGAAGGATACTGGCAATGACGGACGGGTCGCGAGGATCATCGGCTTCTAGTTCGGAGCGCGGGAGGTCAACCAATTAAGCGCGAACGAATGTACGCACTGCTAAAATCGGCACTCGTATTGCGCGAAATGTCAAACCTCTTGACTGCGCAGTCAAGACATTTATTGATGTTTTCGCTAAACACCACATGCGGAAATTGACAGTAGACGGACAGAACGTCTGATCGCGCGCTGCACTGTTTCTTATCGCAAGCTCTTATATTGAATCGAGGTTGCCCGTGGTCAAGAAAACCAAAGAATTCAACTCGTTGGATAGCGCGCTGCATCTCCTTCACCGGGCCTCGCAGATCGCCGACGAACTTTACGCTTCGAGCCTCGGATCGCAACACCATTACCGCCCGGCAGTATGTCGTGCTGTCCATCGTTGCGAATGAAGATAATCCGAGCCAGACCGATATCTGCGATCGCTCGGGTATCGACCGCTCGACCCTCGCCGATATCGTCCGCCGCCTGGTGACGCGCGGTCTCCTCGCCCGCAAGCGCACCCGTGAAGATGCGCGCATGTACGCCGTGCGCATCACGGAAGCGGGGCAGAAGGCGCTGGAAGAATCGGCGCGCGCCGCCCAAAACGTCGATCGCGTTCTGCTCGGCGGCTTCACCGCCTCGCAGCGCACCGACTTCGAGGCCGGCATGCGGGCGGTCATCAGCCGCCAGCCGCGGCGCGTCGTGGACTGATTTTCACGCTCGCCCGCAAGGGGTACCGTTTCGCGCGGGACGATTTATAGTCGCCCGCCATGAGCAAAGAAAAATCGAAGCGCGGCTCCACCCATCCTGATGGCGAGGCGGCTCCCGTCAGCAAGGGCAGTCACGTCTATCTGATCGACGGCTCGGGCTACATTTTCCGCGCCTTCCACGCGCTGCCGCCTTTGACGCGCCCCTCCGACGGCCTGCCCGTCGGAGCGGTGCACGGCTTCTGCGCCATGCTGTGGAAGCTGATGCGCGAGAGCAAGGCGGCCGATGCGCCGACCCACATCGCCGTCATCTTCGACGCCGGCCGCGAGACCTTCCGCAACAAGATCTACCCCGAATACAAGGCGCATCGCCCGCCGCCGCCGGAGGAGCTCGTTCCGCAGTTTCCGCTGATCCGCGATGCCGTGAAGGCTTTCAATGTCGCTTCCATCGAACAGGACGGCTTCGAGGCCGACGATCTGATCGCCACCTATGCCCGCGATATGGTCGAGCCGGCGGCGATGTCACCATCGTTTCCTCCGACAAGGACCTGATGCAGCTCGTCCGGCCCGGCGTCACCATGTTCGACGGCATGAAGGGCAAGAAGATCGGCCGCGACGAGGTGATCGAGAAGTTCGGCGTGCCGCCCGAAAAGGTGGTCGATGTGCAGTCGCTGGCCGGCGATTCGACCGACAACGTGCCGGGCGTGCCCGGCATCGGCATCAAGACCGCCGCCGAACTCATCAACGAATATGGCGACCTCGATACGCTGCTCGCCCGCGCCGGCGAGATCAAGCAGCCCAAGCGGCGCGAGAAACTGATCGAGTTCGCCGATCAGGCGCGCATGTCGCGCGAACTGGTCACGCTTGAAGGACGACGTGCCGATCGAATCGGCGTCGATAAATTCGGCGCTGCATGATCCCAAGCCCGACAAGGCTGCTCGCCTTCCTGCGCGATGGAGTTCAACACGCTGACCCACCGCATCGCCGAAGGCTCGGCGTCGAGGCGCCGCCGCCGCTGGAGAAGTCGGTGGGCGCGTCGCTTTCCCCTCCCCCTCGTGGGGAGGCAAGATCACGAGGAGGCGGGGACGCAACGTCGCCGCCACGAATCCCGCCACGCCACCCTCCCCACGTGGCGGGGAACCGGCAATCCGGCTCCGCCCACGCCGCCGTCGCCCATCGCCACGCGGCCGCAGCGCAAGCCGCCGTTCGACCGCACCAAATACGAAACCGTCACGACGACGGCCGCGCTCGCAGAATGGATCGCCGCCGCGCACGAGGCTGGGCCACGTCGCCTTCGACACCGAGACCACCGGGCTCGATCCCATGCGGGCCGATCTCGTCGGCTTCTCGCTCGCGATCGTGCCCGGCAACGCCTGCTACGTGCCGCTCGGCCATCGCGAGGGCGCGTCCGATCTGTTCGGCGGCGGCGGCCTCGCGCCCGGTCAGATCCCGCTGCGCGATGCGCTTGCAATCTTGAAGCCCCTGCTCGAAGACGCGACCGTGCTCAAGATCGGCCAGAACCTCAAGTTCGACATGCTGTCATGGCGCGCCACGGCATCGCCATCGCGCCGTTCGACGACACCATGCTGCTGTCCTACGCGCTCGACGGCGGCCGCGGCGGCCATGGCATGGACGACTTCGCCGAGCGCCATCTCGCGCCACGCCTGCATCCCGTTCGACCAGGTGATCGCGCACGCGCGCCGGCGCCAAGAAATCCGACAAAACCTTCGCCGGCGTGCCGATCGCGAAGGCCACCGAGTACGCTGCCGAGGACGCCGACGTCACGTTGCGGCTGTGGATGTGCCTGAAGCCGCGTCTCGCGGCCGAGCGCATGACCAGCGTCTACGAGACGCTGGAGCGCCCGCTCGTTCCCGTCATCGTCGGCATGGAGCGGGCCGGCATCAAGGTCGATCGCGACATTCTCTCGCGCCTGTCGGGCACGTTTGCGCAGCGCGCGGTGCGGCTCGAAGAGCGGTCAACGAATTGCCGGCCACAAGTTCAATCTCGCGTCGCCCAAGCAACTCGGCGAACTGCTGTTCGACCGCTTGCAGTTGCCCGGCGGCAAGAGGACCAAGACCGGACAGTGGGAGACGCGCGCCGGCACCCTCGACGATCTCGCCGCCAACGAGGAACTGCCCGAGGACGCCCGCACGCTCATCAATACCATGCTGGAATGGCGCCAGCTCACCAAGCTGCGCTCGACCTACACCGACGCGCTGCCCGACATTCATCAATCCCGAGACGGGCCGCATCCACACCAGCTACGCGCTCGCCGCGACCACGACGGGCCGCCTCGCCTCGTCCGATCCGAACCTGCAGAACATCCCCGTGCGCACCAAGGAAGGCCGCGAAATCCGCACCGCCTTCATCGCCGACAAGGGCCAGACGCTCGTCTCCGCCGACTATTCGCAGATCGAATTGCGCGTACTCGCCCACATCGCCGACATTCCGCAATTGAAGAAGGCCTTCGCCGACGGCCTCGACATTCACGCCATGACGGCGTCGCGAAATGTTCGGCGTGCCGGTGAAGGACATGCCGGCCGACGTGCGCCGCCGCGCCAAGGCCATCAACTTCGGCATCATCTACGGCATCTCGGCGTTCGGCCTCGCCAACCAGCTCGGCATCTCGAAGCAGGAGGCGGGCGACTACATCACCACCTACTTCAAGCGCTTTCCCGGCATCCGCGACTACATGGACGCGACCAAGAAATTCGCGCACGCCAAAGGCTACGTCGAGACCATCTTCGGGCGGCGCATCCACTATCCCGAGATCAACACCAAGAACCCGTCGATGCGCGGCTTCCTCGAGCGCGCGGCGATCAACGCGCCGATCCAGGGTTCCGCCGCCGACATCATCCGCCGCGCCATGATCCGCATGCCGCAACGCGCTGCATAAGGCGAAGCTCAAGGACGCGCGCATGCTGCTGCAGGTGCACGACGAACTCGTGTTCGAGGTGAAGACGGCCGAAGCCGACGAGCTGATCAAGGTCGCCCGCCACGTCATGGAAAAGGCCGCGGAGCCGGCGATCAAGCTCTCCGTCCCGATCCACGTCGACGCCAAGGCGGCGGCGAACTGGGACGAGGCGCATTAGGGCGAATCCTCTCCCCTCTCCCCATTTCAGGTGCAGGGAAATGGGGAGAGGAAGGCGACGCCGTCCCATGGCGCGCAATTGGTTGTGTAGAAGAGATACGGCAAAGCTTATTTCTCGGCGGTCTTCGCTCGCGCTCCTGCTAGGGAATATTGGCTCGTCGAGAAACCAAAAATCGAGGTTCGGAGTCCCCGATGTTCCCACTTTCCAAAATGCTCAAATCCTTCGTCAAGGTTGGCAGCCTGACGGTCATTGATGCCGAAGGCGGTACGCACGTCTTCTCCGCCGGCAAGCCGGGCCCTGCCGTCACGATGAAACTCACGGACCCGACGCTCTATCGCAAGCTGTTCTTCAATCCCGAACTGCATGCGGGCGAAGCCTACATGGACGGGCGCATGAGCTTCCCGGGTTCGAGCCTCAGGGAGTTTCTCACCCTCTTTTCCGTCAATCGCCTCTCGCTCGGCAACCAGCCCCTGCAGAAAGTGCTCCGCCGCGTCTCGCGCGGGCTGAAGCGCTTCCAGCAGGCCAATCCGGTCGGCAAGGCGCAGCAGAACGTGGCGCATCATTACGATCTCGGCAACGCCTTCTACAAATTGTTCCTCGATACCGAGATGTTCTATTCGTGCGCCTATTTCCGCGACGAGCGCGAAACACTGGAAGAGGCCCAGATCAACAAGTGCCGACTGATCGCCGCCAAGCTCAATCTGAAACCGGGCCAGCGCGTACTCGATATCGGCTGCGGCTGGGGCGGGCTGGCGCGCTATCTGGCACAAATCGCCGACGTCGAGGTCTTGGGCGTCACGCTCTCCAAGGAGCAGCACGCGCTCGCCGTCGAAGTCGACGAAGGCGGCGGGGCTCGAGGCCGCGTCAAAATCGAACTCAAGGACTATCGCGAACTCTCCGGCAAGTTCGACCGCATCGTCTCTGTCGGCATGTTCGAGCACGTCGGCGTCGGGCACTACGGCGAGTTCTTCTCCAAGGTAAACGATCTCATGAGCGACGACGGCGTCATGCTGCTGCATTCCATTGGCCACATGAGCCCGCCCGGCACGGCCAGCCCGTGGATGCGGAAATACATCTTCCCCGGCGCCTACTCGCCGGCGCTGTCCGAAGTCTTCCCCGCTGTCGAGAACAACAGCCTCTGGGTCACGGACCTCGAATTCCTGCGCGTCCACTATGCGACGACGCTCAAACACTGGCACGAACGCTTCGAGAAAGAACCGCGCGGCGGTCGCCAAGATGTATGACGAGCGCTTCTGCCGCATGTGGGAGTTCTATCTCATCAGTGCCGAAATGATGTTCCGCACCGGCTCGCAAGAGGTCTTCCACATGCAGCTCGCGCGCAAGCGCGACGCAGCGCCCATCGTTCGCGATTACATCACCGACGTCCAACGGCGCTACGAGCAGCTCGAAAGCGGCGGTCATCGTGACGGCGTTTTCCGATACGGCACCCATGCGCCAAGGGTCGCAGCAGCATCCCTCACTCTTCGGCGTTGAAGCGATAGCCGATCCCGGCTTCGGTCGCGATCAGGAGCGGGCGGTTGGATCGCGTTCGATCTTCTGGCGCAACTGCCCGATGAAGACGCGAAGATATTGCAGATCCTCGGTGTGCGCCGGGCCCCAGACGGAATTCAAGAGCTGGCGGTGGGTGATGACGCGGCCGGCGTTGCGCACCAGTGTGGCGAGCAAGTCGAATTCCTTCGCGTGTCAGATGCACGGCCTCGCCCCGGCAGGTGACGGCATGCGCGGCGACGTCCACCGCGACGGGATCCGGCCGAAATTTTGCTGGCGTCGCCCGGTTCTGGCCATGATGACGAAGCGCCGCCCTCAGCCTCGCCATGAGTTCGCCGATGCCGAACGGCTTGTTGACGTAGTCGTTGGCGCCAAGATCGAGCGCACCGATCTTTTCCGCCTCGCGGTCGCGCGCCGAGAGCACGACGATCGGGACTTGCGACCAGCGCCGCACTTCGGCGATGACGTCCATGCCATCCATATCGGGAAGTCCGAGGTCGAGGACGACGGCGTCGGGCGCCAGCGTCGCGACACTCTTGATGGCCTCCGCACCTTTGGCCGCGCTCAAGACATCATAGCCTGCCGCCACCAGCGCCGGCCGCAGGAAGCGGTGAATCTGCGGCTCGTCGTCGACGACGAGGATGCGCTGGGCCATTGGTCGGCGGTCCTCGAGTGCGAGTGTACCATCGTCAGGCGCTCTCGGGGGGCGGAATGGGAAGGCGGATCATCATACGCGTGCCTTTGCCGTCGCGCACCGGACTTTCGGCCACGATGCGGCCGCCCATGGCGCCGATGACGCCCCTGGCGATCGACAAGCCCGAGCCCGGTTCCGGGCGCGCGGCCGTCGCCCGGCGCAAGCCTGTAGAACTTGGCGAAGACGAGGTCGAGTTCCTCTTTCGGAATGCCGGGTCCCTCGTCGCTGACCGAGATCACGATCTCGTCGCCTGCGCGCACCACTTCGACGCGTGCCGCGGCTGCGGTCCCGGCGAACTTCTGCACGTTGTCGAAGAGGTTGAAGACGACCTGCTGGAGCAGCGTGGCGTCGCCCTTGATGAGAGGCAAATCGGCGGCGATATTGGCTTCGACGCGCAGGCCCGCAAACGACTTCTCGGACCGCTGAGATGCTGGCGCGGACGGCATCTGCGGCATCGATCCAGTCGCGCCGGATGTCGAGGGCCCCGGCCTCGATCCTGGTCATGTCGAGCAGGTTGGAGACGAAGCGCGCGAGCCGCTCGCCTTCTTCCTGGATGGTCGCCAGCAGATCGTCCTGGTCCGTCTTGGGCATCTTGTCGCCCAGTTCGCGCAGGCTCGTCACCGACGCCGACGATCGAGGAGAGCGGCGTTCGCAAGTCGTGCGACAACGACGAGAGCAGGGCATTTCGCAGCCGTTCCTGGCTGACGGCGGCTTCGGACCTTCGCCGATTTTTCCACGAGCAGCGCCCGCGCGATGGCGATCGAACCGAGATCGGCGAGCGCTTGCAGTTCGCCTTCGGCCGCCGGGCCCAAATTGTCGGCAAGCGACGCACTTTCGACGCCGAGAACGCCGAGCGGTTTTTCGCCGGCGCCGAGGGGGCGATAGTGGAACGTGGCGTGCGGCATCGTGCTCGTGAAGCGGCCGGCAGGCTGTTCGTTCTTGAAGGCCCAGCGGGCGGCGGCCCAATCGGCGTTCGAGAGCGTATCTTCCGGCGGCCATGCGCCCTCGATGCGCAATTCGTCTGCCGTTTGCAGCAAGACCATGGCGGCGCCTTTGACGCTCCGGCTGGCATGATGTGCGAGCAGTTCGATCACGTCGTCAGGCTTCGCCGCCGCCGACAATTTGCGCGAGAAGTCGTAAAGCGCCTGCGTCGCCTTGGCGCGCTCGGCGATGACCTCGGCTTGCCCGTGCAGGCGCCCCGACAGGCTCGCCGTCATGATCGCAAGAACGAGGAAGACGAGCAGCGCCACGAGTTCGTAGGGTTCGGCGACGGTGAACGTGTAGAGCGGCGCGATAAAGAAGTAATTATAGGCAAGAAACGACAGGATCGAGGCGCTGAGCGCCGAGGCATGCCAAAGCGGATGCCGCACATCACGACCGCAAGCATGAAGAAAATTGCAACGTTCGGCAGCGGCGTAAATTTCGAAAGCAGACAGTCCGGCGCCAACGGCGGCCGCGACGGCGAGCGCAGATGTCAAAAGCGCCTTTGCGGCGTCGCCTGTGGTCGGAGCCACGCCATGGCGCCCGCGCCGCGGCTTCCGGCGCCACGGGTACGACGGTCACGGCCGCGTCGCCCGTCGCCGCGATCAGGGTATCTGCCAGGGACCGTCGCAGCGGGATCGCAAACCTCGCCCGGCTCGATCTGCCGACGACGATCTGCGTGATGTTGTTGTTCCTGGCGAACTTCAAGACTTCGGCGGCAATGTCTTTTCCCGAGAGCGCGCACCGTTTCGGCGCCGAGACGTTCCGCCAATTGCAGGGCCTTTTCCGTCTTGCGCCGTTCGGCCCGGCTCGCCGTCATGTGCTCGGCCGTTTGCAGCTGCAAGGCGATCCACGGCGACTTGAGTGCGGCGGCCATGCGGCTCGCGGCGCGGACCACCTGCTCGGCCTGTGCGCCGCTGCCGACGCACACCAGAAGCCGTTCCGCCGTCGGCCAGGCACCGGGGATGGCGTTGCGGCGCAGGTGATCGAGCATCTGCTCGTCGACCCTGTCCGTCGTGCGCCGCAGGGCCAGTTCGCGCAGCGCCGTCAGATTGCCCGGCCTGAAGAACTGGTCGATCGCCTGCCTGGCGTTCTCGGGCAGATAGACCTTGCCCTCCTTCAGCCGCTGGATGAGGTCTTCCGCCGGCAGATCGACGACGACCACTTCGTCGGCCTCTTCCAGGATCTTGTCCGGCACCACCTCGCGCACCGTCGCGCCGGTGATCTTGTGCACGACGTCGGTGAGGCTTTCCAGGTGCTGGATATTGAGCGTCGTCCACACGTCGATGCCGGCGCGCAAGAGTTCCTGCACGTCCTGATAGCGCTTCGTATGCAGCGTGCCGGGGGCGTTGGTGTGGGCGAACTCGTCGATCAGGATCAGCGCCGGCTTGCGCAGCCAGCGCCGCCTCGACGTCGAACTCCATGAAATGCCGGCCGCGATAGCTCAGCGGCTTGCGCGGCAAGACCTCGAGACCTTCGAGCAGGGCGGCGGTTTCCTTGCGGCCGTGCGTTTCGACGACGCCGACGACGATGTCCACGCCCTCGGACTTTTGCGCCCGCGCCGCCGACAGCATGGCGTAGGTCTTGCCGACGCCCGGAGCGGCGCCGAGAAACACCTTGAGCCTGCCGAGGTCCTGCTTTCTTGCAAGCTCCAGCATCGCCTTCGGCGTCGGCCGGCTTGCCGCTCGCTCGGCTTGCGTCATCGCTCTATCCATTCGCCCCCTTGAGGTCGGCATCGAGAGCCATGTTGAGAAGCAAAACGTTGACGCGCGGTTCGCCGAAGATGCCTGCGACCGGCGTTCCGATGTGCTGCGCCAGGATGCTTCGCACGCTCTCCTCGCCGACGGCGCGCGCAGCCGCGATGCGCTTCACCTGGAGTGAAGCGAACGCCGGCGAAATATCCGGATCGAGGCCGCTGGCCGAAGCCGTCACCGCGTCGGCAGGTACCACGCCGGCCGCCGTGAGCGCGGTGGCGGCGGCCTTCACGCGATCGACAAGCTTCTGCGACGTCGGCCCGAGGTTGGAGCCGGAGGACGCCGTCGCATCATAGCCCTCTCCCGCCGCCGAGGGCGCGCGAATGGAAATACTTGTCCGCGGCGAAGCTCTGCCCGACGAGGCGCGAGCCGGCGACACCGTCGCCCACGTGACACGAGACTGCCGTTGGCGGCACTTGGCATCAAGACCTGGGCGACGCCCGTCATGGCCAGCGGGTAGGCAATCCCGGTCAGCGCCGTGAACGCCAGCAGCATGACGGCTGCGGGTCGAAAATATGCGATCAGTTCGGCAAGCATGAGACGCCTCCTTTTCAGGCGAGATGCAGGGCAGAGACGGCGATGTCGACGAGCTTGATGCCGATGAACGGCACAATCAAGCCGCCGGCGCCGTAGACGAGAAGGTTTCGGCGCAGCAGCGCGGCGGCCCCGACCGGTCTGTAGGCGACACCCTTCAACGCCAGCGGGATCAGCGCCACGATGATCAGGGCGTTGAAGATGACGGCGGAGAGGATGGCGCTACGAGGGGTTGCAAGGCCCATCAGGTTCAAGGCGCTCAATTGCGGGTAGGTCGCGACGAACAGCGCCGGGATGATGGCGAAATACTTGGCGACGTCGTTGGCGATCGAAAACGTCGTTAATGAGCCGCGCGTCATCAGCAGCTGTTTGCCGATACCGACGATCTCGATGAGCTTGGTCGGATCGCTGTCGAGATCGACCATGTTGCCGGCTTCGCGCGCCGCCTGCGTCCCGGTCTGCATGGCGACGCCGACATCGGCCTGCGCCAGGGCGGGAGCATCATTGGTGCCGTCGCCGCACATGGCGATGAGGCGGCCCTTGGCCTGCTCCGACTTGATGTAGGCGAGCTTGTCCTGCGGCGTCGCCTCGGCGATGAAGTCATCGACGCCGGCTTCCGAGGCGATTGCCGCCGCCGTCACCGGATTGTCGCCGGTCACCATCACGGTCTTGATGCCCATCGCCCGCAACTCGTCGAAGCGCTGCTTGATGCCGGGTTTGACGACGTCCTTGAGATGAATGACACCCACCAGCCGGCCGCCGTCGGATACGGCGAGCGGCGTGCCGCCGGAACGCGAAATCATTTCGACGGCCTGACGGAATTCCGGCGGCGTCCGATCGAGCGTCTGATCGAGATTTCGCAGCACGGCATCGACGGAGCCCTTGCGCACCTGCCGCGCCCCGATGTCGACGCCCGAGATGCGGGTCTGCGCCGAAAACGGAATGGCAATCGCCGTCACGCCTTTGAAATCCGGCTGCTACGAGTCGCCATCGGCCCCTTGGCGAGCGCCACGACCGAACGGCCCTCGGGCGTCTCGTCGGCGAGCGAAGAGACCAGCGCCGCCTCGGCGAGTGCGCGTCTTGGCGACGCCCTCCACGGGCATGAAATCCGTCGCGAGCCGGTTGCCGTAAGTGATCGTGCCGGTCTTGTCGAGAAGCAGCGTATCGACGTCGCCGGCCGCCTCGACGGCACGACCCGACGTCGCGACGACGTTGAAGCGCACGAGGCGATCCATGCCCGCGATGCCGATGGCCGAAAGCAAGCCGCCGATGGTCGTCGGGATCAGCGTAACGAGCAGCGCCACGAGAACGGTCACCGATAGAATCGTGCCGGAATAGCCAGCCAGCCCCCAGAGCGTGGTGACGGCGATGAGAAAAATCAGCGTCATGCCCGAGAGCAGGATGGAGAGCGCGAGCTCGTTCGGCGTCTTCTGGCGTTCCGCGCCTTCTACCAGCGCGATCATGCGGTCGAGGAACGACGAACCGGCTTCGGCGGTAATGCGGACCTTGATCCAGTCGGAGAGGACGACCGTGCCGCCCGTCACCGCCGAGCGGTCGCCGCCGGATTCGCGGATCACGGGCGCCGATTCGCCGGTGACGGCGAATTCGTTGACGGACGCGATGCCTTCGATGACCTCGCCGTCGGCGGGGATCGTGTCGCCGGCCTCGACCAGCACCACCTCGCCCTTAGTCAGATCGCCGGAAGACTTCGGCCGCCACACGTCGCTCGTGGGGTCGTCCGGGAGCAGCAGCACCTTGGCCGTGACATCGCTGCGCGAGCGCTTCAGCGCGTCGGCCTGCGCCTTGCCGCGGCCCTCGGCGATGGCTTCGCTGAAATTCGCGAACAGCACCGTGAACCACAGCCAGATCGCGATCTGGCCCGTGAACAAGGCTTCGGCGCGCGATTGCAGGATATCGCTGACGAACAGGCCCGTGACGAGGGCTGCAACCACCCCGGTGACGAACATCACCGGGTTGCGCGCCAGCCGCCACGGCGCCAGCTTGTGGCCGGCATCGAGGACGGCGGTGGCAAGCATGTCCCGGTCGAAGGCCGCGAACTTGGAAGATTTCTGTGGACATCGTTCGATCTCCGCTCAAAATGTTGTCCCGGCCTGCATCAGGAAGTGCTCGACGATCGGCCCCAAGCGCGAGCGCCGGGAAATACTGAAGGCCGCCCAGGATGAGGATGACGCCGGCGAGCAGTCCGACGAACAGCGGTCCATGTGTCGGGAAGGTGCCGGACGAGGCCGGGACTTTGGGCTTTGCGGCGAGCGAGCCGGCGATGGCCATCACCGGCACGACATAGGCGAAGCGGCCGATCAGCATGGTGATCCCGAGCGTCGTGTTGAACCATGGCGTATTGGCATTGAGCCCGGCGAAGGCCGAGCCATTGTTACCGGCGGCCGACGAGTAGGCGTAAAGCAGTTCCGACAAGCCGTGCGGACCGGCATTGTTGAGGCTCGATGATCGCCAGCGGCAGCATCACTGCGACGGCGGTAAATCCCAGAATGATGAACGGCAAGACGAGAAGTGCAAATATCACGAGCTTCATCTCGCGCGCCTCGATCTTCTTGCCGAGATATTCCGGCGTGCGCCCGACCATGAGACCGGCGATGAAGACCGTCAGGATGGCGATGACGAGAATGCCGTAGAGACCGGAGCCGACGCCGCCGGGCAGAATTTCGCCGAGCTGGATCATGAACAGCGGCACCAGGCCGCCGAGCGGCGTCAACGAATCGTGCATCGCATTGACCGCGCCGCAGGAGAGCCCCGTGGTCGCGACCACATAGAGGGCCGACAGCGCTTGCCCGAAGCGCAGTTCCTTGCCTTCGAGATTGCCGGCGGAAGCCTCGACCCCGAGCTTGGTGAGCAGCGGATTGCCTGACGTTTCGGCCGCATAGACGATGGCGACGCCCGCAAGCAGGAACAGCGCCATGGTGATCAGCAGGGCGCGGCCCTGGCGCCCGTCCCCGGCCATTTCGCCGAACGAGATCGGCAGTGCAGCCGCGATCACCAGCATGGCCCATATCGACAGCAGGTTCGACCAGGCATTCGGATTTTCGTACGGATGCGCAGCGTTGGCATTGAAGAAGCCGCCGCCGTTGGTGCCGAGTTGCTTGATCGCCTCCTGACTGGCGACGGGCCCGAGCGCCATCGTCTGCTTGCCGCCTTCGAGCGTCGTCGCCTCGACGCTGCCCTGCAAAGTCTGGGGCACGCCGAGTGCTGCAAAAGCCAACGCCACGATGATGGAGAGAGGCAGCAGCACATACAGCGTGCGCTCGCGTGAGATCGACCCAGAAGTTGCCGACCGTCGCTGGCGCCGCTGCGGGCGAAGCCGCGCGTCAGAGCCAGCGCCAGCGCGATGCCGGTCGCTGCGGAAAGGAAATTATGGACCGTCAGCCCCGCCATCTGCACCAGATGGCTCATCGTCGCTTCGCCGGAATAGGCTTGCCAGTTGGTGTTGGTGACGAAGCTGATCGACGTGTTGAAGGCGAGATCGGGCGCGACTGCGGGGAAGCCGCGCGGGTTGAAGGGCAGAAAGCCCTGCAGCCGCTGCAAGGCGTAGAGCAGCACGAAGCCGGCGGCGCTGAAAGCCAGCATCGCAAGCGTATATTGCAGCCAGGTCTGTTCCTTGTGCCGGTCGACACCTGCGAGGAGATAGAACCGGCGTTCCAGCGGGGCGATCAGTGGCGTCAGGAACGACGATTTGCCATTCAAGACCCTGGCCATGTAGAGGCCGAGCGGCCACGCGGCGGCGAGTACGGCGGCGAGCACGGCCAGGATCTGGGTCCATCCTGTGAGGGTCATGGGAGATCTCCAAATTGGCGGGCGCTAAAAGCGTTCGGGATAGAGCAGGGTGTAGACGAGGTAGACGGCGAGGCCGATGGCCACCACCAATCCGATCAGCGGTTCACTCATGTGCGCCTCCTAGAACCGGGTACAGCCGAGAGCGTAGAGCGCCAGCAGCGCCAAGCCGCCGAGCCCCAGGCCGAGAAAAGCGATGTCGAGCATGGCAACCATCCTCCGGAGCAAATGCTGTCCGTAAGGTGCGGGGGCAGGCATAAGTTTGCGATGTGGAATTTGGGTCGTGGGCATCAAGGAGGCATAAGGATCGGCCCGGACGACGCGGCGGCACTCTGCGCCTACACCGAAAAACGTGCTTGAAAGGCGCCTTCTACCGTGGTCTTGAAACGGCTTGACCTGCCGGATGGCCTATTATTTCGAGAACCGTATGACCGCCCCCAAGACCCGCATCGACGCCCGCTTCGCCGCGCTGAAGAACGACAAGCGCCCGGCGCTCGTGACGTTCATTTCGGCCGGCGATCCCGACGCCAAGACCAGCGAGACGATCCTCAACGGCCTCGCCGCCGCCGGCGCCGACATCATCGAACTCGGCATGCCGTTCTCCGATCCCATGGCCGACGGTCCCGCCATCCAGGCCTCGTCCCAGCGGGCGCTCAAGGGCGGCCAGAACATGATCAAAACGCTCGAAATGGTGCGCAATTTCCGCAAGGCGGACAATGCCACACCTCTCGTCCTCATGGGCTACTACAATCCGATCTACGTCTACGGCAACGAGCGCTTCCTGAATGACGCCAAAGCCGCCGGCGTCGATGGCCTGATCGTCGTCGACGTCCCGCCGGAGGCCGATGACGAACTCTGCCTGCCTGCCGTCGCCCATGGCCTCAACTTCATCCGCCTCGCCACGCCGACAACCGACGCCAGGCGGCTTCCGGCCGTGCTCGAGAACACGTCCGGCTTTCTCTATTATGTCTCCATCACCGGCATTACCGGTGCCGCCGCACCCGTAGTGAACGATGTTCACAAAGAGGTGAAGAGGATTAAGGGCAAGACCGATTTGCCCGTTGTCGTCGGCTTCGGCGTCAGGACCGGGGCCCAGGCAAGGGAACTCGCCAAAGGCGCGGACGGGGTCGTGGTCGGCTCGGCGCTGGTAGGAGAAATCGAGAAGTCCTTGGGATCAAAGGGAGAAGCGACGTCGACGACGGCGCCTGCCGTGCTCGGAATGGTCAAGGAACTGGCTGCGGCATTGCGCGGTTCTTGACCACAATCGCTATTATCCACCACAACCGGTCTCGAAGATCTGTTTAAGTCCTGGGCCGGGGGCCATATACCGGCAATCTTCCCTTTGATGGGAAGGCTGCGGGGTTTAGAATTGCTGTGCCCTGCAACCCATCTGAGGCGCGCGGCCATTTCCGCCCCTCGCAGTGTTTCCGCCTGAGCGGGTCTCGTCGCCGCTGAAGCGGTATCAAGGAGCCATTCGCCGTGAACTGGATCAACAACGTCGTCCGGCCGAAGATCCGCGGACTGTTGTCGTCGACCACGAAACGCGAAGTCCCCGACAACCTCTGGGTCAAGTGCCCGGAGAGCGGCCAGATGGTCTTCTACAAGGACCTCGAGGCCAACGAATTCGTCGTGCCCGGTTCCAACTATCACATGCGCATGGGCGCCGATCAGCGCTTGCGGCACCTCTTCGACGGCGGCGACTATATCAAGGTCTCCGTGCCGTCCGTGCCGCAGGATCCCTTGAAGTTCCGCGACGGCCGCAAGTACACCGACCGCCTGAAAAATGCCAAGGCCGAAACCGAGCTCGACGACGCCGTGCTCGTCGGCGAGGGACGCCTCGAAGGTGTGCCCGTCGTCGCCGCGGTGCAGGACTTCCGCTTCATGGCAGGTTCGCTCGGCATGGCCGCGGGCGAGGCCGTCATCACCGGCATGATGCGCGCCGTCGAACTGAAGACGCCGTTCATTCTGTTCTCGGCGTCAGGCGGCGCCCGCATGCAGGAGGGAATCCTCAGCCTCATGCAGATGCCGCGCACGACCATTGCCGTCGAAGCGCTGCGCGACGCCAAGCTCCCCTACATCGTCGTCCTGACCGACCCGACGACGGGCGGCGTCACCGCCTCTTACGCCATGCTCGGTGACATTCACATCGCCGAGCCCGGAGCCCTCATCTGCTTCGCCGGTCCGCGCGTCATCCAGCAGACCATTCGCGAGCAGTTGCCCGACGGTTTCCAGCGCTCGGAATATCTCCTGGCCCACGGCATGGTCGATATGGTCGTCCACCGCCACAAGCTGCGCGAGACGCTGGCCCGCATTTGCCGCCTCGTCATGTCGGGCGTCGCTAGCAAAACGGCGGGCGCACGGCGCGTCAACGGCAAGGCGTACATGAACGGCTCATCCGTCGATGGCAAACTCATCGAGACGGCGGCGCGCGAGACCGGCGGCGTCGTCGAACCCGAAGTCGTGCCGCCCAGCCAGCGCTTCGATCCCGCGCGCGGTGACAAGTCGAAGCGCGAAGGCGAACAGATCCCCAAACCCACATCTCCCAAGGACGTGACGCGCGGCGCCTGATCCGCACCCTATCGACGACAGAAGCGTGGAGCGGGTCCGCGGATGCCAACCAAGACAAAACGTCCGACCAGCGACGCGCTTCTGGCGCAGATGAAGCTTTTGCATCCCAAGCTCATCGATCTCTCCTTGGGCCGCGTCGAGCGGCTGCTGGGCAAGCTTGGCCATCCGGAAACCAAGCTGCCGCCCGTCGTGCACATCGCCGGCACCAACGGCAAGGGCTCCGTCACCGCCTATCTGAAAGCCATGTACGAGGCGGCGGGCAAGCGCGTCCACGTCTACACCTCGCCGCACCTCGTGCGCTTTCACGAACGCATTTCGCTCGCCGGAAAGGGCGGCAAGTCGCTTGCCATCGACGAGGACGCGCTCGTCGATGTCCTCATGCGCGTCAATGCCGTGAACGACGGCGACGATATCACCCAGTTCGAAATCACCACGGCCGCGGCCTTTCTGGCCTTTTCCGAAACGCCCGCCGACATTCTGCTGCTCGAGGTCGGGCTCGGCGGCCGTCTCGATGCCACCAATGTCATCAAGGTGCCGGCGCTGACCATCATCACGCCGGTTTCTTTCGATCATGCCGAAAAACTCGGGCCGACGCTCGCCAAAATCGCCGGCGAAAAGGCCGGCATCCTGAAGCGCGGCGTCACCGGCGTTCTGGCGCCGCAGGACGACGAAGTGATGACGGTGATCGAGGCGCGCGCCAACGCCGTCGGGGCGCCGCTGATCGCCGCCGGGCGCGACTATGACGCCTACGAGCAGTCCGGCCGCCTCGTGGTTCAGCGCGAGGATCGCCTGCTCGATCTGCCGTTGCCCGCGCTTCTCGGCCGTCACCAGATCGCCAATGCCGGAACCGCGGTCGCGGCGGCGCTGCTGCTATCGGCCGAACGCGCCGAATTGGCGATCGACGAGAAGGCCATGGAAAAGGGGCTGCGCAGCGTCGAATGGCCGGCCCGCATGCAGCGCCTCACGAACGGGCCGCTGCCGCAGATTCTCGGACCCGAATGCGAACTCTGGCTCGACGGCGGGCACAATCCGGCCGCCGGCGACATGCTGGCCGATACGCTCGCGAGCTTCGAAGAACGCGCGCCGAAGCCCACGTATCTCATCGTCGGCATGATGGGTCAGAAGGATGCGCTGGGCTTCCTGGCGCCGTTCCGAGGTCTCGTTCGCATGATCTACACGGTACCGATCCCGGGCGCGCACGAAGCGCCGCATTCGGAGGAGAACCTGGCCGAGATCGCGCGCGGTGCCGGCCTCAATGCCGTGGCGCGGGGCGGCTTCATTGCCGCGCTCGAAAACATCGCCGATTTGCCCAAGGGCGAGAAGCGCGTGCTGATCTGCGGCTCGCTCTATCTCGCGGGCCACGTGCTTGCCCTGCAGGAAGGCACGACCGCGCAATCGAACTGAAGCGCTGCTTTGCCACCGCCGCCCGCCAGCGGTTCAATCACATTCATCAATTGAAACGCAGACGGTCCCAGGCCTGTCATAAGGCGCGCAAACACCCTCTCGCCGTCTCCGCGACGGCGTAATACTCACCACCCCTGCGCCTAGCGTCGTGAAAGTCCGGTCCTACTAAAGAACCACGAAAAGGTCTCTCGCCTTGAGGCTGGTAAAAGGGGTATGACTGCCGCTATGCAACCAAAAACATAACGATAAAACACCGTCCCCACAAGAGGAGAGAAACGCATGCAACACGTTGCCATGGACAAGCTCAACGGCAAGCAGATCATCAAGCCGCGCTACGACAATTTCATCGGCGGTAAGTGGGTCGCGCCCGTGCGCGGCCAGTACTTCTCGAACATCACGCCGATCACCGGCCAGCACGTCTGCGACATCGCCCGTTCGACGGCCGAAGACATCGAACTCGCACTCGATGCCGCACACAAGGCGCGTGTAGCCTGGGGCCGCACATCGCCCGCGGCTCGCGCCCAGATCTTGAACAAGATCGCCGACCGCATGGAAGCCAATCTCGACATCCTGGCGCTGGTCGAAACCATCGACAATGGCAAGCCGATCCGCGAGACCACGCACGCCGATATGCCGCTCGCCATCGACCACTTCCGCTATTTCGCCGGCTGCGTGCGGGCCCAGGAGGGCTCACTCTCCGAGATCGACCACGACACCGTCGCCTATCACTTCCATGAACCGCTCGGCGTCGTCGGCCAGATCATTCCCTGGAACTTCCCGATCCTGATGGCGGTGTGGAAGCTCGCTCCCGCACTCGCCGCCGGCAACTGCATCGTGCTGAAGCCCGCCGAGCAGACGCCGATGAGCATCATGGTGCTGATGGACATCATCGGCGACCTGCTGCCCGAAGGCGTTCTCAACGTCGTCAACGGTTTCGGCATCGAAGCCGGCAAGCCGCTCGCTCAGAACAAGCGCATCGCCAAGATCGCCTTCACCGGCGAGACGACGACGGGCCGTCTGATCATGCAGTACGCGTCCGAAAACATCATTCCCTGCACGCTCGAACTCGGCGGCAAGTCGCCGAACATCTTCTTCGCCGACGTCATGGACGCTGACGACGAATACTTCGACAAGTGCCTCGAAGGCTTCACCATGTTCGCTTTGAACCAGGGCGAAGTCTGCACCTGCCCCTCGCGCGCCCTCATCCAGCGTTCGATCTACGAAAAGTTCATGGATCGCGCCATCCAGCGCGTCCAGAAGGTCAAGCAGGGCCATCCGATGGATGCCACCACCATGATCGGTGCGCAGGCTTCCAACGATCAGCTCGAAAAGATCCTCTCCTACATCGAGATCGGCAAGGGTGAAGGCGCCCGCATCCTGACCGGCGGCCGCCGTGCCAACCTCGGCGGCGAGATCGCCAACGGCTTCTACGTCGAGCCGACGGTGATCGAAGGTAACAACAAGATGCGTGTGTTCCAGGAGGAAATCTTCGGACCCGTCGTCTCGGTCACGACCTTCGAAACGCCGGAAGAAGCCCTCGCCATCGCCAACGACACGCTCTACGGCCTCGGCTCGGGTGTGTGGACCCGTAACGGTTCGCGCGCCTATCGCTTCGGCCGCGAGATCCAGGCCGGCCGCGTCTGGACCAACTGCTACCATCTCTACCCGGCGCACGCCGCATTTGGTGGCTACAAGCAGTCAGGGATAGGCCGCGAGACGCACAAGATGATGCTCGACCACTATCAGCAGACCAAGAACATGCTGATCAGCTACAGCCCGAAGGCTCTGGGCTTCTTCTGAACTAAGTCCCCTCTCCCCGCGCACTTCGTTTGCGCGGGGAGAGGGCTAGGGTGAGGGGCAGCCGCTTGCTCCGAATTTGTTGCCGCCCCTCACCCCAGCCCTCTCCCCGTTAAGTGCAACAACGGGGAGAGGGGGAAATCTGGAGACCCCCATGGTCCAACGCGTCACCGCCACGCCCGAAGCGCTGCAGCTCATCAGTAAGCTGATCGGCATTCATGGCCTCTTGCTTTTCCATCAGTCGGGCGGCTGCTGTGACGGCTCGGCGCCGATGTGCTATCCGCGCGGGGAATTCAAGGTCGGCGCCCAGGACGTCTTCATGGGCGAGATAGGCGGCCAGCCCTTCTACATGGGCCGGTCGCAATTCGAGTACTGGCAGCACACCCATCTCGTCATCGACGTGGTACCGGGCCGCGGCTCGGGCTTTTCGGTCGAGGCGCCGGAGGGCGTGCGCTTCTTGACCCGTTCGCGCATTTTCACCGACGCCGAGAACGACGCCCTCGACGCCATCGGTCCGCCACCGACCGGCGTCGAACGTCCGGCGGTGTAGGTCGCGCTCGGTCCGTAGGTCGGTGGTGAGCCCTCTTGCGAACCCCGACAGTACCGGAACATCGGGGTTCGCAAGAAAACCGCTCACCCCGACCTACCTTCCCAGCAACAGCTTCAGCGCCACGGCCGCAGTCGTGACGACCAGCAATGGGCGGATAATTTGCGCTCCGTGCCGCATCGCCGTGTGCGAGCCAACCCAGGCGCCTGCCGCCTGACCGAGCGCCATCGGCAATCCGATTGCAAAATTCACATGACCACTAACCAGAAACACGGCGAGCGAGACGACGTTCGAGGTCAGGTTCAAGACCTTGGTGTGCGCCGTTGCCGTGACCAGGCTGACGCCGGCGAAGGCGATGAAGGCGAGTGTGTAAAGCGATCCGGCGCCGGGTCCGAAAATGCCGTCATAAAATCCGATCGGCGCCGCCAGCCCGATCGCGAAGGCTCGTGCCGGCAATGCGGTGCGTGGGCCGTGCTCGCGCAGGTACGGCACTGCCGCGAAGTACAACGCCGCCGCAAGCAGCGCGTACGGTATCAGCGCGCGCAGGGCCGTGGTGTCGATAATTGAAACCGCCGTCGCGCCAAGTGCCGCGCCGACCGCCGTTGCGGCAATCGCCGCACGCAAGCTCCGCCAGTCGATCAGTTGCGCGCGGTGATAGCTGAGGCTCGCCGCCGCGACGCCAAATGTCCCTTGCAGCTTGTTGGTGGCGATGGCTTCGGCCGGTGCCACGCCTGCGAGCAACAGCGCCGGCAGCGTGATCAGCCCGCCGCCGCCGGCGATGGCGTCGATGAAACCGGCGAGGAGTGCCGCAAGCGTCAGCAGTGCAATGGTCAAGGTGTCGAGGTTCATGGCCCGTCCCAAGCCTCGATCCACAAACAAAAACGCCGGCTCGAAAATACGAACCGGCGGCTCATTTCGCCTAATCTGGCAGTCTAGTGTTTATACCACGAACCAGCGTTGCGCTCCAGAGCTTTCAGCGTTAACGCACGAATTCCCCTCCCCCCTGTGGGGAGGGGTTAGGGGTGGGGGGAATCACCGAAAGGTGCGGTGGGGGGAATCACCGAAAGGTGCGGTGGGGGGAATCACCGAAAGGTGCGGTGGGGGGAATCCCAAACGGAGTGCCGCAGGGAATCCTGTAACACGCCGCGGCTGAAATCGACTTTGTCGAGAGTTGCAATTTCCCCCCTCCCAACCTCCCCCACGAGGGGGCAGGTATTCTTTTGCATGGCCCAAATAAATAACCCCGCAGTCACCCGCGGGGTTTTTTATTCAAGCGAATTCGCGACGCGCGCTTCAGGCCATGACGCTGGCCGTGATCCAATCTTCGAGCTTCTTCTTCTGCACGATGGCGCCGGTGTGCTGCGCCGCCACCTTGCCGCCCTTGAACAGCAGCAGCGTCGGCATGGCGCGAATGCCATAGGTCACGGTCACCTTCGGGTTCTCATCGACATCGACTTTCACGACTTTGATTTTGCCCTTCATTTCGGCGGCCACCTGCTCGAGCGCCGGCGCCATGGCCTTGCACGGCCCGCACCAAACAGCGTGGAAGTCGACGAGCACCGGCTCGCTCGATTTCAACACTTCCTGCTCGAAGCTCGAATCAGTCACGGCATTGGCCATGTGTTTTTCTCCTTGGCGGGGCCCGAACACCGGCACCCCTCAATCTCACCGGGCAATCCCTGAGTACGGGCGCCCTTAACTGGTCCGACCATAGGTAGGTATTGCCTCAAGAGGCGTCAAGGCTCCCTGGATCGAGGTCCCACAGCCTGCGGATGTACTCTTGAATTGTGGCAGAAGGGATTTCCATGAGTCGCGGCCCGTCGGTCCACAGCAGGGCGGCGCGGACGCGCTTTCCGGGATAGATTTCGCCGAGCGCCAGGACATAGGCCGCGAGCTGAAAAAGGTAGGCAGGCGCCACATCGTCGGAGCGCAGGGGCGGCGGGCGATTGGTCTTGTAGTCGACGATCAGCACCTCGTTCTCGAGAACGGCGAGCCGGTCGATCTGGCCCGAGAGTTTCAAGGCCGGACCTGGGCCCGATGGTCGCGGCAGTGTCGCCGCAAGTGGCACCTCGGCGCGGCTCTCTTCAGAAAAGAGCGGCTTGAAGTCCTTGTGGGCAAGGATCTGAAGCGTCTCCTTGACGATACTCGTGCGCATCTTTTCCGAGAGGCCGCCGCCGCGGCTGGTGACGAACGCCGCCGCCGCTTGCGCCCGCGTTGCTTCGGGAAGCGAAGGCAGATGTTCGAGCAGCGCGTGGGTCAGAGTGCCGCGCAGAAAACGGTTCTCGGTGGCGAGCTTCATCGGCGAAGGTCGGTCGGTGACGTCGCCCGGGCCGTTCTCCTGGCGCGTTATCGGTTCACCCTCGGCGTCCGGCGCGTAAGCTTCGAGCCGTGACGGCGCCAGCGGTACGGAAAGCTGCGGCTCCGAGCCGGCACGCTTCAGCGCAAATGGCGGCAGGGCAACGGCGGGATGCAACACGGCGGTGGCGGCGACTAACTCTTCCGTCTCGGCCTCCTGCTTGCTTTCGAGCCGGCGCACGCTGCCACCCGATTCCGTGACGTTGACGAGCTTCGCCGCAAGAGCGGCCTCGATCGTGTCGTACCAGCAGCCCTTGGCCCGACCCTTCTTGCCTTCAAAGCCCGCGACATACAGCCGGTCGCGGGCCCGTGTCATGGCGACGTAGAGCAGCCGGTTGCGCTCGGCCGCTGCCCGCCCTTCTTCCGCCTCACGTGCCGCGCGGATCACTGCAACACGGGAGGTTCCTTTGACCGCCCAGACGAGCGGCGCCGGCACGCCCGAAGGTCTGGCCGCGCTTTCGAGTTCGACGAGGCGCGTTCCCGGACTGTCGCCGGAGGCGATGGTGCAGGTATCGGGCAGAAACACGATGGGCGCTTCGAGGCCCTTGGCACCGTGCACGGTCATGACACGGACTTCGTCGCGCCCGTGCTCCATGTCGCGCTTCACTACGTGTCCGCCCTGACGAAGGCTCGACAGGAAGCCGGTGAGAGACGGTGGCGCGCCGTCGTCGTAGCTTATCGCGAGTTCGAGAAATTCATCCAGGCCGTCGGCGGCTTCAGGGCCAAGGCGCTCCATGAACTGCCGCCGCCCGCCGTCGCGGTCGAGGAGGTCGGAGAAGAATTCGAACGGCGGCGTGAAGTCGGCCTTGGCGCGCCATCGCTTCAAGGTTTCCGCCGCCGGCTTGAGACGGATGTTCTGATCCGCCGCCGCGAGCAGGGCCTTCCACAATGTCCCCTTGCGTCCCGGCGCCAGCGCCAGCAGATCGTCGTCGGTGAGATTGAAGAGCGGGCTTTTCAACACCACCGCGAGCGCCAGATCGTCCTCGGGAAGTGTCAGGAAATCGCCAAGCGCCATCAGGTCCTTGACGGCGACGAGGTCGGTCAATTCGACGCGATCGGAGCCGGCGACCGCGATACCGCGTGCCTTCAGCGCCGCCACCATCGGCACGGCGAAGGGATGGCGCTTGCGCACCAGGATCAGGATGTCGCCGGCGCGCACGGGCCGGCCGGTCGAGGCTAGGATTTCATTGTTGCGCAGCCAGCTGTCGATGTTGGCGGCGATCCTCTCGGCAAGGCGATTGACGGGCGCCCGCTCGGAGGTGTCTGCGAGCGGCGACCAGGGATCGGCGGAATCGGCATCGATATAAGTTTCGAGCGGCCACACTTCGACCCGGCCACCGTGACCGAAGCGGCTGGCGATATGACGGATCGCCTCCGCCGTCGCCGTCAGTCCCGGCGTGCGCGCCGGATCCGAAAAAACCTCGTCCACCGCGTCGAGAACGGGCTGCACCGAGCGGAACGACAGATTGAGCGGCACCGCCTGCCAGCGTGCGGCGCTTTGCTTGGCGGCTTCGGCGAAGGCTTGCCCCATGGCGTGGAACTGTTCCGGCGCCGCGCCCTGGAACGAGTAGATCGACTGCTTTTCATCGCCGACCGCGAAGATGGTGCGCACGATGCCGGGCCGGGCGCCGGAGCCGGAAAAGAATTCGGCCGCCAGCGCCCGGATGATCTCCCATTGCTCGGGGCTGGTGTCCTGCGCTTCGTCGACCAGGATGTGATCGAGGCCGCCATCAAGCTTGAACAGCACCCACGCGGCCGACGATGCCGAATTGAGGAGGTTCGTGGTGTGGGTGATGAGATCGTCGAAGTCGAGGGCACCGGACGCCGCCTTGGCGTCGGCGTAGCGTTGTAACACGGCGCCGGCGAGACGATAGAGCGCCGAACTCGCGGTGACGACGGCGAGGGCTTTCAGTTCATTTGTCAGCTTCAAAAATGCGCCCTGGGCCTTGTCGGCATTGGCCGCGAGATCGGGCCGCCCGTCGCTCAGCGCTTTCGACAGCAGCTTGGCGCGCGGCTCTCCGGTTCCGGTGAGCAGATAGCTGGCCAAGTGCTTGGCGCGGGCGTCGTTGGCGCGCTGCCCCAGGGCCGCACCGAGCGCCTCCGCGTGAGCGACATCACCTTTTCCTCCTCCGGAGAGGAGGTCGCGCAACGCCCGCAAGTCCGGCTCGGAGAAAACGTTGGCCCGCGCCGCCTCGAGAGAAACTTCATCTGCATTCGTGCCGACGCCCAATATAGTCCGCAGCAGCTTCGCCGCGCCGGCGAAATCGTCTCCGCCCGGCCCTTGCCCGAGCCGGCTGGCGCTGAGCAGCCATTTGCGTTCTTCGATGGTCTTCGAAAGGAGTTCATCGAAATTGGCGTCGGACGCATATCGAATGGCGGTCTCGAGCGCCTGCCCCAAGGGCCGTGCCGGCGCCGATGTCGCCTCTTCCAGCGTGTCGTTGATGGCGCGGGCGACGAGTTCGTTCTTTTTGGCGTCATCGAGAATCTTGAAACCCGGCGGCACGCCGGCTTCGAGCGGAAAGCGCTGCAGCAGGCGCTCGGCAAAGGCATGAATGGTTTGCACCTTGAGGCCGCCGGGCGTCTCGATGGCGCCGGTGAAAAGCGTGCGCGCGCGTTCAAGTGTCGAGGTGTCGGGCGCCGAACCGGTGAGGCGGGAAAGCGCGGCGCTCAAATCCGCTTCGCTCGCCGTCACCCAGCCCGCGAGGCGGTCGAAGACGCGCGTCGACATTTCCGCCGCCGCAGCCTTCGTATACGTGAGGCAGAGTATGCGCGCGGGCTCGGTACCGGCAAGCAGCAGGCGCAGCACGCGGTTGGTCAGAACGTGCGTCTTGCCCGTGCCGGCGTTGGCACTGACCCATGCCGAAGACGCCGGATCGGCGGCGCGAGATTGCGCCCGGTCCGTCTCTTTGCGTACTGCTTCGATATCCTTGGCCGAGGTTGGGCGGTTCATGCGCTAGGCCTCCTCATCGACGTGCGCCGACCATTCCGCCACACGCGCGAGATCGGCATAGTCGTCGTAGTCGTAGCGGTATCCAGGACGTCTGACCGCGCGGTACGGCGTCTTGGCGTCGTCGTAGAGCGCAATGAGCTTGGCGAGGCCGGCGCGGGCTGCCTCCGCCAGTGCCGCGACGTCGTCGGTCTTGACGCTCGTTTCTTCGCCCGGCGGTTCACCGCCCGAGGCGCGAATATAGCGCAGCCCCGTAACAGGCGTTCCGGCAAGTCCCGGGAATCCCGTCTCCGATACCGCGATGGCCGCTTCGAGCGGCAACTGCGGCGAGCGGTTGGCGAGCACGGCTTTGGTGTTGGGCGCAACGCCGGTCTTGTAGTCGGTGATGATGAGGCCGGCGCTGGTCAAGTCGATGCGATCGGCGCGCGCCGTCAGCGTGAACGGCCCCAGCGGCGCGGGAATGACCAGCGAACCCGTGGTCTCCGCCGCAACGCGCGAGACATCGCTGCGCCGTTCGCCTTCGGTCGCCGCGAACCAGGAGAGGAAGCGCTTCAAGCGCGGCATCCAGAAGGCGGCGATGCGCGCGTGTCCGGTGTAATCCTCGAGCACCTCTTCGGCGATTCGTTCGAGCGCCGCATCGAGATCGCCGGGAAGGTTCTCGGGATGCGCGGTAGCGAACTTCGAGAGCACCTCGTGCACGAGCGCGCCGCGCAGGCTCTGGTCGGGCGGTTCGCCGAGCGCGGGCAGCGCCGAGAGCTTCAGGATATGGCCGGCAAAGATCGCGTAGGGGTTCTTGATCCACTCTTCGACCCGCGTCACGCTGAGCCGCCTGGGTCTCAATTCGCAAGCGGGGCGCGGCTCGGGCGCGGCAATGCGCGTGCGCCGGCTGTCGTCGATCATGTCGCGGGCGCGCGCCCAGCCGAGCCAAGGTTGCGCGCTTTCGAGTGCGTCGGGAATTTCGAGCCCGTCGAGAAGGGCGCTGATGCGCATCAGCCAGCGCGACGGCACCGCCGGCACGCCCTTGATCTTTCGCGATCGCGTCAGAAACACGCGTTTCGCCCCAAGCAGCGAAATAAAATCGTGCGCGGCTCGGCCGATTTCGACTTCGGGCGACGGCAGCCCAAGCGTTTCGCGCATCGGCCGGTTGAGCCAAGCGCCGGGATCGGCGGGCTCCGGCCACGTGCCCTCGTTGAGGGAGCCGAGTATGAGCACGTCCGGCTGCTGCAGTCGCGCTTCGAATGGTCCCCAGATCGAGACGCGCGGATGCACGGGCGTGCGCTCGCGCACGTTCTCGCGCGCCAGGAGCGAGCGATAGAGGTCGGCGTAGTCGCCACACCTGATTTCGATGCCGGGCATTTCGTCCGAGAGGAGGCCGACGAAGAAGGTATTGGCGGCTTCGCCCGCTTCGCCCTGCCAGAGCGGATTGGCCGCGGTATCGGCGACCGCATCTGCCGCCTCCGGTGCGACGGCCAGCCGTTCGGCCGCCTCGGCGTGCGCTGTTGCAAAGGCTTTGAGCGGCCGCTTTGCCTTGTCGCGATAGAGCAACGCCAGCGGTTCGAACGCCGCCGCCAGGCGCTTGACGAGATCGCGGGCGCCGGCCCAGTCCTCGTCCCAAAGCCGGCGCACGGCGTCGTGCTGGCGCTCCTTGTCGAGCTTGGCGCGCTCGGCGTGTTCGAGCGCGGCGGCGACGCCTTCGAGACCGCGGCCGAGATAAGGGCTGCGGAATGCGATGAGTTCCAGCGCCCGGCCGAAGCGGCGGATGTCGAAAGGCTGCATCCCAAGCCGGCACAGCGGATGCTTCAACAAAGCCATGAGAGGCGCCGGAGCGAAGTCGTTGACGGCGGCATCGACAACGAGTTCGAGGAACGTGCCGGGCACCGTCTTCTTGAACGGACGCCCGGCGCTGTCGTCGACGCGGATGCCCCAGCTCTTCATGCGGATGGCGACGCGGCGCGCCAGCAGGCGGTCCGGCGAGACCAGCGCCGCGGTCCTGCCTGGCGTCTCGACGGCCTCGCGCAGGATCAGCGCCACGGCCTCGGCTTCGTCGGCCGCGCCCGGTGCCTCGATCAACGTCACGCCGGCGAGCGCCGCGCGGACTTGGTCCTTGTCGGCAGTCTTGGCGTAGCGGTGCCAGCGTTCGGTGGTCGAAGACGGCCGTAAGGCTTCGCTGATGAAGGACGTACGCTGCGTCAGCGCTTTGGCGGCGCGCGGCCCCGGTAGAATGCGGACCGCACCGCGCTCTATCCCGAGGCTGTCGAGAAGCTGCTTCAAGCCGTACTGGGGATGCTCGGGCGAATGCGAAACCGCCGCCCAGCCTTGTTCGTCGAGATCCATGTCGAGCGCCGGCAGCACGATGGCGCCGTTGGGAAGGGCGATGACGGCACGCATCAGTTCGACCGTCGCCGGGATCGACCCCGTGACGCCGGCGACAATGACCGGCGACTTGGGCGGCACCTTGGTGAGGCGCTCGGCTTCGGCGCGGATCAAGGCATTGCGGCGTCCGGCGATCGAAGTGAAGCCGCGCTCTTGCAAGTGGATCGGCCAGAACTCGGTGACGATGCGCAGGAATTCCACCGTCTTCTGCCAGTGGGCGGCGTAGGTTTCCGGCACCAGCTTGGCGATGCCGGTCAGCGCCACGCCTTCGGTTTCGAGAAGATCGATGAGATTGGCGAGGTCGCTGGCAAGCGCCGCTGCCTGCGCCGGCGTGTTGGCGCCCTGGCTCATCTCATCTGGATCAGCTTGTGCCATTTTCGTGCGCCAGAGCAGCACCAGCTGCATCAGCGTCAGCGTGCGCTCGAGCGGCGTCACCGCGGGCGGCAAATCGATCGCGGCCGAGCCGAGCGAGGTCAGCCCCGCGAGCCCCGAGAGCAGGGTCAGGTCCTCTTCCCCCTCGGAGATCGGTTTGATGCGCGGCATCAGCAGCGCCCGTGCGCCCGAGGCCGCGAGAAAAGCCTCTTGCAGGGCCCGCGTCGCGCGTCGCGTCGGCAGCAGCAGGGTCACGTCGGGGAGCGACAAGGGAACGGGCCGCGCGCTTCCTGGCGCCGGCAGGTCGCCGTTCAGGATCGCACGCGACAGGCGCTCCAGGAACGGTTCGCCCGGAGGAATGGTGAAAACGTTGCTCGTCATGGCCGCGCCCCGGGACGCCCGGTGACGACGCTGGTATCGGCGAGCGTGTCTTCCGCTGCCTTCAGCGCCTCGGGATCGCCGACGTGCATCCACAGGCCGTCAAGTCGGACGCCGAACAGCCGGCCTTTTTCGATGGCGCGGTTCCACAGCAGATTGAGCGAGAACTTGCCCTCGGGCGCGGTCTCGAAGAGACGCGGATGTGCGATCGATACGCCCGCGAACACGAACGGCGCGAGGCGCTGTCCGCTCTGCCGGCTCAAGATGCCGTTCGCGTCCATGTTGAAATCGCCCGGACCCTCATAGCCGAGACTGGCGGCGGTCGGAGCGAGCAGCATCAGGCTGTCCATGCGGGTCTCGTCCCAGGCGTCACAAAGTCGCTCGATGTTGCGGCCGAGACCTTCGATCCAGACCGAATCCGAATTGTGGATCAGGAACGGTTCTTTGCCGAGGAGCGGCAAGGCCCGCTTGGCGCCGCCGCCGGTATCGAGCAGCACGCCGCGTTCATCCGAGATGACGAATCGCCGGTGACTTGCGGGCCTTCAAATGCGCTTCGAGCAGGTCGGCGTGGTGATGGACGTTGACGACCGCGCGGGTGATGCCTGCCGCGGCGAGCCTGTCGAGCACGTGATCGATCAGCGGCCTTCCGGCGAGTTTAACAAGCGGCTTCGGCAGAGTGTCCGTCAGCGGGCGCATGCGCGTGCCGAGACCGGCGGCGAGCACGAAGGCGGTCTTCGGCTTGGCGGATTTCGGCATGCGGCGAGGCTACTCCGTTGCGGGAATTCTCAGACTAGATATCGAGTGCGCGTCCCCGCACCTTTGGCGGCAAGTGCACGTCATACCATGCTTTGAGCGCCGTCAAATCCTCATGCACAAGGTTTCGCTGAAGGTAGTCCCAGAGCCTCGGAATATGGGCCAAATACTGCCGCTTGCCGTCGCGCTTGGCGAGCCGCGCGAAGATGCCGAGGATCTTGGTATTGCGCTCCGCTCCAAGCGCCGCATACGAAAAGCGGAACGCCTTTTCGTCAAAGTCCGCCTCGTTCTTTTTCACGGCTGCGATGTAATGCTGCAGCAGGCCGCGCTCGATATCTGCGCCGACATCGAGGCGAGCATCCTGAAGCAGCGACACGAGGTCGTAGGCCTGCGGTCCGAGCAGCGCGTCCTGGAAATCGATGATGCCGGCATCGCGCGGCGCCGGCCTGTCGGCGAGCAGAATCAAATTCGGTGAGTGATAATCGCGCAGCACCCAGCCCTTGGGCAGGCGATCGAGACGCTCGAAGATCGCGCCCCAGATCGCTTCGAACTCGGCGCGCACACTCGGAGACGGCGGCGTGCCGTAGAGCGCTGGCCAGTACCAGTCGAGCAAAAGATCCGCCTCGATATGCAGCGCGCCTCGATCCATCGGCGGCAGCGCATAGCTCGTGCCGTCGGGCAGCGGCATGGGACCGGGCGGCATCAGCCGTAACGCCACGAGCGTATCGACACCGCGGCGCCAAAGCGCCTTCTGGTCAGCATCCTGTTCGACTTCGCGGCCGAAGACGCGATCCCCCAGGTCCTCGATCAAAAGCAGTCCGGCATCGAGGTCGTGGGCAAAGATCTGAGGCGTCGACAGTCCCCGCGCACGCAAGCCCTCCGCGATGGCAACGAAGGGACGCACGTCTTCCGCGAGGTGAGCGATCTGGCTGTAGGGCTTGCCGTCGCGCACCGGCGGACCGTCCGGCTGCCGCGGTGAATCCATCAGAATTGCGCACGCGCCATCGGCGCGTTGGAGCCGGGCATAGCGCCGCGCCGAGGCGTCGCCTTGGAGAAACGAGAACCGCGTGCCGCTCTCGCCCCACTGCGCCTGTTCCAGAAATTGCCGCATAGCGGCGAGGCGTTCGAGCCGCGGCGCAAGCGTGCTCGTCGCGGTGAGCGTCACGTCGCGCCGCGTTTCATCGCCTGTATCCTGAAGCGCCAACGTCAAGCGCTCAGAAGCGAGTAGGTCGCCGGCGCGCTCCGGCCATTCGACAAGCGCGATGCCGCGGGAAAGCGCATGCTCGAGACCGAGTTCGCCCAGCTCTTCCGGATTCGATAGTCGATAAAGATCGTAGTGCGCGACCTCGAAGCGCGGCGTGTTGTACGACTGTACGAGCGTGAAGGTCGGGCTCGGGATCTCAATCCCGTCGTTGCCGGCGAGCGCCCTGATCAAGCAGCGTGCGAACGTCGTCTTGCCGGCGCCGAGATCGCCTTCGAGCGCCAGGGTGTCGCCGCTACGAAGTGCGAACGCCAACTCTTCGGCGAGGCGCCGCAGCATGGGTTCTGTCAGATTTTGGAAATGCTCGTGGAGGCTCATTGCGCGCCGAGTTTAGGCCCGGCGGGCCAATCTCGCCAGAGGCTCTGCGGGGCTGTCCTCTACGGGAAGCGGGCGTTCCGGCAGGCGCACGGTGACGCGGGTGCCGTGATTTTCCTGCGATTCGATCTCGATCGTGCCGCCGTGCAGCTCGACCAGCTTCTTGACGATCGATAGCCCGAGCCCGGCGCCGCGATGCTTGCCGCCATGGCTGCGGCTGACGAAGCGCTGGAACACGTTGCCAATCTCGTCCTTGGGGATGCCGATGCCGTGATCCTCGACCGAGAACAGGATCGCGCCGCTGTCGCGCCAGCAGGTGATCTCGACCGTGCTGCCGGGCTTGGAGAAGCCGACGGCGTTGGAAAGCAGATTGTAAAGCACCTGGCGCATGCGGGCTTCATCCGCCATGAACTCGCTGACGTCGTCGGCGACCGCGATATCGATCGTGAGTTTCGAGCGTACGGCGCGCTCGCGAATGCCGAGGATGGCCGCGTCGATGACGCCGCGCACGCCGACCGGCTGCAGCTTCAGTTCCATGGTCCCGGCGTCGATCGTCGCCAGATCGAGAATATCGTCGATGATCGCCAGCAGTGTCTTCGATGACGACATGATGTCTCCGACGTATTCGCGCTGTTTGGGATTGAGTTCGCCGATGAACGGCGTCGCCAGCATTTCGGAGAAGCCGATGATGGTCGTCAGCGGCGTCCTCAGCTCATAGGAAATGTGGCCGATGAACTGCGTCTTCAGGCGGTCGGCGGCGATGAGCGCCTCGTTGCGCTCGACGAGTGCCCGTTCGGCGCGCTTGGCGTCGGTGACGTCGACGAAGGTCAGCAGCGTCGCCCCGTCGGGCAGCGGCATCAGGGCAAAATCGATGACACTCTGGTCGGTGCGCTGGATCTGCCCATCGAAAGGCGCGCGCTCGTCGTGGAATGCGGTGACGGCCTGGCCGATGCGGGCCCACGCCTGCCGATCGCATTTCGGTCGCGGCCGCGAGGTCGATCACTTCGTCGATATGCGGCGTTTCCTCGAGCTTGCGTGCCGCTATCTTCCAGATGCTGCGGAAGGTCGGGTTGTACAGCTTCAGCCGGCCATCGGTGCCGAACACCGCCACGCCTTCCTTCAGGCTGTCGAGCGTTTCGCGCTGCACGTCGATCAAGGCATTATAGCGGCTTTCGAGCGACAGGCTCTCGGTCTCATCGGCAAAGAGATACGTGACGCCGCCGTCGGCGCGCTGTTCGGCGATGACATGGAGAATGCGGCCGTCGGTCAGGTGCCAGCGCGTCTCGAAGCCCTTGCCCGAGTGATAACAGGACAGGAACTCCTTCTTCCATTCGCGGTAGTTGACGGCGGGCGGAAGTTTGCCCTGCTCGCGCAGGCGATCGAGAATGGCGCCGTCGCTCGGACGCTCGTTCAGCCATGCGGGATCGATGTGCCAGAGCTGCCAGTAGGCTTCGTTGAAGAACACGAGCTGCTGGTCGCGATTGAAAATGGCGACGCCGGTCGAGACGCGATCCAGGGTCCGGTCATAGGCGGCGATCTGGCGTTCGAGTTCGTCCTGCGCCGTCTCGATCGCCGTGACGTCGATTGCCGCTCCGACCGAGATGTCGTCGACCGGCAGCACCACGATGTCGTGCGGCTTGCGCTCGCCGCCGGCGACGAGGTGCACGCGGTCGCGGTAATTGCTTCCCGCGTTGAGTGCCTTGGCGACTGCGCTGCGCTGGCGGCTTTCGAGCAGCTCGATCTGGCGTTCGATGACTTCGCTGTCGCTATTGGCCTCGACGGCCGTGACGTAGGCGGCGTTGATCCAGATGATGCGCCCGTCGGGACCGCGCAGCCAAACGGGCATCGGCAGCGTATCGAGCAGCGCCCGGCTGGAGCGGATATTGCGCGCCAGCGCCTGCTGGGAATCGAGCACGCGCGCCAGTTCGAATTTGTAGCCGGAGATGTCCTTGAACCGCAGCACGGCCCGTCCGCCGGCCGCGCGGCCTTCGGCTTCCAGCTGTCCGCCGGCGACCGTTTGCAGGATGATGTTGAAGGCGCGGCCCTGGGCAAACAGTTGGTCGAGTGCGGCCTTCAGGTTCTGCGAGGCGATCGGCTCGAGCCACTGGCCGAAGCGCAGGATGTCGGCCTGATGCTCGGGCAGGCCCATGACCCCGTTCAAGGTGTGGGCGACGATGCGAACGGCTTGGCCCTGCTCCCAGAAGATCAGCACCTGCGGCTCGGCGCGGATGATGGCGTCGGCGGCTGCCAGGTTGCGGCGCAGTTGCGCGCTTTCGGTCTTGGCGTTGTGGGCGTCGCGGCGGGCCGAACTCGTCATGTGCCAGACGATGAGGCCGGCGATGAAGGCGGCGCCGGCGACGAGGGCGATGAGCGAGATGTGGCGCAGATCGAACGTCTGCGGCCGGCTGTGCTCGCCGGAGATGACGCCGGTCGAGAACCATGCTGACCACGGCCAGCGCCGCAAACAGGATCAGCGCGAGCTGCCGTCGCGTCGTGGCGGTCTGGGCCTTGTTGGCGTGAGCGCGCATGAAAGTCCGGGTCTCGAGACGAAAGAGAAATTGCCCGGCATGCAAACGCGTCGACACCGACGCCGGTAGGTATGCGGCCCGCCACTCAGCGGCCCGCGAATCACAACGGCGATTATGCGGTCGCGTGCTCTGTTCTGCCAGTGCGGAGGGGGCGGAAATCGAACGCGGCGCCGGAGGTGTTCCCCTGGCGCCGCGCTTCGTCTGTCAGTGGCCGGTTTGGCTACGCATTCCGCCGCACACGCCGGCTCAGTAGCGGTAGTGGTCGGACTTGAACGGGCCCTGCGGCGGTACGCCGATGTAGGCGGCCTGGTCGGGACGCAGCTTCGGTCAGCTTGGCGCCGATCTTGGCGAGGTGCAGCATCGCGACCTTCTCGTCGAGATGCTTCGGCAACGTATAGACCTTCTTCTCGTACTTGCCGGGGTTGGTCCAAAGTTCGATCTGGGCCAGCGTCTGGTTCGTGAACGATGCCGACATGACGAACGAGGGGTGGCCCATGGCGTTGCCGAGGTTCACGAGGCGGCCTTCCGACAGGAGGATGATGCGCTTGCCGTCGGGGAACTCGATCTCGTCGACCTGCGGCTTGACGTTCACCCACTTGAAGTTCTTCAGGCCCGCGACCTGGATCTCGTTGTCGAAGTGGCCGATGTTGCAGACGATGGCGCGGTCCTTCATGGCCCGCATGTGGTCGGTCGTGATGACGTCCTTGTTGCCGGTCGCGGTGACGAAGATGTCGGCGCGCGTCGCGGCGTCGTCCATGGTCGTGACCTCGTAGCCTTCCATCGCCGCCTGCAGGGCGCAGATCGGATCGATCTCGGAGACCATGACGCGGCAGCCGGCCTGGCGCAGCGAGGCGGCCGAGCCTTTGCCGACGTCGCCGAAGCCGGCAACGAAGGCGACCTTGCCGGCCATCATGACGTCGGTGCCGCGGCGGATGCCGTCGACGAGCAATTCACGGCAGCCGTAGAGGTTGTCGAATTTCGACTTGGTGACGCTGTCGTTGACGTTGATCGCGGGGAACAGCAGCGTGCCCTTCTTCTGCATT
Organism: uncultured Alphaproteobacteria bacterium; assembly: GCA_963732525.1. GTDB lineage: Bacteria > Pseudomonadota > Alphaproteobacteria > Rhizobiales > Hyphomicrobiaceae > Hyphomicrobium_B. Next base: position 152,608 of record CAVSZX010000023.1, read on the forward strand.
TCATAGAGCCGATGCACGCCCGTCGTCGTTTCTTCCGAGACGCCCTTGATGTTGGCGGCGAGCTCGGTGAACCAGCCCTTGCGCTTCCTTCAAGGTGCGCTTGATCAAGGCGAACAGGATCTCTTCTTCTTCCGATCCGGCCTTGTCGAGGAATTCGGTGTCGCCCTGTTCGGCGCGCAAGCCCAAGGTGGACGAGCAGCGTCGCATCGCCGCCGTCGTCGAGGATCAGGTTGGGCGTGCCGCCGTCACCCCACTCGAGGATCTTGCGCGTGTATTCCCAGTATTCTTCCAGGCTCTCGCCCTTGACCGCGAACACTGGAATGCCGGTCGCCGCGATCGCCGCCGCGGCGTGGTCCTGGGTCGAATAGATGTTGCACGAGGCCCAGCGGATGTCGGCGCCGAGGGCAGCCAGCGTCTCGATCAGCACGGCCGTCTGGATGGTCATGTGCAGGGAGCCGGCAATGCGCGCGCCCTTCAGGGGCTTCTTGGCGCCGTATTCGGCCCGCGTCGCCATCAGGCCCGGCATTTCCGTTTCGGCGATGGCGAGTTCCTTGCGGCCCCATTCCGCTAGTCCGAGATCTTTCACGATGAAATCGTGGTGGCGGCTCATGTCTGCTCCTTAGCGCTCGATTGTACGGTTCTGCCACCGGCGGTCGCCGGGGCCCCGCGGTCAAAAAATGGAGGCCTCACCCGCGCGCCTGGGCCACGGGATTCGGTGCGGCAGCTATAGCGGAGGCCGCAAAGCGCCGCAACAACATATAAACAACTCTTTATGTCTTGACGCCGGTAGCAGCAGGCGCGGGGCTAGGCGGATCAACGTCAAGCAACGTAAGAAATACACAAGTATAGAAGAATTCAATTTTAATAAAATTGAGAAAAAATGCAATGACAATCATGGGTATATTACATCTCGTCTTGCGCAAATTTACTAATGTTAAAGGCTGCGCATAGTAATGTTGCTGTACCAATGTCTTGTGCTGGAGTTCCGTCATGTCGCACAGGCTCGAATCGCAGTCCGGGCGTTCGCTAGCCGAATCCAAAGTTCAAACCGCCGCCGCGGACCTTCGCAGCGCTGGGGAGGAGTGCGCGCAACGTCGCCCCGGTCCTGAAACCAGATCCGATTTTGCCAACGATCCGGCCGGCGCCGTCGCTATGATGTTCGGACTGATGATGTTCACCGTCATCCTGTTCATCGGCGCCGCCGTCGATTTCGGCCGCTGGCTCAATGCCCGCGACCAGACCCTCTCGGCCATCGACGCTTCCGTCCTCGCCGCCGGCCGCGCCCTGCAAACCGGGGCAACGGAAGCCGCCGCGCTGGCGCTGGCGCAGCGCTACTACGACAACAATGTCGAAACCCGCATCAAGGTCGAAGACGATACGGTCCGCTTCGTCATCACCAACAACGGCGCGACCGTCGCCGCCGAGGGCACCGCCTACATCCGCACGCCGTTCATGGGCCTCGGCCACGTGATGAAGCTGCCGCTCTTCGTCGCCTCGGAGGCACCAGAGGCCACCACGGCTCACGACACGACCTCGGACGTCAACCGCGAAGTTTCCCTCATGCTCGACGTCTCGGGCTCCATGTGCATACCGTGCAGCAAGCGCGACGACATGAAGGCCGCCGCCAAGGATCTGGTCGAGATCCTGATGAAGAACAACGGCAAGAGCCCCTATTGGGCCAAGGTGGCGCTGGTGCCGTTCTCCGGCGCCGTGCGCCCGCCGAGCGACATCTACGCCAAGGTGATCGATCCCAATTGGCCCGAGTCCCGCACTTTTGGGGGTTCGAGCGGCAGCGGCAGTTCCGGTCACGGCAGCTGGAACACCGGCGGCTTCAGCGTCACCTACGACAAGACCAAGTGCGTGGCCGAGCGAACCGCCTCGAACAAGTTCACGGACGCGGCGCCTGGCCCCGGCGACTACGTCATGTCGACCTATAATTTGGATGACGACGGCGATGGCGTCGGCGAGTGTTCGCTCCCGCAAGTGGACACGATGCGCCCGCTCTCCGACAACAAGGCAGACGTGATTACCGCCATCGACGGTCTCGTCACGGCCCACAGCACGGCCGGTCATATCGGCACCGCCTGGTCGTACTATTTCCTCTCTCCCAAGTGGAACAGCGTCTTGCCGGAAGCCGGCCATGCCTTGCCTTACGGCACGGCCAAGCTGCGCAAGTTTGCGGTGCTCATGACCGACGGCGAATACAACTCCGAGTACGACAAGTTCGGCATTCCCGTCGGCCTCTTCGGCGCCGGGTCATCGGCGAACGGCTCCAACTCGGCCGGACAGGCGGTCGCGCTCTGCAACCAGATGAAGCACGACGACATCGAAATCTACACCGTCGGTTTCGACCTCGGCGGCAACCAGACTGCAATCGATACGCTGAAGAAATGCGCCACCGACGCCTCGAAGGCCTATACGGTCGATACCGGCGACCAGCTGAAGCAGGCCTTCCGCGACATCGCCGTGCGCTTGTCGCAGCTGCACATTTCGAAATAAGCGGCGCGGCGCCGGCGGTGCCTTCAGGCGTCGCCGACGCAGTCTTCGTCGAAGCCCGCCTCGACCAGGGCGACGAGCGCCTGTAGCGCTTCGGGCCCCTGTGGTCCTTCTGCCGCGATGTGCAGCGTCGATCCCGGACCCGCCGCCAGCATCATCAGGCCCATGATCGACGTGCCGCCGACGGACTGCCCCTCGCGCATCACCGTTACCCGCGCGTCATAGCTCTCGGCGCATTTCACGAACTTGGCCGAGGCGCGGGCGTGCAGCCCCTTGATGTTGCGGATGATGACGACCGCCTCGGGCCGCAGCGAATTCCTCAACTCCGGCATGGCAAGGCCCGACGTAGCGCGCTCATCCGCCCGAAAGCTCCTGGCTCGCGACCTTGATGTACTTGCTACCGGCGTCGCGGGCCGTCGCCACGGCTTTGTCCAGCGGCAGTTCGGTGCGGATGCTCGCGAGTTTGACCAGGATCGGCAGATTGATGCCGGCGATGACTTCGGCCTTGGTCTCGTCCATGACCGAAATCGCCAGATTGGAGGGCGTGCCGCCGAACATGTCGGTGAGGATGATGACGCCGCTGCCGCGATCGGCGCGTTTCACTGCATCCAGGATATCCCGCCGGCGCGCCTCGGTGTCGTCATCGGGTCCGATGGTAACGGTTTCGAGATCGGTCTGCCGGCCGACGACATGCTCGAGCGCATTGCGGAATTCCACCGCCAACCCGCCGTGCGTGACAATCACCAAACCGATCATGTCTGCAAAGCCGTTCCTGATCCGATTCAGGGTCTCTTGCCCCCGTTGCCGCGCTGCCTGTTGCGGCAGACTTCGTCCCTCGACTGCCCCAGGGTGCGCCGGCGGAAGGTGGCAAGGGTTTGGGCAAATCGCAAGCTCTTTCGCCAGCGAAGCCCCCGCGATCTTCAAGCCCAGCGAGGAAAATCGGGGTTGGCGAGTGCGGCCAGCAGCTTGAGGGGTGCCGACGCGGCAAACGCCCAGAGTCGGAGGACAGGCAATTCGAAGCCCAGGAGGCGTTCGAGCGGCCAGGGATCGGGATAGCGCTCGACGGCGCCGGCTTCGACCAGGTCGACCAGCAGCACGGCCTCGGCCGCTTCGACCCAGGCGGAAACCGGAATGATGCCGAGGCCGCGGACTTCGAGGCGGCCCGCGAGGCTCTGCGGCGCCGCGCACCTCCAGACGGCCATGCTCGGGCGTGACGAGCAGCTGATCGTCGGCGACAAGTGCAGCCGAAAAGGGAAACAACGGCGACGGCGCCGCTGCGAGGCAGCGCAACGCCAGATCGGATTTGCCGGCGCCCGACGGACCGCGAAGGATGGCGGCGCGGCCCCGAACCGCGATGGCCGTCGCGTGCATCAGTTCAGGCGCCGATCCACCCGGCCTCCCGCCGGGGCCCGGGGCAGGCGGACGACGAAGCGGGCGCCTGTAGACTTGCCGTCGGTGCCGCGGCGGTTCTCGGCAAAAATTTCTCCCCGGTGGCTGGCGATGATCTCTCGCGAGATCGACAGGCCGAGCCCGGAATTCTTGCCGCGGTTGCTGTCGGTCGCCGGCCGGTCGCTGTAGAAGCGCTCGAAAATCGCGCTGAGTTTATCCTCCGGAATGCCGGGGCCCTCGTCCTCGACCGCGATTTCGATCTGGGTTCCCCGCGTCGCCGCGATGACGGTGACGCTGCCGCCCTCGGGCGAAAACGACAGCGCATTGTCGATCAGGTTGGTGAAGACCTGGCCGAGCCGCCCATCGTTACCGATGATGGTGAGCTGCGCCTCGCTCTCGACGGAGCGCACCTCGAACTTGACCGTGCGCGTATCGTCGCTGAGCATGTCGCGGAAAATACCGGTGACGTTATCGAGCACGGGCCGCACCGGGAGCTTCTGCATTTCCTGGCGCGCGAGTTCGGCGTCGAGCCGTGAGGCGTTCGAAACATCATTGATCAGCCGGTTCAGGCGTTTCAGTTCGTCCTGGATCTGCTGCACCAGATTCGTCGCGGTCGTCGTCGGTCTTGGCGTAGGTCAGGGCTTCGGCGGTCGAGCGGGCGGCGGCCAGCGGGTTTTTCAGTTCGTGCGCCACGTCGGCGGCGAATTTCTCGCTGGCCTCGATGCGCTGGTAGAGCGCGCCGTCATGGCGAGGAAGGCGCGGCCCATCTGCCCGACCTCGTCGCTGCGCTCGGCGAAGTCGGGCAGTTCCTGGCGCGCGGCGATGTTCTGGCTGACGTGATTGGCGGCTTCCGAAAGCCGGCGCATGGGTCCGGCGACTGGCGCGCGACCAGCAGCGAACTGACGAGATCGCGAGCCAGCAGCGCGATGGCCGCGATCTGCAGGATCAGCCAGCGTTCGTCCCACAGCACGTCGTCGATTTCGCCGGGCTGCGTCATGAGCAGCAGCACGCCCAGGATCTTGTTGCCGCGCTTGATCGGCTCCGCCATCGAGACGATCTGCTGGCCGTTGGCGTTGAGCAGCAGAGATCGGCGTTTCGACGCCCTCTTCCGCCGCTTTTTTGACTTCCGGATAAAGGAAGCCGTTGGCCGTGCCGAGCTCGCGGTAGACCTTCAGTTCCTTGTTGATCAGCCAGTAGTGAAAGCGGGTCCAGAAATTCTTGAGACGCGGCGCGCCATCGTTCTGCGGGGCTGCAGCGTTAGCGCCCTTGCCGTCTGCCGCGGCGTTCCGCGGCCGAACAGCGTGTCGCTGTCGAGGATCAGCGTGCCCTTCTGCGAATAGATGCGGGCGTTGAGGTCGCTCGGCTCGACCAGCTTCTTCAGCACCAGCGCCGCCTGCTGCGGGACTGATCGGCAGTTCGAGCGCCGCAAAAGCGTCATCGCGCTGGGCTCGCGCCCGGGCTGCTCCGGCAGGCGGTTGGTATCGAAGATGGCGCCCGGTGCTCGTTGACGGCGCGGTAGGCGATGGCTTCCGCGGTGATGCGCGAAACCGTTTTGACGACATCGACCTTGGCGTCGAGCAGCCAGCCGTGATGCAGGCTGAGATACAGCATCGCCATCAGCAGGCCGAGCAGGCCGAGGATGTTCGAGAAGAGATGCGCCGGCCGCAGGCTCCGCTGATGAAGCGCGGCAGCGGCTGGCGCGACCACCAGCGCGCGGCCGCCTCGCGGAACGCGCGCCGGCATCAGCTCCAGCTTCATGCCGCCGGCAACGCCGCCCGACCAGCCCCGGCGCGACCGCTTCAGCGGCCGTGCCGGCACTTTGGACCCGCGCGGTCTCGGACATGTCATGTCATTCTAGCGCCGCCCTCCATCGATGGCGATACGCTTCAGCATTATTCTTTGAAGCGGTAGCCGACGCCGTAAAGCGTCTCGATGACATCGAAATCGTCATCGACCTGCTTGAACTTCTTGCGCAGCCGCTTGATGTGGCTGTCGATGGTGCGGTCATCGACGTAGACCTGATCGTCATAGGCGGCGTCCATCAGCGCGTCGCGGGTTTTGACGACGCCGGGGCGCGTCGCGAGCGCCTGCAGGATCAGGAATTCGGTGACGGTCAGCGTCACCGGCCTGTTGTCCCAGTGGCAGGTGTGGCGCTCGGGATCGAGCTTCAGTTTGCCGCGCTCCAGGACGCGCTTGGCTTCTTCTTCGACCGCCGCGCCGTCTTTCGGCGCGGCACGGCGCAGCACGGCTTTGACGCGCTCGACGATCAGGCGCTGGGAAAACGGCTTGGCGATATAATCGTCGGCGCCCATCTTGAGGCCGAACAGTTCGTCGATCTCTTCGTCCTTGGAGGTCAGGAAGATCACCGGCATCGCCGATTGCTGGCGGACGCGGCGCAGCAGCTCCATGCCGTCCATGCGCGGCATCTTGATATCGAAAATGCCGAGATCGGCCGGTTCTTCGGTCAGTGCTTCGAGCGCCGAGACGCCGTCGCCGTAGGTGCGGACCTTGTAGCCTTCGGCTTCCAGCGCCATGCGCAGCGAGGTCAGGATGTTGCGCTCGTCGTCGACCAACGCGATCGTGCTTTTTTCTTTCATATTTTCCTCTCTCGGCCCGGCGGCGTGGGGGAGACCCGGCTGTCGGGGCGCTCTATGGCGGCAAGGTGAACCAATTGTGGCGCCGCGAAATGGCCTTTGAGCCTGAATGCCCCCTGAATAGGCGAGACACCCCTGCGGGGCAAGCGGTGGACAATATGAAGCGCTTATCCACGGCGAAATGCACGCCAGCTTTGCCAGAATTGGCGGGATCGCTAGTATGGCGGCGCTAAGAGTATAAAACGGCAGCGTTTTCCTCGGCTTATTCGCACACTTACTTCGACTTTCGTACATCGCCCAAAGCACATCTTGAGGCTACGCGCCGAGGGTGCTGTAGCTTTCGGCCAGGTCCCTGGTTACCGGTATGCCGGCAGGACGGGGCCGAATTCGGCCAGACCGAAATCAATGCTTCGACCGCAAAGTCGTCGTATCGCGGCCCGATGCTTGCAGGCTTTCCGAGGCTTATGCTCCCGTGGCAACGCCCACGGATCTGGGCCTCAATCGAGGTAACACTTTCAAGTCCGGCGCGACGGGCAAGCGCCCTCAAACCGGTACCGGCCACCGAACCCACTATGCACTCCCTCTGCACACGACTTGCGGACAATCAGACAGGCGATCCATGACCATCCAGCTTTTCCCGCTCGAGACCTCCCCGAAGATCCGCCGCAACACTGCTCGAAGCCGAGCTGATGGAAATCGCGATTCGCCGCGGCGAAGGCCAGTTCGCGGCGACCGGCGCGTTCGCCGTCGAGACGGGCCAGCACACGGGCCGCTCGGCGGAAGACAAATATGTCGTCCGCGACGCCGAGACCGAGAAGGCCATCTGGTGGGACAACTCCAAGGCGATGTCGGAAGAGCAGTTCGACCGCCTGCTCGCCGATTTCATCTCGTTCGCCAAGCACAAGGAACTGTTCGTTCAGGATCTTTACGCCGGCGCCGACCAGAACCATCGCCTCAACACGCGCGTCGTCACCGAATACGCTTGGCACGCGCTGTTCATTCGCCACCTGCTGCGCCGCCCGGCGCAGAACGAGCTTGCCGGCTTCGTGCCGGAATTCACGGTCGTCAATCTGCCGAGCTTCCGCGCCGCGCCGCTCTATCACGGCACCCGCAGCGAAACGGTCATCGCCTGCAACTTCTCAAGCGCATCGTTCTGATCGGCGGCACCAGCTACGCCGGCGAAATCAAGAAGAGCGTGTTCTCGTTCCTGAATTACATGCTGCCGCAGAAGGGCGTCATGCCGATGCACTGCTCGGCCAACGTCGGCAAGGACGGCAACTCGGCGGTGTTCTTCGGCCTGTCGGGCACCGGCAAGACGACGCTGTCGGCCGATCCGGCGCGCGAACTGCTCGGCGACGACGAGCACGGCTGGAGCGAAAACGGCATCTTCAATTTCGAAGGCGGCTGCTACGCCAAGACGATCCGCCTGTCGAAGTCGGCCGAGCCTGAAATCTGGGATGCGTCGAACCGCTTCGCGACCGTGCTCGAAAACGTCGTGCTCGAAACCCGGCACACGCGTTCCCGATTTCGACGACGATCGCCTCGCCGAAAATTCCCGCTCCGCCTATCCGCTGGAAGCGATCGCCAACGCCAGTCGCCACGGGCTGCGCCGGGCATCCCAAGAACATCGTCATGCTGACGGCGGATGCCTTCGGCGTGTTGCCGCCCATCGCCAAGCTGACGCCGAGCCAGGCGATGTATCACTTCCTTTCCGGCTTCACCGCCAAGGTTGCCGGCACCGAGAAGGGCATGGGCACCGAGCCCCAGCCGACGTTCTCGACCTGCTTCGGCGCGCCCTTCATGCCGCGCCACCCGAGCGTCTACGGCAATCTGCTGCGCGATCTGATCGCCAAGCACGACGTCGATTGCTGGCTGGTCAACACCGGCTGGACCGGCGGCAAGTTCGGCGAAGGCACGCGCATGCCGATCAAGGTGACGCGCGCACTGCTCGAAGCGGCGCTGTCGGGCGATCTCAAGAACCAGACGATGCGCGTCGATCCGGTGTTCGGCTTCAAGGTGCCGGTGATGCTGGCCGGCGTCGATGCCAAGCTGATGACGCCGCGCGACACCTGGGCCGATCCCAGGGCCTATGATGCGACGGCGGCCAAGCTCGCCGACATGTTCACCAAGAACTTCGCCAAGTTCGAAGCCTACGTCGATGCCGAGGTTCTGCGCGCCGGCCCCGGTCACGGGCGGCTCGTTGCGGCCGAGTAGTTCAGATAGCAACGCAAGTTGTTGCGGACGGCGCGTTATGGCGCCGTTTTTTTTTGCCTTATCAATCGAGCGAACGTCGCCTAGTGCCGGCGCTTACAATTGGCGCACGGCACGTTCAACCCCTCGCATTGTCTTTGTCATGGGCACGGAGTAAACTACGGCTACGGCGAACGCGACGCCTTTGCGTCGGTGTTTTCCGCCACCGGATTTTAATTCGGCACGACAATAATTCCACACGACCGGTCCCGCCTACGGGGGACAATTCGCACGCGTTCGACATCGCCGTCCCTCGTCCCGCTTTGTTCCGGCGATCGCCATTGCCGCGACAGAGGCAAGCTTTCTGCGCTTTGGTTTCAGTAAATGCAGGAGTGACGCCATGACCTATTTCCTTCCGTCGAAAGCTCGTCCGTTTCTCGACCCCGAACTGAATTCGAACGTCGTCGCCAAGGTGCTTGACGGACAAGACACCTATTATCTGGTCGATCAATGGGGAGAGGAAGCCGGTGGGCAGATCCTGCTCCGGGAAGATGCTTCCGGCGCCGTCGCGGTTGTTGCGGCCGATACGGTCGTCCTACCGGTGGCGGCAGCGAAAATCCCGCCATCGGTACTTGAGAAGCTGTCGCCGCTGAGCGTCGCCGGTGGGCGGAAGATGGCGGAGGAATTTTCCGAGCCGGTCGACCTTTCGAGGATGACGAGGAGGACATGCGTGCACGTCTGCTCGCCGAGGCAAAACGGGCGGATGGTACGCTCGAGACCGATGTCCCCGGCACGAACCATGGCCGTCTTGCGTGCGCCTGGGCGGTCAATCACGTCGCCAAGCTGGCGTTCGGGCGCGAGATCGGCGGCGGCCTCAGCACCATCAAGATGCACGAGGCGCTGGAAGAAAAGCACATCAAGGTTGCCGGCGACGCCAAACCGGGCACGGTCATCATCTCGCCGACCGAAGGCAGCAACGTCGGTCGACGTCGGCATCCTTGGCGAGGTTCCCGCGAGCGGCCGGCGCGAGAGTTCCTCGTCTACTCCAACTGGTCGAGCACGCACACCTTCGGACATGCCTTCACGCTGAAATCCTGGAAGCAGTACTATGGCGAGCAGAAAGGCCTGCCCGTCGATTTCTTCGACTCGATCCCGCTGCCTTCGAAGATCGCATAGCATGCGCCCGCAAGACCACAATCGATGCCGCGATCGTTCGCGTTGCCGGCCTGAAGTCAATTGTCGATTTCTATCCGGGCGATGCCCGCAACCCCGATTTCCGCCGCATCGCCGCCGCCGGCATTGTCGCCGTCATCCACAAGGCGACGGATCCCGTCCACGCCTTCAACGCCGAGCGCTACAAGGCGCGGCGGCAAGCGGCGCGAGAGGCCGGGCTGCTCTGGGGCAGCTACCACTTCGGCCGCGCCGGCGACGGCATCGAACAGGCCGACCACTATCTCGATTCAGCAGACCCCGGGGCGGACGAGGTCGTCTGTCTCGACTTCGAGCTGGACGAAAGCCGGCCCGACACGGTGATGACCTTGACTCAGGCGATGCGGTTCGTCGGGCGCGTCCAGGACAAGCGGCACAAGCCACCGCTGCTCTACGCCGGGCATTACTTGCGAGAACTCCTCGACGGACATCGCCAGCACCCCCTGACCGTCTGCCCGATCTGGTTCGCCGACTACCGCACCTGGCGCCCGGCGCCCGAAATACCGACGCCTTGGAACGCGTGGACGCTCTGGCAGTACGCCGGCGACGTCAAGGAACACGAGGCTGGCGGCGTGCCGTCGCTGGAGCAGTGCGATCGCAACAGCTTCAACGGAAGCCTCGACGAGCTGAAGCGGTTGTGGACATCCAGCGTCGAGATCGTCGCCAAGGTCCGCGCCCGCGGCGATGTTCCCGAGGACGAACGCGCCAGGGAACTCGACTTCGTCTACGACATGCACACCGATCTCGACGATCCGGCACCAAGACCGCGCATGTTGACGGTGGCGGCAAACTGGCGGGCGGCCAAATCCCTGTTGACGCTCAAGGAACAGATCAACCAGATGGCGCCCCACCGCAATACCTCGTCCGATGGCACGATCGGCGACGAGAGCCATTGCGGCAGCGCCTCAACAGGCTCCGATCATTGCCCGAGCGTCCCGGACGGCAGCACCGGCGTCGTGACGGCGCTCGACATCACCCATGATCCCGCCCATGGCTGCGACTGCGCCAAGATCATCGACGCCATCTGGCAGAGCCGGGACCCGCGCGTGAAGTACCTGATCTGGAACAGTCGGATTGCCAATAGCTCGGCGATTCATGGCAAGCCGCCTTGGACATGGCGGGATTACACCGGGCCCAATCCGCACAATCGGCACTTCCACGTCTCGGTCAAGCCCGAGAAGCTGGGCGTCTCGGGCTATGACACGACGTCGGCATGGACGATCAGACCCGGGCCGGAAACGACTTAGCGGCAGCAAATAGCATGGGCAGCGCCATTCGAAATCCCATGTCCCTTGGGGAGCAACCGTCGCACCCAATACCGCACTTGCAAACCGAGCCGGTCGGCGTGCGGGTCGCATCCGCGCTAAAGTTTTGACAAGCCCGGTCTTGCGGGTTTCTTCTGGCGATAGCGATATTCGCTTTGCGGGAGTCACGCGATGTTCGAAGGCTTCACTCGCCGCACCTTCGAGGTCAATGGCGTTTCGATCGAGGCCGTCGTCGGCGGCGCCGGTCCGCCCGTGCTGCTGTTGCACGGCTATCCGCAGTGCCGCGCCATGTGGGCGCGCATCGCGCCGCAGATCGCGAAACGCTTCACCGTCGTCGCCACCGATCTGCGCGGCTACGGCGACAGCGCCAAACCCAAGAACGCTTCGGGCAACGCCACCTATTCCTTTCGCGAGATGGCGAGGGATCAGCGCGAAGTCATGACCGCGCTGGGCTTCGATCGCTTTCATGTCGTCGGCCATGACCGCGGCGGGCGCACCGGGCACCGCCTGGCGCTCGATTTTCCCGCGCACGTCGCGAGCCTCGCCGTGCTCGACATCATCCCGACCTATGCCATGTTCATGGACACCAACCGCCACGTCGCCGGCGGCTACTGGCACTGGTATTTCCTGTCGCAACCCGAGCCCTTCCCCGAGCACATGATCGGTCTCGACCCGGATTTCTTCTACGAGACCTGCCTCGTCGGCTGGGGCAAGACGACGCTCGCCGATTTCGACGCCGCACAACTCGCCGAATATCGCCGCTGCTGGCGCGACCCCGGCATGATCCATGGCTCTTGTTCGGACTACCGCGCCGCCGCAACAATCGACCTCACACACGACACTGCCGACATCGCCACGAAAGTCGCGTGCCCGACGCTCGTCTTCTGGGGCGCCGGCGGCGTCATGGGAAAATTGTTCGACATGAAAGCCGAATGGGCGAAGCGGCTTTCCGAATATGAAAACCGCGACCCTCCCCGGCGGCCATTTTTTCCCCGACCAGTTCCCGGACGAAACCGCCGCCCGGCTGTTGCAGTTCCTGTCCGAGGGAACCTAGGAGCTTTCCAGTTTCGCGGTCGAAGGCGTCGCGCCCACCTTTTTCCTCCCCCTCGAGGGGGGAGGGCTATCGCATTTGGCTCCGCTCGCGTCCCCTCTCCCCGTCGCCCTCGATAGGGCGAACGGGGAGAGGGCTAGGGTGAGGGGCGAATACAAAAAGTCGCGTGAGGGGCGGCAACGTGTTCTGAACAAGCGGCTGCCCCTCACCCCAACCCTCTCCCCATTGAGTGCAGGAATGGGGAGAGGGGGAAGAACGCCAATATGCGATAGCCCTGCCCTCGAGGGGGAAGCAACTGTACGCTCGCCGAATATATTCCGGTTGCCTGCTGCCATTCACCGGCCGCCGCACGAACCGCCTTAAAGCGGCAGCGCGCCGAGGAGCTGCAGCAGGAAGCCGGAAACGATCAGCACGGCGGCGCCAAGAAACCAGAAGCGGCGCCCGCGCATCGCTGTGCGGCGTTCGTCCCGGGCCCGGCGGATGGCCATATCGTCCTGCATTTCGCCCGCCCGCGCCATGTGCGCCCGCATGCCGTCGCTCGCCGATCTGGGAGGCGAAGGCGCGCAGTCTTCTGCTGGCGTTCGAGCGCCTCCTCGTGCGCCATCATGGAGGCCTCGCTCAGAAAGGCGATCCACCATTCGCGCAGCAGCAGGCAGAAACCGAGAAAATCGAGCGTCAGGCCGAGAACCGTCAGCCACGCTTGTCCGGACGGCGTCAGTCCGGCTTGACCTAGCAATGCCATTCAATCCCCCCGAAGCGGCCGACACGGGCCGCCGCTTCGCCAATGTTTCCGGGTTTTAGGGCCAAAGCGCGGCGCCAAGTCCGAAGGACTGGCCGTCCAGTCGGCGGCGTCGCGGACGGTCTCAGACCTGCGGCGTGCGCCGGCGGCGGCGCTCGATCAGCACCCAGGCGGCGATGACGGGGCGAAGACCACGATCAGAGCGGCGTCCATGGCGAGATGCGCCGTGCGCCGGGCCACGTTGCCGATAATCTTGACGCCGGAGTGCGCGCGGCGTCGGGCGTCAAGCTCACCGGCGGCGTCAGCGGCATGCAGTTCGACGTCATGGGTCTTGCCGCTCTGCCTTGTCTGTCTTGCCGGCGGCGCTTGGCAACGTCGTTGGCGGGAATCGGGCGAAGATCCTTGAGCGCGCCGGTGCTTGCGACCGCCGACAGCGCGCGACGGATTGCACGTCTCGCCGCACGTTCGCTCGGTGCGCGTCCGTGCTGCGCCAGTGTGCTCTGGCTTCGGGCTTGCGGCACTCGTGCGGTCAGCGCTCCGTTGCGTCGATACTGGTCGCGTTCGAAGGCGCGGCATCGAAGGTTTCGGCGTGAAGGTGGCGTGCTGAAGGTGGCGTCGTGTATGTCACCGGTCCGGCCATGGGCTCTTCGAGAACTCCATAGAAGGTTCAACAAAGGTTCAGTTGCGCCTCGACATTAGCACTGGGGTTTGCGCTTTTTCGATGTCAAATCGTCTCGCGCGGCGAAATGTTCGTGCATAAATCCGGCATAACACCTGTTCAGTTGCGCTGCGCTGCAATCACCTGCAACGGCGATTCGGCGCTGCTTCGATTTGCGCACGTCCGCGCGTCAACATCACGCGGACACGTCAGCAACTGCGACCGTCCTGTACTGGTTCCGCCGGCGGCAAAATGGTCGTGCGCTGCAATTCCAGAGCGGCGTTCGCTTACACGTCACTGACAGCATTTTCGGGCAGCGGGAATTTGGGCAGCGCGCCGATGTTCTGGCTCAGCCCGCAAAATCGCTCATCGTCAGCAGCGGCCTCAGATCCAGCCCCGCGGCGCGGAAGGCTTCGTCCGCGCCTTCCTGGCGATCGACGATGGTGACGACGCGCACGATCTCGCCGCCCGCCGCGCGGATGGCTTCCGCCGCCTTGATCGACGAGCCGCCGGTCGTCGTCACGTCCTCGACGATGACGATTTTCTTGCCCGCCATGCTCTCGTCGCGCGCCAGGCCCTCGATCAGCGACTTGGTGCCGTGCTCCTTGGCCTGCTTGCGGACGAAAAAGGCGTAGAGGCGGCGCCCGCGCGCATGCGCGATGGCCGCGACGGCGGCGGCGATCGGCACGGCGCCCATTTCGAGGCCGCCGACCAGATCGGCTTCGACACCTTCGAGCTGGTCGCAGATCATGTCGGCGATGAGGTGCGCGCCTTCGCTGTCCAGCATGGTCGGTTTCATATTGAAGTAGTGGGTCGAGGTGCGCCCCGAGGCGAGCTTCATCTCAGGGCCGATCTGGAACGAGCGCGCCTTCACGATCTCGATCAGCCGCGCCCGCTTCGCCGTATCCGTCTGCCTCGCCTTTTGACGCCGCCATGCCTTCGCACCCCTTGCTTTTTTGCCCGCGGAATGCGCAATCACCTGAGCCGGGACGGGTGTCAAGGTCGCCGGGACGCCTGCGGCCAGCGAGGACGCCATTGCTGTCCGGTCGAAAACATGATCGCGCGGGTCTCGAATCGGTCGAACCGTCCGCCGTCGCGGGCCGTGCTCGGGGCTGCTGCTGCTGTGCCTGTTCACCTATCTGCCCGGTCTCCTGCGCCTGCCCGCGGTCGATCGCACGGAAGTGATCTGGGCGGAGACCACCCGCGATATGCTCGCGCGCGGCGCCTTGGCCGATCCGCGCTTCGAGGGCGGCGTGCATCAATTCCGCCCCATCGGCACGTTCTGGGCGCAAGGGATTTCGGCGGCGCTCGCCGGCGAAGCGCACGCGCACGACATCCGCGTCTATCGCATTCCCGGCCTCATCGCCGTGACGCTCGCGGTGCTCGCGCTCTACTGGCTGAGCCTGCCGCTCGATCGGCGCCTGGCCCGCGTTTCTGGCCGCAGGGCTGTTTGCCGTCGCGCCGTTGACCGTGCTGCTGTCGCAACTCGCCATCGCCGACGGGCTGGCGCTGCTGCCCGCGACCGTCGCCATGCTGGCGCTGTTGCGCATCTACGTGGCGGGCGACAAGGACGACACGCGCACGCTCGCGCTGCTGTTCTGGGGCGCGCTCGGCTTCGGCATGCTGGTCAACGCGCTGCACACGCCGATCCTGGTCGTCGTGACGCTGATCGCGCTGTCGTTCTTCGACCGCGATTTCTGGTGGATCGGGCGCCTGCACCCGCGCTATGCGCCCGCTCGCGGTGCTGCTCGCCGCGCCCTGGCTGGCGGTCCGCTTTCATCAGGACGGCATTCCCTTCTCGGGCCTCGGCTTCAAGAAGTTCCTCGCCGCGCTCGGCGGCGCGCAGGACATGAAGCTGCGCGCCTTTCCCGGCACCTTCCTGCTTGCGGCGGTGCTCGGCTTCCTGCCAGGAACGGCGCTGCTTTATCCGGCGCTGAAGCGGCTCTGGGACAGTCGTGGCGAAAAGCTCGCGCGCTTCCTGCTCGCCTGGGTCATCGGCTATATCGTCTATCTCGAACTCATCTCCTCGAAGCCCGGCACCTATACCGTGCAGGTGATGTTTCCGGCGATGGCGCTTGCGGTGGCGGGGCTCGTCGCGGACTGGAAGGAAGGCGCGCCGGCGCCCTCCGGACATCTCATCCCATCGCCGGTGCTTGCACTGCTGTTCCCGCTGCCGCCGGTCGTGGTGGCCTATGCCTTCGGCGGCGTGATGCCGGGCGTCATTGCCGCTGCTCCTCGTTGCCGCCACCGCCGGACTTTTCTATTTGAGCGCAACGGCGGCGCGCGGCGGCGAACGCAAGCGCTGGGCCATAACGGGCATCGCGGCGCTGTCGCTGTTTGCGATCGCGTTCAACGCCGCCGTGCTTCCGTCGATCGATCGCATCTGGCCCACGCGCGAGATCGAACGCGCGCTCGCCGGTTGCCCCGCGGGACCGGTCGCCGTCCTCGGGTTCCGCGAGCCCTCCGCGAAGTTCGTGTTGAAGTCCGACCCGACCGTCGCCGAACCCGACGCGCTGCGCGCGGCCCTCGTCGAGGGAAGAGCGACCTACATCGTCGGCGAAGCCCGCGACGACGCCTCAAGAGCCTTGAACCGTTTCCAATACCGCCGCCCGCGCTCGATCGCCTGTGTCGAAGCCTACAACGTCATGCGCGGCTGCCCGCTCGCCTTTCACCATTGTTTCGACAGGGGATACCGCGGGCTGCGCCGCAGTCGAGACAGTTTCCCTGCAACGAAGCCTTCGACGCCGCGCCGCGGCCATAAAGCCGCGGAACATCCTGCGACTGAAGCGCACCCTGCGCCTCGCGTGCCCCATGCTATAAGCCCGCGTCCACATCTTGGAGGAGGCCAAATGTTCAATCCCGAAAACCCGCCCGAGATCACCGCGTCGCGCTGGTACAACGGCGACAAGACGACCTTGAAGGCCATGAAGGGCAAGGTCGTCGTGGTGGCGATCTTCCAGATCCTCTGCCCGGGCTCGGCGAAATTCGGCCTGCCGCAAGCGATGCGGCTGCGCCACGCCTTCAACGACGACGAGGTCGCGGTCATCGGCCTGCACATGGCGTTCGAGCACTTCGACAAGCAGTCGCCCGACAAGGTCGAGGCCTTCCTGAAGAGAACGGCATCGACATTCCCGTCGCCTACGACAAGCCGAACGGCGAAGACCTGCCCGCGACCATGAAGGACTACGAGCTGCAGGGCACGCCCGCGATTTTGATCTTCGACCGCCAGGGCCGCGTGCGCCGCCACTACATCGGCGCGGTCGACGATCTGCGCATCGGCGCCGAGGTGATGGCGCTGCTGATGGAAGACAAGGATAGTCCCCGCGAATACTCGATCGGGGTCGAGAAGAAACTCGCCGCCGCGCTCACCGATCCGGAAGAGCATCATCACCACGAAGGCGGCTGCTGCGGCCACGATCATCATCACGATCATGACCATGGGCACGATCACGACCACGGCGGCGAATGCTGCGGCGGGCACGATCATGCGCACGGTCACGATCACGACCATGACCACGCGCACGGCAAAAAGGCCGGCTGCGACGGCAATGGCGGCTGCGGCTGCAAGGACTGAACGGCAGCGCTTGTAATCGGATACCCAGTCGCGATCCATATTTGGTCTGAAGCGGCCGACCACGACTACTCCCTCCCCGCTTGGTATAGAGGGTCGGGTGAGGGGGCGATGCCTCGGCGCCTCGAACACCAGCTCACCCACGCGGACAGGAGTTAGTCGTGAGCCCAGCTCAGAGTTACCCCGGCTACGCCCAAGGCCGGAGACGGCACGGTACCGCTACGAATGCTACCAAGACTGCTCAAGCCTAATCCGGCCGGAGAGGGCAACATGAGCCTCCTCCGGCCGGTTCTTTCAGCGGCCGCTTAACAATAATTTGGTACTGAAAAACGTCCGGCCGCCTCCAGCACTGTGCTGGGACGAATGCTGCGGTCATGTGACAACCGCGCCGCTCCGCGAAGTCGAGTTTAGCAAAGCTGGTAAAGATCAGAAAAATTGCGGCGGGGCCGGAGCACGGGGTCTGGGTTTCCGGCCCCGCCGCGTCATCCGCCTAGTTCGACAGCAGGAAGCTCCAGAACTTCCTGGCCGGGGCGGAAGTCGCCGTGCAGTACTCGTGGCCCGCGGCACCTTCGCAGGAGACCTGCTGGCCGCGCGAGCGCCACCACTTGTTGGAATAGCGCGGGCACTGCGTATTGACGCGCAGGTGCCAGTTTTCGATGGCGCGCATGCTGGCAAGGCCGGGGGGAACATGGCCGCGATAGCGCTCGAAATCGCGGCCGCCTTCGACGTGGCTGGAGACGCCGACGGCGCTGATCCGCGCCTCGCATGCGGCTTCATCGCGAGCGAACGCGGGCGCCGCCGCGAACAGACATCGCAGCGCCGATGCGAGGAAAAATCAGGGACTTGAAACGCGTGCTTGAACACTTCATGGGGGTCAACTCCGTATCGAGTGACGCACGATCACAAATAGAAACCTCGATCGCTGAAAGAGATAGTGCCTGTCAGATGAACGTCAGCTGTCAGCCGCCGCGCCCAAGGCGCAAGAATCGGCAACGGGGGGATAAATTCCGGGAATAATCGCGTTTTCTCGATGGAAAAGCGGCGTTTCCGTGGGGGCGTGCGGGGACGCGTCTTTTTCTGCGCATGCGAATCGCGTTTCGTCGCCTCTACAAGTCGGCAAACGAGGAGCGGACCATGGTCGAGCGGGTAAGCGCGCGCGCTGCAAAAGACAAGAGTCACGAGATCGCACGCGCCAAATAAAAATGCTCCGCGCATGGCGGCCTCCCCGCGAAGGCGGGGATCGACGAAGGAGAGTCGCCATGCGCCAACAAAAAAGACCATCGCGCTGGTCTACGATTTCGACGGCACGCTCTCGCCCAAACCGATGCAGGAATATTCCTTCCTGCCGCAGCTCGGCATCAAGGCCGCAGACTTCTGGGCCGAGTGCACGGCGATTGCGCGCAAGGAAAGCGCCGATCCGCTCATCACCTACATGCACCTCATGTACAAGAAGGCCAAGGAGAAGGGCCTGCGCATCGACAGGAAGGACCTCGTCGCGCAGGGCAAGCAGGTCGAGCTTTATCCGGGCGTGAAAGAGTGGTTCGGCGAAATCGACGGTTATGTGAAGAAGCGCGGCGGCGTCGATGGCCTCGTGGTGAAGCACTACCTCGTCTCCTCGGGCCTGACCGAGATCATCGAGGGCACGCCGATCTACAAGAACTTCGCGCGCGTGTTCGCGAGCGAATACTGGTTCGACGCCTACGATCTGCCCTTTCCGAAGCGCGTCATCACGGATACGGGCAAGACGCAGTACCTGTTCCGCATCAACAAGGGGCTGGAAGATCAGTTCGAGAGCATCAACGCCCACATGCCGGAAGCGGCGCGCCCCGTTCCGTTTTCCAACATGATCTATTTCGGCGACGGCGAGACCGACGTGCCGAGCATGGCGCTGTTGAAGAAGAACGGCGGCGCGGCGATTGCGGTTCATGGGCGCTCTTTTGTTGGCGCGCTCCGACTCTCGTTCCTCGAGCCGGGGCCGGAGCGCGCGGGCAAGAAAGGCGCCGGCGGCGAACATCGCCGCGCAGGCCGGCATGTTTTCGGGCGGCATCGCTGGCGCTCATACCGGCGAAGCGAAGTGCATCGAACTCTTCCGCGCCGGCCGCTGCGATTTCTACGCCGGCGCCGACTACCGCAAGGGCTCCGATCTCTTCAAGCGCACGTGCCTGCTCCTCGACCGCATCATCGCGGACATCCGCGTGCGGGATGAGGCGGCAGGGTTGGGGTGAGGCAATGGATATATGGGAGGGGCATGAACTAATTTTTCACTACACTTCCGAGGCCGGCCTCGTGGGAATTCTAAGTGATCAGACGATCTACGCCACTCACTATAAGTTTCTCAATGATCGACAAGAAATATATCAATTGTTGCCACGAATTAGGGACCACGTAGCTCCCCACATTCAACGCGCGATCACGCGCGTCGTGCAAGGCAATAAGCGGGGCAACGATCTAGTTTCGAAGTATGGCGGGCTCAAGAATCTCGCTGCGCATGAGGCCGAAGTTGCGATTAATGCGCTCTACAAGGCCACTTTCAAAATGCAACGTCGGTCAAACTTCTATGAGCCATTCATAGTATCCTTTTGCGGTCATGATGGAGACTACGAAAAAGACAATGGGCTGTTGAGCCAGTGGCGAGCTTACGGGGGCAAGTCGGCGATTTGCGATCGCGTTCGAGACCAAGAAGTTTTGGAAATTCTGAAAGATGAGATGGAACGGTTTGCTTACAATTCAGTTCACTTCTCGGATGTCGTTTACGATGGCGATACGAAGCGATTAGGAGGAGTTCGCAGAACTCCTGACTGTACTCGAAAAGACATTGCCGGAACTATTCCAAAAGCAGCAACCGGATTTGAATCTATTTTTGGTCCGTTTATTAACGATGCGACACGGTTCAAACATCGCGGCTTTCACGAGGAGCAAGAGGTCCGTTGCGTTCTTCCGCCGATTTCGGCGGAGTGGTTGACTTCAATCAAAAATGATCAACCAGAAGACTTCAAAAAACTGGAGGGCAAGGGCGTCAAGAAAATAAACTACCGTCCTGATATGGTGCCCTATATTCTTATCGGTGAAAATTTTGCTGGCGGCTTGCCAATCAAATACATCATCGTAGGTCCAGATGCGAACAAGGACAGCAAGAAGGAAAAGCTTGAGAAGTTTCTTGAGTTGAGTGGGCGCAAAATTGAAGTAAAGGTCTCAGATACTCCGTTCGTTTGATGGTCATTTTGGCTAATTCCTCGATGCCGCCCACAGTCTTCAAAAGCATGTAGCACGTAGGTTGGCTCAGCCGTCGGCCTCACCCACCACCCGCTTTCGGGCCGCAATCCCTCCACCCCCGTCATCCTGCACCTAAATCGCGTCGCGCGAATTCGGGACCAGGCGGGGACCCAGGCAAGCTTCTGCACGACGAGTATCGAGCAAGCGCGCCGTCCTCTCTCCACGTCATGGCCGCGCAGGCGGCCACCCACGACAAGCATCCTCGCGAAGAGTGTCGCGGTCGCAGGCGCGGCTGTTCCAACAGGCAGGTCTTGACGCAAGCGTCGGATGCAGCGCCAAGCGCGGGGCCGCGACAATCATGTAATGCGGAACCTTGCTTGGATCCCGCCGCCGGATCCGCTCGCGTGCCGCGAGCGGCGGCGGGATGACGGGCGTTGCGACAGCGGCTCGGGGATGACGAGCGTTGCGGCAGCAGAGCGGGGATGACGGACGCGTGTCGCGAGCGGCGCGGGGATGACGTCCATGTGCGGCGAGTGGCGACGGGACGACGGTTCTGCGGCGTGCGGCGCAGGGACGACGACCCGAGGTGACGACACGGGATAACGACCGGGGATAACGACGCGGACTGACCGGTGACCTCACTCGCCAATCCGCAAGTTGCGCCCCCCACACCCCTGCCCGCAAAAGCGTTTGGGTTGCCGTGCGCTTTTTCCTGGTGCCAAGCGACACGCGTTCCGCGCGCCGGCCGCTTGGCACGCAAAGGACGCGCGGCCCGCGATTGCGCTTTTTCGGCGCAACGCGGCGAGCCTTCGGCTCGAACCCAAACGCTTTTGAGGGCAGGGGAAAAATCGCGGCACCGGAAGCTGCACGCAAAGAGCGACGCACGTCGCCAATCAAGCAGACACACCACCAGACGCGGCACTACTTGCCTTCGATCTTCACACCCGGAAGGTCGATTTTCATCTTGGTGCGCTGGGCATCCCAATAGAGATAGCCAAGCCCCGCAACGGCAACCAGCAGTGCTCCGATGATGATCGACTTGGTGTCCATGGGGCCCTCACAATTGCGTCCGCGCTGCAGCAGACCTCTAACCTCGCGCGAAATTGCGTCGTGTCAAGCGGGCGCCGAGCGAACGCGTACCCTCATCGTCAGCGGGCTTTGCCGGCGTGCTTCCTTGTCTTCAACGGCCGACCAGACTTCAACACCGGCTTCAACGCCGGTTTCACCGCTGTCTTCACCACGACCGCCGCCTTCGCCTTGCCCTTGGCCCGCCCGCGCCCCGCCGCGTCGCCGCGATGCGCGGCTGCGAGATCGGCAAGCGTGTGGCCGTCGAGCACGTTGATGAACGCTGCGAGCGCATCGGAAAACACCACGTTCACCGCCGTGTCGCTGGCCTCGCTGCGATGCGAGCGCAGGCCGTTGCGCCCGACCGTGATCGTCGTTTCTTCCATGGCACGCACCACGTCGCCGATGCGGATGTCGCCGGCGTCGCGCGCCAGCCGGCAGCCGCCCGCGGGCCCGCGCGAGGCCACGATGAACCCGGCGCGCGACAACAGGTGCACGATCTTGAAGGCATTTTGCGGCGTCAGCGCCAGGTTGACCGCGAGATCGCCGACCTTGATCAAGCTGCCGCCGGCGCGGGCACAGTCGACCAGGATGCGGATCGCGTGCCCGGTCTGCTTCGTCAATCTCATGCCGGATGATCCTCGCTCGGACGATACATCGGCTCTCTCTACTTGAAGCCTCCCGCGGCTTCAAGGGCGCCGTGGCCTTAAGCTTTCCGCGATACAAAGGCCGCGAGGGCGGCGCGCGTGTCGATATCGGAAAAAGCATCGTCACTCGCGGAATGAATAGGTGCGAGCCGGTCCGCGTGGCGTTCGAGCAGTGTTTTTGCGCCCTTATCGCCGGTGAGGGATTTCAAGTCCCCAAAAAGTTCCGCAGGCCAGAACACGGGGTGACCCTGGTGGCCGTCGGCGCTTTGCGGATAGACTATAGTGCTGGGTGCCGTCGCCGCCGCCGCCAAAACCCTTTCGATCAATGGGAGCGTTACGCCCGGCATGTCGGCGAGCACGATCAGCGCCCCTGCGACGTTTATCGCCGAGCGCCTCGACGCCGGCCCTGATGGAGGACGCGAGGCCCTCGGCGGCTTGCGCATTCACTATCGTCCGCCAGCGCCCCGGACCTGCGGCGGCGGCGACGCGGGCGCCGTCCTCCGCCACGACCAGCACGATCTCGGCGACGCGATGAAGCGGCAACCTCGGTGAGGACGCGGGCGATCAGCGGTACGCCCTCGACCGGCGCCAGCAGCTTGTTGCCGCCCTCGAAGCGCGCCGAGCGGCCCGCCGCCAGTACGATTGCCGCAGCGCTGAATTGCGCGTTATTCTTAAGGCCGCCGTCACTCATTGGGCTCTCGCTTCGGCGCCAGCCGGCGCGGTCAATCGGCGCGATTGCACCAGCTCGTTCGCAGGCTTAAAACCCCTGTCCATGATCAAACCCTCCCCGAACTCCGCCCCCAAGGCAAGTGCAAACAAGGTCAGCGCCAAGGCCCGCCGTGCCGCCAGCCCGGACGTCGAGCGCAAAGACGGCAAGGCTCCAAAAGTCGGCTTCGTCTCGCTCGGCTGCCCCAAGGCGCTGGTCGACAGCGAGCGCATCATCACCAGGCTGCGGTCCGAGGGCTACGCGATCGCCGCGCGACTACGATGGCGCCGACGTCGTCGTGGTCAACACCTGCGGCTTCCTCGACAGCGCCAAGCAGGAGAGCCTGGACGCCATCGGCGAGGCCATGGCCGAGAACGGCCGCGTCATCGTCACCGGCTGCTTCGGCGTCGAAGAAAGCCGCATCCGCGAGGCGCATCCGGGCGTGCTCGCGGTGACGGGCCCGCATCAATACGAGCAGGTCGTCACCGCCGTGCACGAGGCGCGTGCCGCCGCTGCACGATCCTTACGTCGATCTGGTGCCGCCCGAGGGCCTGCGTCTGACGCCGCGCCACTACGCCTATCTGAAGATCTCCGAAGGCTGCAACAACCGCTGCTCGTTCTGCATCATCCCGTCAGCTGCGCGGCGACCTCGCCAGCCGGCCCGCCAACCAGGTGATGGCGGAAGCCGAACAGCTGGTCAAAGCCGGCGTCAAGGAATTGCTGGTCATCAGCCAGGATACCTCGCGCCTACGGCCTCGACATCAAATATGCGGAGAGCCCGTGGAAGGGCGGCGCCGCTGCAAGGCCCGCTTCCTCGATCTTTCCCGCGCGCTCGGCGATCTCGGCGCCTGGGTGCGCCTGCACTACGTCTACCCCTATCCCGCACGTCGACGACGTCATTCCGCTGATGGCCGAGGGCAAGATCCTGCCCTATCTCGACATCCCGTTTCAGCATGCCTCGCCCGCGGTCTGAAGGCCATGCGCCGTCCCGCCGCGCAGGAAAAGACGCTGGAGCGCATCCGCCGCTGGCGCGAGATCTGCCCCGACCTGGCCATCCGCTCGACCTTCATCGTCGGCTTTCCCGGCGAGACGGAGGAAGATTTCGCAGATGCTGCTCGAGTGGCTCGGCGAAGCCAGGATCAGCCGCGTCGGCTGCTTCAAGTACGAGCCCGTCGACGGCGCCACGGCCAACGAACTTCCCGGCGCCGTGCCCGAAGAGGTCAAGGAAGAGCGCTGGCACCGCTTCATGGCGGCGCAGAAGCAAGGTCAGCGCGGCGCTGCTCGCGGCGCGCGTCGGCCGCACGATCGACGTGCTGATCGACGAGGTCGACGACGAGGGCGCCATCGGCCGCTCGCAAGTGGGACGCGCCCGAGATCGACGGCAGCGTGTTCCTCAACGGCGCGACGGCGCTGAAGGCCGGCGACATGGTCAAGGCCCGCGTCACGCACGCCGACGACTACGATCTATGGGCGGAACCGGCCTAGTTCGTTAACAAGACGTTTCAATTGGCATTCTCAACGCCCGGAAGAGACACAGTTTCTTCGCTGCATTAACTGTATCTGAGAAGCCCAATGACTAATCTCGTTCCCGGCGCTATCTGCGCCGCGTAGGTCAGTTCAAGGTTTCGTTCAGATGTCGGTTTCCGGCGACGAGGGCCGTTTGCCCCCGGTTCAGTGCGCGTTTGGCCAGCCCGCGCGTGGCGCTCTGCCCGTCGCGCGCGTGGCGTTCGCCGTTGCCGCGGTCATCGCCGCGTTTCTGTTCGTGCCGGCGGCCTAAGACTTTCGCGAAGACGCCCGGCGCCGTGCATTGCTACGGCCAGTGGTGCCATCGCGTCTCCACCCTCGACGAAATGGAGAGCATGGTCGGCCGCACCGGGTATCCTCAAAGCGTCCTATTACGACGATTGCCGTGTGGACCGTTTCAACACCTGCAACCTCACCTCGTCCGGCGAAGTCTTCCGCCCCGACTCTGCCGACAATGCCGCGAGCCCCATCTTCCCCGACGGCACCGTCATCCTCGCCTATTATCCCGTCACCCGCAAAGCCGCGGTGTTGCGCGTCAACAGCGCCGGGCCCTACCACAGTGACCGCCGCCTCGACGTCTCGCGCGCGACGGCCGAGAAGCTCGGCTTTCGGACGAAGGGCGTCGCCGAATTGATGGTCACCGTCATCAAGGCGCCCGAGCCCGAGGAGGCGCGCTATCGGAAGCTGCGCCAATATCCCCACGTTCCGGGCTACATGGGCATGTTCGCGTCGTTCGATGACGCGCACGATGCGGCCCGCGCCAACCTGAAAATGGATTTGGGTGTCGTCATGAGCGCGCTCGACGAAGGCGAGACCACACCCTTGCCGCCGCCCGAGCGCGAGACGGATTTGATCGCCAATCTTGTCGCGACCGAATTGAGCGCCGTCGCGCCAAAGATCATCAAGGCGTCGAATGCCGCCGATCCACTCGCACCCGTCAGCGCCGCGCTTCTGCGCGAAGATGGCTCGGTGGCGGACCTGCGGCTGGCGCCGGACACCGGCGGCTTGCTCGACGCCGTCTCGGGGGCGGCGCGCGCGACGGACAATCTGGCTGCCAACGGCCAACTGGCACCGCACGTCGCGGCGTTGAACGGCACCGTTACCGAGCTTGCCGATCGCGGCAAGAGCAACGACTTAATGCACATCGCGGCGCTCGATCTCGGCGGCGACGTTTCAGCATCGTCGCATCCCGATGACATCGTGGCTGCGCGCGAACGCGAAGTAACCGGGCGCGAACGCGAAGTGACGGCCCGCGAAAGCCAAGCGCGTTTCAGCGTGACCCTTGCGGCGCGGTTTGGTCAGGGGTTCTATGATTTCATCGATGCGGCCCGCGACAAGGCCCGCGCCGGCCTGCCGAAGCGCGCCCGGCTCGAAGTCAACTCCGCGCCCTTTGCCGAGCGGCTTTTCGCCTTCGTCCACGAAGCCAAGCTGAAGGCCCGCGCCGGCGTTCCCCATAACGGCATGCTGACGCGGCTGACCATGGAATTGCGCCTCAAGGCCCAGCCGCCCAGGTATGCGCGGGACTAGACGGCAACAGAAACTTGTCGGGCGGAAGTGCGACGCCCTACACTCGTCGCGTATTCCGCCGCATACAGCGGCACATCAAAGCCAATATCCCACGCCCGCCGCGCAACGGGGACAGCCATGATCGAGCCATCCAAAAACAGAATTCCCGCAGGCATAACCCGTCTCCTCGGCGCTGTGCGCTTGTGCTCGGCTGCATTCTATTGCCGGCGCCCGCATCGGCCTACGATGCCAAGGAGTGCGAGCAGACCAACGTCGCAACTCTGAGCCTGCGCGCCTGCTCGGCCTTGCTCGAAGGGCCGTCGCTCAGTGAACAGGACCGCGCGCGCTATCTGGCACGGCGGGGTGCGGCGTGGCTCACGGAAGAAGATCCCGAACAGGCGATTGCCGACTTCACCCGCGCGCTGGCGCTCGATCCCGCCAACGGCGAAACGCTCAAGGGCCGGGCGCGGGCCTATAGGCAGCTCGGAAAGCACGACCTTGCAGCAGCGGATTTTTCCGCCGCGATCGGGCAATCAGCCGTGACGACCGAGACGGAGCCGCTGTATTTCGAACATGCCGAGAGCTTGTTCGCGGCCGGCAACAGCGAGCCGCCCTCGCCGGCTACGACAAGATCCTTGTCGCGACGCCGGCAAGCATCAAGGCCCGCATCGGCCGCGCCAAGGTCTTTACCGCGATGAAGGATCGCGACAAGGCGCTGGCCGAATTCGACGCGATTTTGAAAAGTCGATCCGAGGGAATCGTCGCGTCAATCTTCGCCCGCGCCGAAGCCGCCGAGACCTGGGGCGATACGGCCTTAGCGATTGCCGACTACCGCAAGTTCATCGACCTCAACAACCGCAAAGGCTGGGTCGCGCATCAGGCGCTGAGGAGGCTGGGAGGCGGAGTAAAGGTGTTGGCGCGCGCCGCAAAAGAAATCCTACTTCGACTCAAATTGTCGATGTGCTCGCTCGCAGCCTTGAAAGCCGGCACAACGTTTGGATGGATCGCTGGGTGCTCGGATCGTGACTACTTACTCAAGATACAAGCGAACCAACGCCAGCGCGATGCTCATAGTGTCTCGAAGACGTCGCGTCGGTCGGTGCAAAGGGAGCTCCGCCGTGGTAAAAAAGAAACAATTGAGCCGTGCGTTATCGAGATTGCGATATTCCGCTGTTTTGCGGGACAAGTCGTGCGGATTTCCGGCGCGATCCTGACACAGCCATGGACCTAGTAAACCGATCACTGGCGCGGATCTCCAATCCGTTTCAAGAAGATGATCCACACCGTTGGTCCGTCATCTGGACTGTCGACGACCACTGGTCTACCATCATCACGAGTGGCCGTATGTAATACTAGTTCGTCGCGTTGTGACGAGGCGCGAGCATGGAGTTTTCTGCCGCGCACAAGGCTGGTAAATCCGCGTTATTCTGTCGTGCTTGTTCCGAATTTCAGCCGTTGTGAGCGACGATGACCATGAAGCGTCGCCTGGAAATTGACACATCAACGGGAACAATTTCCAAATCATATACATTATCGCCGCCTCGGGCTGACATGAATGTCGACACTCGTCATCGAAATCTCGAACGGCATTGGCCGGACCGTCCAAGAAGCCCCAGGCGTAGGAAGTAGCCTGCAGCCCGGAATGACGTTTCCCTTGTAGGGCGGAATAGCGACGCCCTGCACACTTGCTCAGCACTTGCTCGCACTTGCCGCCTTCGCGGCGGCGCGTATTCCGCGGATGCGTAACCAATGTCGGCGACATCGAATTCTTGGCATGGCGTAATGTGCTCGCAAACTGAAGTGCGCGACTGTCGTTCACTGCAGCACTTTGCGTTGCGGGCCGCGTGCAGCTCACGCCATGGTCGTCATCCCGTCGCCGCTCGCTGCCAGCGAGCGGATCCTGCGGACGGGATCCACGCAAGCGTCCGCATCGTGCTGACAGTGAGGCCCCGCGCCTGCGGCTGCACCTGATGCTTGCGCGGCCGAGTAAGTAGGTCGTGTCAAAAGCGCGAAACCCACTTGTAGGTTGGCGTCAAGCGAAGCGAAGACCCAACAATTCTTGTCTCGACGTTCTCGCATGCTGCCGTGTGTTGGGTCTGTGCTCGCCCCGGATCAAGTCCTGGGCTCGCTTGACCCAACCTACAAGGCATCCCCTAATGCAGCTTCACCTTCGGTTCGGTGCGATGCGTGATGAGGCGCGAGATCGTGTCCAGCGTCACTTTGACGGGGCCATGCAGCGCCATCTCGTGCATCTTGTAGAGCGAGCGGTACATCATCTTGGCGAACCAGCCCTCGATGCGCATCGACTTGCCCGAGACGAAACCCATGAGACTGCCGACCGTCGAATAATGCCCGAGCGAGACGAGCGAGCCGAAGTCGCGATATTTGAACGCCTGTAACGGCTCGCCGCGCAACTTGCGCTGCAGTTGCTTGACGAGATGCGATGACTTCTTGATGCGCCGCCTGGGCGCGCGGTGCAATCGGCGCCGTCTCGCCGTCCGCCACCAGATAGGCGGCATCGCCGATGACGAAGATGTCGTCGTCACGCGTCGTCTGCAGCGTCGGCTTCACAACAAGAGTGTTGAGGCGCGAGACTTCCAGCCCGTCGAGACTGGCCAGCACATCGGCGCCCTTGACGCCCGCCGCCCAGACCACGAGTTCGGTCGGAAAGAATTCGCCGCTCTGAAGGTTGACGCCCTCGGGCGTGACGCTCATGACGCGGCAGCCCGACTTGACCTCGACGCCGAGGTCTTTGAGAACGGTTGCGGTGGCGGTCGATAGCCGCTCAGGCAACGCGGGCAGAATGCGCGGCGCCGCCTCGATCAAGGCGATGCGGATGTCTTTTTCCGGATTGATCTTGTCGAGACCGAAAGCGACGAGGCCGCGCGTCGTGCCGTGCAGCTCGGCAGATAATTCCGTGCCCGTGGCGCCGGCGCCGATGATGGCGACGTGCAGCTGTCCGGGGCGCACGGGGCCGGCCTGGGCGTTGGCGCGCACGATGGCGTTCAACAGCCGCCGGTTGAAGCGTTCCGCCTCCTCGGGCGTATCGAGCATGATGGCGTTCTCCTTGACGCCGGGCGTGCCGAAGTCGTTGGAGACGCTGCCGACGGCGATGACCAGCGTGTCGTAATCGAACCAGCGGTCGGGTGTGATCTCGCGTCCGTCTTCGTCATGCGTTGCCGCCAGATGCACGCGCTTACCTTTGCGGTCGATACCGGTCATTTCGCCGTAGCGGTACTTGAAGCCGTGCCACCAGCCCTGCGCCTGATACTCGAGCGCGTGCCGCTCGACGTCCATCGATCCGGCGGCGATCTCGTGCAGCAGCGGCTTCCACACGTGGGTGCGCGCCTTATCGACGAGCGTGATCTCAGCCTTGCCCTTGCGCCCGAGCTTGTGGCCGAGCTGGGTTGCGAGTTCGAGCCCGCCGGCGCCGCCGCCGACGACGATGATGTGGTGCAGTTTGCCTTTGGCCGGTGCCATGCTCTGAGCCTCTCGCACTTATTCAGTTCAGGGCTTCTATACTCTCGCCGAGCCCATAGGCGAAGCGGCAAAACCGCGCCTGCGGCCAATGGGCCCCGTGTTCGGTGAGGTGGAGAGCGACGGGAATATTCCGTGAGTCACGAAGGCTTGACCTTGATGCCGGAGGGTTCGTCTCGGGCAGCGAATCAGTCAATGTCCCGCCATGCGTTCGAAACTTCCGCTCCTTGTTCTTTTTGCCGTCGCGGCCACTGCGGGTTCGGCTGCCGTCGTGCTGCTTGAATCCGTAGGCGTCATCCTCTCGCGACCGGCCAATGTGAACCCGCACACGGCCGCGACCGCCGCATTGGACTTGGCGCCGGCCACGGAACTGACGCCGGCAGACGAGCCGGCCAAGACACTCTCGTTCTCGCGCTTGGCATTCGTGACGCCTGACCTGCTACCGTTGCGGCGCGAAACCTTCAATGACCTCACCGGCGATCCGACGGTCAGTCAGGTGGATAATCAGGAGGATACGTCCGCAGACGGCGCCTGGACCGAAG
Organism: uncultured Alphaproteobacteria bacterium; assembly: GCA_963732525.1. Taxonomy (GTDB): domain Bacteria; phylum Pseudomonadota; class Alphaproteobacteria; order Rhizobiales; family Hyphomicrobiaceae; genus Hyphomicrobium_B. The sequence continues at coordinate 182,450 of CAVSZX010000023.1, forward strand.
GTACGATCGTCGACGCCGAAGCCGATCCGGCGCCCGTGACGTCGTTCGATTGGGGCGCTGCGACGCGCATCGATCGTACCGCCGCCGTTCTGTCGCACGTCGCCGCGGCCCGCACGGCTGCCAATACAGCGACGCTCCCCGTGGTCCGAATAGCTTATGCGCCCGCCGAGCGGATGCCGCCTTTCGCGCCGCTGACCGGTCGCGGTCAACGCAGCGCCCCGCTCGCCGCACGCCTTGCCCAGATTTCGCCGGCAGCCTCCTCCCGTCTCGCGGAAAAATTCCTCGCCGCAGGCGCCGCGTGGCCGCCGGCGGAGGCAACCTTCCTCGCCCTCAAGGACACGCGCGCGCTCGAACTTTACGGCCGTAGCGTCGGCGGTGCCTGGACTTTCGTTCATCGCTACAAGGTTCTGGCGGCGAGCGGCGGCAGCGGGCCGAAACTGAGAAAGGGCGATCGCCAGGTGCCGGAGGGCATCTACAAGATCTCCTACCTCAATCCGGAGAGCCGCTATCACGTCTCGATGCGCTTGAATTATCCCAACGCCTTCGACCGGCAGAAGGCGGTAGCGGAGGGCCGCAAGGAGTTGGGCGGCGACATCATGATCCACGGCAAGGCGCTCTCGGCCGGATGTCTGGCGATGGGCGACGAAGCGGCCGAAGAACTTTTCGTGCTCGCCGACAGGGTCGGCCTTGCGCATGTGAAGGTGGTGATCGTACCTGCCGATTTCCGCCGCGATGGCCTGCAGCCGCCTAAACCCGGCGCGCCCGCGTGGTTGGGGCAGCTTTACGCCGAACTCGCCACTGAGATGTCGGCCTATAAAGCCCCGCCGGCGCCGTCGATCGCCACGAGCTTGCTGTCGGCGTTCTGGAAATAACGGCGGCGCTACGGATCGGCTGGGCCGGCGCTCATTTCAAATCCCGGTGTTCTGGGCCCCGACGGCGAGCCAGGCGCGCCACCCTCCGTACGCCGTAATATCGCGCGCGCCGGCGATCGCATGCGCTTCGCAAAGGAAGCCTTGTGCCGCCGTTCCATCTTCGAGCCGGATTGTGCCGATGCCAAGCGGCGGCGGGATGAGCGCGACGAGCGAGCCGAATGCAGCAAAGTCCATTTCCCATATTTCGACTTCGATACCGCCGGCGCCCTTGCCGTCGTAGACCAGTCCGGGCTTGGCAGGCGCGGTGTTGGCGAGGGCATAGAAGCTGTAGCCCGCAGAGGTCCGTGCGGTGCGCACAAGCCGCGCATTTCTCTCGACGAGCTGCCCATTGAGCGGCTGGCCATTGAGGTGGGCGCCGACGACGGCAACCTGTACCGTCTCCGCCTCGGGCTTTGGCGTTGGAAGTTCGGGCGTCGCCTCAAGTGCGAAGGATGTTGCGCCGAGCTTCGCGGCTTTGAGCGCGCGATGCATGCGATCTCCAAACGCGGCAAGCCTGTCGTCCTCGCAGGCGCGGCCGACGAGTGTCACGCCGAACGGCAGGCCATTGCCGCGAATGCCGGCCGGTATGGTGAGAGCCGCAAGGTCCATCAGATTGACGAAGTTGGTATAGAGGCCGAGATTTGAATTTAGACGAATTGGGTCGGCGAGAACGTCGGCGATTTTGTAGACGGTGGGCGCGGTCGGCAGAAGCATCATGTCCATCTTGTCCCATTGGCCCTCGGCTTCCCGCATCAAAGTCGCGAGTTTGTAGAACCCTGCGAACGCATCCGCGGCACTGATGCCATTGGAACCGAGAATGATGCCGCGAACGACCGCGTCGAGCGCATCGGGCTTTTGCTCGGCAAAGTCGCGAATGGCGGCGAGCCGCTCGGCGACCCAGGGCCCCTGGTAAAGCAACTTGGCGGTCGCGGCGAACGGTGCGAATTCGAATTCGACGATGCGTGCGCCCAGACCTCGTGCCCGCGATAGGGATTGCTCAAACAGGTCGCGCGACATCTCATCGCCGAAGAACTCCAGCGGCTCGCGAGGAACGCCGATGCGGAGTTCCGAATGGCGTGCGCGATGCGACGATCTCGACTTTGGATTGCGCGCATAGGCGTCATCGCGGTCATAGGCCGACGCGATCGCGAAGACGCGCGACGCGTCAGTCACTGTTGTCGCGAAAATCGACACCGTGTCTTGCGTTCGGCAGGCGGGAACAACGCCGCTGGCGCTGATCATGCCTTTTGTCGGCTTCAGGCCGACGATGTTGTTGAAGGCGGCCGGAACACGGCCCGAGCCCGCCGTATCGGTGCCGAGCGCGAACGGCACGAGACCGCTCGCAACCGCCACCGCGGAGCCCGAACTCGAGCCGCCGCTGACATAATCGGCATTGAACGCATTGCTCGGAATGCCGTAGGGCGAGCGCGTTCCGACCAGTCCCGTGGCGAATTGGTCGAGATTGGTTTTGCCAATGGCGATGGCGCCCGCGGCCTCGAGCAATTCAACGGCTTTCGCCGATTTCTCCGGCCTGTACGCAAACTCGAGGACAAGCACACGTCGTCGGCAGGCCTAAGACATCGATGTTGTCCTTGACCGCGAACGGAATGCCGAATAGCGGCCCCTTTGGCGCGATTGCCAATTTGCGCAATGCCTCTTCTCGTGAGCGAAGCGATATCCAGACCGGCTTCTCTCCGCGCAATGCGATGTCGTCATAGATGTCATTGATCACGTCGTCTGGCGTGAAAGCCCCTAAAGCGTATCCGGCAGCAAGCGACGAGATATCGAACGGGCGTTTCATTGCGCCATCTCCACCGCTTCGGCGCCGATCAAAATGAGCGTCTGTCCGAGCGCTACGGGCTTGCCTTCGGCGCAGCGGATGTCCGATACGACGCCGCCGACTGGCGCCACGACCGACATTTCCATTTTCATGGACTCGACGACGACGACGACGTCGCCGGCAGCAACTCTTGCGCCGGGTTGCACGGCGATCTTCCAGATGCAGCCGGCGACCGAACTCTCAACGGCGACATGACCGGGGGGAATTGCGTCGTCGTCGCGAGCTTCCGGCTCGACCGCCACGCCCGTTGCATCCCGGTCGGTGTCCTGCCAGCGCCCCCGCTCGGCTTCGAACGCCATTTGCTGGCGCTCTTTGGCGGATCGAATGGCGTCGGCATTTTCTTTCAAGAAGGCCCGGTATGCCTGCATCGAGAACACCGCGTCTTCGATGTTCAAAGATACCGTTCCATCGATAATCCCGTCGCGGATGCGCGTGAGTTCCTCGCTCGTCACCGGATAAAAGCGGATTTGATCGAAGAACCGCAACAGCCATGGCTTGCCGCCGGTGAAGTCGGCGGTCTGGCGATAGGTGTTCCAGACTTGGCATGTTCGGCCGAAAAGCTGGTAGCCGCCGGGACCTTCCATGCCGTAGATGCACATGTAGGCGCCGCCAATTCCAACGACGTTGTCGGGCGTCCACGTCCGCGCCGGATTGTATTTCGTGGTCACGAGCCGGTGGCGCGGATCGACAGGTATCGCCACGGGAGCGCCGAGATAGACGTCGCCCAGGCCCATGACGAGGTAGTTGGCGTCAAAGATCGTGCGATAGACGTCATCGACACTGTCGAGCCCGTTGATCCGCCGAATGAACTCGATGTTCGACGGGCACCAAGGCGCATCGGCGCGAACCGATTGCATATATTTGCCGATGGTCTTTTGAATCGCCGGGTCGTCCCACGAGAGCGGCATGTGGACGATGCGGGACGGCACCTCGATGTCGCCCGTCTCCCCCATTGCGTCCTCGATGCGTTCGAGCCCGGCGATGAGCTGCGTGAGGGGCAGTACGCGGCAATCATAGTGGATCTGCAGGGAGCGAATGCCGGGTGTCAGATCGATGATGCCGGCGAACCCGCTCTGCTGCACGCGCTCCATGAGCACGTGGGCGCGAAAGCGAAGTTCGAGGTCGAGCGCGATCGGTCCGTATTCGATGAGAAGATATCTGTCGCCCGCCCGGCGATAGGTGACGGCAGGGCAATCTGCCGATGCCGCGCGAAAGCCGACGATGCAGTGGTCGCTATCCGTGAACGTCGGAGCCTCGAGGCGCAATCGGTTCTGTAGCGCCAGCATCTGCAATCTCGCGATCCTGAACCCGTTCCAAGTCCCGCGCTTCGCTTGCGGTGAGACGCTTGAAGCGCACCGTGTCGCCGGGCTTCAGTTGCCCGATTTTCCAAAGCTCCGCTTGCACGATGGTCGCGGGGCAAACGAAGCCGCCGAGCGAGGGACCGTCGGGCCCCAGGATGACCGGCATATCGCCTGTAAAATCCACGGCCCCGATGGCGTAAGCGTTATCGTGAATGTTGCTTGGATGAAGGCCGGCTTCGCCGCCGTCCGTCCGCGCCCACTGCGGCTTGGGACCGATGAGGCGCACGCCGGTGCGGTTCGAATTGTAGTGCACCTCCCAGGGCGTCGCGAAAAACGCTTCGATGTCGGCGTCGGTGAAGAAGTCGGGCGCCCCGTGGGGGCCGTAGAGAACGCCAATGTCCCATTCTCGCGTCAGCGACGGCAGCAACGGTTCCGGTATCGACACCGGTGGCCGGGCCGATGTCTCGCAGTCTTGAAGCCGCAGGATATCGCCGGTTCTGAGAACGCGTCCGCCGTGTCCGCCGAAGGCCCCGAGCGTGAACGTCGACTTGCTGCCGAGATAATCGGGCACGTCGATGCCGCCGCGGAGCGCGAGATACGTTCGGAGCCCCGGCCCGGCAACAGCGCCGCAGGCGAGGACCTGGCCCGGCTCGATTTTGAAGACCTGTCCGTTGCGGATAGGTAAGCCGTCGAGCGTGGCTGACATATCGGCGCCGGCAAGACAGCCGGTCGTCGAACAGTTGAAGCGTATCGTCGGGCCTGAAACCGTCAGTTCGAGCGCCGCGCTGCCTTCGGGATTGCCGACGGCGCGGTTGGCGAGACGGAATGAGAGGTGATCCATTGGACCCGAGGGCGGCACGCCGACATTCCAGTAGCCGACGCGTCCGGGATAGTCCTGCACCGAGGTCAGCGTTCCCGGAGCCAGGATCTCGATCGTTTCGGGCGCGTACGAGACGCTCGCCAGCGTCGAGGTCGTGACCCTGCCTTCAGCGAACACCTCCGACCGCGCGAGATGCTTGAGGTAGCCGAGGTTCGTCTCGATGCCGCTCAACGCCGTGGCGTCGAGAGCGGACGTGGAGCTTCGACAACGCGTCTTGCCTGTCGCTGCCCCGTGACGATGAGTTTCGCCAGCATCGGATCGTAGTAGGCTGAAACCTCGCTGCCGCTTTCGACCCACGTTTCAACGCGGGCATCGGCGGGCCACGCAACCTTGGTCAGCAGTCCGGAACTGGGGCGAAAATCCCGCGCCGGGTCCTCGGCATAAATGCGCACCTGGATCGATGCGCCTCGCGGTTCTGGAACGTGCTCGGCGAGCGGCTCGCCCGCCGCCTGTCGCACCATCCATTCCACCAGATCGACGCCCGTCACTTCCTCCGTCACCCCGTGCTCGACCTGAAGCCGGGTATTGACCTCGAGGAAATAGAATTCGCCCGTTCCCTCATCGAACAGGTATTCGACCGTGCCGGCGTTGGCGTAATTGACCGCCTCGCCGAGCTTGATGGCCGTCGCGAGCAGACGTTGCCGCGTTTCCTCGCCCAAGCCGGGCGCCGGCGTTTCCTCGATCACCTTCTGATTGCGGCGCTGCGCCGAGCAATCGCGTTCGCCGAGTGCCACGACTTTGCCCTTGCCGTCGCCGAAGATCTGCACCTCGATATGACGTCCGCGCTTGACGAACTTCTCGACGAAGACGCCGGCGTCCTTGAAATTGTTGGCCGCGAGGCGCTGTACGCGTTCGAAGGCCGGCGCAAGGTCGGCCTCACGTTCGACGAGCTGCAGGCCGATGCCGCCGCCGCCCGCCGTGCTCTTCAACATCACCGGCAATCCGATCCGGCGCGCTTCGCCGAGCGCCTCATCGGCGCTTGCCACCAGACCCGAACCGGGCGCCAGCGGTACGCCGGCCTTTGCCGCCAGCTCTCGCGCCGTGTGTTTCAAGGCGAAGGCACGGATGTGAGCGGGGTCCGGCCCGATGAATGTGACGCCCGCCGCGGTGCAGGCCTCGGCGAAAGCCGTGTTCTCGGACAGAAACCCATAACCCGGATGAATGGCCTCGGCGCCCGTCGCCTTGGCGGCGGCGAGGACGGCGTCGATGTCGAGATAGGATTGGCTCGCAGGTGGCGGGCCGATACGAACGGCTTCGCCCGCAAGCCTGACATGGCGGGAATGGCGGTCGGCGTCGGAGTAGACGGCAACGCTGGCGATGCCCATCCGGTCGAGGGTGCGAATGATGCGGCAGGCAATGGCGCCGCGATTGGCGATGAGGATCTTGGCAAACATTTGGCTCAGGCTCCCGCATCACAGATGAGAACCTCGATCGGTGTCGGGTTGTAGGCGTTGCACGGATTGTTCAGCTGCGGGCAATTGGAGATGAGGACGATGACGTCCATCTCGGCGCGCATTTCGACGTAACGGCCGGGGCCCGAAACACCATCCTCGAATGTCAAGCCGCCCTCCGGCGTCACCGGCACGTTCATGAAGAAATTGATGTTGTGGGCGATGTCGCGCTTGCTCAGGCCGAAGTCTTCGTTTTCCGCCACCGCCAGCAGAAAGCTGTCGCGGCAGGCATGCATCGATTTCTTCTCGAGCGCATAGCGCACGGTGTTGCTCTCGCTGGCGCATGCCCCGCCGAGCGTATCGTGCCGGCCAACCGTGTCGGCCGTGATCGTCAGCATCGCAGTGCCGAGATCGGATCGAAGCACCGTCCCCGCAGTCAGATAGATGTTGCCCTGCTCGCGGATCGTGTCGCAAGCCGAATAACGTTCGTGCGGATCGGCCGCACTGAAAAACAGCGTGTCGGCCGCCTGATTGCCTTCGAGATCGGTGATGCGAAATGTTTCGCCGCGCTTCAGCACGTGCATCCAATAGTCGCCCGGGGGGATGACGTTCCGGTAGGAAGCCATTCCTGGATTGAGCGCTGCTCGCCTTGATCATGACGCCCTCCTCAACCGCAGCCGCAGGCGTGGTAGAGACGATTGTTTTCAAAGCCTCGAACGTTCTCCGGGCGCTGCAGGGCGCCTGAGAAATCCGGCGCCGTGGTGCTCTCGATGAGATCGAAGCGGACGGGCTTCGCCGGATAGACGGCTGCGGGATTGAGCGGATGCGGACAGGTGTGGAAGAGGACCAACGTGTCCATCGCGAAGGTCAGGTCGACGCTCGCGCCCGGTTTCGCCGCCGAGGAATCGAACTGAAGCGCACCGTCGTCGCCAACAGGCACGCGGCTGAACCAATTGACGTTGGCCGCCAGATCGCGGCGCTGCATGCCGTACTTGGCCGCTTCCACGAGAAAACTATCGTGGCCGTTCTGGTGGCGATCGTTACGGTGCGTCTGATAGTGGGCCGCGCCCCACTTGTTCAGTACCGACGCTTTCGTGGTGTTGCCGCAGACGCTGTCGTGCCAGCCGAAGGTGTCGGCGGTGATGGCGCAGAAGACGCGGCCCATGTCGGAGTAGAGGCAATGGCCGGCCGTCAGTTTGAAGGTGTGCTGGCACTTCAGCGTATCGGGCGCGTTGTAGCGCTCCGTCAAATTGTTTGGATTGTAGAAAAGCATGCCGGCGTTGGCGCCACCGTCGATATCGGTCAGTCGCAGGACCAGACCCTGGCGCACGATCATCGACCAATGCTTGCCCCCCGGCAGCGTATCGGAATAGACAGTTGCGGCCATAACGATCCTCCATATCCCCGCACGTCGCGTGCGTTACAGGTTTGTCCGGGCCGTCCTGGACTTTGAGGAAATCCGCCGGGGTCGTCCCCGGCGGCGTGCGGTTGGCGTCAGCCTGGCGATGACAAGGCCTCTACCGGCTGCGCCTGCGATTTTTTTCGGCCAGACCTCGAAGTCGCTGGTAATCGTCGCGCCGGCCCCGCGAGCCTCGGCCGCACCCAGATCGCCAGACAGCGTCGCCCCGTAGCGTTCGATCTCCTCCGGCCGGTTGCGCCGGCGCTCGAAGGCGATGACGCGCGTTGCCAGGCGGAAAGCCTCGCTGAGATCGTGGGTGACCATGACGATCGTCAGGTCGCAGGTGTTCCAGATGCGGCGGATCAAGACATGAATATCGGCGCGGATGCCCGGGTCGAGCGCACCGAAGGGCTCGTCGAGCAGCAGTATTTTCGGCTTGCGCATCAGGGCCTGTGCCAGCGCCAGGCGTTGCTGCATGCCGCCGGAAAGCTCGCTCGGATACTTGTGCTCGTGGCCTTCGAGCCCGACTTCGTCGAGCAGCGCCTTCGCCTCGCTCCTCGCCGTATCGCGTTTTTGCCCGAACAGGCGGCCGAGAAAGCGCGAACCTTCGAATTCGCGTCCGATCAGCACGTTTTCAAGCACCGTCAAATGCGGGAAGACGGAATAGCGCTGAAAGACGACGCCGCGATCCTTGTCGGGTTCGGCCGTGAGCGGCTGACCGTCCACGAGGATGTCTCCGCTCGTCGGCTTCCTCCTCTCCGAGCAGCATTCGCAGGAAGGTGGTCTTGCCGCAGCCCGAGGGACCAACGAGTGCCAGGAAGCTCCGCGGCGCCACCTCGAGATCGAGCCGCTCGAGAACGACATGGTCGCCGTATTCCTTCCAGACGTTCTTGAATGTGATCACCGTCATGCCGACCTCGCGGCCGCAAACCACGGGAAGGCTTTGCCTTGCAGAAGCGCGCAAGGCAACATCCATCATGAACGCCAGGATGGTGATCCAGACGACATACGGAATGATCACGTCCATGGAGAGGTATCGGCGTACGAGAAAAATTCTATATCCGAGCCCGGAATCCGCGGCGATCGCCTCGGCCGCAATCAGGAACAGCCATGCCGGGCCGATTTCCAGGCGCACGGCATCGATCAGCCGCGGCAGCATCTGCGGCAACACCACCCGCATGGCGATCTGCCAGGTCGATGCCCCGAGCGTCTGCGCCTTGATGATCTGCTCGCGGGGAATTTCTTCGACGCGCAACGCCAGATCGCGGGCGAGTTTCAGCGTCGTTCCAACGACGATGAGCGTGATCTTCGAGGCTTCGCCCAGGCCCATGACGATGAAGAAGATGGGCAGCAGCGCCAGCGGCGGCACCATCGAGGCGACCGCAACCACCGGCCCGAAGGTGGCTCGGGCCAGCGGCAGGACGCCAATGAAAAGTCCAACCGCGAGGGCGATCGACGTCGAGATGGCGAGCGCCGACAACAGCCGCGAGAGGCTCGCTGTCGTATCCGACCACATCAGATAGACGCCGGTGCGGGGATCGGCCTGCAGCACGTACTGGCCGAGCGCCTCGCCCATCGTGTTGAAGCTCGGCAGAAGCTTGTCGTTGGGATTGGCGGCGAGGCGGGCGTCCGAGCCTGCGATATAGGCCAAGAGAAGAATGAGGAACGGCAGGGACGCGAGCGCAATCCGCCACGTCATGTTCGGCCTGATGTTGATCGCGCGCATGGTCCCCGCCGTTCCTCGTACCGTCTCCAGTTCCCCGTCAGCAGCCCGTCAAAGCTTGCCGTCGGCGGCAGCTTTCATGAAGCTCGCGTCGTAGCGCAACTTGACGTTGGCCTTGTCGCCGAAAACGGACTTGTCGGGAAATTCGACGCCGATCGCTTCTGCCGACTTGGCATCCTTGCCGAGCAACGCCTTGTCGAACAGGAAGGTTGAAACGCGTGCGGTTGTTGTCTTCAGGTCGGCGCTCGCGGTGAAGGCCACGGCGTCGGCGGGCGCGCTGAAGAGTTTCGTGGTGGCGAGCTGCTCTTCGAACCCCTTGAGGTCCGTGCCGGAGGCCTTGGCCATGGCCTCCTTTGCTTCCTTGCCTTTGCCGAGCGCCGCCATGGTGTCGTACCAGATGCCGACGAGGGCCTTGCCGAAGTTCGGGTTGGTCTTCACGACGTCGGTGTTTGCGACCATGAGATCGATGATTTCTCCTGGAATTTGCGAGCTGTCGAAGACTTTCTTCGCGTCCGGCGATTCGAGGATCGTCGAGACGATGGGCTTCCATGTCACGACCGCCGTGACGTCGTTCGTCTTGTAGGCGGCGGCCATGTCGGCGTCGGACGTATTGACGACTTTCAAATCCTTTTCCGCGAGCTTCACGCTCTCCAGCGCGCGCGCGAGGAGATAGTGCGACACCGAGAATTCGACGAGGTTGATGTTCTGGCCCTTGACGTCGCCAAGCTTGTCCTTGCCCTTCAGGATGACCGCATCGTTGCCGTTCGAGAAATCGCCGACGATGACCGCCGTCGTATCGACGCCACCGGCAGCCGGGATCGACAAGGCGTCCATGTTGGTGACCGTCACGGCATCGAAGGCGCCTGCGGTGTATTGATTGATCGATTCAACGTAGTCGTTGAATTGCTTGACCTCGATGTTGATGCCGTACTTGTCGGCCCATTTCTTCACGATGCCGGAATCGGCCGCGTAGCCCCACGGCATCCAGCCGACATAGATCGACCAGGCGACCTTGAAGTCCTTCTTTTCGGCGGCCTCGAGCGGCATGATTGCCAGCCCGACGGCGGCGGTGATAGCGAAAATGCTCTGCAATCGCTTGGAGAATGTTCCGGTCATCGAATGCCCCTTTTGCTGGCCAAATCACTTGCGTGACCGCAGGAGCAACACTTCGGAGCGAGGGCAATGACCACGTCACGACGGAGCCCCTCCGCTCAAGAGCGCACTCTTTGCGGTATCGCTCTCCCGGGCTTTTGTCCCGCCGTGGCTCCGCTCGTGATGAGCGGGAGCGCCTCTCTCGGACCTGTCACAGCGGCGTTGAAGCCGTCATCGGAACCCTAGAGGCTTTATGAGCATGTCCATTGCAGCCAACGTGCCAATCCGCAAAGCCCAGGAACTAAGGCTAAGTGCCGGCACGTGGTCACGGCTGGCGCTCAAGTATCTGTGCGCTGCGGTCAAAAGGCGGGCAGTCGCGCCGGGAACCACGCGAAAGGGGCGATGGTAGCCGTTCGGCGGCTCGTTGCGGCTCGCGCGTGCCCGGAGTGCGCGGTGGGTGCGTGGGGATACTCGACAGGCACAGAAAGTATTGCAAAGTACAGCAGAGCCAAAAACAATGTATTTCTGTATATAATCTATGGTAGTCGGCAGCTGATCTCGCAAGATGTCGAATGCAGATGAAATAGTGATCGACCGCAACGCATTGGTTTTATTTAATTTATTTTCACATAGACACAATTGGAACACACGATTGATCTAGTGATCATTCGTGCGGCTTGAGCGAATGTCATTCGGATGCATTTCTTCCAACCCTTTAGTTTATGAGATGCTTTCAAGACGCAACAAGCTCACGCCGCCAACAGAGCAACCCGCCGGTTCACGTCGGCATGCGTTCGGACACCGGTCTCGCCATGGGGCCGAAGTTCAGCGCTGAGGAAGTCGCCGCTCTGTCGTCAAACTACGATCTGATCGCACAGGTGCAGGCCAAGAGTTCCCTGGACGAGAGCGTTCCTTGGACAAAGTCGCTGCGCAAAAGGATGCCGACATTTTCGCGAACCGCCACCATTGCCCGAATACGCCGCCGTGGGCGTCGAGGCACTCAATTCCGGTGAACGTCTCATCAAACGGGGTGAGGACGTTGAAAGGAGCATGTCGTGCCTGATAACTACATTCGCGTTTCGCAACGTTGCGATGACATGTGGGCCGTGGTCGATGGACCGCGCGGAAACGTTTTGCTTGCCTTCAACGCCAAAGCGCATGCGATCGCCTATGCGCGGGCGGTCTCGTTCGCTGGCAAGCTGAAATTGTTCGTCGATGACCGGTTTGGAAATCGCCATACGGCAGTCCGCGACAAGCCTGACCTATCCGGTATGGCTCGATTGATACGCCGATGATCTGCACATCCCCGAACGAGACACCCCAAAAAAAAACGACAGAGACAGGCAAACATGCCAACAAACAGTTCAGAAGCCCGTACGATCGCACTGAAGAAGCGCGGATTAAAGCAGACATGTGAGAATGACGATTGCGGCCGTCGATTCTACGATCTCATGCGCACATCACTCACCTGCCCCTATTGTGGCACGACGTTCGATCCGCCGCCGCCGCCGAAAACCACTGCTGAAATCATGAGCATGCAGTATGGCCGCAAGAAGCCGGTCTGGATCAAGCCGGCCCCTGCTGTCGTGGAGGCCGAGCCGGTGGCCGCGGAGGCGAGCGAGACGGCGCCTGCGGAGGCCGACGGACTGCTGCTCGAGCTCGAAGACGAAAGCGAAGAACCGGCCATCGAAACCGAAGAAGACGAAGCCGACGCCGACGAGGTCTAAGGGGAAGCAAAATGGCTGAATTGGCTCAATGGCTTTCCACCTTCGCGCACTTGTCCGCCGAAGAGCGAACCCGCGTTCGGAATTGATCGACGCGTACTGCGGGGCCATATCGGAATTGCGCGAGGCAAACAGCGAATTCGGTCGCGATCCCTACCGCATCTTTTCCCGCCAGGAAATCGAAAACCTGGTTCTCGACTATCGCCAGAGCAAGATGGCGAATATCCGTCCGGCCATGATGCGGTACTTGCAGCTGCTGGAATCGGGAAACCAAGCGCCGGCCTGACTTAGACGGCTCCGTTGCCGAAACGGCTGCCATTGGTGCGCGCGCAGGGTCTCGGTCCCTTCGCCCGCAGGCGGAAATCCTGAGCAGCGCGCCGCCGCCGCCGGCAGAGAAGCGGCATGAACCCGTCCCGCCCTTAGCCTCTGATCTCGCCGCCGGTCGCCTTTTTGACGTCCGCGACGATTTTCGCGGCGATGGCCTCGATGTCCTTGTCCGTCAGCGTCGCGCTCTGCCGGCTGCAGCGTCACCTCGATGGCGATGGATTTCTTGCCTTCGCTTTGCAGCGCGCCGCCCTCGAATACGTCGAAGACGTTGACCTCTTTGATCAGCGCCTTGTCGGCTCCGGCCGCGGCCTTGACCACGTCACCCGCCGCAACGCCCTTCGGCACCACGAAGGCGAAGTCGCGCGTCACCGCCAGCAGGTCGGCGGCGGCGAGCGCCGGCTTGGTTCGCGACTTCTTCTTTTCCGCAGGGATAGCGTCGAGGAAAATCTCGAACGCCGCGATGGGCGCTTCGGTATCGAGCGCCTTCAGCGTTCCAGGATGCACGTCGCCGAAATGCGCCAGAACGGTCTTAGGGCCGAGCTTCAACGAAGCCGAACGCCCAGGGTGATACCATTCCGGCGCCTCGCGCGCGATCTGCGCCTTCGCGGCGTCGAAGCCGAGTGCATTCAACGCCGCGAACACGTCCGCCTTGACGTCGAAGACGCCCGCCGCCTCTTCCTTGCCTGACCAATGCCGCCCGCGCCTGAAAGCCGCGCCGAACCCGCGCGCACGCCCGCCGCCGAGAGATACTGATCCTCCGGCTTCGTCGCCGCGATAGGCTTGGCCGAGTTCGAACAGGGCCAAATCGTTGACGCCGCGATTGCGATTGCGCGTCACTGCCGCGATGAGGCCCGGAAGTAGGCTCGGGCGCATCGACGACATTTCGCTCGAGATCGGGTTGGCGAGTTCCAGCTCCGCCGCGCCGCCGCCGAAGTGCTCGGCTTCGGCCGCGCCTGATGAACGACCACGTCACCGCTTCCGTCATTCCGCGCGCCGCGAGCAGCCGCCGAGCCCGCCGCGAGCGCTTCTGTTTCTCGGTCAGCACAGGCTGCGCCACGCCGCTCATGCGCGGCAGCGGCGTCGATGGGATCTTGTCGAGGCCGGCGATGCGCACGACTTCTTCGACCAGATCGGCGGGGCCATGGATATCCGGCCGCCACGTCGGCACCGTCACCTTGGCGACGCCGCTCGCGCCCTCGAACTTGCACCCCAAGGCTTCGAGAATGCTCTTGATCTCGGCGAGCGGCAGCTTCACGCCTGAGAGCTCTTCGACGCGCGTCAAATCGAAGGCGATGACGCGCTTTTCGACCGGCTCCTTGCCGGCGATCTTCATTTTCGTCGGCTCGCCGCCGCAGAGCTTCAGAATCATGTCGGTCGCGAGATCGAGGCCCGCCCTTGACGTAGGCCGGATCGACGCCGCGCTCGAAGCGGTAACGCGCGTCCGTCTGCAAGCCCGCCTTGCGCCCCGTCGCCGCCGTGCGCACGGGATCGAAGTAGGCGCTTTCGATGAAGACGTTTTTGGTCGCCTCCGTCGAGCCCGTCGTCTCGCCGCCCATGATGCCGCCGAAGCCGAGAGGTCCTGAGTCGTCGGCGATGACGCACATGGTCTGATCGACGGTGTGCTCCTTGCCATCCAACCCCAAAAACTTTTCGATCTTCTCGCCAAGGCGGGCGCGGATCGGCGCCCTTCAACTTGTCGGCGTCGTAGACGTGCAGCGGCCGGCCGCGGTCGTAGGAAATGTAGTTCGTGACATCGACGAGGGCGTTGATGGGTCTGAGCCCAATCGCCTTCAGGCGGCTTCTGCAGCCATGCAGGCGAGGGGCCGTTCTTGACGCCTTTGACACACGGCCGGCGAACACCGGGCAGGCGCTCGCGGTTTCTTTCGCGAATTCGAGTTTGATGTCGACGGAGCACTCGGCCTTGCCCTCGACCGTCGCCAAGTTTTGGTTCCGATTTCAGCTTGCCCATGCCGGCCGCCGCCAGATCTCGCGCGATGCCGCGCACGCCCGTGCAGTCGGGCCGGTTCGGCGTCAGCTTCACCTCGAACACGGGATCGTTGAGGCCCGCCGCATCGACGTAGCGCTCACCGACCTTGTCCTGCCACTCGGCGGGCAGATCGAGAATGCCGTCGCTCTCCGCGCTCAATTCGAGTTCGGCGGCCGAGCACATCATGCCGTTGGAGACGACGCCACGCACCGGCTTCTTTTCGAGCGTGATTTTCGAGCCGGGGATATACGTGCCCAAGGGCGCGAATACGCCGAGCATGCCAGCTTTGGCGTTCGGCGCCCCGCACACGACTTCGAGCAGCGCCTCGCCCTTCGCCACTTCGACCTGCAACACCTGCAGCTTGTCGGCATTAGGATGCTTGTTGGCTTCGACCACGCGCGCAATTCGGAAGGCGCCAAGCTTCGCGCCCGCGTCGTCCACGCTTTCGACCTCGAGGCCGATGGCATTGAGCTTGGCGCTGAGTTCCTCGACGGATTTCTCCGTCTCGAGATGATCCTTCAGCCAGGAGAGTGTGAATTTCATCGCTCTGTTCTTTCGATATTCGGCATCGCTCCCTCTCCCCGTCCTTACGGGGAGAGGGTTGGGGTGAGGGGCAGCACCACGTTCGAACAAGCGGCTGCCCCTCACCCTAGCCCTCTCCCCATTCAAGTGAGGGGAATGGGGCGAGGGGACAATCTTCTGCCCCGACAACCAGCCACTCGTTTCTCCTCCCCTTGCATTGACGGGAAGGGGGATGATCCAGAAACAGGTGATAGCGGGTTCATTCGATTTTCGCCACTGCGCCAATATTGCCCTCCCCGTAAGCGCTGAATGGGCACGCCGGGGAGGGCAAAGTGTTCAATCCTTGAAGGGGTCGAACTCGCCATCGCCGGCCATAACGACGGCGAAGGGCGTCAAGCGATGCAACACGCGAACGCTGGCCGAATGATGTGCCAGCACCTCGTCAAGCCGCCGGTAGGCCATCGGGCTCTCGTCGAGATCGGCGCCAACAAGTGTCACACCGCGCCGCTGCAGCCAGGCGTCCATTTCGGCACGTGAGAACCGGCGCTTGGCCTCTTTGCGCCCGAACAGGCGGCCCGCGCCGTGCACGGTGGAATAGAGCGAGGCCTTCGCCTCCGCGCTGTCGACGCCTTCGAGGATGACGGCATCATCGCCCATCGAGCCGCCGACAAAGCCGCGCTGCCCTGGAAAAGCCGGCGTCGCGCCCTTGCGCACCACCCACAAGTCTCGCTCTGCGCCGCCCACCACGTGCGTCTCGCGCCAGGCATAGTTGTGGTGATTGTGGACCATATCCACCACCGCGCCGCCGATGATCTTGCGCACGCGTTCCACCACCCACTCGCGGCCCGCGTACGAATAGCGGCCCGCGAGTTCCATGGCCGCGATGTAACGCTGGCCCAATTCGCTCTCCTCATCGACGACGGCAGGGGCGACGTTCATCCCGTCCTTGCCACCCGCAGCTTTCAGGTAACGCGTGGCGCTCGTATGCCCGAGACCGCGCGACCCGAAGTGCACGCCGATCCACACGAAGCCGTCCGCGTCTCGCAGGAGATCGACATAGTGATTGCCGGAGCCGACCGTGCCGAGCTGGTTCACCGCCTTCTGGCGGTAGGTTTCCATGTCCGAGGTTTTCCACGCCTCGCCATCGTCGAACAACTCGTGCTCGACGCGCTCTTCGTTGTTGCGGCCGATGCCGAACGAAATAATGCGTCCGATATCCTTGGCGATCTCGCCCACGCGATCCTGGATAGACGCGTACGGGGTGTCGAGCCGCACGGCCATGTTGCCACAGCCGATGTCGAAGCCGACGCCGGAAATGCTGATCTGCTTTTCATACGCGATGACGCCGCCGACAGGCTGCGCGTAGCCGAGGTGACCATCGGCGCAAATGACGCCGGCAACCGCGTTGCCGATGCTCATGCAGTTGCGCATTTGCGCGATCGTCGCCGTTTCATGCTCGCCGAGCACGTTCAGCGGGCTGTTGCGATACTGCGCGTCCTGCGGGCGCATGTTGGCCGCGATGTCCGCGCCGGCCACTTCCGCTTCGCGCGCCATGTGCTCGTCGCGCGCGGCCTGGCGGAACTGGCACCACGCCGGCCAGGGCTTGAGGCCAGGTCGGTCGATTTTCGCGTCGGGATCGGCATGGCCCGCGGCGATCGCCAGTTCGCGCGCGCGATCTTTGTAGGGGTCAGAACGTTCCATCAGCTTCACCATCGTCAATTCTTGAATTGAAATAAAAAAACCCTCCACAGCGGGGTGCTGGGAGGGCCTGCATCGGCGGATTTGAAATTGCGGAAGCTAGCTTCTTTGTGCTCCCGATATTCCGATCCCCATGACGCAGGCCGCGCGCGGTTGCTGGCTGTCCATTGCGGGAAGCCGTGTTGCAAACGAATTGTCGCGCGTGTGCGTCATTGGTTCATCTCGTATCATCGAAGGCCGTCCGTATGCGCGAATATGCCGGCTAAGTCAACCGGCCTGCGTTTTACCCGCTCAACCCCCCACCCAAGGTCGGCACGTCGAGCATCGAAAATCCGTAGTGCCTGAGCCAGCGCAGATCGCCCGAGAAGAAGGCGCGCAAATCCGGAATGCCGTATTTCAGCATGGCCATGCGGTCGATGCCCATGCCGAAGGCGAAGCCCTGGTACTTGTCGGGATCGAGCCCGCAGTTCGTCAAGACGTTCGGATGCACCATGCCGCAGCCGCCGATCTCCAGCCACTGGCCCGGCTTGCCGATCGCGTCCGCGCCGATGTCGATTTCCGCGCACGGCTCGGTGAACGGAAAGTGCGAAGCGCGGAACCGCATCTTCACCTCGTCGACCTCGAAGAACGCCTTGCACATTTCTTCGATCGTCCACTTCAGATGCCCCATGTGCGTCGTCTCGTCGATGACGAGGGCCTCGATCTGGTGGAACATGGGCGTGTGCGTCTGGTCGCTGTCGCAGCGATAGACGCGGCCCGGCGCGATGATGCGGATCGGCGGCTTCTGCGCGAGCATCGTGCGGATCTGCACCGGGCGAGGTATGCGTGCGCAACAGCATGCGCGAGCCGTCGGCCTTCGGCGAGAAATAGAACGTGTCGTGGTCCTGGCGCGCGGGATGATCGGCGGGGATATTCAGCTTGTCGAAGTTGTATGTCGTCGGTCTCGATGTCGGGCCCTTCCGCCACCGCGAAGCCCATGTCGGCGAAAATCTCGATCAGCTCGTCCATCACCTGGGCTGACCGGATGAATGCGGCCCTCGGCCTGCGCGCCCAGGCGCACCGGCAAGGTGACGTCGGCATGTTCGGTCGCGAGACGCTCTTCCAGCGCGCTCGGCTTCGAGCACGGCCTTCTTCGCATCCAGCGCGTCCGTGATCTTGGTCTTCAGCGCGTTGACGGTCTGGCCGAAGGCCTTGCGCTCATCTGCGGGCAGGCCGCCGAGCTTGCTCATCAAGCTCGGACACGCGGCCCTTCTTGCCGAGCGCGGCGACACGCACGGCTTCGAGTGCGGCCAGGTCCTTGGCGCCCTCGATCTCGGCGACGATCTCGGCTTCAAGCGTGGAAAGATCAGAATTTGTGCTCATTTTGCGCTCCCGGCCGGCGCACGGATTGTGATCGGCCGGCATTTGTCATCCCGGGCGAGCCCTCTTGCGAGACCCGGGACCCAGGATCGCGCATCCTGATAGAGGGAGCTGGGTCCCGGCTCTCCGGCGCGCAATACAAGGCGCGCCTTCGGCCGGGATGACAGGCATTCGTGACGTCTTAGAGCGCGCCACAATCAATCGCGCCACAATCAATCGCGCCACAATCAATCGCGTCTGGGCAATCGCGTCCGGGCAATCGGCGCACCGGCAGCGCCAGGGCGCCCGCCGATTACGCCGCCTTGGCCTTGGCCGCGACATCCTTGCGCACCGGCGAGGATGCGGCCTTCGCCGCCTTCTCGACCAGCGCCTTGAAGCCCTCGGCATCCTTGATGGCGATGTCGGACAGCACCTTGCGGTCGACCTCGACGCCGAGGTTGGTCAGGCCGTTGATGAAGCGGCCGTAGGTCATGCCATGCTCGCGGCAGGCAGCGTTGATACGCTGGATCCACAGCGCGCGGAAATTGCGCTTGCGGCGCTTGCGATCACGATAAGCGTACTGCTGCGCCTTCTCGACCGCCTGCTTGGCGACGCGGATGGTATTCTTGCGCCGGCCATAATAGCCCTTGGCGGCTTTCAGAACTTTCTTGTGCTTGGCGTGGGCGGTAACGCCCCGTTTGACGCGGGCCATGAATGGTGTCTCCGAGTGTGGTGAGCTTCAAATTGAAAAAGCGAATAGCGAATAGCGAGTAGGGAATAGGTTTCGGGGATCAGCGTTCTGCTTCGCCGCGTTCGCGGAAAAACTATTCGCCACTCGCTATTCGCTACGCCCTCCTTCGCGCGCTAGCGCGAATACGGCATGTACTTCTTGACGATTTTAGCGTCCGAGTCCGACAGCACGCCCGTTCCGCGCGCCGTCTGAATGAACTTCGCCGTCCGCTTGATCATGCCGTGGCGCTTGCCCGCCTGGCCGGCTTTCACCTTGCCGCTGGCCGTCATCTTGAAGCGCTTTTTGGCGCCCGACTTGGTCTTCATCTTTGGCATTTTGCTTGGTCCTTATATTCGCTCGCGGGTCTGCGCCGATCAGCCGAGCTTACGCTCGTCCGATCTGACCCTCCGCGGGGGCGGCGCTTGCGCCGGGGCGCCTTTTGCGCTCGACCCTGCGGGTCGTTCGAGTAACCCTCGGACGACCCGTGCCGCTTGCTCGTTGCCGAGCCTAAACGCGGTCCGTCAGCGACGGGCCGCGCTCTCGATGGGCTTTCGCCCACCGGTCCTGCGAAGGGATGCTTCTAGCGTTTCCGCTTGATTTTCAAAGCATTAAGAACCGCCACGGCATGCCTCGCCGGGCGGTTCTGGGGTTCTTCTAGAATACCTTGAGGCTACAGGCAAGGGCCGCGTTTCGTCGCGCTGCGGATGATAAATCGCTGAAATCTTGAAAGTATCGCCGTTGTCCCCAGGTCAGGCAGATGACCCAATTCGGCACCGGCCCCGAATTTGCCAAGCAGTGTGAGAGCCGCCTCCATCGTGCGCGTCCGGCTCGTATGGGCGCGGACCAGATGATCGCTTATCTCGCAATTTTGCTGACAGCTCTTGCCGCATTCGCCGGTGCGCCGGTCTATGCCGTACTCCCTGGCGCGGCCATACTCTTCACCATCGCGTTCCGCGAGCATCGCCATCTTGCGGCGCGGTTCGCCGCCATCAATGCTGCGCATGTCCTGACTGCTGCAGCGTGGCAGAGCGCGGGACACGCGCTCATTGCGAGCGGCGCGGCGTGGGGAGTGGGTTTGTTAAGTCGGCTAGCATTTCAAATGTAAATAGAACGACGCCAAGCTAATCGCTAAACTTGGTTTCCCGCAGATGCTTGGCCGGTCTCAGGACTGGCTCGCTCCTGAAGCGTCATCCTCTTTTGATTGAAGTATAGAAATATCGTCTATGGCGGTTTTGACCCTTCGCGCGCCCTCCTGAGCAGCCGCGAGTGACGGCAATCGTCGATAAATTGCCCAAGCCTGCTGATAACTTTGGGATGCAGCGTCGTATACTTCCCAACACTTCCTAACATCGCCCAGCTGCTCTAGTATCGCTGCCCGCGTGAGCGGGGCATCTCCCGGAATGTGTTGAAGAGCCGCGTTCAGCGCGGATACAGCAGGTCTGCAGCGCGGCCTTGCCAATTTCATACTAGCCGTCGCAACGAGTCGATAGGCTCTCGCGAGCGCAATTCCGCCGTCCTTTTCTCTAAGTTTCACAAGTCGATTGAAGCGATCCAGCGCTTCAGGGGCATTCAACAACTCGAGCATCATCATTGCTGAATACTCAAGCGCGTCCGCATCCTTTGCATTCAATTCGAGCGCCTTGTTGAAGTGATCAAGTGCTCTCGAGCGAAACTCGGCACGTTTTGCAGGATCTGCGACTGGCCGCGACGCTTCTCTGGCGCCTAACAGCATGTGTGCAAGCGCTTGTCGGTTCTGGTGTTCCTTAGTCATTTTACGGGAGAGCTTAACCTGTTCGGCCGTAGTTCGCGCTGCACTGCCGAGTTCATTTGATCCGGCAAGACCAAAACCCCAATTCATCTTCCGCAGAGTTCTTGTAAGGGATTTCGAGTTGAAGCTGGGTTTCTCCTCAAGTCTCCCAGGAGCTGGATGTTCGAACAGTTCCGCAAGTTGTCTGCGTGAATCATCAAGCCGGTGCTCCTGCTGAGCGAGAAACTCATCCAGTCGATTGTGGAGTCGATACCCCGAATTGCGCCACTTGATGTAGATGCCCGCAAGCGAAGACAATGCTGTAAATGCAATCATTACTGCTTTGACGGGGTCCCAGTTGCTCTGAAAATATTCAAGTCCGTGCGTGCCGAAATCGAATATCCACGACCATAACTGTGCTGCATCCATCTCCCGCACCCCCACTCGCCGCAACAAACCCATCGCCGCGATGCGATCGCGGCAAATTCAAACTCAACCCGCATTAACTATGCCGCGACTATTAAACTCTGCATAGCCCCCAGTTTCGCGAGATGTTGAAGGACATCCCTCTGGACTGACTATCGCTGTTTCGCTCCCCTGCCGCTCATCGCTTTCTCGAGCCCAAGGTCGAACTCCCCCCCGCCCTCAAAGCGCGTGAGGTTCGAGCCGAAGGCTCGCAGCCCTTTGGCCAAAGGCCTTAGCGCTGGCCGCGCCAGCGCGGCAACCTCACGCGCTTTGAGGGCGGGGAAAAAATGCGCGCTCGCCGTCACCCCCACACCTCCATGCCGCCGCGAACTGCGACGCCGCACTGCGGCGTCGCGCATCGTGAGACGCCACAACGCAAGCAGCCTGGCCGCGCCCCACTCTCGCACCGCCGATGCCCTCCCCACTTCCCCGCGACGCCGCAGTGCGGCGTCGCTAGTCGAACGGCCCCATGTGTCGTTGAACTCCGTGTCTCGCTGCATCTGGCGCAAAGCGCGCGCGCCGAAACTGCTCCCCTCACCCCTAATCCCTATTCCCCGTCCCCTTTTCGCTAACACCCCTCACACCTCCACCAGCACGCTTCTCCCAAACCCCTGCGCGTAATCCACGATCGAAATCGCCACCGGCGCGATGCGCACCACCGCCAGGCTCGCCTTGTCCTCGGGCACGAAGCGGCGCGATTGCGGCGTGCGCCGGAACAGCTTCAAGACGATCTCGTCCGCCAAACCCTTGTCGTGCACCTGCGTCGCGGTGCCTGAAAACGAAATCTCCTTCAGCCGGTAATAGTTCTGCGTCTCGATGGCGATGGCGCCCGAGACCTTGGCGTTCAGATGGATGTTGCCGATTTTCTGCGCGCGTTTGTCCGTCGCGAAATAGAGCGTCAGCCCCTCGTGCACGTAGTTGACGTAGGTCGTCTGCGGATAGCCGTCGGGGCGCTGCGTCGCGATCGCCAGCAGTTGTCCGGCGTCGAGCAGATCGAGGATCTTCGTCTTCAGCGTCTCATCCAGCGCCGAGACGGTCATGAGCGGGGTACTGATCATGCGTCCTCCGAGCTTGTGCGGCCCGCGTGGATGTCATGCATCGGATACGCGTGCGGTAGGACTACGCCGGAGTCTGCCGGGAAATATTACCCGATATTTTGCACCGAACCAATGCCGGTCGCGCCTTCGCACCTGCCGCAAACAACGTTGCGCGCGGCGGCAGCGGCCGTTCAGTCGCGGTTCACACGCAGTAGTGGATCCTGCAACCAGCCGCGCATTTTGCGCGCGGTCCCCTGAAGCGAACGACTGACGAAACGAACAATGGAGTTCTCTCGATGCGTATTTCCGTAGCTGTTGCCGGCGCTATTTGCGCCCTCTCGCTCTCGGCCTTCGCCGCCCCGGCGTCTGCCGCGAGCTTCGTTCCCAACCTTACGACCAGCGCCCAGAGCCCGATCGAGCAGGTGCACTTCCGCCGCTATTGGCACGAACACCGCTGGGGCGGCGGCTGGGGCTATTGCCGTCGCTGGCGTCACGAGTGCGCCGATCGCTGGGGCTGGGGTTCGTGGCAGTTCCGCCGCTGCCTGCGCCGTCACGGCTGCTAAGCGCGAAAGCCTGGACGCACGACGCCACGTGCCTAATCGGTGCGTGGCGTTTCGCGTTGGTCGCTAAAGGCTCTTGATCACCGCGATCCGCCGCTCGGCGGCACTCGGTGCCGGTGCATGGCGATCTGCGGATGAAGGCTTGGAGGCGAAACGATCGCATCCAAGGGCAAACCTACTCGCCGGCGGGTGGCGTATAGCGGCCGTTGGCGCCGTTCAGGTGGCCGTTGCCCTTGCGCTTGGCGTCGGCAGCTGCAACGCCGGCGGCCGCGTTCCCGGGGCCCCCTATTGCTGCCATCATGGCTGCGGGGCCCGTCTCTTCGCGAAAGGGCGAAGACAACGCGGCGGTATTTCCGACGTTTGTCCTGGCGCTTGCGCCCGCACCTGTGCCCGCGCGCTTGGCCGCAATGGTGCGGATGAATTCGCGGATGCGCGGCTGGATTTCGGTGCGCCAGCGCGTGCCGTTGAAGACGCCGTAGTGGCCGACGCCGGGCTGCACGTAATGCACCTTGTCGTCGGGAGAAATCGACGTGCACAGGTCGTGCGCCGCTTCCGTCTGGCCGAGGCCGCAGATGTCGTCGCGCTCGCCTTCGACCGTCATCAGCGCGGTGCGCACGATTGCCGCGCAGTCGACGTGTTCGTCGCGGTGATAGAGCTTGCGGTCGGGCAGCGCGTGGTCCTGGAACACGGTCTTCACCGTCTGCAGGTAGAACTCCGCCGTCAGATCCATGACGGCGAGGTATTCCTCGTAGAAGTCCTGGTGCTGCTTGACGCTGTCGCAGTCGCCGGAAACCAGGTCGTTGAACAGATCGACGTGGGCGTTCATGTGCCGTTCGAGGTTCATGGTCATGAAGCCGGTCAGCTGCATGAAGCCCGGATAGACCGGGCGCATGAAGCCCGGATGCGGGAACGGCACGGTGTTGATGACGTTGCGCTCGAACCAGTCGATGGAGCGCGTCGGCGGCAAGGTCGTTGACCTTGGTCGGGTTGCGGCGCGTGTCGATCGGGCCGCCCATGAGGATCAGCGAGGCAGGCTGGATGCTCATCGCCGCGCGCCGCCATGATGGCGGTTGCGACCAGCGAGGGCACGGCCGGCTGGCACACCGCGATGACGTGCGTCTCGGCTCCGAGAAAGTGCACGAAGTCGATCAGGTAGTCGACGAAGTCGTCGAAGTCGA
The DNA here is from genome assembly GCA_963732525.1 of uncultured Alphaproteobacteria bacterium. GTDB lineage: Bacteria > Pseudomonadota > Alphaproteobacteria > Rhizobiales > Hyphomicrobiaceae > Hyphomicrobium_B. Next base: position 206,300 of record CAVSZX010000023.1, read on the forward strand.
AGCGGCCAAGCGCGATCGGAATGTCGCGCGCGTCGGCCCAGTCGGTGACGTAGACTTCGTGCTCGGGCAGCATGGCTTCGACCGTGCCGCGCAGCAGCGTCGCGTAGTGTCCCGACATCGGCGCGACGATGAGCACCTTGGGATCGTTGCGGCGGCCGCCGATGACGCTGGTGTCACGGGCGAAGTGGATGAGATTGCAGAACGGCTTCACCAGTACCGTTTCCTCGCGCACCGGAAACGTCAGGCCTTCGATGTGCGTCTGCTTGATGGCGAATTCGGGCTTGCCGTAACGGCGCGTCACGTTCTCGAAGACTTCGCAGGCGGCGGCGATGTTCTTGCCGAACGTCGTATGCGCCATCGGATTGAAGGGCCAGCCGAGCGTGTGGCGAAGCGCCTGCATCCCAAAACGCAAGGGCGACACCACCGCGTGGGCCATCTCGTAGGCGTAATAGTGCATTGCAGCCGCCCCTCTTACGTTTTTGATGCGATTGCGCAAAGCAACATGACGTTGCTGCGACGCGACACTATAGTCCGAATGGTGTTCACCACAATGCGCAAAACGTTGCACTGACTAACAATAGGGCAACAAGGCGCACCGAGAGCACAGTGACGGCAGGTTTTGCTGGTGCGCCGCTACCGCTGTGCACTCGCTGCCCTGCAACGTAAGCGATTTGGTAGACTGATTCTGCCGGGCCCGCAGTCGCAGAAAGAGACTTAATGACCGCTTTCAACGATGTTCCAAAAGATACCGGCGGCTCCATGCTCTCTCGCTTCGTTGCGGTCGAACGCCATGAAATTGCGGCGCTTCTCGCCTCCTTCGCCATGTTTTTCGCGCTTCTCGCCGGCTACTACGTCGTCCGCCCGATGCGCGACAACATGGGCGTGATCTACGGTGCCGCGGCGCAGCACGAGCTTTTCACCATCGTCTTCCTGGTGATGGTCGCGATTGTCCCCGTTTTTGGTTTCATCGCCTCGCGTGTGCCGCGGCGTCTGGTGCTTCCAGCCGTCTATGGGTTTTTCATCGCCTGCCTCGTCGGCTTCTGGGCGGTCGTCGCAAGCCGGCGAGCCGTCGAAAATTCCTGGCCGCGACATTCTACGTCTGGGTCAGCGTCTTCAACCTGTTCGTCGTCTCGCTGTTCTGGAGTCTGATGTCGGAGTTGTGGTCGGCGAGCGACGCCAAGCGTCTCTACGGCTTCATCTCGGCGGGCGGCACGGCAGGCGGTCTTGCCGGCCCGGCGTTGACGCAGGTGCTGGCGCGCATGATGGCGCCGGCCAACCTGCTCCTCGTCGCCGCGGCCCTTCTCACGGTCTCGCTCGCCATGAGCCTTATCTTGAGAAAGCTTCAACCCGGTAGGAACGGCGAGGCGGCCGTGGCGGCGGGTGGCGGACATCTTGGATGGCGCCAGAAAAGTGCTTGCCGATCCGCTCTTCGCCCGCATCGCTCTTTTCATTCTGCTCGCCAACATCGTCGGTACGTTCTTTTATACCGAGCAGATGCGGCTCGTCGCCAGCAGCGTCGATGGCGGCAGTGCGGAGCGGCTGATCTTCTTTTCCGCCCGCGATTTCATCGTCAGCCTGGCGACATTGATCATCGAGGTTCTCGGCACCGCGCAAGTGCTACGCCGCTTCGGTATCGCCGTCGCACTCGCGGCGCTGCCGGCCGTTGCGGCACTCAATGCGCTTGCGATCACGCTGTCGCCGGTGCTCTGGGTGGTCGCGGCGGCGCTCATCGCCGAGCGCGTCATCGCGTTCTCGCTGTCGAGCCCGGCGATCAAGGTCATGTACACGACGGCCAAGCCGGACGAAAAATACAAGGTGCAGAGCTTCATCGACACCGTCGTCTATCGCGGCGGGGACGCGGCATCGGGCTGGATTTTCGCGATACTAGGCGCGGGCGCAGGCTTTGCCTCGGCGGCGATACCGGCAATCACGTTTCCGCTGGTGATGCTTTGGATGTGGAACGCGGTCCGGCTCGGGCAGAGTTATGAGGCCCGCGTCGCCGCAAGCAAGGACACCGCCGCCAAGGACTGGGTTGCGAAAGCCTGAGAAGCGCGAGGCCTGGATTCGAACCGGACCTCGACCTCATGTACCTAGTGTCCCGATTCCGAAGTTCGCCAGAATTCGCGGCACCAGATTTGCGAACTTCGGCATCGATAAGGACACTAGGAGAAATCAATGTTTCTAGTGTGATTCAGATCGAGAAGTTCGCCACCTGAACGCGCATCCAAATCCGGCGAACTTCTCGATCATCACACTAGCGCTTTTTGGGATTTAGTGGAATCGCGTGGCGCCACCACCTTCTCCTCCCCTTGAGGGGGGAGGGCGGTGCGCCATGAGTTAGGCTGCGCAGCACAAGCGTCGCTATAAATTCGCAGCGCGGGCTAACTCATCCTTGGCGCACCGGGTGGGGGTGTCATTGCGAAAAGCGCGGCATGCTCACCCCCAACCCCGGATCGCTTCTCGTCAGGCTGTGACGAGGTCCGAGACAGGCTCTGAAACGATCACGTCGTAGTCGGGCTGAGCCCTCTCTCGCGCTGACAGCGCGCAAGTGATGGGCGAAGCCCGACACGCCGCGCCGAATTTCTTGTCGGGCTTCGCAAGAAAGTGCTCAGCACCGACCTACCCGCGGACGCACCGCCCTCCCCACTTCGAAGGTGAGGGGTTCTTCGCTCGCCAAGATTCCACTAGGATTCTAGGATTGGAAAGGCTGATGACCGTTCCGCTTGGGCCTAGCGCCTGTCGCCGCCGCGGCGCTGCCCGCCTTGCGTGGCGCCGCCGCCGGGTGAGCCCCCGCCGCCGCCCGAGCGGGCGTCCTTGTGGCGGAAGTTGATCCGACCCTTGGTCAGATCGTACGGCGTCATCTCGACGGTGACCTTGTCGCCGGCAAGGATGCGAATGCGATTTTTCTTCATGCGCCCCGAAGAATAGGCGATCACCTCGTGACCGTTGTCGAGCTTCACGCGGCAGCGGGCGTCGGGCAGGACTTCGATCACCACGCCCTCGAATTCCAGCATTTCTTCTTTGGCCATTCGATCTCCTCGGGCCGGCGCATCGCTGCGTGCCGGCGTCAAATTCGCGTCAGTTCCCTCGGACCACGCGGGCAGCTGGCACCGCGTCGGTCAAATCCGTGATTGCGCCGGCTCTAGTACCCGGAATTATAAATGGTTCGTACGGCTGACGGCCCAAGATGCCGGCCGGGCAGAAGCGAGGTCGCAGGCGATGTTTCTCATCTCCAAGACCTCGCGACGCACCCGGCCAGCATCTTCGGCCGCCCGAAGGGTCGGAGACCGGGCGCCCGGTGCGTTGCCGCCGCTCACCGATGCGACGGCATCGCTTTCGCGACGGCGCCTGCCGGGCACCTCGGCCTCTGCAATCAGACGTGCTAGCCATTTATGATTCCGGGTACTAGCAGGCAGGTCGGCGAAAGTAAAACGGGGAGCAGACGTGTCTGCTCCCCGCCGATTTTGTCGTGGTTCGCAAAAATCAAAGCGGACGAAGGTTGACCGCTGCGATCTTGCCGTTGCGGCCGCGCTCGGTTTCGAAGAAAATCTTCTGACCTTCGCGCAGCGACTGAAGTCCGGCGCGTTCGACCGCGGAAATGTGAACGAACACGTCGCTCCCACCTTCCTCCGGTTGAATGAAGCCGTAGCCCTTTTGACCATTGAACCACTTAACAGTGCCGTTTGCCATTCATGCCTCCAAGACGTTAGGCAACCCTCGAGGTGAAATACCTCGTGAGGTCATCAAATCGCGCAATGGAGACGTCAAAGGGCAGGCTGTAGCGCTGTCTTAGAGTGAGCCAAGGCGTGTTCGATGGTGCATATATGCCTCGACACACCTCAAAACGCAAGAAGCACGGCGCCCCCGCGCGTCCCAAACGGGCGGCAAGGCCGTGCAAATCGTCCGGCTGTTCGGGACTAGACCGCTCGGTCCAGCGCCCACTCTTCGGGCATTGCAGAGTTAATCTTACGGCCAGGGCCGCAAAAGACGCAATTAATATTCAAGGGCGTGGCGCGCGACACTTGCGACGCACTCGCAATGGGCGCTCCAGACGGGGCGATGGGGAGGGCGTCCGGCCATTGCCCGCGGCCCCCGTCCAGAGGCACGCTGCCTGAACGGCAAGGTCACGAGGGGCGGCCGGCACACGTCTCGCGCCCCGCCGCCCTTCGCCTTCAATGCCCGTCCAAATCCCTGTTTCGAACTGAGTTAGAGTGCTTCCGATTTTAATGGAGTCTGTGACGGGCAAAGAACCCCTCCCCCTCGAGGGGGGAGGAAGTTGCGTCCGCGGTTTAGACGGGCGCCCTCGGACCGATCCCAGAATTCAATACGCCCGGCTAAGCCGTTGGACGCAACAGGTGGGGGTGAGCATGCAGCGCTTTCCGCAACGACACCCCCACCCGGTGCGCCAAGGATGAGTTAGGCCGCGATCCGAATTCGTTGAGACACTTGATCTGCGCGTCCTAACTCATGGCGCACCGACCTCCCCCCTCGAGGGGGAGGAGGAAATGTTGGTGCGGCTTGGTTCCACTTGAATTGGACAGACCCTAGTGGCCGCTCGGCCGATTCAACGCCACGAAGTGATAGCCGACGTCGACGTGGATGTGATCCATGTCGTTGTAGGTCATCGTGCCGCCGGAGTGGTGGTTGTTGATTAGCCAGTTGACGACTTCCTTCTTGCGGCCCGGCACGCGGAAATCAATGGCCTGGCCCGAGGCGTGCTTGGAAACCTTACCCGTTGTGGCGATGCGTGCGCCGGGCCGGCAGGTCGAGATGAGTTCGACGTCGAAGCGCGACTGCAGCCGGCGCAGCAGGCCGCGGGCTTCGGAGGACAGGCAGCCCGAGGAATTGCCGGCGCTCTCATGCGAGTGGCGCTGTTTTGAAGCGCCCTGCTTGGCCTGACGATGCTTCGCCTGACTATGCTTTTTCTGACTATGTTTTTTCTGACTGTGCTTGACGTGACTGCGGCTCGACGACGTCTGCGCTTTCGTCTTTTCGCCGTTCCCCTGATAGGACTTGGCGTCCGCGGCCGCGGGAATAAGCAGGGCGATTACGCCTGCCAACACTGTGAACATGCCCCTACGCATGACAACTCCTTTTGAAAAGCCTGAAAGTTTGATTTGAAGCGCGCCGGACTGTGAGCGCTGCACCCCGCAAGGGCGCTCGCCGGCACGTACTCCAGCCAGGGCGGCCGGAGGTAGGCGGGTGATGGGACGGCCGCGAGCGCCAGCCTGCCCCTGGGCCGACACGGCAACCGGAAACCGGCAGCCAGGGGGGCAATCAAGCCCTCAAACGATGCGATTGCGACCCCCGTCGGCGTCTCGCCAGTCGTCAACTGCTGCGGCCAAATTGTGGCGTTGGCCTCGATTCGGGCCTATGGTGGGACAATCGGTCCAGGTCGGTCGAGGTCCGGCCCCGCTGCTGGACGGTGATCAGCTTGGGTTCCTGCCGGCCGGCACGGGACGCTCTGGGAAAACGAGCTTCGACGTGGGATAACCGCCCGTCGCAACGAAGATTGACGGCCTCTCGCAATCGGAGAGCAACCGTTCAGGGGAAGTCACGAAGGGAGAACGACTATGAATATGCTCAAGGCCATGGTGCTCGGCTTCATTGCCGGAGCCATCGCGACCGTCACCGTGCACGAAATCATCTCTGCGGTCTTCAATAACACGGCCTATTGGACCGGGTGGGGTCGGGTCTCCTGGGATCTGTCGCCCAACGAATTCGGCGTGCCCAAGCTTCGTGAGCGCCATGTTCTGGGGCGGGCTCTGGGGCGCTCTGTTCCCGGTCATCTTCGGCACGCTGCCGAAGGGTCCGCTGACCTTCAAGGGCCTGCTTTACGGCTGATCGGCCCGGCCTTGATCGGCGTCTTCATCGCCGTGCCGCTGCTCACGCAGCGCTTCCCCATCTTCATGGACGGGCGCGCCGAGCTCGTCGTGCCCGTGCTTGTGATCCTCGCCGGTTTCGGCGCCGCGCTCGGCTGGCTCTATGGCTTCTTCGCCTACAAGCGCCTGCCGTGCTGAGCTGAGCGCTGCAAAGCGAGCAAGTTTCAAAGGCGGCATTTTCGTGCCGCCTTTTTCTATTCGAGTTCGACGCGGCGTGCGTCGGGAATTGGCGATGACAGCCAGCGGCGAAAGAAGGCGTCCGCCATCTCGAAATCCTCGGCCGGACGGGCCGAGCGGTCGAGGAATATAGCTTCCGCTTCCGTCAATTCGCGCTCGACCATTTCGCCGATGATCTGAGGCATGGGACCGCGGCCGAGTTCCCGCGTCGCGGCCTTCTGGACGAGAAGATTGTCAATGTTGGCAGCGAGGTCGAATGAGAGTTCGGCGCCCGCGCACAGCTCCTGGAAGTTCATGGGCGGGAGACGGGCCTCGGGGTGACGCCGGAGCCAGCGCAGCGCGATCGCGGGCCGCAAGGCATAGAAGAGCTTCTTCAGCGCCACGTCATCGGGGTCGCCGAGTTTGGAATCCATCACGTTCCGTCCCAGGTGGATGTAGTGCCGGGCGATGCGGTCGCGATCGGCAATCGCGCGCGCGAGGTTCAGGAATTCGCCGCAAAAGAGCGCGTTCGCCCGGTAGACGATTGGCGAGGTCAACCACTCGATAATGACCGCATTGCCGGCCAGGAGAAGCTTCACCGCCTTGGCAATGTCCCAGCCGTTGACGTCGAGCACGGCGGTCATCGGCGTTTCGATGACGTCGCGTTTTTGAAAGAGCGAGAGATAGTCGGAGCTGGTGCGGATGTAGACGAAGCGGCAATCATAATCGCTGTCGGGTGAGGGAAAGCCCCAGGCGCGGCTGCCGCTTTCAATAGCGAGGCCAATGCGCACCTTCTCGTTCCGCTCCACTTGATCGAGCCGCGCATCGATCTCGGCAACGATCGCAGTATCCATCTCGGGGGGGATGTGGCGCACATCGTGAAATGGGGCGGCGGACATGGCGTTCGGCCTCAGAACGTCTCGACCCAGGGGCGCAGTTCGACTTCCGTGCTCCAGGCTGAGCGCGGCTGCTTCAGCACGCTCATGTAGGATTCAGCGATGGCGTCGGGATCGAGCATGGCGTCGGGCTTTGCCGGATCCGCTTGGCGCTGGACGGACGAGACCGCGCCGTCGATGACGAAATGCGCGACGTGAATGCCCTTGGGCTGGAATTCGCGCGCCAGACTTTGCGCCAGCCCGCGCACCGCGAACTTGCCGAGCGCGAACGGCGCCGACTGCGCATAGCCCTTCACGCTTGCGGAAGCGCCGGTGAAGAAAATCGCGCCGCTGCCTTTGGGCGCCATTCGCTTTGCCGCTTGCTGGGCGACGAGAAAGGCGCCGAAAGCCGTAACGGCGAGTGAATTCTCGACGGCGGCGGGATCGAGATCGAGGAACGGTCCGCGCAGCCGGGCGCTAGCATTGTAGAGAACAAATTCGGGGGTCTTGCCCGCAGCGTCCAGTTCGCCGAACAGCCGCGCCACATCGCCCGCCTTCGAGGCGTCGCAGGCGTGACGCGTCGCGGCCTCGAGCCCGGCGACCTCGCGCCCCTCGACCGAGCGTCCCGCGAGCGCCACGCCCCAGCCGTCCTTGATCAGCGCGCGTGCAAGCGAAGCGCTAATTCCGTCTCCCGCTCCGACAATCAGGGCTTGGGGCATGGATGGTTCCTATTCAAATGGCGCCGGGTTGACGCGAAGCGTGAAGAGGTTATCTATGTTCGTCAAGGAGCCAGAAATGCCGCTGCCAGATCCGCTCATACTGACATCTCCCGACTATATGAGCGGTGAACCTGTATTCTCGGGAACGCGCGTGCCGATCAAGGCCATGTTCGACTATCTCGAAGCCGGCGATCCGCTCCATGCATTTCTGAAGCAATATCCAACGGTATCGCGCGAGCATGCCGTGGCCGTGCTCGAGGCGGCGCGAAAGCGCGTGGCCTCAGAGATTGATCGCGCGGCGTAGGCCGATGGCGAAGCGCGTACTGCTAGACGAATGTGTGCCTCACGATTTGCGTCACTCCCTTCTTGAATACGAGACGGAGACGGCGGCGTTCGCGGGGCTGGCAGGCGGTTACCAACGGCGAGCTGATTGTCGCGGCAGAGAATCGTTTTGACGTTCTCGTCACGACCGACAGAAAACTCCGCCATCAACAGAGTTTGGTTGGCCGAAAACTTGCTGTTGTCGTCATATGTGCAGCCAGCAATCGTCTATCAGATTCCTTTTGCTGTTGGACGACCTGAAAAAGGCTATCGTGGCAGCCGCGCCATGTGAGGTTTATTTGGTCGGCAAGGTGTAGACGAGACGAGCCCGTAGGCGTGCAGCCACGCCCCGCGAGCGCCACGCCCCAGCCGTCCTTGATCAGCGCGCGTGCAAGCGAAGCGCTAATTCCGTCTCCCGCTCCGACGATCAGGGCTTGGGGCATGGGGCTCGACCTATCATGTCGGAATTTGATTTCGAGGACTTCTGGTCGTTAGTCGTCTCCACGTGAGCAGGAGCGGTGTAATGCTCGCCGGACGTGGTGCCGCACTCCGATGGGCGATCGTCTCATTGGTCGAGGGCGGGTCTTCTTCGAACATCTTGTCGAGGTCGCGAGCACCGTGTACGACGCGCAAAATCTGCACGGCATCGCCGGCAATTCTTTACACGATGAGGTAAGGCCCGTGAAGGACAATGCGGATGCCCTCGCCCCATTGCAGGCGCGTCGGCCCGGCATTGGGAAAATCCGCTATTTGAGCGCAGCGGTTCCGCAACTCGCCGATATATGTGATGGCTCTTGCAGGACAGCGCGCCGCGATCCGGTCGCCGATGCTTTCGACATCGGCAGCGGCGGCGCGCGTAAACTCTACCCTCATGGGCTGAACTTGCTGGCGGCCTTGCTATATTTTGCCTCGAGACGTGCGAAGACTTCTTCCGCAGGGATGAGTTCGCCCTGATCGGCGCTGTCGATGCCTTGCTGAATTTCATTGCGCAGCCAGTCGCCTCGCGCCTTCCGCGCCAGTTCCTGCTCGCGCACCAGTGCGAGACCTTCGAGCACGACCTCCGCCGCACTCTCGAAGCGCCCGGATTCGACGAGTTCGCGGATCATATCGGCGTAAGGTCCGCCCTCACGTACATAGATGTCGTCGTTGCGTTTTGCCTCGCCGGTCATCGTCAAATCTTAGCACATATTTTGAGAGTTTCTCCAGCCAAATTGATCGCCTATATTGTCGCTCCGGCGCAGGCGCCGACGCGATTGGCCCTTCAATTATCATCCATCTTCAGCGCGATGATGAACACCAACATGTCATCCTCAGGCTCGTCCCGAGGATCCATCGTGCCACACGTTCGGGCGTTCGCGATAGCCGCCGAATGGGTCCTAGAGCAATTCCGTATTTGGTAGAACGCGCGCCGCGCCATCACCTTCTCCTCCCCCTTGAGGGGGGAGGGCGGTGCGCCATGAGTTAGGCTGCGCAGCACAAGCGTCGCAACAAATTTGGAACGCGGCCTAACTCATCCTTGGCGCACCGGGTGGGGGCGTCATTGCAGAGAGTGTTGCGTGCTCACCCCCACCTGATGCGTCCAGCGGCTTAGCCGTGCGTATTGAATTCGAGCATTGTTCCCCGATCGCCCGTCTAAACCGCGGACGCATCTTCCTCCCCCCTCGAAGCAGGGCTGTCCGGGGAATTGGGACCCGAGTCACTGTAACGCGGGTGCATGCCCAGGCAAACCGGCGCGAACCGGCTATTTTCTAGTTGTCTAGACTTAGAAAATGGAGCCGGGCATGCACTTTTCCGATAGCATTTTCAGGCAGCTTCTCAAACCCGTATCACGGCGATTTCTTGGGACAGCCGCGGCGCGTCACAAGGCCGAGGCCTATGACAAATCGTTCCGCTGCTGGGATCATCTCGTCGCCATGGTCTACGCTCAGCTCGCCGATGTGCAGAGCTTGCGCGAACTCGAGACCGCGTGGAACGCCAACAGTCATCATCACTATCACCTCGGCACCGGCAGGATTGCGCGCGCGACGCTCGCAGACGCCAACAGGCGCCGCCCGACAGACGTCTTTGCCGATGTGTTCGCGAAACTGTCGGCGCAAGCCGGCCGCACGCTGCGCCAGGAAGGTGCGGAGATGGTCCGCATCATCGATTCGTCTCCCATCCCGCTGCGAGACACAATCTCCTGCCGGGCCTGGAACGGCCGCATCAAAGGCCTGAAGCTGCACATGGTCTATGCGCCGGGATCAGACCGGCCGTGCGAAATGAACGTGACAGGAGCCAACATCAACGACATCGAAATGGGCAAAGAGGTGACGATCGAAGCGGGCGCAACCTACGTCTTCGACAAAGGCTATTGTTCCTATAAATGGTGGGAAAAGCTGCACTTCGGCGGTGCGGTGTTCGTGACCCGGCAAAAACAGAACGCCCGCTTCAGGCCCGTCTGCCGGCGGCCTCTCAGGCTGACGGAAAAGCGCGGCGATGGCTTCACGGTTGCAAGCGATGCCGACGTAAAGCTGACACCGAAAGGCAATGCAAAACTCTCAATCGCCATGCGGCGCATCCGCATCAAGCGCGACGGCGGCGGCTCGTTGACACTTATCACCAACGACATGACGCGCTCCGCATCCGAGATCGCCCTCCTCTACAAGGCCCGCTGGCAGATCGAACTTCTGTTCCGCTGGATCAAGCAGAACCTCAACCTCAAGACTTTCCTCGGGCGCTCGGAAAACGCCGTCAAGCTGCAGCTCTATGCCGCCATGATCGCCTATCTGCTGTTGCGGCTCGCCGCCCGCGCCAGCGGCTGCAAGCAGCCGCCCATCCGCTTCGCCGAGCTCGTCTCAGGCGCACTCTTCACCCGCAAATCCATGGCGCGGATCGACAAACCGCCCGAAGTCAACGCCTGCAAGACACGGCCAAAACACCCCCTCAATCAGCTGGAAATGAAATATGCCTGACTTTCCCCGGACAGCCCTGCCCTCGAAGGGGGAGGGGTTCATTGGGAATTGAGACTCCATCGAATTCGGAAAGACCTTATGCACAAGCCCGAGGATGACACTCGATCTCAATTATCATCCATCTTCAGCGCGATGATGAACACCAACATGTCATCCTCAGGCTCGTCCCGAGGATCCATCGTGCCACACGTTCGGGCGTTCGCGATAGCCGCCGAATGGGTCCTAGAGCAATTCCGTATTTGGTAGAACGCGCGCCGCGCCATCACCTTCTCCTCCCCCTTGAGGGGGGAGGGCGGTGCGCCATGAGTTAGGCTGCGCAGCACAAGCGTCGCAACAAATTTGGAACGCGGCCTAACTCATCCTTGGCGCACCGGGTGGGGGCGTCATTGCAGAGAGTGTTGCGTGCTCACCCCCACCTGATGCGTCCAGCGGCTTAGCCGTGCGTATTGAATTCGAGCATTGTTCCCCGATCGCCCGTCTAAACCGCGGACGCATCTTCCTCCCCCCTCGAAGCAGGGCTGTCCGGGGAAAGTCAGGCATATTTCATTTCCAGCTGATTGAGGGGGTGTTTTGGCCGTGTCTTGCAGGCGTTGACTTCGGGCGGTTTGTCGATCCGCGCCATGGATTTGCGGGTGAAGAGTGCGCCTGAGACGAGCTCGGCGAAGCGGATGGGCGGCTGCTTGCAGCCGCTGGCGCGGGCGGCGAGCCGCAACAGCAGATAGGCGATCATGGCGGCATAGAGCTGCAGCTTGACGGCGTTTTCCGAGCGCCCGAGGAAAGTCTTGAGGTTGAGGTTCTGCTTGATCCAGCGGAACAGAAGTTCGATCTGCCAGCGGGCCTTGTAGAGGAGGGCGATCTCGGATGCGGAGCGCGTCATGTCGTTGGTGATAAGTGTCAACGAGCCGCCGCCGTCGCGCTTGATGCGGATGCGCCGCATGGCGATTGAGAGTTTTGCATTGCCTTTCGGTGTCAGCTTTACGTCGGCATCGCTTGCAACCGTGAAGCCATCGCCGCGCTTTTCCGTCAGCCTGAGAGGCCGCCGGCAGACGGGCCTGAAGCGGGCGTTCTGTTTTTGCCGGGTCACGAACACCGCACCGCCGAAGTGCAGCTTTTCCCACCATTTATAGGAACAATAGCCTTTGTCGAAGACGTAGGTTGCGCCCGCTTCGATCGTCACCTCTTTGCCCATTTCGATGTCGTTGATGTTGGCTCCTGTCACGTTCATTTCGCACGGCCGGTCTGATCCCGGCGCATAGACCATGTGCAGCTTCAGGCCTTTGATGCGGCCGTTCCAGGCCCGGCAGGAGATTGTGTCTCGCAGCGGGATGGGAGACGAATCGATGATGCGGACCATCTCCGCACCTTCCTGGCGCAGCGTGCGGCCGGCTTGCGCCGACAGTTTCGCGAACACATCGGCAAAGACGTCTGTCGGGCGGCGCCTGTTGGCGTCTGCGAGCGTCGCGCGCGCAATCCTGCCGGTGCCGAGGTGATAGTGATGATGACTGTTGGCGTTCCACGCGGTCTCGAGTTCGCGCAAGCTCTGCACATCGGCGAGCTGAGCGTAGACCATGGCGACGAGATGATCCCAGCAGCGGAACGATTTGTCATAGGCCTCGGCCTTGTGACGCGCCGCGGCTGTCCCAAGAAATCGCCGTGATACGGGTTTGAGAAGCTGCCTGAAAATGCTATCGGAAAAGTGCATGCCCGGCTCCATTTTCTAAGTCTAGACAACTAGAAAATAGCCGGTTCGCGCCGGTTTGCCTGGGCATGCACCCGCGTTACAGTGACTTCGGGTCCCAATTCCCCGGACAGCCCTGCCCTCGAAGGGGGAGGGGTTCATTGGGAATTGAGACTCCATCGAATTCGGAAAGACCTTATGCACAAGCCCGAGGATGACACTCGATCTCAATTATCATCCATCTTCAGCGCATTGATGAACGCTTCCTGCGGGATTTCGACCTTGCCGAATTCGCGCATCTTCTTCTTGCCGGCCTTCTGCTTGTCGAGCAGTTTGCGCTTACGAGATATGTCGCCGCCGTAGCACTTCGCCAGCACGTCCTTGCGCAAGGCTTTGATGGTCTCGCGCGCAATCACCTTGGCGCCGATCGCCGCCTGGATCGGGATCTGGAACAGATGCGGCGGGATCAGCTCCTTCAGCTTCTCGCACATCGAGCGGCCGCGGCTTTCCGCCCGCGCCCGGTGCACGATGATGGAAAGGGCATCGACAGGCTCGGAGTTGACCAGGATCGTGAGCTTGACCAGGTCGCCCTCCTCGTAACCCCTGATGTGATAGTCGAACGAGGCGTAGCCTCGGCTGACACTTTTCAGGCGGTCGTAGAAATCGAACACGACTTCGTTCAACGGCAGGTCGTAGATCACCATGGCGCGCGAACCGGCATAGGTGAGCTGCTTCTGGCGTCCGCGCCGGTCCTGGCAGAGCTTCAGAACCGAGCCGAGGTGGTCGTCCGGCACCAGGATCGTCGCCTCGATCCACGGCTCCTCGATGTGATCGATACGCGTCACTTCCGGCATGTCGGCCGGGTTGTGCATCTCGATGATGGAGCCATCGACCATGTGCAGATGATAAATGACGCTCGGCGCCGTGGTGATGAGGTCGAGGTTGAACTCGCGCGCCAGGCGCTCGGTGATGATCTCGAGATGCAGCAATCCGAGGAAACCGCAGCGGAAGCCGAAACCGAGCGCCGCCGAGCTTTCCGTTTCAAAGGAAAACGAGGCGTCGTTCAGGCGCAGTCGGGCCATGGCTTCGCGCAGGTCCTCGAAGTCCGCCGCATCGACGGGAAAGAGGCCGCAGAATACGACCGGTTGCGCCGGCTTGAAGCCGGGTAGCGCTTGGGCGCAAGGATTTTTCTCGTCCGTCACGGTGTCGCCGACGCGGGTGTCGGCGACTTCCTTGATGGCCGCGGTAAAGAACCCGACTTCGCCCGGGCCCAAGGCGTCGAGCATCTCCTGCTTGGGGCGGAAAATGCCGACGCGGTCGAGCTGATAGGCGTTGCCCGACGACATCATCTTGACCCGCTGGCCCTTCTTCAAGACACCGTCGATGACCCGCACGAGCACGACGACGCCGAGATAGGCGTCGTACCAGCTGTCGATCAGCATGGCTTTCAACGGCTTCTTGGCGTCGCCCTTGGGGGCGGGCAGCCGCTCGACGATGGCTTCGAGCACGGCTTCGACATTGAGGCCGGTTTTCGCCGAGACGCCGATGGCGTGCGAAGCATCGATGCCGATCACGTCCTCGATCTGCTGCTTGACGCGGTCGGCATCGGCCGAGGGCAGGTCGATCTTGTTCAGAACAGGCAGGATCTCGAGGTTGCTGTCGAGCGCCTGATAGACGTTGGCGAGTGTCTGGGCTTCGACGCCTTGCGACGCATCGACAACCAAGACGGCACCTTCGCAGGCGGCGAGCGAGCGAGAGACCTCATAAGCGAAGTCGACGTGGCCGGGCGTGTCCATCAGGTTCAGCTGATAGGTGCCGCCGTCCTTGTATTTGTAGTCGAGGCGTACGGTCTGCGCCTTGATGGTGATGCCGCGCTCGCGTTCGATGTCCATCGAATCGAGGATCTGTTCCTTCATGTCTCTGCTGGCGACGTTGCCGCAGAGCTGAATTAACCGGTCCGACAAGGTGCTCTTGCCGTGGTCGATGTGGGCAATAATCGAGAAATTCCGGATTTTCGAGGTATCGGTCATGGGGGGCTCATAGCAGGCTCGGCAGAGCCGCAAAAGGGGCCTTTCTCGGCGCGGGCAAGCCGTCGCGGGAGTAGGGCGCGATTAGGGTCGCGGCATTGGGGGCTATAGCCACGATGGCTTGACTGTGTCAGGTTCCGACCAGTCCCCCTGAGTATGGAGTTTTCAACCATGACGAACGAGTTTCCCAAATCCCGGTTCTCGGTCGCCGGTCTGGGTATCAGCGAGGATGCGCGCAAGACCATGAACGCCGCGATCGACGCCTTTTCCGATTGGCGCGAGGACATGGCGGAAAGCTCGGAAAAGAACTCGAAAGCTGTGTTCGATCAGATGGCGACCGCGGCCAAGGCCTTCGGCTGGCCGGCCGAATTCGTGGAAATGTCGCGTCAGCATATGCAGACGGCTTCGAAAATGCAGGTCCAGATGATGGATCTGGTCATGGACGTCTGGGTGCAGCAGCTGAAAAATCCCGGCAGCGGCTTCAAGATGCCGGAAGCCTGGGCCGGCGCCATGAAGTCGATGCCGAACGTCGTTGGAATGCCCGGCATGGGGCAGTTTCCGCAAATGCCCGGCATGCCGAACTTCGGCAGCTTTCCCGGTATGAGCGGCTTCCCTGGATTCCCGGGTTTCCCCGGCATGCCGGGTATGCCCGGTATGGGTTCCATGCCCATCAATCCGATGCAATTCTGGATGCAAGCCGCCGAGATGTGGCAGAAGTCCTGGCAGCAGGCGATGCAGTCCTGGATGGACACGCAGTCGACGATGACGGGCGGCAAAGGTAAATAGGGCTCCAGGCAGCCACGAGACACTATCGAAGACGCCCGCGTTCGCCGCTGGGCGTCTTTTTTGTGAATGATCGCGGCTCCGGCGCTCTGTCGCAGGTTGAACCAAAGTCTTAGGCGTTGTGTTTTGGGCTCGGCCCCGGCACAAAGGCCGTCAGGAATTTCAACAGCACAGAACTCAAATCGGGGACGTGCCCGACAGGGTGCCGAATGCGGCACTTACCTCGGCACGGGCACAGGATGACGACGGCTCCAAGGACTGCGGCACCGGCAAGTTCGACGATCGGCAAGGATCTGCTGGCCTCGGTCGTTGTGTTTCTCGTCGCCCTGCCGCTGTGCATGGGCATCTCGATCGCGTCCGGTATGCCGCCGACCGCGGGCATCATCACCGGCATCATCGGCGGCATCATCGTCGGCGTGATTTCGGGTTCGCCCCTGCAGGTGAGCGGTCCGGCGGCGGGCCTTGCCGTTCTCTGCCTGCAGCTCGTCAATCAGTACGGCATCGAGATGCTCGGCGTCTTCGTGCTGTTCGCCGGTCTCATTCAGTTCGCTGCCGGCGCCTTGAAGCTCGGCCAGTGGTTCCGCGCCGTTTCCCCGGCCGTCATTCACGGCATGCTCGCCGGCATCGGCGTGCTGATTTTCGTGGCTCAGTTCCACGTCATGCTCGACGGCAAGCCCATCGGCACCGGCATTCAAAACCTGCTCGGCATTCCCGGCGCCATCGCGGATGCCATCCGCTCGGGAGATTCGCGCCTGACGGCGGGCGAGGTCGGCGTGCTGACGATTGCCAGCATCTTTGCCTGGAGCGCGCTGGCGCCCAAGCGGCTTCACGTCATTCCAGCGCCCCTGGTCGGCGTCCTCGTCGGCATGACGGCCGCATGGGTCTTCAAGCTTGCCGACATCAAGTACGTCAACGTTCCAGACAACATCTGGACGACGGTGATCTTGCCCGACCCCCGACAGGATCATGACGTTCTTCAGCGACCCCCATATGATCGTCGGCGCCGTCGCCATTGCCTTCATCGCCTCGGCCGAGACGCTGCTCTGCGCCACCGCCGTCGATCAGATGCACTCGGGCGTGCGCACCAAGTACGACAAAGAACTCTCGGCTCAGGGCGTCGGCAACACGCTCTGCGGCCTGCTCGGCGCCTTGCCGATGACCGGCGTCATCGTGCGCTCGGGCGCCAACGTCGAAGCCGGGGCGCAGACCCGCGCCTCGGCAATCCTGCACGGCGTCTGGCTGCTTCTCTTCGCCAGCCTGCTGCCCTGGACGCTGACTTACATCCCGCTCTCGGCGCTGGCGGCCGTGCTGGTCTACACCGGCTACAAGCTCGCCTACCCAAAAATCGTGCCGGCACTCATGAAGTACGGCAAGGCGGAAGTCTTCATCTACGCCACGACCATTGCCATGATCGTCGCGACCGACCTCTTGAAGGGCGTCTTGACGGGATTGATCCTGTCGCTCGGCAAGCTGCTTTATGCTTTTTCGCATTTGAAAGTGCGCCTCGACGAGGACGCCGCGCAAAATCGCATCGATCTGCATTTCGACGGTTCGGCGACGCTCGTCCGCCTGCCGATCCTGGCGCGAGCGCTCGAAGGCCTGAAGCCTGGCACCAACGTCCACGTCCATCTCGAGGACCTGGACTATGTCGACCACGCCTGTCTCGATCTGCTCACCGGCTGGGAAAAGCAGCACAAGGCCACGGGTGGCACGCTGACGCTCGATTGGGAAACGCTGGAAGGCAAATACCACGACCGCCACGGCACCGGAAACGGCAATGCCAACGGCAAGCGGGCGGAAAAAGTCCCGGCCTGAGCCAAGTCCTGCTCGCTAGTTCTCGACGGGTTCGCCGTTGGCGTGGGTCACCGCGCCGTCGGCGAGTGACCGCTTCAAGCGTTTGCCGATGAGGCCGGCCGCGGCCTCGAACGGGCGCAGCATGATCACTTCCATGGAGCGGAAATCCGGCGTCTCGGCCCCGATGCCGAACCTTTCGATCTCGCGGCCCTTAGGCACGTGCAGCGTCCCGAACATGCGGTCCCAGATGGCGAGCGATCCACCCAAATTGCGATCGAAATGTTCGATTTTGTCGGAGTGATGGATCTGGTGCATCGCCGGCGAGATCACCCACTTTTCGATTGTGGGTCCGAACGAGATCCAGAACGGCGAGTGGCGCAACACGCCGCCGCAGATGTTGAAAGCGAACAGGAAGACGTTGGCGCCGGCGATCGTCGTGATCGTCAGCTTGTCGCCGGAAAAGCCGATGAAGAGGCCATTGATCACGCCCATGCCGAGCGCTAGCGTGGCACCGGTGACGACGAGTTCGAATGGGTGGAAGCGCTCGGAGGTGGCGAAGTTCAACACCTCCGCCGAGTGGTGCACCTTATGGAACTCCCACAGTTCCGGAATCCTGTGAAAGAGATAATGCACGTACCAGCGCAGGAAATCGTCGACGATGAACAGCGATAGCGTCAGTGCAATGCCGAGGCTCGCCGCCGTCGCGTCGTTGACCGTGCCTGCGACGCCGAGCGCTTTCAACACCGACACCACGAAGGCCGAAACCGACTTCCAGTGCACCGTCGCCCAGGCGAGCAGCGTCAGCTTCAGGATCGGCGTGACGACCAGGATGATGTAGTCGTTGATGGCGCTCTTCGACAGCCAGACGTCCGGCGTCAGCAGCGTCGCGCGAAAGCCTTGAGCCTCCTTATGCTTGCGGTAGGCGTAGGCGGCAATGAGCAGGCCGGTGACGCAGTAGAGCCAGTAATAGCGCGCGCCCCCGTCCTTGAGGAAATCGACGATCGGATTGAGTGCGCCGGCCACCAGGCGGACGCAGGTGTCGTTGATCCAGCTGAGCATCTTGCGTGTCCTCGAATCGCGCGCCGGGCGAAGTGCAAAACGCTAGGGCAAACGCGGTGAAGATCGTCTTAAGACCTGTTCACGAATTGCTGACCTGGCACGCCCTGAGGTGCGGCGAAACGGCCTCCCGATCCTGCCCCAGGGGCTTGATCTGGCGCGGATTCCTCTTTAGTTTAGAAGTATTCTAAATATGGGGAGAGCCGATCGATGCGCCGTTTTTCCGAACTCGATGAGCGCGAAATCCTGGCTCTGGCGATCGCGCTCGAGGAGGAGCACGGCCGCATCTTCGGCGAATATGCGACGGGCCTTGCCGAGAGCTTTCCGGCGTCCGCCAAGGTCTTCACCGAAATGGCGGAGGAGGAAAACGAGCATCGGCGCTGGCTGATCGACCTCTTCACGAAGAAGTTCGGCGACCACATTCCCCTGATCCGCCGCCAGGACGTCGCCGGTTTCGTCCGCCACGAGCCGATCTGGATGGTTCGCCCGCTGGGCCTCGACAAAGTCCGCGCCCAGGCTGAGGAAATCGAGCGCGAGACGCGCCAGTTCTATCGCATCTCTCTCGAGCGCACGAGCGACGCCGCCACGCGCAAGCTCCTCGGCGACCTCGCGGCGGCCGAGGACAAGCATGTCAGCCTTGCCCAGCAGCTCGGCGGCGAACTGACGACCGACGTCAAGGAAACCGAAGCGCACGCCGAGCGCCGCGCCTTCGTGCTCCAGTATGTGCAACCCGGCCTCACCGGCTTGATCGACGGCTCGGTCTCGACCCTGGCGCCGATTTTCGCCGCCGCCTTCGCGACGCAGAATACGTGGCAGACGTTTCTGGTCGGCATGGCGGCCTCCGTCGGCGCCGGCATATCGATGGGCATCGCCGAAGCCATGGCCGACGATGGGCTGATCTCCGGCCGCGGCCATCCCTGGATGCGCGGCGCCATCACGGGCCTGATGACGGCGCTGGGCGGCCTCGGCCACACGCTGCCCTATCTCATCCCCGACTTCTGGACCGCGACGGGGATCGCGGCGGTGGTGGTGCTGATCGAGCTCTGGATCATCGCCTGGATCCGCGCCCGCTACATGGACACCAAATTCCTGCGCGCCGCCTTCGAGGTCGTGCTCGGCGGCCTCATCGTCTTCGCCGTCGGCATCGTCATCGGCAGTGCGTGAGGCGGGGCATGTGACCCGCACTTTGATGCTCGGCTTGGGCAGATTGCCGGTCGATTACCGAGATAAGTTCTTGCTTTGTTCTTTCGGGCATGGCATGTGTAGGGACGTTCATCCACGACATGCGTTGTGTACGGAGTTCAAAATGGCCAACGAAATTAAACGCAAGTATTTGGGGTCGATGGAATTGCTTCAAGCAGCTGTCGCGCGTAGCGGGGCAATTGGAAATTGGACAGTACGCGCTGGGCCGCGAATGCACACCTTCCGCGGCAATGCCGGCGAGGTTCTCAATTGGTGGCCCCGAACCGGAACACTACAGTTCCAAGGTCGCGTCTCGCCGGATTTCAAGCAAGGCGTCGTCGATATTATTGGCGATTCAATGCTTCAGACAAAGCGAAGTATCGACCAAGTGGCAATGTTGTGTTGATGTCGTGAATTCAGGCATCGCGACAGGTCTCAATACCGGCCAACGCTCTCAATCCCGTCGCACCGTCGCTGCACGTGATGCACAGAAGGTTCGCGCGCACAGCGACACCTCGTCCCCTCTCCCCGTCGCTGCGCTTGACGGGGAGAGGGTTAGGGTGAGGGGCAGCAGCACCAAGAATGGGTGAGGGGCAGCGGTCCGCTGCTCCCCAAATGTCATGCTCGGGCTTGTGCCGAGGATCCATTCCTCCGCTCGCGCCGACGTTCGTTGCGTGTTGTGGCCCGTCATCCCGGCGAAGGCCGGGCTTTCGCCGCTCCGTAGCGGCTTCGGCCGCGCAGGCGGGACCCACGACAAGCTTCAACACGCGTGAAGCTTCGGCCCGTGCGGACGAGCGCCAGGCTTTGCTTCCCCCTTTCGAGGGGGGAAGAAGAAACGCCTTGGACTTGGACGGGCCCGTTGAGGCGCAGCAGCGCGCGCGAGGCCCGGCCAAGTCCTTAGGCGTTTCAGATGGGGGTGGTTTGCAACGTGCGCCGCCGGTTACCCCCACCCGGTGCGCCAAGGATGAGTTAGAACGCGCTTGCGGCCGGCTCCGCGCTTGGCGGCCGGCGCGCGGGACGCGTGTCGCCAAGCGCCAAGCAAAGAGTTGGTTGGCGCGTGGGCATTCCATCGTTTGTCATCCCGGCCGAAGAAATTGCGCGTGCGCAATTTTGAAGAGCCGGGACCCAGTACACTTCCTTCGCCTGCGTTCCTGGGTCCCGGGTCTCGCAAGTGGGCTCGCCCGGGATGACAATCCTCCGGTCGCGCTGCATCATTCGCGCGTTCCGGCCGGCTCCGCGCTTGGCGGCCGGCGCGCGGGACGCGTGTCGCCAAGCGCCAAGCAAAGAGTTGGTTGGCGCGTGGGCATTCCATCGTTTGTCATCCCGGCCGGAGAAATTGCGCGTGCGCAATTTTGGAGAGCCGGGACCCAGTACACTTCCTTCGCCTGCGTTCCTGGGTCCCGGGTCTCGCAAGTGGGCTCGCCCGGGATGACAATCCTCCGGTCGCGCTGCATCACCCGCGCGTTCCGGCCGGCTCCGCGCTTGGCGGCCGGCGCGCGGGACGCGTGTCGCCAAGCGCCAAGCAAAGAGTCGGTTGGCGCGTGGGCATTCCATCGTTTGTCATCCCGGCCGGAGAAATTGCGCGTGCGCAATTTTGGAGAGCCGGGACCCAGTACACTTCCTTCGCCTGCGTTCCTGGGTCCCGGGTCTCGCAAGTGGGCTCGCCCGGGATGACAATCCTCCGGTCGCGCTGCATCTTCCGCGCGTTCCGGCCGGCTCCGCGCTTGGCGGCCGGCGCGCGGGACGCGTGTCGCCAAGCGCAAGCAAAGGAGCGTCGGAACGCGCAACAAAAGAGCCGCCCTTAACCATCCGCAAAAAATTCCGGCAAAAAAAGTTATCCCCGCGCTCTTGGCTTGGCGCGTTGCGACTCCCCTGCGGGCCTTCGCCGCGCCGAAGCGGCTTCGGCCGCGCAGGCGGGGAGCCGGCCGCAACGCGCACGCGACGGGGGCCGCACTCATCGAAAATAAACTTCAAAAAAAGTTATCCCCGCCCCCTCCCCGCGCCCCGATACTCAGCCCACCTCGCCTCGATCAACGGCGGACAGCTCGAGAACGTCTCGGATTGGGGGTGAGGGCAGCGTGCGCGATCAGCACATACAAGGGCGTAACGTGCCCGAGTTTTTTCGCGTAGCGAACCGTTGTCGAGGACTGCCCGGACCTGATCCGGGCATCCCGGAACCCACCGGGCAGGAGGGGTAAGGTACCTCCCATCGGGGGCGGTCGGCAGAACAGCTGTGTGGGGCGCGTCGAGGCGCCGAATTTTCTTTTGCGAGTTCGGCACCCAGGTGCCAACGCGCCCCGCTCCGTTTCTTATCCCGCCGGGGTTTCTTGCCCGCGGCGCTGAAAGGCCGCGTCTAACACCCCTGCCGCCCCACTATGGCCATACTCCCTTGACGCAGTGCCGGCGAGTGCTCCACGTGGGCGCGTCTGGCACGCACTTCCCGAGGATGACGATACGATGCGAACGAAACTTTTCGCCACGGCAGCGGCTGCGGCGCTTTCAGCTTGTGTTCTCGCTGCCGCCTCGCTCCTCGCCGGTACGCCCGCCGCGGCGGAGGTGAAGCAGCCGCCGCCGTCGAACGACCGAAATTGCAAGAACGACATTCCGTTCTCGCGCTGGATCGTCGATTTCAAGAAGGAATCGGTCCGCGACGGCATCAAGGCGCAAACCATCGAGGCGGCGATCGGCGGCATGAGCCCCGACTTGGGCATAGTCTCGCGCGACAGAAAGCAAAGCTTTTTCTCCCAGACCTTCCTCGACTTCTACGGCAAGCTCGCCACCAAGGGCCGCGAGCAGCAGGGCCGCGTTTATCTGCAGAAGTACGCGCCGACATTCGCCCGCGCCGAAAAGGAATTTGGCGTGCCGGGTGCCGTCATCACCGGCTTCTGGGCGCTCGAAAGCGACTTCGGCATCGGCATGGGCAACCTGCCCGTCATGCGCTCGTTGCTGACCTTGGCCTGGGATTGCCGCCGCGGCGAATTGTTTCGCGAGGAATTGAAAGCGGCGATGAAGATCATCGAGCGCGGCGATCTCAGCGCCGGCGAGATGATCGGCTCCTGGGCCGGCGAACTCGGCCAGACGCAATTCCTGCCGCAGCACTACTTCAACTACGCCCTCGACTACGACGGCGACGGCCGCCGCGATCTCATTCGCGACATTCCCGACATCATCGGCTCGTCCGCCAACTTCATCAAGGAAATGGGCTGGCGGCGCGGCGAACCGTGGATCGAGGAAGTGCATCTGACCAAGGACCTGCCGTGGGAGCAGGCCGATCTCTCGATCGAATTGCCGCGCTCGCAATGGGTGCAGTGGGGCGTCGTGGCGGTCTCGGGCAAGCTCCCCGCCGACGGCCTCAAGGCGTCGCTGCTGCTCCCCATGGGCCGCAACGGTCCGGCGCTCCTGGCGTACCAGAACTTCAAGGTCTACACGCAGTGGAACCAGTCGCTCACTTACGCGACGACGGCGGCGCACCTGGCGATGCGCATGGCCGGCGCCCCCTATCTCGGCCGCGGCAACGGCCGCCCGGTCGACAGCTTGAGCTATGAGCAGACGAAGGAGCTGCAGTCACTCCTCATCCGCCGCGGCTTCGATGTCGGCGAACCGGACGGCAAGCTCGGCGCGGGCACGCGCAAGGCAGTGAAAGAGATGCAGAAGAAGCTCAGTCTTCCCGCCGACAGCTATCCGACGCCCGAACTGCTCGCGGCGCTGCGTGGCGCGCGCTGACGATGCAGCTATGAGAGGGGCAAGTACACCGAGGCAGACGCTCGGCATTCCGTCCCCTAAGCACCGTCATCCGAGCCGTTCTTGAGAGACCGGACCAAGCCAGCGACTGGCGGCAAGCCAAACACCGCCAGCAGACCATTGAATGCGTATGTCGCTGCCGAGTTTTTTGCGGCGCTAACGGCCCGATCGCCGAGACTTGGGTTTTGAGCTGTCGGCGCGAGGGCCTTGACGAGTCCGACGGTCTGCTCTTTCACGCGCTTGACGAAATCGATATCGCTTTCGAACCATTTCCGCCGGATACCGGCCGTGGTCGCGAGCTCCTTGATCTTGGCAATCTGTTCGAGCGTGTACCCGAGTTCGCAAGCAGAAACTTTTTGCGCCATGGCTGATGCCCCCCGCTGGCAATATGCCAGTGAAAGCTAGCGCGCAAAAAGTCTGGCGACAAGGCTCAGGGACGTAGGGTCGATGTTTCCCGCGTCAATATTTTTGCCCTTCGCCTCGGGCTCCGTTACGCCCATTTAATTGTAACAACCGGCGGAAGTCGCAGCAGATCTAGGCGATCGCTTCGCCCGAGCCGTCGTAGGGCGCGCCCATAAGGTTCAGCTCGCGCGACGGCGCCGCGTAAGGCAAAAAGCCCTTTTCGACCGCAGAGGTATAGAAATTTGTGATTTTTTTGTAGTCGCTCAGATAGTCGACAGACAAAACCGGACGGCCGCTGTCGAGAAAGTCGCGCACCAAGGCGTCGATCGCTTCCTCGTCGGGCTGGAAAGGATTGTTCTCGGGCTTGTCGCCCTTGAAGAACAGATCTTCGCAGGCAATAGCGCTGATGGCTTCGAGATAAGCGTCGCGGCGCTTATGGTCCTCGTCCTCGAGCGCGTCGATGATGTAGGCGCCGTTCTGCGGAATGACCAGAAACTCGGGGTTCGTCTTGCGTGCATGTTCTGCGAGTTTGGCGACGAAATCGATCATGCGCGCGGCGGCATCGCGCTCGTTTTGCGGGTCGCCTTCGCGGCAGTCAGCCGTCCCCGGCACCTCGCAGCCCCAGTGATAATAGCCGTCGATGATGTCGAGATAGGCGCCGTCGAAACCGGCCGCGACGATACGGTCGAGCCAGCCGGTTCCTTGGGCGTTGAAGACGATAGTCTGCCACTCCGGCTCCCAATAGCGCACCTTGCGCGAGTTGGGCCAACTCTCGTTCCAGGCGCCGAGCCAGGCCGGAGCCTTGGCGGTCGGCAGGCCGGCGGCGCGCTGATCGGGATCGGTGTAGGTGGTCCAGCCGTCCTGCCAATGATCGCGATAGTCGGAGGCTTCGCCGATCGAGATATAGGACACGATCACGGAATTGGCGTTCCGTGCGCGATTTCAGCGTTGCGATGTCGCGGCCGCTGAAGGCACCGGCGTTGCTGCCGTTACGCGAAAAATCCATGACCAGAAGATCGTGCGGTACGGCTGCGAGTTCGGCGAGCAACAGTTCCTTCGATTTGCCCTTGCGGCTTCCGCCCTGCAGCCGGTAGCCCCAGTGGCGCACGGATTTCGGCGCCGTCAGCCGTCGTCAATTCGATTGTCACGGTCGTCGTGCTCCTTATCGAGCTGCGCCGCGGGGGCTGATCGCGTTACAGGGGAACGGCGCCGCGCGACTCGCTCTTGGCCTTATGATCCGGTTCAACGTGAATGACCGCCTCCGCGCCTTCGATTTCGGTGCCGATGGCAACCTCGATCCGATCGCAGATCGCATGTGCGTCCTCGACCGTCATGCGGCCGGGGACCACGAGGTGGAATTCGATGAACAATGCGCGGCCTGCCTGGCGCGTGCGGATATCGTGCGCCTGCAACGCGCCCTCGCCGTTTTCCGCGATCACCTTCTTTATGCGCGCTTCGATGTCGGGACTGGCCGCCTGGTCCATGAGCGTCGACATCGACGTCACGGCGATCCTGTAGCCGCTCCAGAGAATATTGAGCGCGACGATGCCGGCGAGCAGGGGATCGAGAATGTACCAGCCGGTGGCGATGGCGAGCAGCAGCCCGACGAGCACGCCTGCCGAGGTCACCACGTCGGTCACCAGATGCCAACCGTCGGCCTCGAGTGCCGGCGAGCGCCACGAGCGCCCGCGCGTGATGAGGACGGTTGCCCAGCCGGCGTTGATCAGGCTGGCGAGCGTGCTGACCGCCAGACCGCTACCGGGTGCAACCAGCGTCGAGCCCTCGCTGAATGCCGCATGGGCTTTCGAAAGTATGGCCAAGGCGGCGACGATGATCATCGCGCCCTCGAAAATCGCGGCGAAGAATTCTGCCTTGTGATGTCCGAACGGGTGGTTCTTGTCGGCCGGCCGCGATCCGACGTACAGCGCCACCAAGGCCACCGCAGCCGTGACGATATTGACGATGCTTTCGAGCGCGTCGGAATAGAGCGCAACCGATCCCGTCATCAGGTAGGCCACGTACTTGATGCCCATTACCGCCGCCGCAACCGCGATATTCACGGTCGCGAGCACATTGGCTCGATTAGCCGGCGGCGTTGCTGCGGTTGTCATCGGCGGTTCCTGGTGTTCAGCGGGGGTGTGCCATATCGCTACCGGCGAGACCAGAGGGTGTTTGCATGACAAATGTTCGCGACTGCCGGCGTTATCCACACGAGCCCGCGCCCCCGGCCTCGCGTACCCTGCGAGAATTCTGATTCTCAAAGGGACATGGAACATCTGGCTCGGGCCTCAAAATCGTCCGCGCCGCTGATCGATCTTCTCCGGGGCACAAGGAGGCCGTCATGGCCAATTTTACGACACACATCGGCGCAGGCACGGTTGTGGCCGGTGCGCTTGCCACTTTGACGCTCGCCGCCGACGTCGTGGCACCGGAAAATCTGGTCGCCGTGACGCTCGCGGGCGTTCTCGGCTCGGTGCTTCCCGATATCGATCTCAAGGACTCGCGCCCGGGCCGCGCCATGTTCGCCGGCCTCGCCGTGTTCTTCTCGTTCGCCGTGCTCTTCAACGTGGCGACCAAGTATTCCATTGCGGAGCTGTGGATCCTTTGGCTCGGCACGCTGGTGCTTGTGCGCTATGGCCTTCATTTCGTGTTCCACCGGCTGTCCATTCACCGGGGCATCTGGCACTCGCTGCTGGCTGGTGCCTTCTGTTCCATCGCGACAGCCGTCGTCTACTATCACGTGCTCGAACGTCATGAGGGCGTTGCCTGGCTCGCCGGCGGCTTTATGATGGCCGGCTATCTCACCCACCTCATTCTGGACGAGATGTATTCGGTCGACGTGATGGACACGCGCATCAAGGCCTCGTTCGGTACCGCCCTGAAGCTGGTCGATACGCGCAACTGGACGGCAACGGCGGCCATGGCGGCCGCGACGGTGGCAGCCGCCTACGTCGCGCCTCCGACGGCGACGTTCCTCGACGGTATCGGTTCGCGCAATCTTTGGAGCGGGCTCAGTCAGCGCCTGTTGCCGAGCGACAAGTGGTTCGGCCTAATCGACGCCCGCCATGTTGCCAAGGCCCGTGCCTCGACGAGCAGCAGCGAGATCACGACGGGCTCGATCACCACGCCGGCGCAAGGCGGCAGCGAGGCTGCGGCGCACTGAGCGGCAGTCAGGCGATGAGCGGTGAACATTGGCGACATGATCTTGTGGGGTATTGAGGCAGCTGACAATAAACCGCGGCGTTCAGGCCTTGTGCGGCTTTGGCGACCCGCGGCTACTTCTGCAAGCCATTGAGTACGGCATCGATCAACTGTGCTGCGTATGATTGTGCCGTTTCCGTCGTCATGGTCGGGCCTTTGTCGGTCACCGCAATGGCCGAGACGCCATGCACCGCCGCCCACAGCACTCGCGCTGTGCGGTCCAAGTCTTCCGGCCGGCTTTTCGGCAACAGTGGTCGCAGCGCCGTCGCAACAATGGCGACGATGGCATTCACGCGTTCGTGCAGTGCCGTCGATACGACCGCGCCAATTGGCAGTTGATGCTGGAACAGCAAGTTCCACAAGCGCCGGTGGCGAAGCGCAAAATCGACATAGTGCCGGGCCAGGTCTTCGACGTAGGTGCGGGCATCCACGGACTTCGGGACTTCGTTCAATGTTCGAGCCGCATCCTCCAGCATATTGACTTGTATGGTGAGCAGCAGGTCGTCGAGGTTCTCGAAGACGTTATAGATCGTGCCAGCAGAGTACTCGATCTTGCTCGCGATCTTGCGGGCGGAAAGCCCAATAAGGCCGTCCTGCTCAACGATGCTGCGCGTTGAATCGAGAATGAGCTGCCGCAATTCGTCCGGTGTGTGTGACGAACGTCTTCCCATATACAAACCGCGCTCCCGCTCGCTGGTCTGCCAGACAAACTGTCATGAGGATAGCGCTTTGACAGAATGTGACAAGTACCAGCGGACTAGCATATAGGCGGATGATGCGGGCGCGGATATTTAGGGCAATGGATCGAAATGGAATATTTTTCCTCGCCATTCGCGCGGCGGATGGCAGGAATTTGCGGCGATGCTGGACCACTACGGCGCCGGCGGAAAGTCATTCCAAGGCGTACCGTTCTGAACGGTGATCAAAAAAGCACGAAAGCAGCGGGATCGATACAAGATCGTGGCCGCGTCGCCGGCGCAGGCGGCGTGGAACGGTGGTTCCCTAGTGTCCCGATTCCGAAGTTCGCCAGAATTCGCGGCACCAGATTTGCGAACTTCGGCATCGATAAGGACACTAGGAGAAATGAATGTTTCTAGTGTGATTTAGATCGAGAAGTTCGCCACCTGAACGCGCATCCAAATCCGGCGAACTTCTCGATCATCACACTAGAGAAGATGCCGTTACCAGCCCGGGCAGAGCATGCCGCAGTTCTGACCCTCATAGGCCACGCAGCTCGCCTTGCGCGGGCTGTGAGTGATGGTGTCGTTCCACTCGATTTCGGTTTTGAAACCCGGAATGAGATCCTTGAGAAGCGGGGCGTAGGTGTACTTGGCTTCGACCACGATCGCCGTGTTACCCGTCGTCAGCATTCCCGAGGCGGGCATTGCCTTCTCGGTGCATGTCGATGTGGTCGTCTTCTGTGGATATTATACGTCCATTCGGATTTGGTGCGCGACGCGTCATTCATGTTGGCCCGTAGCGAGTTGACGGTCAGCACGATCGAATTCGTCGAGAACGGCGCCATAACTTGGCTCGCGCCAAGCATCATGCCGTTCATCACGGCCGCGGCTTCGCCCGGTGCCGCGCCGACGGTCTGCTCGCGCGAGATGAGGTCGCCGATCATGGCGCTGACGCGCTGGAAACGCTTGTGTATCATGACGCCGCGTGAAACCTCGATCGTTCCGAAGATCATCAGGATGAGCAGCGGCGCGATGTAGGCGAATTCGACAGCCGCAACGCCCTTGATGTCGTTACGTAGAGCCTTCGAAGCTCATCCGGATCCTGGTCATTTGCCTGGAAAACATTGCGGTCATCCTATCGGTCGTGATGTCTAACGATTGCGAGTGGGCCTGTTCAATTGGCTGTGTAAGGCTCGGTCCGGAAGGTGGTTGCGGTCTGCATCATCATGGACCCGTCCCGCATTTGTCCCAGTTTCAAGTAGGGGACGTTGGCCGCGAACTCCCATTTGTAGCAAGTGATCACCAGAACGATGTCGTTGGCACCACCCGAATACTGGGCGATGAAATCGCTGCCGTTTGCGGTGTTGACGACTTCCGTACCGTCGGCCTTGAGGCACGGCTGGGGGCCACGGAGGCCCAGTCGGCGAACTTCTGCACGAAGACCTGAACCTTGTTGCACTTCACCCAACTGCCGGCTTCCTTGCAAAGTCCGGCCTTGAATTCGTTGACCGTGAGGTTGGAAAGCGCCGCCTGACCGGTGCGGATGAGGCGGCTCTCGCGGTCCATGCCTTTTTCCAGCGATGTCGTGATGAAGAAGTAGCTCGCCACGCCCATCAGGCCGCAGACGAACATGAGGAATGGGATGGCGACGATCGCGAACTCGATCGCGGTTGTGCCGTCTTGATTTTTTCGTAAGCGAGCAAGGCCCGACTTGAGGGCAATCTGGCGGAGGCCCGCCGTGAGGCTGCTCTGGAGACGCATTACTGGGAATCCCGTATTCACTTTCGACGTCTTGAAGCAACAAGATAGAACTTGAAGCATTAAAGAACTATTTACGCTTGGCTCATCCGCTCGACATGGTTGATGAAGTGCTAATGCGCCGGCGAAAACTTCGGCCATTGTCTTAAGCGCGCGTGAGTGACGTTCTAAGAACTGTTTCGACAATCGCCGGTGTTTTAGAGAATATGTATGCGACGCCGCGGTTGCCGCCGCGAGCGTTCGCCGATTGAGACCCTCGAGCCTGAGCCAGAGGATACATCGGCTGTCGTGACCCCTTGGGGTCATCGAAAAACAGCGCGGCATCGACGTGCCCCTGTCGATGCCGCGCTGCTTTATTCCGTCTCAGCAAATTCAGTCACGACCTGTAGCAGCGCGCCAGACGATGGCCCGTCCAGCCGGCGTCGGCCGTCATATTACTGCGAGTTGGCGCCCGAGCCGGAGCTGTCGGCGGAGGACTCGGAGAACTTGGTCTTGTCCGAGTTGTGCTTGTTGATGGTCTGGAAGTAGTCCGAAGTCGTCGCCGATGGTGAGGTTGGGCTCGCAGTTCGGCGTGCAAGAGTATGTGTAGCGCGAGCCGCCCTTGTGCAGGTTGACGACGCGGCGGTCGTCGCGCTCGACGAGGACGCGCTGGTCCTGGATGACGTTGCGGTCGGCGTCGAGGGCGATGACATTGGTAATGCCGAAGGTCTTGCCGGTCACGACGAGCAGGTTGCCGCCCTGGAGGGCGACGTCGGCGATGGAAGGATTGCCGATGATGACCTCGGTGGCGGCGCGCGGCAGTCGCAGCAACTGCGACTGGTCGTAGCGCACGACGAGGTCGCCGGCGGTGGCGGGAGATGCAACCGTCCAGCCCGCCGTAAGCGCAAGAGAGATGAGAAGCGCGAACTTTGTCGCATCAGTACGTGTCGGCGAAAAAAAGCGTAGCCCCATGGCGTTCGGCTCCTCGAAAGACGATTGTCAGAGCCCATTACGTCAGGAATTGGTGAATTATCTGCAAACGGCTGTCTCGGAATTTGCAGTCCTCGTCCGGCCAATGCCCACCGCTCCGCGGTGATTGACGTTGGAGATCAGAGGTCGGGGGCCCGACCGCACCATTTAGTCTCCATTCGAGTACTTCGGCGTCCAGGAAGGGCAAGATTTGAGTGGCCAGAAAACGGCCCCCGAGGCCCTTTTGGACGTTCGATATTTGAAATCCTGCGTGAATTCTTAAAGTAAAAAAGCCTATTTTTGGCAGATAAACCAGTTATTAATTGAGAATAACTTGAAAAAATCGCCGACAGCACACAGTAATCTTAGATTACTGACGATATATACTTGAAACGACAGTGCTGTTGACTATTTGATTGCAATTGAAACCAATGATTTAACAAGGCAGCAGCAGTTATTTATTGGGTTCGGTAGGGCTTTTACGTCAATTTAACTTGTGGGGGGTATGTTCCACTCAGTTCAGCGGTGAGGACGAGTGCTCCCCCGATGGACACGATCGGTAGATCACTCAGTTGTAATTGGGAGAGAGTAGTCATGAAGAATATCGTTTCGCGTTTCGTCAACGACGAGTTGGGCGCTACGGCTATCGAGTACGGCCTCATCGCCGCCCTCGTTGGCGTTGGCATCATCGCCGCCCTGCAGAACCTCCGCGGCGAACTCCAGAACACGTTCACGACCGTTTCGACGGAACTGCAGTCGGCTGGCAGCACCAACTAATGGCATAGCCGGCGAAAGCTGGCTCGCCTGAAGTTGCCAGACCTGACGGTCTGTAAAAGAGACGCTCGAGGCGCAAAGCTTCGGGCGTCTTTTTCTTTAGCACAGCTTGAGCGGCGTTCCCGTGCCGGCGCTCCGTCTCTTGTCGTGCGGAGCCGCTCGGACCCGCTCGCATGGCGAATGACCTGGCATTGCAAAAAAGGCCGATTAAATTCGCGCGCCGTCTGAGCAGCAAAAGAGCCATTAACCAATCTTCGCTATCGTTGCCGCGAGCCCTGGCCGAAGTCACGTCGCTTCATCAGGGTGTCAGCGATATCGACGTGGTGGGAATTCAGAAAATGCGACACCTTTGCAGGACGTTCCGGGCCGACGAGCGCGGCGTCTCGGCCATCCAGTACGCCCTCGTTGCGGCTATCTGCAGCATATCGATCATCGTCATGCTTTACGACCTCCGAAACGGCGTCAATCAGCACCTCGGTGATGCCGGCCAGGGTCTGCAGCAAAACGCTCATTGACCTCGGCGCCAGGTCGCAGTCCGCGTTGTTTCGCCGCCACGGATTTCTCCACGTCGACCGCCTTGTGCAATTTCGTGCCGGCCTTGGGCCAACTTTAAGTGGCCGTTAAGCCTCTGGCGGCAATCTTCGCAGCACTAATGCCAAGCTTCCCATTCGGGATCTGAGGAGAACACGCCGGTGATCGGGCACACCCTGCTTCTGACCTTCCCCGTTGCAATGGCCTTCGCGGCCGCCAACGATCTGTTCACGATGACCATTCCCAACAAGATCTCTCTGGCTCTTGTCGCCGCCTTCGCGCTTGCCGCCGTTTTCGCCGGCTTGTCGTGGGATCAGGTCCTCATCCACGTCGGCATCGGCGCCGCGGCGCTGGTCGCCGGGTTTACGCTTTTCTCGTTCCGCCTCGTCGGCGGCGGGGACGCAAAACTGATGGCGGCCGGCGCGCTCTGGATGGGCAGCGATCTCGTCATCCAGTACCTCGCCTACATTACGATCTACGGCGGTGTTCTGTCGCTTCTCATCCTGGCTTATCGCCGTTTCATTCCGGCCGACACGCTGCCGCTGCCGCCGTGGGCCCAGCGTCTGCACACGCACGGCGGCGGCATACCGTACGGCATCGCCATCGCTGCCGCGGCACTGATGCTTTACCCCTCGTCGGCATGGTTCAGGGTCCTCGCGATCTGATTTCGCACATCCCTGACGACGCGATTTTGATACGGGCGTTCCAAGCGAACGCCCGTTTGTCGTTTACGCCTCGCTAACGCTCATAAAAGGCTCGTCTCACGACGTTTCTTTTTGATGCGCCAGTTAACCTCACATTGACGTTTCTCGGCGAAGGTGAGGCTCTGGAAATCGAAGTCAACCGGACTTGAAAGGACTTGAGCGCGATGAAGAGAGCCCAGCTGATCGGCTTTTCCGTTGCTCTGATTGCAGCCATCGGGGCCTACATCTTTGCAAGCTCGATGTTGACGCCGCCGCCGGCGCCGACCGTGGTCGAGACGCAGGTCAACACCACCGAAGTTCTCGTCGCCGGGTCAGACATCTCCGTCGGCCAGATCGTCAACGAAGGTAACCTGCGCTGGATCGCATGGCCGGCCGACGCGGCGAACCCCTCTTTCATCACCAAGCAGAACGGCGGCATCGGCAGGATGCGCGAACTCACGGGCTCGATCGCCCGTTCTGCCGTGCTCGCCAACGAGCCGATCAACACGCAGAAGTTCATCAAGGCCGGGCAGGGCGGCGTCCTCGCGGCCGTACTGCCTTCGGGCATGCGCGCCGTCTCGACCGCCATCAGCGCCAAGAGCGCCGCCGGTAGCCTCATTCTTCCCAACGACCACGTCGACGTCATTCTGATCCGCGAAATGCGCGGCAAGAACGGCGGCCAGGACTACGTCAGCGATACGCTCTTCCGCAACGTGCGCGTCATCGCCGTCGGTCAGCAGATCGAGACGAAGGAAGGCAAGAAATCGGCCGACAGCGATGCCAAGACGGCGACGCTGGAGTTGACGCCGCGCCAAGCCGAAATGCTGGCCCTCGCCAACAAGATGGGCGAAATCACTTTGACGCTGCGTTCAGTGGCGGACATGCAGGCCGATCCGAGTGCTTCGGGCGGCATGGACTTCAATAAGCAACGCGGCAATGCCGTGAGAGTTCTGCGTTACGGTGCGAAATCGCGTGTGTACGGCGTGAACTGAGTACACCTACGTCGAAGGTCGTCATAAGGCGGATAAACCATGCGCAAGACTGTTGGATTACTCACGGGCCCGATGCTCGGAGCATTGTTCACGATGACCGCGGCAATGTTGCCCGCCGGATTTTCCGGCCAGGCCTTTGCCAACGGCGCCACCACGCCGGCGGAAGCTACCGCAATGGCGAGTGCAGCGACCCACCAGTCGCTCATCCGTGTGCAGGAGACGGGCGGAGCTCCCGTCAAAAAGAACATCAAGATCGGCCTCGGCAAGTCCGTCCTCGTTGAGTTTCCCCGCGATGTGCGCGACGTCATGGTCTCGAACCCGGCCGCCGTCGATGCGGTGGTTCTGAGCGCCAACCGCGTTTTCCTTCTCGCCCGCAAGATCGGCGAGGCCAACGCCTTCTTCTTCGACACCAACGGTGAGCAGTTCGCCACCTTCGAAATCTTCATCGAGCGCGAAACCGCTGGTCTCGAGAACCTGTTGAACCGCCTGATCGTCGGTTCCAGCATCAAGGTCGAAATGCTGAACCAGACTGTCGTGCTCACCGGCAGCGTCAAGAACCCGACCGACTCGGTGCGCGCCGCCAACATCGCCCGCCAGTTCGTCAACGTCCGCTACGAGACGACGACGAAAGACAAGGCAGATGGCGCGGCCATCGACAAATTCGAGAAGTCGGAAACCGAAACCGTCATCAATATGCTGAACATCGAAGCCGAAGAGCAGGTCATGCTCAAGGTCACGATCGCCGAAGTCCAGCGCACGGCCTTGAAGCAGCTCGGCTTCAACCTCGGCGCCACAATCAACGCCGGCAATTTCGCGACCGCACTTCTGACCGAGAACGCTCTGCCGCTCACCGCCGCGGCCGGCCTTGGCACGCTGCCCATTCCCGGCTTCTCGACCAAGGGCGATCCGAACGATCCCTCGGTTTCCTGCGGCGCCGGCGAAGCCTGCATGTTCAACAAGGGCCCGACTTCCGATAGCTTCGGCAACTCCGGTTTCCATGGCGGTTGGAATGCCGGTGGCGGCAACAACGTCTCCCACGCCATCCGCGCCCTCGAGCGCGACGGCCTGATCCGCACGCTCGCCGAACCGAACCTGACGGCCGTCTCGGGCGAACCCGCCAACTTCCTCGCCGGCGGCGAATATCCGATCCCCGTCGTCGACAACACCGGCTCGCTCAGCGTCATCTACAAGAAGTTCGGCGTCGGTCTCGCCTTCACGCCCATCGTTCTCTCGGAAGGCCGCATCAGCCTGAAGATCGAGACTGAAGTCAGCGAGTTGTCGAACCAGGGCGCCGTCACGCTGTCGGGAATCTCGATTCCCGCGCTGAAGAAGCGCGAAGCCAAGTCGACGGTCGAGCTTCCCTCGGGCGGCACGCTGGCCCTCGCCGGCCTCATCTCCGACGATACGCGCCAGAACATCGACGGTCTGCCGGGCGCCAAGGATATTCCCATCCTCGGAACGCTCTTCCGCAGCCGCGACTTCATCCACAACGAGACGGAGCTCGTGGTCATCGTCACGCCCTATCTCGTAAAGCCGACCAGCCGTCAGCAGATATCGTCACCCGGCACCGGCCTCGCACCTGCCACCGACATGAAGGCCAATTTCCTTGGCCAGCTCAACAAGGTCTACGGCAAGGGCGAAGCGATGCCCGACGGCGGTCTCAAGGGCGACTACGGCTACATCGTCGAATAATCCGGTCTGGAGAGATCACCCATGTCCAAATTCAACAACACACGCGGACCTTCTCTCGCCCGGATTGGCGCCATGAAGGTCTTCACCATCGCCGCCATGTCGGCAGCGCTTACGGGCTGCAAGTCGCTCGACAACGGCACGCAAGTCGCCGGCTGGTCGCTCGTCGATCCCAACCAGCGCCACCCGATCATGGTGTCGCAGAAGCCCTCGCACCTCTCGGTCATCGTGCCGCGCGGTTCGAACGGCCTCAGCCCCGCACAGCGCGCCGAAGTGGTCGAGTTCTCGAGCAAATACCGCGCCTCCGACTCCGGCAACAGCCGGCTTGTGATCTCGGCTCCGGGCGGTGCGCCCAACGAGGTTTCGGCCATGAATGCCGTGCAGGAGATCCGTGAGATCCTGCTCGACGGCGGCTTCCCGGAAAGCGCCATCGCCGTCGAAGCCTATCAACGACGAGAGCAATCATCAGCCGCCGATCCGCATTTCCTACATGCGCTTCGTCGCCGAGGGACCCGAGTGCGGCAACAACTGGACCGAGAACCTGGCCCACCCGAAGTCCAACGGCAACTATGAGGACTTCGGCTGCTCCAACCAGCACAACCTCGCCGCCATGATCGCCAATCCGGCCGACCTTCTCGGACCGCGTACCGAAGGCCCGCGCAATGCCGAACGTCGCGACAAGGTCTGGGACAAGTACGTCAAGGGTGAGACCACCGGCGCGCAGAAATCGAACGATGAAAAAGTTCGCGTAGGCAACGACTAAGAGGTTTGAGAAACATGTCCAGGCAAGCACAGTCTGCCGCCGAAGACGGCGAAGAGTTCGTGGAGGAGGGTGCCGGCGAGGCGCAGAATACCTCCGATCGCGCTCGCCCCATTCCGCGCATCTCGATCCAGGCCTTCTGCGATGACCAGAACGTGGCGGAGGTGCTCCAGCACGCCGCCGAGGACCGCCGTCTCTCGAAGGCACACGTCAGCGTCCACATGGGCGGCATCGCCGCGGCGGTTGCGCACTATGTCGATAGTCCGACGCCGAACCTGATCATCGTCGACAGCTCCATGCGCGGCACGCAGCTCGTACACGAGTTGGACGCACTCGCCGAGAGCTGCGATCCGGGAACCAAGGTCGTCGTCATCGGTCGACATAACGACGTCCTCCTCTATCGCGAGCTTCTGAAGCGCGGTGTGAGCGAGTACCTCGTGACGCCCATCGACGCGCTCACTCTCATGGAGAGCATCTCGAACCTCTACAACAATCCCGACACCGATCCGGTCGGCCACGTCTTCGCTTTCATCGGCGCCAAGGGCGGCGTCGGCTCCTCGACCATCTGCCACAACGTCGCCTGGACGCTGTCGGAGGTTCTGAAATCCAACGTCACGATCGCCGACCTCGATCTCGCGTTCGGCACCACCGGCCTCGACTTCAACCAGGATCCGGTTCAAGGCATCGCTGAAGCGTTGTCGGCGCCCGAGCGTCTCGACGACCAGCTTCTCGACCGCTTGCTCACCAAGTGCTCGGAACATCTGTCGATCTTTGCGGCGCCCGTCGTCCTCGATCGCGATTACGACATCTCGCCGGACGCCTGCGACATGGTCATCGACGTCGTGCGCCAGAATGTGCCGTACGTCACCGTCGACCTGCCGCACAGCTGGTCGCCGTGGTCCAAGCGCATGCTGCTCCAGGCCGACGAGGTCATCATCACGGCGGCGCCCGATCTCGCCAACCTGCGCAATGCCAAGAACATCGTCGATCTCTTGAAGACATCGCGCAAGAACGACCGCAAGCCGCATCTCGTCCTCAACATGACCAACGTGCCGAAGCGGCAGGAAATCACGCTGAAGGAGTTCGAGCAGGCGCTCGACATCAAGGCGATTGCCACCATCGACTACGACGCGGAATCGTTCAGTCAGGCCGCCAACAACGGTCAAATGATCGAGGAAATGAATCCCAAGGCCAAATCCGCGGAGAAATTCCGCGACATCGCCATGGCCATGACTCATCGCAAGGACACGAAAGCGGACAAGAAGCCACAGGCCAGCACCTCCGCGCTCGCGCCCCTCTTCGAGAAATTGAAATTCAAGCGCTAAAAAGGTGAGCCCCGATGTTTGGACGGCGTACGAACGATCCTTCCGCACCTAAGCGGATTGCACCGCAGGCGCCCGCATCTCCTGCGGCGCCGGCGGCTGAGACGCGCCCCGCGTCGCAACCCCGGTCGCAGCCCCAGGCCGCCGCGCCTCCGCCTCCGAAGGCCGAAGTGGCAATGGAGCCGCAACGGCGCCATTCGGAAGAATACTATGACGTCAAGACGACGGTCTTCAATGCGCTGATCGACACGATCGATCTGACGCAGCTTTCCAAGCTCGACGGCTCGGCCGCGCGCGAGGAAATCCGCGACATCGTCAGCGAGATCATCCAGATCAAGAACGTCGTCATGTCCATCGCCGAGCAGGAAGAACTGCTCGAGGACATCTGCAACGACGTTCTGGGTTACGGGCCGTTGGAGCCGCTTCTGGCCCGCGACGACATCGCCGATATCATGGTCAACGGCGCCAACACGACCTACATCGAAGTCGGCGGCAAGGTGCAGAAGACCGGCGTCCGCTTCGCCGACAACCAGCAGCTGATGAACATCTGCCAGCGCATCGTCAGCCAGGTCGGCCGCCGGGTCGATGAATCGAGCCCGATCTGCGACGCCCGTCTCCCCGACGGCTCGCGCGTCAACGTCATCGCGCCCCCGCTCGCCATCGACGGGCCGGCACTCACCATTCGTAAGTTCAAAAAAGACCGTCTGAGGCTCGAGCAGCTCGTGAAGTTCGGCTCGATCACGCCGCAGGCCAAGACCATTCTCGAGGTCATCGGCCGGGTTCGCTGCAACACGCTGATCTCCGGCGGTACGGGCTCGGGCAAGACGACGCTGCTCAACTGCCTCACCGGCTCCATCGATCACGACGAGCGCATCATTACCTGCGAAGACTCGGCCGAACTTCAGCTCCAGCAGCCGCACGTTGTGCGCCTTGAAACGCGTCCGCCGAACCTCGAAGGTGAAGGCGAAATCAGGATGCGCGACTTGATCAAGAACTGCCTTCGTATGCGTCCCGAACGCATCATCGTCGGCGAAGTCCGCGGCGCTGAAGCTTTCGACTTGCTTCAGGCCATGAACACCGGCCACGACGGCTCGATGGGCACGCTCCACGCCAACTCGCCGCGCGAAGCCATCTCGCGTCTGGAATCCATGATCATGATGGGCGGCTTCGCGCTGCCCGTGAAGACCATCCGCGAAATGATCACCGGATCCGTCGACGTCATCGTCCAGGCGTCCCGCCTGCGTGACGGTTCGCGTAAAGTCACGCACATCACCGAAGTGCTCGGCATGGAAGGCGAAGTGGTGACGCTGCAGAACATCGTCGTCTACGAGATCACCGGCGAAGACGCCAACGGCAAGCTCATCGGCCGCCACCGCTCGACGGGCATCGCACGTCCCCGCTTCTGGGACCGTGCCGAATACTACGGCGAATCCGATCGTCTAGCTTTGGCACTTGCCGAATCCGAAGTGAACGACGTCAACGGCAATCCGCTTGGAGAGCAGAATGCTTGATGCACAGTCGCAACCGATCCTGATCGCACTGATGATTGCGCTCGCGGCCGCGGGCGTGATTTTTGCGGTTATTTATCCCTACCTGACGGGCGAGCGGCGCAAGGACAAGCGCGTCCAGGGCATCGCCGATTCCAAGGCGCGCCGGGCGGCGCTGGCGGGCTCGGGGCAGGATCAGGCGCAGAGCCGCAAGAAGAACGTCGCCGAAACCTTGAAGGAAATGGAGACGCGGCAGAAGTCCAAGGAGAAGGTGACGCTGCGCCTTCGCCTCGAGCGCGCCGGTCTCGATGTCACCCCGCGCGACTTCTACATTTCCAGCGCCATTTCCGCCGTTCTCACCGGAGCGCTCATTCATTTCGGCACGTCGGCGCCGCTGATGGGGTCCTTTGTCGCGTCGTTCGTCGGCGCCTTCGGCCTGCCGCGCTGGGTGCTCTCGCGAATGATCAAGAAGCGCCAGTACAAATTCACCTCCGAAATGGCCAACG
This sequence comes from uncultured Alphaproteobacteria bacterium, assembly GCA_963732525.1. Classification (GTDB taxonomy): domain Bacteria; phylum Pseudomonadota; class Alphaproteobacteria; order Rhizobiales; family Hyphomicrobiaceae; genus Hyphomicrobium_B. The sequence continues at coordinate 245,198 of CAVSZX010000023.1, forward strand.
CCATCGACGTCGTCGTGCGCGGCGTCAAATCGGGTCTGCCGCTGAACGAATGCCTTCAGGTGATTGCGCGTGAGAGCCCCGAGCCGCTCGCCGGAGAATTCCGCGATGTCGTCGAGCAGCAGCGCATGGGCGTGCCGCTCGGAGAGGCGCTCGAGAGGCTTTGCGAGCGTATGCCGCTTGCCGAAGTCCGCTTCCTCACCATCGTCATTTCCATTCAGCAGCAGGCCGGCGGCAACCTGTCGGAAGCCCTGGGCAACCTCTCGGGCGTGCTGCGCGACCGCTTCCATCTGCAGATGAAGGTGAAGGCGCTCTCCGCCGAAGCCAAGGCCTCGGCCATGGTTCTGGCCTCGCTACCGCCGGGCGTCATGTCGATGGTCTACATGACGTCGCCCGAATACATCACGCCGCTGTTCACGACGCTTCCCGGCAAGTTCATGCTGGCCGTCGGCGCCTGCTGGATGCTGACGGGCGTGCTCATCATGCGCAAGATGATCAACTTCAAGTTCTAGAGGATTTTGCGCTGAAACATGCGCGTCATTTCTGAAACGGTAGCCGCACCATGATGAGCTTTGTCGAAACCGTAATGAACCCGCACCTGCTCGCCACGGTGCTGGCGGCAGTGTGCGTGTTCGCGACCGTTCTCTCCGTGGCCATGCCGATGCTGCAACGCGATCGCATGAACACGCGCATGCGCGAAATGGCGACCGAACGCGACAAGATGCGCAATGCTCGCATCGCCGAAATGACGGCCAAGGACCGCCAGGGCGGCAAGCTGCGCCAGGCCCCCAGGGGCTTCATGCAGAAGATCGTCGACGTGCTCGACCTGCGCGAGAAGTTCGATAACGAAGCCATGCGCGAAAAGCTCAAGATGGCCGGCCTGCGCGGCCAGGGCCCGATCGTCTCGTTCATGTTCTTCCGCATCGCCGCGCCGATCTTCATGTTTATCGCGACGCTGGTCTACGTGTTCTTCATCGGCGAATTCAGCTATCCCCCGCTCATCAAATTCCTGATGGGCTGTCGGCGGCGGCTTCCTCGGCTTCTACCTGCCGACCGTGTTCATCGAAAACCTGGCGCAAAAGCGTCAGTCGTCGATCAAGCAGTCGTTCCCCGACGCGCTCGACATGCTTTTGATTTGCGTGCAGTCGGGCATGTCGATTGAAAGCGGCATTCGGCAAGGTGTCGAAGGAAATCGCGGCGCAGTCGCTCGAACTGGCGGAAGAAATGACGCTGACGACGGCCGAGCTTTCCTACCTCCAGGATCGCCGCCAGGCCTACGAAAACCTCGGCAAGCGCTCTGGCCTGCCCGGCGTCAAGGCCGTCACCACCGCGCTCATCCAGGCCGAACGCTATGGTACGCCCGTCGGCCAGGCGCTGCGCACCATGGCGAAAGAAAACCGCGAAATCCGTCAGTCGGAAGCCGAGCGCAAGGCCGCCGCTCTGCCGCCGAAGCTCACCGTTCCGATGATCATTTTCTTCCTGCCCGTGCTTTTCATCGTCATTCTCGGCCCGGCCGGTATCGAATACATGAACATGAAGTAGCGGCGAGGTCTCGTGGGCCCATTGAAGCCCGCGAGCCGCCTTTGCGCTTCCAACCCGTTTCGTCGCGCGTGCTTAGGCCCTTTCGTGTTGCGTTAAGCCCCGGCCCTCGCGGCCGGGGCTTTTTTTTGGCGGTGGAGCCATGTTCCCGACAGTTGTCGGTATCGGTCGCAAGCGCGGCGAGTTCTCGCCGCCGTCGTCATCCCCGCGCCGCTCGCTTGCCAAGCGAGCGGATCCTGCGGCGGGGATCCAAGCAAGTTTCCGCAAGTCATTGCCGTCGAGGCCCCGTGCCCGCGTCTGCATCCGACGCTTGCTCGAACACCATTGTGTTGATGCTTGCCCGGGACCCCGCCGTCGTTCCGGTGACGTGCCGTCACCGGCGCGGGGATGCGTTAAGCCCCGGCCGTCGCGGCCGGGGCTTTTTTTGGGCGGTGGAGCCATGTTCCCGACAGTTGTCGGTATCGGTCGCAAGCGCGGCGAGTTCTCGCCGCCGTCGTCATCCCCGCGCCGCTCGCTTGCCAAGCGAGCGGATCCTGCGGCGGGGATCCAAGCAAGTTTCCGCAAGTCATTGCCGTCGAGGCCCCGTGCCCGCGTCTGCATCCGACGCTTGCTCGAACACCATTGTGTTGATGCTTGCCCGGGTCCCCGCCGTCGTTCCGGTGACGTGCCGTCACCGGCGCGGAGATGACGCTGCGGAAAGAGCGGTGCGTGAGGTTTGGCGCAATACGCCCCGCCGCGAAGGCGGAAAAATCGAGTACGCGTGCAGAGCGCGAAGCTACGTTCATCGCATTGCGCTCTATGGCCTTACTTGCTGTCCGGAACGTAAACAAGGCGAAGACTGTTTAGAAGCGTGTATTTGTCACCTCCAAATTTTTCGGTGCCAAGATCGATGCCCGCCCAATCAGGGGACATCAGGTGGATGTGGTCTATGCGCCCTCGTAGACTGTTTAGCTTCGATACAAGCAATTCCAGACCTTGTTCGTCGAAGCAAATGGCAACCTTCCGGGTTGTCACCTGTTTCGAGCTCAACGGTAAGTTTCATGGGACAAACCTTCTAATAATTGCGTCGTGTCAAAGGCGCGAAACTCGCTTGTAGGTCGGCGTCAACCCCGGCCTTGAGCCGGGGGCAGACCCAACAATATATGTCCCCACATCGTCGCATTCTGCTTGTGTTGGGTCTGCACTCGGCAAGGGCCTCGTTTGACCCAACCTACAAGGAAAATCCTGTCTCCCTCAATCGCCAATACCAATACGGCGCACCGGTTGCCCGGCGCGCCGCAAATATTCTCAGTGTCAGAAAAGACTTCCGGAAGCTCTAGCGAAAGCTCTACCGCTTCGAGCCTTTCATGCCCGCGCTGCCGGCCGCGTCGCTGCTCGCGACGTTGGTCTGCCAGCCCTCCGCGCCCGTCGCGGCGCTGGCCGTATCGATCGCCGTCTGCTTCAGATCCGATCTTCCCCGTCACCGTTGCCACCGGTGCCGTTGCCGCCGCCGTCGCAATGGCCGTCGATACCGGCGCCGTCTTGGCCGGCAGGCGCACCATGCGCTTCAGGTAATCGCTGTTTGCCGCCGCGACGTCGACGGAGGTCGACTTGGCGCCCGTCTGCTTGGCTTCGTCATACTTGCCCTGCAGGCCCTGGACGAGCGCGAGGTTCTGATTGACCTTCTCGGAAGCGCCCGTGCTCGCGGAAGCCGTGCGCAGGATCTCTTCCGCCTTGGCGGCGTCCCCGCTCATGGCGGTTGCCACGGCGAGGTTGTTCAACAGCGAGGGCTGGTTGGGGGCGAGCGTCAGTGCGCGCTCGAAGAAGGGAATGGCGGCCTTGTGCTGGCCCTGCTTGGCGAGCACCGTCCCGCGCGCCGAAATCACTTTCCAATCGGGCTTCTCGGGAACGTCGGCGGCTTCGAGCGCCCGGCTGGCAACGGTCAGCTGATCGAATTCGACGGCAAGGCGGCCGAATTCGCCGAGCAGTTCGGGATCGCGCGAATGAATGACGCTGGCGTCCTGAAGCACGATCAGCGCCTTGCGCTTGTCGCCCATGGCTTTGAGGTTCTTGGCGTAGCTCAGCGCTGCCGTCTTGTCCGTGGACTTGGCCTCGTACTGCTTGCCCCAGTACTCCGTTGCCTTTTCCAGTTCGCTCTTGGCGTTGGACGAGGTCACGGTTTGACCGTCCGCTGCATCGTTGGAGGCGAGCTTCATGTCGCCGCCTAAAGGATTTTGTCCGTCGGCGCAGGCGGAGAGCATCAGGCCGGCAGTCATCGCGGCCAGTAGCCCCAGCGACTTGCGCCCCAGTGACTTGGGGCCATTGGGCATTGTCCGCGCATTCGCTCGCGCCATGTCGTTGTCTCCACAATCCTGCCGGTAAATCGAAACCGAATTGGTCACCGTCAGTTTCTGGGACGCGGGTCAATAAACATTTAAGATTGACTCAGTCGGAGCAAAGCCCCTGCAACCCGCCGCAGAAGTCGACGCAAAGACTTGCCAAGCGGCACCTGAGCCGTTTCTCTCAGCACTGCAAGCATGGTTCGCGCGGCCGATCGTGGCTGGCCGCCGGCCGCCAGGGAGGAAAATTCGATCATGACCGAAACAACGGCCTGGAGCGCGAGCGGCGTCTTTGCGAAGGCCGACGACGCCGGCAAGAAGCATTCCGATCCACCTCGTTGCCGCCGGCGCGACGCTCGAACCACTCCCGATCTCGCCGGCGCAGCGGCAATGGCTGGCCACCCAGTCGTTCAAGGGCTCGGCCAAGAAAGCCGTTCTCCTCCCCACCGCCGACGGTTCATTGGAGGCCGTGGCCTTCGGCCTTGGCTTGGGTGAAGCGGGCGAGCCGAGCGGCCCCTCCGAGCTGCTGATCGGATCGCTGGCGTCGAGCCTGCCCGCCGGCACTTATCACCTCGCCGGCGATACCGCCGCGGCCGAGCTCGGAGCCATCGCCTGGGGACTCGGCGCCTACAAATTCACGCGCTATCGCGGCGCCAGCTGACACCCAGAGCCTGCCCGCGCGCCTCGTCATCCCCAAGGGTGCGGACGCCGCCCGCGTCATCAATACCGTCGAAGCCGTCTGGCTCGGCCGCGATCTCATCAACACGCCGGCAAGCGATCTGGGCCCGACCAGCTCGAGGAAGCGGCGCGTCTCGCTTGCCGCCCGCCACGGCGCGCACATCAGCGGCTATCCGCGGCGACGACCTGCTCGAAACAGAACTATCCGATGATCCACGCCGTCGGCCGGGCGCATCCGCGCGCGCCCCGCCTGATCGATCTCACCTGGGGCAACCCGAAGGCGCGGAAAATCACCCTCGTCGGCAAGGGCATCACGCTTCGACACCGGCGGTCTCGACATCAAGCCGTCGAGCGCCATGCTGCTGATGAAAAAGGACATGGGCGGCGCCGCCACCGCGCTGGCGCTCGCCCATATGATCATGGGCCAGAAGCTCGATTGCCGCCTGCGCGTGTTGATCCCGTGCGCCGAGAACTCGGTTTCGGGCGACGCCTTCCGCCCCGGCGACGTGCTGACGAGCCGCTCCGGCCGCACGGTCGAAATCGGCAATACGGATGCGGAAGGCCGCCTCGTCCTCGCCGACGCGCTTACGGCGGCGGACGAGGAGAGCCCGGAGGCGATCTATGTATTTGCAACATTGACGGGCGCCGCGCGCACCGCGCTCGGTCCTGATTTGCCGGCGTTTTTCACCGATGATGACGCCTTTGCGTCGGCGCTGACGGGTCGCTCCGCCGCGATCGGCGATCCGGTCTGGCGCTTGCCGCTCTGGCAGGGCTATCGCCGCAATCTCGACAGTGACATCGCCGACATGAACAATGTCTGGGAGTCGCCATTTGCCGGGTGCCATAACGGCAGCACTGTTTCTGCGCCGGTTCGTGGAAAACGCACGCCGTTTCGCCCACTTCGATCTCTACGGCTGGCGTCCGGCGGCGCGGCCGTTGGGTCCCAAGGGTGGCGAGCCGCAGACGGCGCGCGCGGTTCTTGATATGCTGAGAACGGAGTTGGCCGGTTGAGCGAAGCGGGGAAGACAGTGGAGAGTTCGCGTCAAGCCGTCGCGGTGACGAAGCCGGCCGCTGCCTCGGTGCCGGGGGCAAAGCCGCTCGATCCCCGCCGTAACGCCTTTCGGCCGGGTCTTGCCGCCAAATATCTGGAAGGCAAGGTTGATGCGGTGCGCTTCGTCGACGGCTTTCAGACGCAGGTGTTGCGCGCTTCGGTGCCGCTGCGCAAGGCGCCGGAGTTCAGCCGCGGCTTCGAGACGGAAGCCCTCTACGGCGAGACGGCCACCGTCTTCGACGAAGCCGACGGGTGGTCGTGGGTGCAGCTGAAGCGCGACCAGTACGTCGGCTATGTGCCCTCCGACTCGCTGACGCGCGAGGTGCTGGTCCCCAATCATCGCATCCAGGCGCTGGGCACGTTTCTCTATCCCATCCCCGACATCAAGGCGCCGCCGCTCCAGCATCTGCCCTTGAACGCCGTCGTCACCGTGCGCGGCAGCGACGAAAAATTCGCCGAACTCTACAACGGCGGCTTCGTTTCCATTCGCCACATCGTGCCCTTGAGCCGCACCGCCGCGCGATTTCGTCGACGTCGCCGAGCGCTTCATCGGCACGCCGTATCTGTGGGGCGGGCGGACGCGCATCGGCATCGATTGTTCCGGACTGGTGCAGACGTCGCTGCACGCTTCCGGCATTCCGGCGCCCGCGCGACAGCGACATGCAGATGGCGGAACTCGGGGCCTCGCTGCCCATTTCCGACATCGAAGATCGCCTGCAGCGCGGCGACCTCGTGTTCTGGCCCGGTCACGTCGGCATCATGTCGGACAGCGTCATGCTCGTGCATGCCAACGCCCATCACATGTCGGTCGTGACGGAGCCGTTGGCCGAAGCCATACATCGCATCGCCAAGACGGACGTTCACGTCGTCGCGGTGAAGCGCATGGCGCGGCTGGCGGGCTGATACGGCGGCTACCCCGCCAGCGCGCCCTTGTGCGCGACGCGGTGGTCGAGGGCGGCGGCGATGAGGGCCTTGGTGTAGTCCTCTTTCGGCTTGGAGAAAATCTCGACCGTCGGGCCTTCTTCCACGACCTTGCCGTTGCGCATGACGATCGACGTAGTTCGACAGCGCCCGCACGACTTTCAGGTCGTGGCTGATGAAGAGATAGGCGAGGCGCTTTTTCTTCTGCAGATCGCGCAGCAGATCGACGATCTGCGCCTGCACGCTCATGTCGAGCGCGCTCGTCGGCTCGTCCAGCATGACGAACTTCGGATCGAGCACCATGGCGCGGGCAATGGCGATGCGCTGGCGCTGGCCGCCCGAGAACTCGTGCGGGTAGCGGTCCTGCGCGTTCGGGTCGAGCCCGACTTCCTTCAACGCTTCTCCGACGCGCACGCGGCGCTGATCTTCGTCCAGTTCCGGCTGCAGGATCGTCAGACCCTCCTCGATGATCTGCCCGACCGTCAGGCGCGGCGAAAGCGAACCATACGGGTCCTGGAAGACGATCTGCATTTCCTTGCGCAGAGGCCGCATCTCTTTCGAGTTGAAGCTGTCGATGCGCTTGCCGACGTAGGCGATCGGCCCCTCGGACGAGATCAGCCGCAGTATGGCGAGGCCGAGCGTGGTCTTGCCCGAACCCGATTCGCCGACCACGCCGAGCGTTTCGCCGGCGCGCAGCTTCAGCGACAGCCCGTCGACGGCCTTGACGTGATCGACCGTTTGCTGCAGCAGCCCGCGCTTGATCGGGAACCAGACCTTGAGGTTGTCGGTCTCGACGACGACCGGCGCGTTGAGATCGGCCAGCGGCGGCATGCCCTTGGGCTCGGCGGCGAGGAGGTGGCGCGTGTAGGGATGCTTCGGCGCCTCGAACACGTCTGTCGCCGTGCCTTCCTCGACGATGTCGCCGTTCTGCATCACGTAGACGCGCTCGGCCATGCGCCGGACGATGCCGAGATCGTGGGTGATGAGCAGCATGGCCATGCCCATCTCCTTCTGCAGGTTTCTCAAGAGCTCGAGGATCTGCGCCTGGATCGTGACGTCGAGCGCCGTCGTCGGCTCGTCGGCAATCGAGCAGATCGGGCTCGTTGGCAAGCGCGATGGCGATCATGACGCGCTGGCGCTGGCCGCCCGAAAGCTGGTGCGGATACGAGCCGAGGCGCTTTTCGGGATCGCGGATGCCGACCTTCTTCAGCAATTCGATGACGCGCTGCTTCACCGTCGCGTCGTCGAGTTTCTGGTGCAGCTTGAGGATTTCGCCGACCTGCACTTCGATGGTGTGCAGCGGGTTCAGCGTCGTCATCGGCTCCTGGAAGATGATCGAGATCTTGTCGCCGCGGATCGACCGCATCTCGCCTTCCTTGAGCTTCAGGATATCCTTGCCCTCGAACAGGATCTCTCCCGTCGGGTGCGAAGCGGAATTGGGAAGCAGCTTCAGGATGGACATCGCGGAGACGGTCTTGCCCGAACCCGATTCCCCGACCAGCGCCACCGTCTCGCCCTTGGCAATGTTGAACGACACGCCTCTTGACGACGCGCGAGGCTTCCGCGCCTTCGCCGAATTCGACGGAGAGGTTTCTGACATCGACCAGGGGTGCTGCGGCCATCATCACTTCCCCTGCTCTTGAAGGTCTTTCTCGGATCGAGCGCGTCGCGCACGGCTTCGCCCATGTTGATGGCGAGCGAGAGGATGATCGAGACGGCGATGAAACCGGAAATGCCGAGCCAAGGCGCCTCGATGTGCTTCTTGCCCTGCAGCAGCAATTCGCCGAGCGACGGCGAGCCGATCGGCATGCCGAGGCCGAGGAAGTCGAGGGCGGTCAGCGCCGTGATGGCGCCGGAAAGCTTGAACGGCAGGAAGGTCAGCGTCGCCACCATGGCATTGGGGAGCAGGTGCTTGAACATGATCTGCCAGTCGGTGAGCCCGAGGGCGCGGGCGGCGCGCACGTATTCGAGATTGCGCCCGCGCAGGAATTCGGCGCGCACCACGCCGACGAGCGACGTCCAGCTGAAGATCATCAAGATGCCGAGCAGCGTCCAGAACCCGGGCACGAACATCGACGAGACGATGAGCAGCACAAACAGTTCCGGAATCGAGTTCCAGATTTCCAGGATGCGCTGGAAGATGAGGTCGACGCGGCCGCCGAAGTAGCCCTGCACGGCGCCCGCAACGACGCCGATCGCCGACGAGAGGATCGTCAGCAGCAGGCCGAACAGAACGGAAATGCGGAAGCCGTAGATGATGCGCGCCAGCACGTCGCGGCCCTGGTCGTCGAGGCCGAGCCAGTTGGTGTTGCCGAAGGCCTCATAGCGTTCGATCTGGTCGCGCGGGGCCTCGCACAGCGCCATGCTGCGTCGACCAGGGCGGCGGCGCCGGATAGCCGAGACACGTGCCCTTGCCGTCGCTCGTTTCCTTCATGCGGCCGGGGTAATCGCGATTGATGGTGTCGTAGGAATAGCGGATCGGCGGCCACAGCATCCAGCCGTTGGCTTTGATCTCTTCGGCGATGTGCGCCGCCTTGTAGTCGGTGACGGCGAGGAAGCCGCCGAACTTCTCTTCCGGATAGTCGACGAGCACGGGAACGAGCACTTCGCCCTTGTAGTAGGCGAGGATCGGCCGGTCGTTGGCCAGGAACTCGGCGAAGAGCGTGAGAAGGAACAGCGTCGCGAAGGCAATGAAGCTGTGATAGCCGCGCTTGTGCGACTTGAAGCGCTGCAGGCGGCGCCGGTTCACGGGCGAAAGCTTGAAGCGCAGTGCGAGCCGCTGGCGCCAAGATAGCGCCTTCGGCGGCGGGCTGCGCCGGCGATCGCTGTCGCCAAGTCTTCGGTCCGCTTGTCCATCGCCCTAGACCTCGCGCGTTTCGAAGTCGATGCGCGGATCGACGAGGGTGTAGACGAAGTCGGAGAGGATGCCGACCACGAGGCCGAGCAGCGAGAAGATATACAAGCTGGCGAAAACCACCGGGTAGTCGCGTTTTTCGATGCTCTCCATCGACAACAGCCCGAGCCCGTCGAGCGAGAAGATGTTCTCGATCAGCAGCGAGCCGGCGAAGAAGGCGCTGATGAAGGTCGAGGGAAACGCCGCGATGACGATCAGCATGGCGTTGCGGAAGACGTGCCCATAGAGCACCTGCGGTTCGGAAAGCCCCTTGGCGCGCGCGGCCACGACGTACTGCTTGCGGATTTCATCCAGGAACGAGTTCTTGGTGAGAAAGGTCATGGTCGTGAACGAGCCGATCGCGATCGCCGTCAACGGCAGCGCCAGATGCCAGAAGTAGTCGACGATCTTGCCGAACATCGAAAGCTGGTCCCAGTTGTCGGAGGTCAGCCCGCGCGAGGGGAACCACTGGAAAAACGAAGAGCCCGCGAACAAAATCAGCAGCAGCACGGCGAACAGGAAGCCCGGAATGGCATAGCCGACGATCAGCACCGCGCTGGTCCAGCCGTCCCATCGCGAGCCGTCGTTGACGGCCTTGCGGATGCCGAGGGGAATCGAGATCAGGTACGTCGCGAGCGTCATCCACAGCCCGAGAGAGATCGAGACGGGCAGCTTCTCCTTGATGAGCTGGAGCACGGAGACGTCGCGGAAGTAGCTCTTGCCGAAATCGAAGGTGAGATAGTTCTTGATCATCAGGAAGAAGCGCTCGTGCGCCGGCTTGTCGAAGCCGTACTGCTTCTCGAGGCTCTTGATGAAGGCGGGATCGAGGCCCTGGGCGCCGCGGTATTTGCCCGTGACGGCGTCCGCCGCGCCCTGTCCGATCTGTCCCGCGGCACTGCCGATGCCGTCGCCGCCCCCGCCGCTCATGCGCGAGGAGATCGAGGAGGAATGGCCCATCAGCTGCGCGATCATGCGTTCGACCGGTCCGCCGGGCGCGAACTGGATGATGACGAACGAGAACAGCATGATCCCGAACAGCGTCGGGATGATGAGCAGCAGGCGTTTGAGGAGATAAGTTGCCATCAGCGCGTCGTCTCGCCTTCGTTCTTCGTTGTCTCGCTCTTGCCGCCGCCGCCGCCGGATTTGTTTGCCGGTTGAGCGCCGTCGGCAGGCTTGGTGCCGCGCGCAGCGAGCGCTTCGGCCTTGGCCGAATCGATCCACCACGTATCGAGCATGCCGGGATCATACTTGGCCGCGGTCGCGGGACGAGAGAATTTGTTCCAATAGGCGACGTTATGGGAGGCTTTGTACCAGTGCGGCACCCAATAGTGGCCGGCGCGCAGCACCCGGTCGATGGCGCGCGTCGCGGTGACGAGTTCGGCTCGCGACTTGGCGGCGACGACCTTTTCGATCAGCGCATCGATGACCGGATCGGCGATGCCCGCGAGGTTCTGCGAGCCGTCCATTTTCGCCGATTCAGTGCCCCAGTAGCTTCGCATTTCGATGCCCGGCGTCAATCGCAGCGAATAGCGCTGCACCGAGATGTCGAAATCGAACGATTTCATGCGCCGCTCGTATTGCGCCGGGTCGACCATGCGGGCTCCGGCGTTGATGCCGATTTTCTTCAGGTTGGCGATGTAGGGCGAAATGATGCGCTCGAAGGCGTCCTCGAAATACAGGAATTCGGCGTCGAGCGTCTCGCCTTTGGCGTTGCGCGCCAGGTGGTCGGCGCCGAGCGTCCAGCCCGCTTCCTTCAGCAGGTCGAAGGCTTTCTTCAGGTTGTCGCGATTATTGCCGCTGCCGTCGGTGACGGGCGGCGAATAGGCCTCGCTGAAAACCTCCGACGAGAGCTTGTCCTTGTAGGGCTCGAGCAGCGCCAGTTCTTCGGCGTGCGGCTTGCCCGAGGCCTTCATGTCGGAGTTTTCAAAGAAGCTGCCGGTGCGCGTGTAGAGATTATAGAACAGCTTCTTGTTCGACCATTCGAAGTCGAAGGCATAGTCGAGCGCCTTGCGGACGCGAACGTCCTTGAACTTGTCGCGTCGCGTATTGAGGAAAGTACCCTTGCGCGCCGGAGGGGTTTTCGTCTGGCAGCGCTTCGCGGATCAGCCGGCCGTCCGTGACCGCGGGCACGTTGTAGCTCGTCGCCCAATCGACGCTGGTGAACTCTTCCCGCAGGTCGAGCCCGCCCGACTTGATCGCTTCGAGCTGCGCCGTTCGATCGCGATAATAATCGTAGCGGATTTCGTCGAAGTTCCAGCGGCCTGTGATTGACGGGCAAATCCTTGGCCCAATAGTCCTCGCGCCGCTTGTAGGCGACGAAGGCTCCGGCCTTGAAATCCTTCATCAGGTAGGGGCCGGATCCGAGCGGCGCTTCGAGGCTCGTTTCCTCGAAAGGGCGTGTCGTGTAGTAGGCCTTGGAAAGCACCGGCAGGCTCGCGAGCATGATGGGCAAGTCGCGCGTCAGCTGGCCCTGGAAGGCGTAGACGACCGTCTCCGCATCCGGCGCCTCGGCCTTCACAACGTCGCGCAAGGCCATAGAGATCGCCGGGGCGCCTTTCTCTTTCAGCAGCGTGAATGAATTGACGACATCGGCGGAGGTGATCGCCGTACCGTCGGAAAATTTCGCCTCCCCGCGCAGTTTGAATGTCACCGACTTTCCGTCGGCGGCAACGTCGGCGCTCTTCGCGACCAGGCCATACATGGCGTCGGGTTCATCGGCGGCGCGCACCATCAGCGTGTCGAAGAGAAAATCCAGCCCCTGCGCCGCGTCGCCCTTGACGATGAAGTTGTTGAAGCTGTCGAAACTCGCTGCGCCGCCCGTCCCCATGGTCACGATGCGCCCGCCCTTGGGCGCGTCCGGGTTGACGTAGTCGAAATGCTTGAAGTCTGCCGCGTACTTCAGGTTGCCGAAAATGGAGAGCCCATGCTTCGGCTCGGCGACGGCGGCGGTGAAGGGAAATGCGATGACGAGGGCCAGCGCAAGACGTGCGATTGTAGCGTGACGCATCGGCAACGAACCCTTTCGCTTCTCCCTCGGCCCTAATTCACCCGCGCGGCATCGACCGCTTTCGCCTTTTCCGCGTCGTACCACCAGGTCTGGACAATCCGCGAGGGATCCTGGGACGGAAGCTTCTCCGGCCGCCCGAAGACGTCCCAGATCGCGATGCGCTCGAACGGCAGATACCACTGCGGCACGGCATAGAAGTTCCACAACAGCACGCGATCGAGCGCGCGCGTCGCCGCCACCAGATCGTCGCGATCCTTGGCCGCAATGATCCGATCGATCAGCTTGTCGACTGCCGGGTTCTTGATGCCGCCGACATTGCGGTTGCCTTCCTTGTCGGCCATCGCCGAGCCGAAGAAGAAGCGCTGCTCGTTGCCCGGCGAATGCGATTGCGGCACGCTGTGGACGATCATGTCGAAGTCGAAGGTCTTGAAGCGGCGCTCATACTGCGAACTGTCGACGACCCGCGCCGATGCCTTGATGCCGATCTTCTTCAGGTTCTCGATGTAGGGCAGCACGATGCGCTCGAAGTCCGGCTGCACCAGCAGGATTTCGACGTCGAGCGTCTCGCCCTTGGCGTTGTTCAAGGTGCCACCCTTCAGCGTCCAGCCCGCCGCCTGCAGCAGCTTCACGGCTTCGCCGAGGTGCTTGTAGAGATCGGAGGGCGAGGCGTTGACCGGGTTCTTCCATTCCGTGGTGAAGACCTCGGGCGGCACCTCGGCCTTCACTTCGTTCAGGATCTCGAGTTCCTTGCCCTCGGGCAGGCCCTTGGCGGCGAGTGGCGAGTTGGCGAAATAGCTGTCGAGGCGCGTATAGGCGCCGTTGAAAATCTTCCTGTTCATCTCCTCGAAGTCGAGCGCCAGGTTGAAGGCCTGGCGCACGCGGGGATCCTGGAACTGCTTGCGGCGCAGATTGAAGGCGAAGGCCTGCATGCCGGCGACGCGTGCGTGTGCCAGCAGCTCCTTTTTCACCAATCCCTTCTTCACCGCGTCGAAATCGTACTGTGTCGCCCAGGAGCCCGAACTCGTTTCTTCCCAGGAATCGATCCGCCCCGACTTGAAGGCTTCGAATGCAGGCGTGCGGTCGCGATAGTACTCGAAGCGGATGCTGTCGAAGTTCCACTGGCCCTTGCTCACCGGCAGGTCCTTGGCCCAGTAATTGGGGTCGCGCTCATAGACGATGTTGCGCGCCGTTTCGAACGACTTGATTTTGTAGGCTCCGGAACCGACGGGGACTTCGAGGGTCGATTTCGAGATGTCGCGCGCCTCGCCCGATGCCGACTTTGCCTTCCAGTAGTGCTCCGGAATGACGTTGAGCTGGCTGGTGATCATCGGCAGCTCGCGGTTGCCCTTCATGTCGAACGTGAAGGTCACTTCGTGCTCGCCGGTCTTCTCGCCCTTGGTCACGTTCTTGTAGTAGAGCGCCGCCTGCGGGCTCGCGGTCTTGGCGGCTTCGAGCGAGAAGATCACGTCCTCGGGCGTCACGGGCGTGCCGTCGTGGAACTTTGCTTCAGGCCGCAGCTTGAAAGTCACGGACGAGAAATCATCGGGGTGCGTCAGGCATTCGGCGACGAGGCCGTATTCCGTCGAGGGTTCATCGGGGCTGTTCGCAAACAGGTTGTCGAACAGCAGGCCTAGCCCATCCGCCGCCGAACCCATGATCGAGAAGCTGTTGAGGCTATCGAACGACCCGATTGCCGACTGCCGCAGCATTCCGCCCTTCGGCGCCTCCGGGTTCACCCAATCGAAATGCTTGAAGCCGGCCGCCATTTTCGGCGTGCCGATGAGGGAAATGGCGTGCTTGCATTCGCCATCCGCCGCCAAAGCCACGGGCGTAGAGACGATGAGGGCGAGGAACAGCAATCCGAAGGTTCGCAGAGCCACAGAGTTTATTCCTATCACGTCCGTTAACCCTCTTTCCGTTCCAAGGTCCGCCTCCCAAAGCACGAGAGAACCCAACGTTATCATGGGCGCGAGGGGCGGGGATAACTTTGCATCCGCTGCTCTTGCGGTCTTAACCCAAAACGCAAGCGACCCCGCCGAACTTAAGGCAGGGTCGCAGCTTTTTCGGGGTTTGCCGAGTTAACTTGCTGTCATTTTGGCAGTGCGGCGGGTGTGTCCGATTGCTTTGCCAAATAGGCAATCACGTCAGCGGCGTCGGCCGGATTTGGCAGGCCGTTGAAGACCATCTTGGTGCCGGTCACGAAGCCCTTCGGATTGCTGATGAAGGCGGCCAGATCCTCGATACTCCAGTTGCCACCCTTTTCCTTCATTCCGGGCGAATACTCGAAGCCTTCGAAGGAGGCTTTCGGGCGATTGACTACGCCCCACAGATTGGGGCCGACGGCCTTCGGCTTGTCCTTTTCGATGTTGTGGCAAGCCTTGCACTTCGAGAAGATCGATTTGCCGTTGTCGACATTGGCCTTGGCGAGCGCCGCAATCACGGCCGCAGCACCGCCGCCCGCCGCTTTGGCCGAAGCGCCTGCCGCCGCAGGGGCTGCCGCCGCGCCGGCGGCTGCCTTCGTGTCACCGGCCGCGGGTTTTGCCGCCACGACCGTAGCAGCCGGCAGCGTGTAGCCCGGCTTTTCTGGCGCGTGTTCCTGGCGCGCTTCGATGAACGTCTTGGTTCCGAAGATCAAAAGCAGGGCCGAAAGCACGGCACCGGCAATTTTCGTGAATTCGAAGGAATCCATGTCACGTATCCTGGTCACGTATCCTGAGCGCCGCCTGAACTTAGAGGCGCGTTGAAACGGCCCCTTCGCACGGCCGAGGCGCGTTACGCCGGACTAAAGCGCGCGGCACGCTCTTGCAATAGACGAAAGGTGTGGTCTAGAGGCTTCTAACGAGACTATTTGTCACCGAACCACCCCGGGCCAGCGCACATGCCGCAGACTTTGATCGTGATTCCGGCTCGCATGCAGGCGACCCGCCTGCCCGGCAAGCCGCTGGCCGATATCCACGGCAAAGCCATGATCGTGCACGTCTGGGAGCGCGCCATGGCCGCCGAGACCGGGCGCGTGGTGGTCGCAACCGACAGTGACGAGATCAAGGCTGCAATTCGTGCCGCCGGCGGAGAGGCGGTCATGACGCGCGCCGACCACACCTCCGGCTCCGACCGCGTCTTCGAGGCGGTGTCGCGAATCGACCCCGACGGCGACGTCGATATCGTCATCAACCTGCAGGGCGACTTGCCGACACTCGATCCCAAGCTCGTCACCGCATCTCTCGTGCCGCTGCGCACCAAGGGCGTCGACATCGCCACGCTCGCCGCCGTCATCATCGACGCGGAGGAGAAGTCGAACCCCAACGTCGTGAAGGTGGTCGCAACGCCGCTCGAGACGCCAAACCATCTCCGCGCCCTCTACTTCACGCGTGCAACTGCGCCCTATGGCGATGGCCCGCTCTATCACCACATCGGCATCTACGCCTATCGCCGCCAGAGTCTGGAACGCTTCGTGTCGCTGCGGCCTTCAACCCTCGAACTGCGCGAGAAGCTGGAACAGCTGCGGGCACTGGAAGCCGGCATGCGCATCGACGTCGCCGTCGTTGACACGGTTCCGCTCGGTGTCGATACTCAGTCCGACCTCGACCAGGCCCGCTGGCGGCTTTCCGTCTCCACTCCCAATAGTGCCACCCCAAAAACCACCTGAGTGACAAAGCCTCTCCCATGCCGCACACCCGACGCCAGCCCGAAGGACGCATCGCCTACCAGGGTGAGCCCGGAGCCAATTCGCACCTCGCGGCACGCGAGGCCTATCCCGGTCTCGAGGCCGCGGCCTATCCGACGTTCGAGGATGCACTTGCCGCGGTGAAAACGGGGGAAGCGTTCTATGCGATGATCCCGATCGAAAATTCGGTCGCCGGCCGCGTTGCCGACATTCATCACCTCCTGCCCGCCGCCGGCCTTTACATTGTCGCTGAATATTTCCTTCCCATCAGCTTTCAGTTGATGGCGCCGAAGGGCGCGACGCTTGCCGGCCTGAAAGACGTCTACAGCCACGTTCACGCGCTGGGCCAATGCCGCAAGATCCTGCGCAAGCTCGGCGTCAAGCCGCATGTCGCGGGCGACACGGCCGGATCGGCGCGTCAGGTGTCCGAATGGGGCGACAAGAGCAAAGGGGCGCTGGCGCCGCGCCTTGCCGCCGAACTCTATAGCCTCGACATTCTGGCGCAAAACGTCGAGGACGAAGCCCACAACACGACGCGCTTCGTCGTGCTCGCCAAGGAGCCCGACGATGCCGATCCCGGCAACGGCCCGGTCATCACGACATTCCTGTTCCGGGTCCGCAACGTCCCTGCCGCCCTTTACAAGGCACTCGGCGGCTTCGCCACCAACTCCGTCAACATGACCAAGCTCGAGAGCTATCAGGAAGAGGGCACGTTCAACGCCACGATGTTCTTCGCCGACATTGATGGCCATCCCGTCGATCGCCCGGTACAACTCGCGCTCGAGGAACTCTCGTTCTTCTCGACCGAGATCAAGGTCCTCGGCACTTACCCCGCGAGCCCTTATCGCAAGCAAGCGGCGGAGCTGGCGCGGCCCGGGCGCGTGGTCTGAGAAAAAACGGCACTGGCACGAACCCGGCCGGGAGTTATCGCAAGTCATGCGTCTTTCAGGAAAAGTCGCGATCATCACGGGCGCTGGCTCCGGCTTCGGGCGCGGCATCGCCGAACTCTTCGCCGCCGAAGGCGCCCGTGTCGTCGTTGCCGACATCAATGCGCAAAGTGCTGAAGGAGTCGCCGCGGCGCTGGGCCCGGACAAGGCTATCGCGGTCGTGACCGACGTCACCCGCAAGGCCGACGTCGCGGCTATGGTGCGCGCCGCGGTCGGCGCTTTCGGCGGCCTCGACATCGTCGTCAACAACGCCGGCGTGACGCACACGAACCAGAGCCTGCTGACCGTCTCGGAGGATGACTTCGACCGCATCTACGCCGTCAACGTCAAGTCGATCTATTTGACGACGCTCGCCGCCGTACCTGAACTGGAAAAGCGCGGCGGCGGTTCGATCATCAACACGGCCTCCACCGCCGGCGTGCGTCCGCGCCCCGGTCTCACCTGGTACAACGGCTCCAAGGGCGCCGCGATCACGCTGACCAAGTCATGGCCGCGGAACTCGCGCCGAAGAATATCCGCGTCAACGCCATCAATCCGGTGATCGGGGAAACCGGCATGATCGAGCAGTTAATGGGTGTCGCGGATACGCCTGAGAACCGCGCCAGGTTCATCGCCGGCATTCCGCTCGGACGTTTCTCGAAGCCGCTCGACATCGCCAACGCAGCGCTGTTCCTCGCCGACCCTGCCAGCGCCTTCATCACCGGCGTCGCTATCGAAGTCGACGGCGGCCGTTGCATCTAGAAAGCTGCACCGATCCGAGCGCAGCATCTGTCTCGCAACGTGCGCCGAACCCCTCGTGCACACCGTTTGCCAAAGCCCCTTCTGCCCAAGCCATGTCTTAACCTGGCGTGAAGAATGAGGCTGTAGTGTTCCTGAATTGGTTCGGGCCAGAGGAATTCGCTCGTCATGTTGAAACGCACCGATTACGCGGAAAAGCGCCAGTTCGGCCGTCGCCAGACGCAATTGCGCGGCTGGATCAAGGTCGCGGGCCGCCCGCCCGTCACCTGCATCGTTCGCGATCTTTCCGAAGGCGGCGCGCTCATCGAAACAGAGACCGAGACTTGGCTGCCCTTCAACTTCCGCCTGACGACGGAAGACGGCCAGGTCGACAGGCACTGCGAGATCCGCCACCAGAAGGCCAATCGCATCGGCGTCGAATTCGCCGCCGCCGCCGAAGCGCACACATCGAGTTCGCTGTCCTCGGTAAGCGACCCGGGCGGCTGGACAGGCGGCGAAAAGATCACGCTTCGCCGCTGGTAATGTCACGGCATCACGACTGCACCTTGTAGACCTGCTTCGACATCGGCAGCACGCTCGTGCGCACGCCCGTCGCCGAAAGCAACGCATTGGCGACCGCCGGCAGCACGACCGGCGTTCCCGGTTCGCCGACACCGGTCGGCTTTTCGGTCGACGGCACGATGTGCACTTCGATCGCCGGCATCTGCGAAATCCGCATCACCTCGTAGTCGTGGAAGTTCGACTGCTCGACCGCGCCATCCTTCAAAGTTATGGCGCTCTTCAGTGCCGCTCCGAGACCATAGCCGATGCCGCCTTCCATCTGCGCCGCGACGACATCGGGATTGACGGCGACGCCGCAGTCGATGGCGCAGACCACACGCTTGACCTTGAACGTGCCGTCGTCGGCCAACGTCACGTCCGCGACCTGCGCGACGTAGGACGAGAAGCTCTCATGCACGGCCAAGCCGCGATACACGCCCTTGTCCAGCGGCTTGCCCCAGCCGGCCTTTTCGGCCGCGAGCTTCAGCGCGCCGGCGTGGCGGGGCTTGTCCTTCAGCATGGCGAGGCGGAATTCGAGCGGGTCTTTGCCGGCTTCCTTCGCCAGGATGTCGATCATGTGCTCGGTCGCGTGCGCGGTATGCGTCGAGCCGACCGACCGCCACCACAGCACCGGCACTTGCGATTGCGTCGTGTGCAATTCGACCGCGAGATTGGGAATGGCGTAGGGGAGCGTGGAGGCGCCTTCGACCGAAGTCCCATCGATGCCGTCCTTCACCATCATGCTCTCGAACGGCGTTCCGGTCAGGATCGACTGTCCGACAATGCGATGCCGCCAGGCGACGATTGCGCCGTCCTTGTCGAGGGCCGCCTCGATGCGATGGAGATACATCGGCCGGTAGTAGCCGCCCTTGATGTCGTCGTCGCGAGTCCACAGAAGCTTCACCGGCGCTTTGCCGCCGATGGCCTTGGCGATCTCGCAGGCTTCGCGACTAAGTGACAGTCGGCAATGGCGCGGCGCCCGAACGAGCCACCGGCCCAGACCGTGTGCAGGTTGATGGCTTCCGGCTTGATCCGCAACACGCCCGCCGCCTTGGCATGGTCGAGCGTCTGCATCTGCGAGCCGGTCCAAATGTCGGCGCTTGCTCCGTCGAAGCGCACGACGCAGTCCATGGGCTCCATCGGCGCGTGCGCGAGATAGGGGAATTCGAAATCGGCCGCGACGACCTTGGCGCCGCGCCGCTGGCAAGCGCTTTTTCCGCGTCGCCGGTCTTGCGCGCATTCGCTCCGGGCTTGTCGAGAAGGGCTATGTATTCGGCGCGAAGTTCCGCCGTGCCGCGTTTTTCCGCGCCGCTCGTCTCCCATTCGACTTTCAAGGCTTCGCGACCTTTGATTGCCGCCCACGTCGTCTTCGCCAGAACCGCGACACCGCGCGAGATCGCCACGACATCGACGACGCCGTCGATCTTCTTGGCGGCGTTGGCATCGAACGATTTGACCGTCGCCCCGAACAGCGGCGGCCGGGCCATCACCGCCGTCTGCATATCGGGCAAGAACTGGTCGATGGTGTAATTCGCCTTGCCCGTGCACTTGGCGACGCTATCGACGCGCGGGAACGGTTTGCCGATGTAGACGAAGTCTTTCGCATCCTTGAGCTTGGGCGTCACGGGCACGCTCCCGCCGGCTGCACGCGTCGCCAGCTCGCCGAAGGTCGCACCTTTGCCCGCCGGGCCGTGGATGACGCCCTTTTCGACTCTGAGTTCCGACGCAGCCACGCCCCATAGCGACGCCGCCGCCGCGACCAGCATCTCCCGCGCGGCCGCACCCGCCGTGCGATACTGCTCGTAGGAATTAGCCAAGCCCGTCGAGCCGCCGACGCCCTGCACGCCGAAGGCGAGGTTCTTGTACTTCTCGACGTCGGACGGCGCGAACTCGGTTCTGATTTGCGACCAGTCCGCGTCGAGTTCTTCCGCAACCAGCGTCGCGAGGCCCGTCGCCGCGCCCTGGCCCTTGTCCAGATGCTTGATGATGACAGTGACGGTATTGTCGGGCGCAACGATCAGATACGGATTGGGCGCGAACGTTTCCGGCGTCGCGGCCATTGCGCCCGTCGCCAGGCGCGGCAGCGGCGCAATGCCGAGGATCAATCCCGCCCCCGCGATCTTCAAAATCGCGCGGCGCGAGGGTGCTGGCGTGCCGGCGCTGGGCATGGCGAAAATGGCAGTCATCGATCGTGTCGGTCATCTGAGCCTCTCGTTCCGTTTCGACCCGTCGACTTCCGTTTCGGGTTTCGCCGTTCCGGCGTGTTTCAATGTCACCCTGCAGGACAGGGCGCGCCTGCCGCCGCCCACGCCTTCAACTGCTCGACGAACGCCGGGTGCGGCGTTTGAACCGGCGCGCGTTTGCCGCCCGGCTCCCAGCCCCACAGCACCAGCTTGTCGCTCGTCATGTGTTCAACGAGCGCCGCGATATCCTTGCCGCCGTTCTTGCTCTTGTCCGTCAGTGTCGTGCACAGTTCGGCATCGTTCAAACCCTGCCAGCCCATCGAGACTCGGCGCCAGATGCCAGTTCGGCGCCCCGGGCACGCCCGAATGCCGGTTGTTCTCGTCGCGATGGCAGGCCGTGCAGCGGGCATTGACGAAGCCCAAGTTGTCGTCGCCGCGCGCGACGTTCATCTGGTGGACATGGCGATCCTCGCCCTGGCGCGGGTGGTCGTCGCGCGGATGGCAATTCATGCAGCGGGCGTGACGCAGGACGTCGGCGACGGGTTTAAAAAGGTTGTCCGACGCCGGCTTTGCGCCGTCCGCCGCTTGCGCCGCCGCATTGAAATAAGTATTCAGCGATAGCGGCAATTTCGCCGTGACGCCCGCAGCCAACGCCGCGACGCCCAAGAACGAGACGACGACCAGCTTTTGCGACATGTTTGTCAGCCCTTCAATGATGCGGAGGCGTCATGGATGGCGGCGCGAATGCGGTGATAGGTGCAGCAGCGGCAGATGTTGCCGTCCATCGCCTTATCGATGTCGCTGTCGCTCGGCTCGGCGATTTGCGTCAGCAGGCCCGTCGCGGCCATGATCTGCCCGGGCTGGCAATAGCCGCATTGCGCGACGTCGTGCTTGATCCACGCCGCCTTGACGGCCTCGCCGACCTTGCCGGATAAGTCCCTCGAGCGTCGTGATCTCGCGGCCTTCGCCGTCGCGCGCCTGGATCTGGCACGAGCGCACCGCCTCGCCGTCGAGGTGGACGGTGCAGGCGCCGCAAAGCGCCGCTCCACAGCCGAATTTCGTCGCCGTCAGTCGCAATTCGTCCCGCAGCAGCCAGAGCAGCGGCGTCTCGGGATCGCCTTCGAAGCTGATGGGTTTTCCGTTGACGGTGAGCTTGAGGGTCATCGTAGGGCTCCGAAAATTGCGAGATGCACGTGCGAGACATCGCGCCCGGCGCGGCAGAAATGCCGGCGTTCGGAGACGGTTTGTCACACACTGGAACCGAGCCCCCATGTGGCCGCGATCCAGACGTTTTTTAACGCGCAACGGTCGGCCGGGTTCCAGGCTAGCCGAAAAATGTATCTTTGGGCCCAAATTTGGTCCGGGGTTGTGCGGAGCGTCAACTTTCCCCATTATAGGCCCGGGAGGTTGGCGGCGGACGTATCACGCGCTAACCGGGTCAGGTCCGGAAGGAAGCAGCCCTACCGATTGTGAACGGGTCGATCGTCAGCCTCCTATTTTATTCGCTCACGGGCCGCATCCGCTGATCGCGCTTCGCGCATGGCTGGCCCTCCGCGGGGGCGCGGCCCGTTACGCTTGAGTGCGCGGGTCGCCTTGCTCCCTCGGCCCTTCGGGCCAATGACGTATGCGATCGGGATCATGGCCAAGAAGAAATCCACCACCGGCGACGATCGAGACGCGGGCGCGGCAAGCGCCGGCAAGCCTTACGTCGTTCTCGCGCGCAAATACCGCCCGCAGACCTTCGACGACCTGATCGGCCAGGCAGGCGCTGGTCACGACGCTTGAAGAACGCCTTCGCCTCGGGGCGCATCGCGCAAGGCTACATGCTGACCGGCGTGCGCGGCGTCGGCAAGACCACGACGGCCCGCATCCTCGCCCGCGCCATCAACTACGAAGCAGCCGGTATCGACCGTCCGACCATCGATATGCCCGGCCTCGGCACGCACTGCGCCGAGATCATGGAAGGCCGCCACCCGGACGTGTTCGAAATGGACGCGGCGTCGAACACCGGCGTCGACAACATCCGCGAGATCATCGAGAGCGCGCAATACACGCCTCTGCTCGCCCGCGCCAAGGTGTTCATCATCGACGAAGTCCACATGCTCTCCAAGGGCGCCTTCAACGCCCTTCTGAAGACGCTCGAGGAGCCGCCCGCGCACGTCAAATTCATTTTCGCGACGACGGAAATCCGCAAGGTTCCGGTGACGGTGCTGTCGCGCTGCCAGCGTTTCGATCTTCGCCGCGTCGAGCAGCCGGTGCTGGCCGAACACTTCCGCAAAATCGTCGCCAACGAAGGTGCCAAGGCCGACGCCGATGCCCTCGCCCTCATTGCGCGCGCCGCGGAAGGGTCCGTGCGCGACGGGCTTTCCATTCTCGATCAGGCGATCGCCATGGGCGAAGGCCACGTCACCGCCAAAGCCGTGCGCGCCATGCTGGGGCTCGCCGATCGCGGCCGCATCTTCGATCTGGCCGAAATGATTTTCCGCGGCGACGCGGCGGGTGCGCTCGCCGGCCTCGCGTCGCATGCATCGCGATGGCGCCGAGCCGGCGCAGATCGTCTCGGATCTCGCCGAAGCCGTGCACACCGTCGCCCGCATCAAGGCGGTCGGCGAGGAGCCCGGCAGCGAGGCGCTTTCGGTCGAGGAAAAACGCCGCGGCACGTCGCTCGCCGAGCGCCTGTCGATGCCGTACCTGTCGCGCGCCTGGCAGATGCTGTTGAAGGGCCTCGAGGAGACGTCGCGCGCGCCCGCGCCTTACGCCGCCGCCGAAATGGTCCTGATCCGCCTCGCCTATACGGCCGACCTGCCGACGCCCGACGATTTGATCCGCACGCTCGGCGGTGGCGCCGCTTCGGCGGGACGCGCCGCAGGCCGCCCTGTCACTCCGGCGCTTCGCGACGACCGCGGGCCGCTGAACGAAGCCGCGTCACCGCAGCCCGTCGCGGCGCAGCCCTTGGGGCCGACTGCGGGCAGTGCCGTCCAGCGGCGATGGCGATGAACTCGACGGCGGTTTCGAAGCCGCGCCGACGACGGCGACGAGTTCTGGGCGATTCGAGAGCGGCATCGACGACGGTCTCGGCGACGAAGCTTGTGCCGGCGCCGCCCCATGCTCCCCGATCCGCGCACAGTTCGCCGAGGTCGTGGCGCTCGCCGGCAACAAACGCGACATGAAGCTGAAGCTGCACCTGGAAGATCACGTCAGCCTCGTCAAGTTCGATGCGCCTTCGGGCTCGATCGATCTGCTTTCTGCTGCCCGGCGCGCCACCCGAACGCTCGCCAACGAGCTGCGCGAAAAGCTCAACGCTGGACCGGACGGCGCTGGTTCGTGATGCTGTCGAAGGCCGAAGGGCGGCGGCGATCGGCGCCGCGCGGCGGGCGCGCGAAGCCGCCGAGCTGGCGCGGCTCAAGAACCACCCGGCGGTCAAGGCCGTGCTCGCCGCGTTTCCCGATGCGACCATTGCCGAGATCCGCCGCATCGCCGGTGCCTGACAGCAGCGACGACGAGAGCGCTCGGAAATATTCCCTCTCCCCATGCGCCCTCATGGACGAATGAGAGGGCTGGGTGAGGGGCAGAAGCCATTCGAACGCGGCCGCCCCTCACCCCAACCCTCTCCCGTTAAGTGCAGAACGGGGAGCGGGAGAACACGAGAAAGGACCCGAATGAAAGACGTCATGAACATCATGAAGCAGGTTGGCCAGATGCAGGCCAAGCTGAAGCAGGCGCAGGAGGAACTCGAACAGCTCGAGGTCGAGGGTCAGTCGGGCGGCGGTCTGGTCAAAATCAAGCTCGACGGCAAGGGCACGGTGAAAAGCGTGCGCATCGATCCCTCGCCTCGCCAAAGCCGACGAGATCGAAATCCTCGAGGACCTGATCGTCGCCGCGGCCGCCGATGCGCGCGCGCAAGGCCGAATCTGCGATGCAGGAAAAAATGGCGGGCGTCACCGGCGGCTTGCCGCTGCCGCCCGGCATGAAACTGTTCTGAGCGGCGAAACGCGGCTAAGCCATGTCCAAGAAAATCGCAGGACCGGAAATCGAGCGCCTGGTGCAGCTGCTCTCGCGCTTGCCGGGGCTCGGTCCGCGTTCCGCCCGCAAGGCCGTGCTCGCGCTTCTGAAGCGCCGTAACGATCTGCTGCTGCCGCTCTCCGAAGCGCTTGCCGCCGCCATCGAAAAAATCGTCGAATGCCCCGAGTGCGGTAACCTCGACACCGTCTCGCCATGCAGCGTCTGCCGTGACCCGCGCCGCGACCCTTCGCTCATCGTCGTCGTCGAAGAGGTGGGCGACCTGTGGGCGATCGAGCGGGCTTCGATCGTCTCCGCCCGCTATCACGTCCTCGGCGGCCACCTCTCGCCCTTGGATGGCGTCGGCCCCGACAAGCTCAACGTCGCCAAGCTCGTCGAGCGGGCCAAGAATAGCGAAGTCAACGAAATCCTGCTCGCCCTCAACGCCACGGTTGAAGGCCAGTCGACGGCGCATTACGTCTCCGAGGTGCTTGCCGAAACGGGCGTATCCGTTTCGCGCCTTGCCCAGGGCGTACCGATCGGCGGCGAACTCGACTATCTCGACGAAGGCACTCTGGCTGCCGCCTTCAAGGCACGCCGGCGGCTCTGAGATCAGGTTGCGTGCGGCTCCCGCGCGGGAGCAGGCTTGGGGAATGCAATGACCGTAGAAGAGCGCCCGCGACGCGGCAGCGCCACGCCCAAGTTCGTCTCCGGCAATCATCTTGCGCCACATCCTCGAGATGACGGGTGCCGGTGCGCTCGGCCTCATGGCCATTTTCGTCGGCGATCTCGCCAACATGTATTTCCTTTCCCTGCGCGGGCGACGAAACCGTCATTGCGGCGGCGGGCTACGGCAGCACCATCCTGTTCTTCTCGACCTCGATCGGCATCGGCTTGTCGATCGCGGCGACCAGCCTCATCGCGCCCGCGATCGGTGCGAGTTTGCGCGGGCCGGCGCGGCGGCTCTCGACCCACACGCACATCTTTGCAGGCCTGATCTCGGCGTGTCTTGAGCGCGGGACTGTGGTTCTGCGTCCCGGTGCTCCTGCAGCTGCTCGGTGCCACGGGACGCGCCGCGAGGCTCGCCGAAATTTATCTTTACATCATTCTGCCGACCCTGCCGCTGCTCGCCGTCGGCATGACCTCGAGTGCAGTGCTGCGCTCCGTCGGCGACGCCAGGCGCGCGATGTACATCACGCTGTCAGGCGCGGCGGTCAACGTCCTGATGGACGTGGTGCTGATCTTGAAGCTCGGCTGGGGGATCGAAGGCGCGGCCATCGCCTCGGCCGTGGCGCGCCTTGCCGTCTTTGCGATCGGCCTTTATGGCGTCGGCCGCGTCCACCAGTTGTTCAGCCGCGTCAAGCCCGGGCTCCTCGGCGAAGACTTTGCCGTCGTTCAAATCCATTGCCGTCCTCGCCGTCCTGACCAACCTCGCCACCCCCTTCAGCAATGCCGTCGTCACCGCCGCCGTCGCGCCCTTCGGCGATGCAGCGGTTGCAGGCTGGGCAGTGATCGGGCGCATCACGCCGGTGGCGTTCGGTGCGATTTACGCGCTCTCTGGAACGGTCGGACCCATCATCGGCCAGAACTACGGCGCCCGGAACCCGGCGCGCATGCAGGCGACGCTGACGCAGTCGCTCTATGTCATGGCGGCGTTTACCGCTTTCGCCTGGTGCGTCCTCGCGGTTCTGGCGAACCCCTTGCAGATGCATTCCGGGCGACGGGCGAGGCCAAGGCGCTGATCGTCTATTTCTGCCGCTCGCTGTCGCTACTGTTCGTTTTTCTCGGTGCCATGTTCATTTCCAATGCCGCCTTCAACACCCTCGGCCAGCCGCTCAACTCCGCGCTTCTCAACTGGGGCCGGGCGACACTCGGCACGCTGCCGTTCGTCACCGCCGGCAAAGCTGTCGCGGGCGCCAAGGGGGCGATAGCCGGAAACATGCTCGGTGGCGTCGTGTTTGGCGTCGCCGCCATCTGGCTCGCTTACCGGATGGTCGGGCAAATCACGCAATCGATGGCGTCGCCGGAACACGCAAGTCCTTTGAACTGAAGTTATTTTGCAACCCTGCCCCCCTTATCAATTCGCTGAGAAATATTCACCCTTGGCACCTGAGTTCGCGGATCAGTTAGCTGTTGAAGGCCGTATTGCGTGTTTGACTGTGGCGGGATCGGACCTCGATCCCGTGGAATTGCGAGCGGGCTTCCCTTGAAGTTTACAATTGAAAATCGGACTGTGCCGGCTCGCTTCCGGCAGCGGTTGCTCGACATGTCGCGGCGGCGCAAACGCGTCGTGCTGGCCGCGCTGGACTTTGCCGTGCTCGCGGCAATTCTCTGGCTCACCACTTCTTTGCGATACAACACGCCCTATCAAGCCGAGACCACCGCAGGCTGGCTTGTCTTCTGGGCAGGCCCGCCGCTGACCATCGCCTCGTTCGCCTATCTCGGTCTCTATCGCTTCGTCACCCGCTACCTCAGCACCCACGGCTACACCCGGATCATCGTCGGCTTCGCCGTCTCCGTGCTCATGTGGTCGCTTCTGGTCTTCATGTCGGGGCAACTCGGCGTTCCGCGCTCCGTCATCCTCGTCTACTCGATCTGCGGCGCTGTGGCGGTCATCGCGATCCGCGTCGCGCTCGCCCGCTTCCTCACGGCTTCGGGCGTCGAGCTGCCGCGTTTTCGCGATGGCGAAGCGCGCTATCCCGTGTTGATCTATGGTGCCGGCCAATCGGGCCTCGAACTCGCCATGGCCCTCTATCACAGCCGGGACCGCTACGTCGTCGGCTTCTGCGACAGCTCGCCCTCGCTCTGGGGGCAGTATATCGGCGGCCACAAGGTTTACCGTCCCGAGCGTCTCGGCCAAGTGATCGAGCGTTACGGCGTGCGCGAGATCCTGCTGGCGCTTCCCGACAGCCACCGGACCGAGCGCCGGCTGGTCTTGAAGGAACTCGAGCGTTTTCCCGTCACCGTGAAAGTGCTGCCGACTCTCGCCGAGATTGCTTCGGGCAGCGTCGCCCTTGCCGACTTGCGCCCGCTGGATGTCGAGGATCTTCTCGGTCGCGATCCCGTGCCGCCGAACCACCAGCTGCTCGGGCGGGATACCCGCGGCAAAAACGTATTGGTCACGGGTGCCGGCGGCTCCGTCGGCTCCGAACTCGTGCGCCAGGTCTTGCGCCAGAGCCCGCGCCGCATCGTCCTTTTCGACGTTTCCGAGCCATCGCTCTACGAAATCGAGGTCGAAGTGCGCGACGAGGTTGCCACCTACGACAGCGACAAGGAACGGCCGGAAGTCGTCGCCGTGCTCGGCACGGTTCTCAATTCCAAGCTGGTGAAGGAGACGCTGCTGCGCCACCAGATCCAAACCATCTATCACGCCGCCGCCTACAAGCACGTGCCCATGGTCGAGTGCAATGCGACCGTGGGGCTGACCAACAACGTGCTCGGGACAGAGATCATGGCGGATGCCGCCGTCCAATGCGGCGTCGAACGCATGGTGCTGATCTCGACCGACAAGGCCGTCCGCCCGACCAACGTCATGGGGGCCTCCAAGCGCCTCGCCGAACTCGTGCTGCAAGCGCGCGCCGCGCAACAGACCCGCACCGTTTTCACCATGGTCCGCTTCGGCAACGTGCTCGACAGCTCAGGCTCCGTGGTCCAGCGCTTCCGCCGCCAGATCAAGGCGCGCGGCCCCGTCACCGTCACGCATCCGGAAGTGGTGCGCTATTTCATGTCCATTCCCGAGGCAGCCGAACTCGTCATTCAGGCGGGCGCCATGGCCAGGGGCGGCGATCTGTTCGTTCTCGACATGGGCGAGCCGGTCCGCATCAAGGACCTGGCCGAGCTGATGATCCGCTTGAGCGGCCTCGAAATCCGCGGCGAAGCCAACCCGAATGGCGACGTCGAGATCGTCTACACGGGGCTGAGACCCGGCGAAAAGCTCTACGAGGAATTGCTCATCGGCGCCAACACCTCGCTCACCGAGCACCTGCGCATCATGCGGTCGGATGACGAGCCGGCGATGACGCCGCCGCAGCTCAGGCGCGAACTCGACGTGCTCAAGGCGGCGATGGATATGGGCGACCTCAGAACCATCCAGGCGGTGCTGATGCGCACGGTCGAAGGCTATCGGCCCGATTCCGAGTTGCGAAGTACCGGCAGCTCCCCGGTAGCCGCATGGGCCTTGGCGACACGCACGCTGCACTGAGGACACGAAACAGAACGGCGGATTGGACGATGCCGATCGAACTCCCCTCAAGCGGCAATGGCCGGCTCGCGGTCATCGGGCCGAGCGGGGCAAAAATTGCGCGCCTGCGCGGAGCCTTGATCGCCGACTGCGTCGCCCGTGGCATTCCGGTACTGGCTCTGGCACCCGACATGACGGCTACGGATTCGAGCAGCCTCATTGCACTTGGTGCCGAAGCCCGGGCTTTCGTCCTTCGAGCGCCGGGCTTTCCCCTCTTTCGCAGCACCCGCGCGGCGGGCGCCTTGGCGAAGACGCTGAAGGACTGGGGCGCGACAGCCGTTCTTGCATATGGAGACGTTGGTCCGCTCGCCATCCGTGCGGCCCGCAAGGCACGGACCGGGCGCAAAGTGTTGCTGGTGAACGAGCTTCGCGAGCGCAAATTGACGAAGAGCCTTGTCGCCAGCGTTCGCCGGGCCGATGCCGTCGTCGCCCACAACAGCGACGACGCGCGCATACTAGCCCGGGGCGTCGCGAAGAAAGCTACAGCCATCATCCGCGTTGCCGGCGCCGGCGCTGCGGTTGCCGCTGGGGAGGCGTCGCCGCTGCCGCCACTCGATGGCCCGGTGGTATTTCTCGCCGCTTCGCGCCTGGACAAGGTGAAAGGCGTGCTCGACTATCTCGAGGCTGCGCGCATCGCACGCGACACCGGCCTCGACGCCCGCTTCGTCCTGGCGGGACCAGAAGGCAGCGAACAAGGCGCTATCGGCGCCGACGCGATTTCGCGTTATGCCGCGGCGGTGCAGTACATCGGCGACCAAAGCGATCTTGGGGCCGCGCTGCGAACGGCGCACGTTTTCGTCTGTCCGTCGTCGTGCGAGGGCATGCCTCATGCCGTACTCCAGGCCATGGCGGCGGGCCGGGCAATCGTCGCGACAGACGTAGCGGGCGCGCGCGACACGGTCGACGAAAACGTCAACGGCACGCTCGTGCCGGCGGGAGATGCGGCCGCACTTGCCGAGGCCTTCCAGAGGCTCGTCAAAAACAAGGCGCTGCTTACCGCCATGGGACGGGCAAGCTACGCCAAGGCGGCGCGCGGGTTTTCTGTTCACGACGTCAACCGCGCCCTGCTCGAGGCGCTCCGGCTGTTGTGAGGCGGCATGCGGATCCTCGTCACCGGTGCCACCGGATTTGCGGGTCAAGCGGTTATCTCCGCACTTGCTGACGCCGGCCACGCGGTCGTTGCGGGAGTGCGCCACGGCGCAGTCGGTCCGGCAAAAGCCGCACGTTTCGTGATGATGCCCGATCTCGCGGCGCCCTTCGATGCCCGCTTCATCGTTGATGATGCCGAAGCGGTCGTACATATGGCCGGCCTCGCGCATTCCACATCCAGTATCCCGGAGGCGAGGTACGATGCCATCAATGCGCATGCGGCGCTGGCGCTCGCCGCCGCCAGCCGCGACGCCGGGGTCGAAGCGCTTCGTCTACGTCTCCTCGGTTCGCGCGCAAACGGGGCCATCAGCCGAAGGTGTCGTCTACGGAAGACCGCGTCGCCAAGCCCACCGACTCCTACGGCCGCTCCAAGCTCAAGGGTGAGTACGCCGTCCGCGAGGCGCTTGCCGGCTCCGATACCAGACTTGTCATTCTGCGGCCGGTGCTCATGTACGGCGCCGGGGCGAAGGGCAACATGGGAACGCTGATGAAGCTGGCGCGGTTGCCGTTGCCCCTGCCGCTCGGCGGCTTTACGGCGCGCAGATCCCTTCTCGGCGTCGACAACTTTGCGGACGCCGTGCGCCACGCCCTCCTTGAGCCGCGTGCGGCGGGCGGTACCTTTCTGCTTGCCGACAATGAACCGCTGCCAATCGCAGAGATCATCGGTGCGCTCCGCCAGGGCTTAAGTCGGCGGCCCGGCATGTTTCATGTTTCCACCCTCGGCGCAGAGGCGGCGCTCAGGCGTTTTGATCGTGCCGACCTCGCCGCGCGCATATTCGGCGACCTGATCGTCACCACCGGGGCCATTGCCAAGACGGGCTGGTTCGCACCCTTAACCGTCCGCGCCGGGCTGGCCGCCGCCATGAAAGGGGCCCGAGGCTGAGCTCGCATTCCGTTGAGGCTAATTGGCTCAAACGCATTGACCGGGGAAGCGGTTCTGCCTATTTCACCCCCCATGAGCGTGCTTCCGATCATCACAATTCCCGACCCCATCCTCCGCCAGATCTCCGATCCGGTGGAGAAGGTCGATACCGCCGTCGTCAAGCTGATGGACGATATGCTGGAGACGATGTATGCGGCGCCGGGCATCGGCCTTGCCGCCATCCAGGTCGGCGTGCCGCAGCGCATCGTCGTCATCGACGCGGCTGACGAGGGCGAACCGAAAAATCCCCTCTTTCTGATCAATCCCGAGATCGTCGCGCTGGGTCAGACGACGCGGCTCTACGAAGAAGGCTGCCTCTCTATTCCTGACGTGCGCGTCGATATCGAACGGCCCGAGACGGTCACCATCCGCTACGTCGATCGCGACGGCACGCAAAAGGAACTGGCGGCCGAAGGCCTTCTCGCGACCGCGATCCAGCACGAACTCGACCACCTCGACGGCCAGCTCATCATCGACTTCCTGTCGCGCTTGAAACGCGACATGATCATCCGCAAGTTCAAGAAACTGCAGCGCCCGTAGCACGGGGCCGCGCGGCTCGCGCCGGTTTCATTTTGGGGAAAAGGATCGAACATTGCGCATCGTGTTCATGGGCACGCCCGGTTTCTCGGTGCCGGTTCTCGATGCCGTTCTTGCTGCCGGTCACGAGGTCGCCGCCGTCTACAGCCAGCCGCCGCGTCCGGCGGGGCGTGGCATGGCGGAGCAGAAATCAGCCGTCCAAACTTTCGCCGAGGGGCACGGAATTCCGGTCCTGACACCGAAGAATTTCAAGGACGCCGCAGACCGCGCCGCCTTCGCCGCCCATGACGCCGACGCCGCCGTCGTGGTGGCTTACGGCCTGCTGCTTCCGGAAGAGGTACTGAAGGCGCCGCGCTTCGGCTGCTTCAACGTGCACGCTTCGAAATTGCCGCGCTGGCGCGGCGCGGCGCCCATCCAGCGCGCCATCATGGCCGGTGACACCTCGACAGCCGTGATGGTGATGCGCATGGAAAAGGGTCTCGACACCGGCCCCGTTTGTCTATCACGCGAGGTCGCGATTACGCCGGGAACGACAGCCGGCACATTGCACGACGAACTCTCAGGTGCCGGCGCGGCGCTGATGGTCGAGGCTCTCGTCAAGTTGCGAGACGGCACGCTGGTCGCGACGCCGCAGGCCGAAACCGGCGTCACCTATGCCGCCAAGATCGACAAGAGCGAAGCCCACATCGATTTCAACCATCCGGCGGCGGCCGTCGCCGCGCATATTCGCGGTCTCTCGCCCCATCCGGGCGCCTGGGCGACGCTGACAACGGCCGCGGGCGAAGAACGCCTCAAGGTGTTGAATGCATGCGCCGCCGAGGGCAAGGGTGCGCCCGGCGCCTTGCTGGACGCCACGCTGCGTGTCGCCTGCGCCGAGGGTGCTGTGGAGTTGACCGAGGTGCAGCGGGCCGGCAAGCGCCCCGTCACGGCGGCGGAATTCCTGCGCGGCTGCAAGCTTAATACGGGCGACCGTCTGCTGTGACAGGCTCCGCATTAAGCATAGCTCGAAAAGTGCCTCTGCAAGACGTCGCGTAAGGCTAATCTCGGGACCTGAGCAAATATCCCGGGAGGTCCACAACCATGCTCCGCAAACTTTCTTTCGCCGCGTTCGGCGCACTTGCCGCGTCGCTTGCCGGCACTGTTGCCGCGTCGGCCGAAGGCTACACGACCCGCATCGAGACCCGGCCCTTCTACGGCGCCGTCGTCACGCTCGAAGAAGGCGTGCGCGTTTTTCGCCCACTCCCCGTCGAGCGCCAGGTCATCATCAATCCGGGCGGGCAAACGCCGCTGAGCCTCGGCTTCAACGAAACCAACGTCTACGAGCGCCGCATCGTCGAGAACTACAATTACGGCGGCGGTGGCGGCTCGGAGCCGACGGTCTATGGCCGCGGCGGCGGCTTTCCCTATGTTCCGGGCTACGGCCGCGCC
Source organism: uncultured Alphaproteobacteria bacterium (assembly GCA_963732525.1). GTDB lineage: Bacteria > Pseudomonadota > Alphaproteobacteria > Rhizobiales > Hyphomicrobiaceae > Hyphomicrobium_B. The sequence goes on from CAVSZX010000023.1 coordinate 277,949, forward strand.
AACCACGGTCACCGCATGCATCAGGGCGTCAACGGCATTGCCGTCCCCTCGGCCGGCGGTCACTGAGCACGGCGGCAACAACGGCATTGAGCCGGAGGTCGCGAGCGGCTAGGGAAGGGTGATCCCTGCCGCGAGCTGACATAACCTTCATGCCCCGCTACCGCATCACCATCGAATACGACGGTACGCCCTTCGTCGGCTGGCAAAGCCAAGCGGAGGGCGTCTCGATTCAAGGGGCGCTGCAGGAAGCGATCGCCAAGTTCTGCGGCGAGACGGTCGTCGTCAAAGGCGCCGGCCGCACGGATGCCGGCGTGCACGCACTCGGCCAGGTGGCGCACATTGATCTCGAGAAAAGCTGGGATGCCTTCCGCGTGCAGGAAGCCGTCAATTTTCATCTGAAGCCGCATCCCATCGCTGTTCTCGCCTGCGAGGAGGCCGCATCGGGCTTCGACGCTCGCTTCAGCGCCACGCGCCGCCACTACATTTATCGCATTCTTTGCCGTCGCACTCGTCCGGTGCTCGACGCGAACCGAGTCTGGTGGATCTCCCAAGACCTCGAAGCCGAGGCCATGGCCGCCGCCGCAAGCGTTTTCGTCGGGCGTCACAATTTCACGACGTTTCGCGCGGCGCAGTGCCAGGCCCACTCGCCCGTCAAGACGCTGGATCACTTCCGCGTCACGCGCCAGAGCGGCGAAATCCGCTGTGAGGTTTCCGCGCGCTCGTTCCTGCATAACCAGGTGCGTTCGATGGTCGGCAGTCTGAAGCTCGTCGGCGAAGGCAAGTGGCGCGCCGCCGATCTCGCCGCCGCCTTGGTCGCCTGCGACCGCACGCGTTGCGGTCCTGTTGCGCCGGCAGCCGGCCTCTATCTCGCCCGCGTCGATTACAGCAACGGCACAGCCGGTACCGGGCCCGACGAGGAGAGCGACGAGGAATAGCCTTGCGCCCTGGCGTGGGATGCGTTTGCGCCTTCCGTTTGGCGCCGCGTTTCGCTAAGACGGGCCAACAATGGGGAGACTGGCCGGACACGACTTGCGGCCGCGTCTGAACGGCTAGGACCGGGCTTTGGTTTTTGCAGCAGATCTGGATCGATCGCACAACCCGATCCGCACCCGGATTGCTGGCATCGCCGTCGGCACGGTGCTGCTATTGAGCGTCACGATAGGCATGGTGAGCCCGCGTACCATCGCCTTCTCGCTACCGGCGATCGCCCTGGCTTTCATCGTGGCAAACGTTTCACGCCGACAATTGCTGCGCGACGTCGTTCGCTACGACGGCGGATGGGCGCCGCTGGGCGTTTTCGCCGCCTATGCGCTGGCGAGCACGGCATGGTCGGCCAAACCGCTGACAACGATAGAGGCGCCGCTCTGGCTCGCCTTTTACCTGACGCTCGGGTTGCTACTCGTCAAGCTGATGATGCGCGAGCCGCGGCGCAACGCCTTTCACATCGCCGAAGGTCTTTGGCTCGGACTGCTGGCCGGGCTCATCTACCTCTTTGTCGAGATCTCGAGCGGGCAGGCCGTGAAGATCGCAGTCTTCAACGCCCTCCATGTGCCGAAGACTTGGCTGCGTCCGGCCGCAAACTTCACTTGGGAGGGCACCAAGCTGGTCGCCATCGCGCCCATGGACCTGACGCGCTCCATCGCGCCGGTGACGCTGCTATTGTGGTCGGCCTTACTCTCGCTTCGCGCCACGGCGCCGGGACAGGCAGTCAAGCTCTGGTCGCTGACCGTGTTCGTGCTGGCGGCCGTCGTCATCGCCATTTCGGGACATGAAACCTCGAAGGCAGCGCTCCTCGCCAGCAGTCTTGTGTTCGTGCTGGCGCGTCGCTGGCCGGATTGGACGCGGCGTCTGCTACAGCTCGGCTTTGTCGCCGCCTGCTTTGCCGCCGTGCCGGTGTCGTTGGCCCTCTACCGGCTCGAACTCCACCACGCGCCATGGGTCCAGCATTCGCTGCAGCATCGCATCGTCATCTGGAACCATACTGCCGAGGCCGTGATGGAGCGGCCCGTTCTCGGCGTCGCCGCAGGCATGATGTACGAGCTCGCGCCCACCTTCGCCGGACAGAGCCCCGACCCTAAGTTCGACCTCGTTGTGCCGCACGCGCACAACATTTTCCTGCAGACGTGGTTTGAACTCGGGCTGGTCGGCGCGGTTCTGGCGGCGCTTGCGGGCTTTACGCTGCTCGAGCGCATTGCGCGGTTCGCGGGCCCCGAAGCGCCGTTCGGGTATGCGACGTTCGCCGCGGCCACGACCATGGCGGGCGCGAGTTACAGCCTGTGGCAGGCGTGGTTCCTCGGGCTCTTCGCCTTGAGCGCGTTCTGTTATGCACTCGCCGTGCGGGTCAATCGCGCTGAGGCCGTCACGCCGCCGGCGGGCTGACGGAAATGTGGTTCAGCCCGGTTCAGGCGTAACGGCGCAAGGCTAGGCTTCAGGCGGGTGCTGCGTCTTTGGCCGCTTCGGCGGAAGGCCCGGATAGGCTCGGAGGGCCGGCGATCGGTTTTGCTGTACGTGCGCTGATCGCCCTGACGAGGACGTAGAAGACGGGCGTGAAGATCAGGCCGAACAGCGTCACGCCGATCATGCCGTAAAAAACCGCCGTGCCCAGCGATTGGCGCATCTCGGCGCCGGCACCGGTAGCGTTGACGAGGGGCAGCACGCCGAGAATGAAGGCCATCGACGTCATCAGAATGGGTCTGAGGCGCGTGCGTGCGGCTTCAACCGCGGCGTCCCTGCGGGACTTTCCGGCATCCTCCGCCTGGCGCGCGAATTCGACGATCAGAATGGCGTTCTTGGCGGCGAGGCCGACGAGCACGACCAAGCCGACGTCGACCAGGATGTTTCGATCCAGTCCGCGCAAGTTGATGCCGGTCATCGCGGCGTAGATGCACATCGGTACGATGAGGATCACGGCGAGCGGCAGCAGCCAGCTTTCATAGAGCGCCGCGAGCAGTAGGAACACGAACAGGACGGCGAGCCCGAAAGCGAGCGTCGCTGTGCTTCCGGCGAGTTTCTGCTGCAGGGCAATTTCCGTCCACTCGAATCCGAATCCCGCCGGGAGCTTGCTTTCGATGAGCTTTTCCATCGTCGCCATGGCTTCGCCCGTCGAATAGCCGCGCTTCAGCTGCACCTGGACTTCGGCCGCGGGATAAAGATTGAAGCGGGGCACGCGATAGGCGCCGGTCGCATCGCGGAACGTCGCAATGGAGCCGATCGGCACCATGTCGCCGTTGTTGTTGCGGGTCTTGAGGTTGGCGACGTCGCGCAACGTCAGCCGGTAGGGATTGTCGGCTTGCGCCGTGACGCGGAACGTCCGCCCCAGCATGTTGAAGTCGTTGACGAAGGTCGAGCCCATGTAGGTCGACAGCGTCTCGAACACCCGCGTCACGGGGACGCCGAGCTGCTCCGCCTTGGTGCGGTCGATGTCGGCGAAGACCTCGGGCGTACGCACGTTGAAGAGCGAGAAGGCTTGCGCGAAACCGGGTGTCTGTCCCAGCGGCGCTGCGATCGACCATGCCGCCTTCTCGAGTTCGGGAAGGCCGCGTCCGGTGCGATCCTGTACGAAGCCCTTGAGGCCGCCGCCGGTGCCGATCCCCGGCACGGACGGCGGTTCGAGAACGAAGACGAAGGCTTCGCGGATTCCGGCCATGGTCTTTCTCAAGTCGGCCAGGATCGCATCCTTGGTCAGGCCGGATTTGACGCGTTCCTCGAAGTCCGTCATGCGCACGAATACGACGCCGGCGTTCGGCGAGTTGATGCGCGTTGCGCCGTCGAAGCCGACGAAGGCGACGGCGTGATTGATCCCCGGCCGGGTGACGAGCAGTTCGGAGGCGCGGCGGACGACCTCGTCCGTGCGCTCGAGCGTCGAGCCGGGCGGCAGCTGGAAGACGCAAATGAGGTAGGCGCGGTCGAGTTGCGGAATGAGGCCCGTCGGCGTCTCATCCAGCTTCAGCTTGGTCGCATAGAGCAGGCCGGCATAAGCGACGAGCAGCAGCAGACTGACTTTGATGAGCACACCGGTTAGCCAAGCGTAACTCTTCGCCAGAGCTTCGAACAGCCAGTTGAACAGCCGGAAAAACAGCGTCAGCGGCAACAGCAGATAATAGCCGATGCTGTGAGCCTCCTCACCGTCTTTGTGCGGCTTCAGCAGCACTGCGGCCAGCGCCGGCGACAGCGTCAGCGATACGAACGCGGAGATCGCCGTCGATCCGGCTATTGTGATCGCGAACTGCTTGTAAAATGTGCCCTGCAGGCCGGTGATGAAGGCCGTCGGCAGGAACACGCCCATCAGTACCAGAGAAATGGCGATCAGGGCCCCGCCAACCTCGTCCATGGTCTTGTGGGCGGCCTCTTTCGGACTGAGACCCTTGGCCAGGTAGCGCTCAACGTTCTCCACGACGACGATGGCGTCGTCGACAACGATGCCGATCGAAAGCACGAGGCCGAACAGCGACAGCGTGTTGAAGTTGACGCCGACTGCGCTCATGATCGTGAACGTACCGATCAGCGATACGGGAATAGCCAGGATCGGGATGATTGCGGCGCGCCAGGTCTGCAAGAACAGGATGACGACGGCGACAACGAGCAGCAGCGCTTCGGCCAGCGTCTTGAGGACGGCGTCGATCGAGAATTGGATGAACTCGGTCGGGTTATAGATGATTTTGTGGTTCACGCCCGGCGGGAAATCGGCGCTGAGCTTCTCCATCGTCTTCTTGACCGCGTCGGCGGTCGCGAGCGCATTCGAGCCTGGACGCTGAAACAGGACGAGGGCGGTTGCGGGCTTGCCGTCGAGCAGCGAATTGACGGTGTAGTCCTGGGCGCCGAGTTCGACGCGAGCAATGTCCTTGACGCGGATGAACTGGCCGCCGGGTTCGGCGCGGATGACGATGTTTTCGAATTGCTCGGGCGAGGCGAGCCGGCCGAGTGTCTTGACCGAAAGGGTAAAGGCCGCGTCCGACTTGGCGGGCGGCTGGTTGATGGCACCGGCCGCGACTTGCAGGTTGGCAGCGCGCAGCGCCTGCACGACTTCGGTGGCGGTGAGACCGCGCGAGGCCACCTTGGCGGGATCGAGCCAGACGCGCATGGCGTAGTCGCGGGCGCCGAATACGAGCACGTTGCCGACGCCGTCGATGCGCCCGAGCACGTCCTTGACGTAAAGATTGGCGTAATTCGAGATGTATTGCTGGTCGCGCGTGCCGTCGAGCGAGGTCATGTGCACGACGATCATGAGATCGGGCGAAGCCTTGCGCACCGAGACGCCGAGGCGGCGGACATCCTCCGGCAGGCGCGGCTCGGCAACGGCGATGCGGTTCTGCACCAGCACCTGCGCCTGATCGACGTTGGTGCCCGGGCGGAACACCACGTTGACGGTGAGCTGGCCGTCGCCGGTCGACTGGCTGTCAATGTAGAGCATGTTATCGACGCCGTTCACCTCCTGCTCGATCGGGGTAGCCACCGTTTCGGCGATGACCTGCGCCGAGGCGCCCGGATAGCTGGCACGGATGTTCACGGTCGGCGGCGCGATCTCGGGATATTCGGAGATGGGCAGACTGCGTCCGGCGATCAGCCCGATGATGGTGATGATCAGCGAAAGAACGGTGGCGAAGATGGGCCGCCGGATGAAGTAGTGCGAGAAACGCATTCTGTTCGCCCGTGTTTCGCTGGTTAGTTGCTGACGACAGCCGCGATGCTGCCGTTTTCAGGCGTGACCTTGGCCCCTGGGCGCACCATCGGATTGGCAATGCCTTCGATGATGATGCGTTCGTCACCCTTCAGTCCGCTCTTGATGACTCTGAGGCCGTCGGCAATGGGGCCGAGCACCACGGGTGTCGGCGTCACGACGTTGTCGGCGTTGACGGTAAGCAGGATCTTGCGCGCCTGGTCGGAGACGACGGCGGCGTCGGGAACGAGGAGGGCATCGGTATCGCCGCCGAACAACGCGAGCCGCGCGAATACGCCGGGCGTCAGGAAGCCGTCCTTGTTGTCGAAGATGGCCCGCGCCCTGACCGTCGCGGAACGTTCGTTCAGCGCGTTGTCGATGAAGTCCATGTGGCCTTCGCGGCTGAAGGTGGTCTCATCAGCCAGCTTGACGCGCACCAGGCTCTGGGCGTCGCGCGCCGTCTTGTTGTCGCCGTTGTTGAAAAGCCGCGAGTAGCGAAGGTAGTCGGATTCCGAAACGTCGAACTCGAAGTGGATCGGATCGATGGACACGATCGTTGCGAGCAGCGTCGCGGTCGTGATGCCGTTGCCGCCCGCGACGAGATTACCGGCATCGACCTTGCGGTCGGAAATGCGGCCCGAGACCGGGGCGCGGACTTCGGCCCATTCGAGGTTGAGTTCGGCCGTCTTGAGATTGGCCTTGCTGGCGGCGAGCTGCGCCTCGGCGACGCCGAGGGAAGACTTGCGCTGCTCGAACACCTGCTCGGTCAGCACCTTGGTCTTGGCCAGTGGCTCGGCACGATCGACGTCGGCCTGGGCGAGGGTGAGCAAGGCTTCCTGGCGCGCGATGTCGGCCTTGGCCACTTCGACCGCGATCTGGAACGGACGCTTGTCGACCGTGAACAGCAGATTGCCGGCCTTGACCAGCGAACCGTCCTTGAAATGCACCTGCTCGATGAAGCCCGAGATCCTGGGTCTGACTTCGACGCGCTCGACGGCCTTGAAGCGTCCCCAGTACTCGTCCCAGATGGGAATCTTCTTGGCGAGCGGCGCCGCCACGGTGACGGGCAGTGCCGGCGGCGGTGGCGACTGGGCGGCCGCTTCAAAGGTCCAAAGGCCTAAAGCGGCAGCAGCAGCGCCGATCCAGTTTCGTAGCATCATCGTTTGGTCCGGACCCTGTCAGTCTTGTCTGTGAATCTGTGAGATTGGAATCTACGAGATTGGTTTGCCCGTGTCGTGGTTACGTAACGTGGTCTTGCGACGCGGTCACGCGCAATCACAATGTGCGTTGCTCAGGCCGTTCGCCAGCGCGCGTTCCTTGCGAATCGAGTTCGCGCCGTCCCCTGTCCGGCCATGCATGGTTCGACAATCTAGCACTATAGCCCCCCACCGCTAGAGCCTAACGGCGAATTGCTACTTTCGGATATCTCATATGCGCGCATGTCCGCCATGCCGCGATGGACGGCCGCGCTCGATCTGGCGGACTTGAAGGCACGGGAAGGACGGAACCGCCTGGAGGCCACACCGACGCCCGAGAGGCCATTGGGCGGGCCGATCCGGTGCTGCCACCGTGTTGGTTGCGGTGCCGCGGGGACCGATGCCCGGGTCAGGAGGTCACTCCGACGGTGCCGCCGCCAGCCATCCGCGCACGGTGCTGCCGCGGTCCCCGCTTAACCGCCATTAACGCGACGCAAGGTTAATCGTCGCGAAATTTCGCGCCCGCTATCGACCTGCGGAGCGAGGCAGGTGAGCCGAGACGCGCTCGTCTCCGGCCTGGGCGCTTGCGACAGGCGATAGTCGCAGGCGGAGCAACCACGATCGGCGTCGTGGCAGCAATCGTGACCGCGTCTTGACGATTTGAAATGTGAACAATTGGTTTTAATGACTGTATCGTCATTAATGACGATGACTGAATGCTTGCGTGTGTACGATCGGATTTAGACATCCGCAACGATCTGCGCGCAATTTTACGCAAATGTTAGCGTATCAGTCGCGTCTCAGCGCCATCGGCGGCGCAAACGAGTTCAAGTGGGTCGCGGTCGCTGCGGCCACGCCGGTCATATTGCGCGCCCTCGAGCAGCGCATGCGCCCCATCGCCAAATTCAATAATCGGCCGCGGAAGCACGTCGCGCGGCCTCGACTTCGTACGTCGCCGCTAGCGATAGCGGCGGCACTTTCATAACCAGCGGGCAGAAATCGAAACGGGAGCACTAGAAATGGCCATCACAACTCTTAGCGCGGGCAACGACACGACGACGGTTCTCGACGGCAGGATCAACGGTACGAACTGGTCGACCTACAACGGCAAGACATTCGATGCCGGCGCCGGAGTCGATACGCTTGTCATCGACGATTTCTGGACGACCAGCCACTTCACGATCACGACCGTTGGTGACGGCATCATCACCATGACGAATTCCTCCGGCAAGACGTTCAATTTCGCCAATTACGAAACCGTCCAGTTTCAGAATATCAACATCGACCTTGGAACAGCCGCCAACGACACGATTACAGGAAGCACCAAAAGCGACACTTTCCTCTTCGGCCTCGGCGGCAGCGACACGATCGACGGCGGGGCCGGGTCGGACAAGATGTTCGGCGGTGCCGGCAACGACACATACAAGGTCGATGCGACCGGCGACATGGTGACCGAAAACGCCAACGAAGGCACGGACACGGTGCAATCGATGGTGACGTATACGCTCGGCACCAACGTCGAAAATCTGCTTCTAGCCGGTACTTCCGCACTCAACGGAACGGGCAATGCAGGCGCCAACCTGCTCACCGGCAACGGCGCCATCAACACGCTCTCGGGCGGCGACGGCAACGATACTGTGGATGGCGGGCTCGGGGCCGACATCATGATCGGCGGCATTGGCAACGACACCTACATCGTCAACCAGGCGGGCGAAACCGTCACCGAGCTTGCCGGGCAGGGTGCCGACACGGTGAAGTCGGCCGTCACCTACGTACTTGGCGCCAACGTCGAGAACCTGACCTTGACAGGTGCGGCGGCGATCAATGCGACGGGCAACACCCTCGCCAACACGATCATCGGCAATGCGGCCGCCAACATCATCACGGGCGGCGCCGGCCATGACACATGACGGGCGGCCTCGGCAGGGACATGTTCGACTTCAACCTCGTGACCGACACCAGCAAAGCCGTGACGACGCGCGACATCGATCAAGGATTTCGTACACCTCACCGACCGCATCGATCTTTCCACCATCGATGCCAACTCAAAACTGGCGAGCAACCAGGCGTTCTCGTTTCTGGCGGCGAAGGGTGCGGCGTTCACCGGCATCGCAGGCCAGCTGCACTATCTGGCATCGGGCACCAACACCATCGTCGAAGGCGACACCAACGGCGACAAAATCGCCGATTTTCAGATCGAGCTGACCAACCCAAAGACCCTGTCGGTGGCCGATTTCATTCTCTAAATAGCGCTCACGCGCAACGAGCGGGCCTGCGGGGGAAGCCAAACCCGGCAGGCTCGTCTTTCTTCACCCCGCGCCGGTGATTACTTGGATGCGCGGTCAATCGCTATGGAAATCGTAGCGCAAGCCCGTCAGCACGACGAGTTCGTCCTCGTTCTCGCGGCCGTTAACGGTGTCGCGCTTCAGCCATTTCTTGCCGAGTTCGAAATCGACGACGATGTCGCTTGTCACCAGATAGCTCGCTCGAAGCGTCGGCATGATCTGGTACTCACGGCAGTCGCAGAACTTATAGTCGGCGAGGCCGAGGCGGAGCATGGGGGTGAGGCGCCAGCTTTCGCTCAAGGGATAGCGTGAACTCAATTCCAGCATGTAGCGCATCGCGGCATCGGTATCGTCGTAGCGCAAGCCGGTGGAGAAGGAATCTCCCTCCGCCAGGACGTCGCTGGCGGTGAGCTGGGCGAGACCGTAGAACTCGATGCCCGTCGCTGCCGAAGGGCCGATGCCTGCCGAGCCCTCCGTTGCCGAAAGATAGGTCCAAGTACCATCCAGGCTGTACAGGAGGTGTTCGGTGATCGGTTGGGTAAAGCCTAACGTCGCCGTATAGCTCTTGGCGCTGCGGTCGAGGGCGATGGTCTCGATTTCCGCCAAAGAATACTTGGCGAGCAACTCGCTCAGCGTCGCGACGCCCTGGCCCTGGAGCGCGTTGGTGGTGAATACGAGGGGTGAGCGGCGGAAGTCGAAATTTGCCGATAGCACCGTCTTGTCGTCGAAGTTGTGGGTCGCCGAGATAAGCATGCTGTTCAGTTCGTGGTAGTGCACGTCGAAGTCGCTCGAAGCGTAAAACGTGCCCGCGTCTCCCGTGAGATGCGCCTCGGCGCCGATACCCTGGCGGTCGATCAGGCCCTCGCTGCGCTGATCGATGAAGAAGACCGTGAAGTCCTTGCCCGCGTCTGACGGTACGATGTCGGCGCTGACGCCGTAGAAGTACCGATCGTCGAGGAAGGGACGGTTGGCGCTGCGTTCGACGGGCGAGCCGGCAACGGCGTTGACCTTCACCTGGTCGCTTACCTGGACGCTCGCCAGCGCGCCGTCGAAACGCCCGAGCACGCCGCCGGTGAAGCGAGATTGCCGGCCGAAGCGCGTTGCGTAGCCCTCCTCCTTCCATGCGGCGTCGTAATAGAACGCCGAAACCGTCTTTTCGCCGTCGTCGCCGTCGATGAGCGTGGTCTCCTGCGAGCCGGCAACGCGGATCCTTCCCGCAAAACCGTGGCGCTCGAAGTGCGTTTCGAAATCGAAGCCCGACAGAAATGAGTTCTGATAGACCTGATCGATGCGGTCCTTTTCCCAGCCCTGATTGAGGATCGGCGCGAGATAGTAGTCGCGGCCGCCTTGGTTGCGCTCGTAATAGGTCGAGATGGAACCGAAGTAGCCGATCGTCCAGGCGTCGGGATCTTTCTCGGGCAAGGGCGCCTGCGTGTCCCACAGCCTTTCCTTCGACGGCTTGGCGTCGGTAACTTCGGAGAACTTTCCGGGCGATGGTGTTTCACTCGCCGGTGTCGCCGGGTTCGGCTTCGCATCGGCGCCAGCCGACGAGACGACGAGTTTTGCCACCTGGTCCTTCGGCGTGGCGCCGAGCGCCACCAGGCGCTGCTTGACGCGTGCTGAGCCTTCGCCTTCCGGGTAGCGTGCTAGGTAGGATTGGTATCCGGCCGCCGCTTCCGCGCGCCAGCCCTTGGCCTCATAGGCAAGCGCTAGAAGTTCCGTCGCTTCCTGCTGGTGCACCGTGTCGCCAGCATCGAGAATTTTACGCGCGAGGCTCGCTGCAGTGTCGTGCAGGCCTTCGGCGAGAGCCTTGCGCGCCGCGGCGATTGTTTCGTTCGATGTCTTGATGTTCGCCGCGTTTGCCTCCTCGGCGGCGGTCACCTCAAGCCTGGACTTGTCTCCAGGTGCGGCTGCCGCCTCGTCGAATTCGGCCGGGCAGGCCACAGCGGTGTCGGTGGCAAAGCCGATGATCAGGCTTCTCGCATTGGCGCCAGTGGACACCGCGTAGGCGACACTGCGACGAAAGTAGAGCGCAAGATCGCCGCCCTGGTCCGCGGGGTCCAGCTCGATGGCGTGGATAGCGCCACCCTTCAGGACCGGCGGGCTCAGCGCCTGGCGTTCGACGGCAGCCACCCCGCCGCCGCGAGGCGACAGTACAAAATGCAGTTCGTCGCCCTCGGATGCCGCAGGCTTGGACTTGAGATCGATGTCGCGCGTAAAGCTGATTTTGACGTGAGCGCAGCCCGCCTGCTCATAGGCGCTGACGCTTTTGAGCAGACGCACAGCGTCCGGTTGGCTCTCGGCCATCGCCGGCGAAGACATCGCGGCGCGGAGAGCAACGGCCAATGCCACGGCTGCGGCGAGCCAGATGTGTCGGTTGCGCCCCATGCCTACCACCCGCCGCTCGAGACGCGGTGGCGGTGCAACCGGCGCTGAGCGACGGTTGCGAGCGTGTTATCGGAGTAGACGTGGCAGGCTCCGGCGCAGTCGGCGAGGTCGCGTACCGTGTAGTTCATATTTCCGGGACGCGTATATTTCCTATGCGGAGCGGGCTTGAACGCACGAGCATGGCAGCCGGCGCAGGTCTTGCCGTAGACCGGATTGCGCCAGGCAACGACTTCGGAATTGCCGGCGTGGCAGGCTCGGCAATCGCCGCGGGCTGCGTGATCGCCAGGATAATTGGGCGATACGTGACGGTAGCGCACGGGTTCCCAGCCGTTGCTCGAATGGCACTCGGCGCAGGAGCGCGACGTCGCGAAATGCGCGGGCGGTCGGCCTTTCGTTGCCTTGTTATTGTGGCAGCCGGCACACGGCCCTTTGGCATTCGCATGATCGAAGCGCGCCGTCCGCCAGGTCGTCACTGAGTGGCAGTCTGCACAAACGTTCGACGCTGGGATGTGCAATGCCGGCTTGCCGGCAGCGCTCTTGCCGTTGTGGCATCCAGCACACGGACCGGTGGCCTTGGCGTGGTCGAAGCGACGTGCGTTCCCGGCAACAGACCACGATCCCGTAGCATGACAGTCCTCACAGACCTTGGAGGATGTGATATGCCGCGCGCTCTTGCCGGCCGCCAGCTTGCCGTTGTGGCACGAGACGCAGGGTCCATTCGCCTGAGCATGATCGAAGCGGGCCGGTGTCCAGGTTTTTGTCGCGTGGCATGTGGCGCAGGCATTCGACGTCAGCAGGTGCGTCCGTGGTTTGCCGGCCGCCAGCTTGCCATCGTGGCAGGCGGCGCAGGGCCCGGACGTTCCGGCGTGGTTCATGACGACGGCAGCAAATCGCGCCGTGCTCTTGTGACAGGTTTCGCAGGGTGCCGTCGTCTTTAAGTGGGTCGCGGGCTTGCCCTTGGCCTTGGCGCCATCATGGCAGGCGAGGCAACCGGACGTCACCTGAGGATGCAGCGTGCGCGGTGGCGGGCGCGAGAACAGGGCCGCGAATGACGCGGTGTTCGTATGACAAGTCTCACAAGGATCGCTGGTTACCTGATGGCCGCTGTTCTGGCCGCGGGCGAGCGTGCCGTCGTGACAGGACGCGCAATTCGCCGTGATGCCTGTGTGATTCATGACGGCGGGTGCGAAGGCGACAAAGTTATCGTGGCAATCCTCGCAGGGTCCACTGGTCGGGATGTGAACAAAGGACTTGCCGCGCGCGAGCGAGCCGTTATGGCAGGCGGCGCAGCCCGACGAAATGCCGGTGTGGTTCATGGCGGCGGGTGCGAAGGCGACGAAATTGTCGTGGCAGGTTTCGCAGGGCTGCGACGTCGGGATGTGGCCTGAGGGCTTGCCGCGCGCGAGCCCGCCGTTGTGGCAGGACTGGCAGCCGGTGGTGATGCCGGTGTGGTTCATCGCCGTCGGTGCAAAGGCGGCCGTGCTCTTGTGGCAGGTCTCGCAGGACCGGCTCGTCGGAATGTGGTTCGGCTTCTTTCCGAGCGCCAAGGTTCCATTGTGACACGTCGCACAACCGCTGCTGATGCCGGCGTGGTTCATCGCCGCCGGTGCAAACGCCGTCGTGCTCTTGTGGCAGGTCTCGCAGGGCTGGCTGGTCGGAATGTGGTTTAGCTTCTTGCCGAGTGCGAGCGATCCGTTGTGGCAGGAGGCGCAACCGGAAGTGATTCCGGCGTGGTTCATCTTCGCGCCCGCGAACGTCACCGTGCTGGCGTGACACGTTTCGCAGGACTGCGTCGTGGGAATGTGATCGCGCGACTTGCCGCTTGCCTGGTGGCCGTCATGGCATCGGGCGCAACCCGACGTGATACCGGTATGATCGAACCCTGCCGGTTTCCAAGCTTTGACCGAATGGCACTTTTCACATGACTCCGACGACACAATGTGATTGGCCGACTTGCCCGTCGCCGCCCTGCCGTTATGACAGGAAACGCAGCCGGTCGTGATGCCGTCGTGATTGAATTTCGCCGCTGACCATTGGATCGTCGTGTGGCAGCGTTCGCAGCGTGCGTCTGCCGGGACATGCGTTTTCGACTTGCCGCTGGCGCGCGTGCCGTCGTGGCATGTTCCGCAGGCGGCCTGTACTTCATTGTGATCGAAACGGACCCGGCTCCATTCCTGCGTCGAGTGGCAGCGGCCGCAGGCGCCGGTGACGGGGACGTGGCCGATCGACTTACCCGTCGATGTTCGCCCGTCATGGCACGAGGCGCAGGGCGCGGTGATGAGTTTGTGGTCGAAGCGTGCGCCCCTCCAGGTCGAGGTGGTATGGCAGTCGGCGCAGGCGTCGGACGCAGGCGGATGCTTTTCGGATTTGCCCGAGGTGAGTGGCCCAGGACCGTCCTTGGCGCCCTTGCCGTTGTGGCATTCGGAGCAGGCCTTCTGCAAACCGTTGAAGACGGCATTGAGATGGCAGCGTTCGCAGGTGACGGCGGCATGCGCGCCGGTCAGCGGGAAGTTCGTCGCGGCGTGATCGAATGACTTGTCTATGCGTGTGGTGTCGCCGCGGCTAGCGGCAGTGGCGGGTGGTGCGGCGGTCTCGGCCGAGGCGCGGTTTTCTAATCCGGAGACGACGAACAGGGTGGCGAGCAGATAAACGCCGAAGACGCCGAACAGGACTTTTCGTCCTGCGGCGCGCAAGTATCCTGCTTTGGCCGGGCTTTCCCCCAACGGTCAATCTCTGCTCGAGCCTGTTTCATTACGCCACTGTCACGCAAACGAATCGCACGCGGGATCGCGTGCTGGTCGAGACTCTGGGAGGCCGGAGTTAATGGGCTTTTAAGTTGTGCTTCGGTCTGACGATGCGGGTCAAAAATCAGCCTGCAAACCGGCGCGAACGGCGGGTTAGGCGGTGCCGATACCTATTGCCCTTGCAACCCAATTTGCGGAGTAGGCGGAGGCCGATGCGGCTCAGTGGCGGATGACGGCGGCGGAGAACGTCGCCGTCGAGTGACACTTGTCGCAGCCCTTGCCGAAGGCGCCCTTATGGCGGTCGTCTTTCTTGTGGCAGGCGAAGCAGTCCGTCGGCAGCTTCGCGGTTTTCACTGCCTTGGCTGCGTGGCAGGCATAGCACCCGGTCTTGGCGTGGGCGCCGGTCAGGGGGTACTTGCCTGCCTTGGCATGGTCGAAGTGCCAGTCCTTCCAGTCGACGTCGTTATGGCACTGCTCGCACTTGGGTCCAAGGCGGCCGAGGTGGACGTCCTTCTTGCCGTGGCAGCTGACGCACGTCACTTCGACCGGATCGTAGATCTTGGCCTTGTGGCAGTCGGAACACTTGGCGTCGGCGTGCTTGCCCTTCAGCGCGAATTTGGTCTTCGCGTGGTCGAAGAGAACGCCGATCTTCCAGCCGCTTTCGTTGTGGCAATCCTGGCAGCGCTTGCCGAGGCGGGCCTTGTGCACGTCATCCTTGCCGTGACACGCAAGGCAATCGACGGCTGTCTTGACCTTCTTCGGGTCCTCGGTGTGGCACTTCTCGCAAGCGACGCTCGCATGCTTGGCGAGTAGCGGATACTTGGTGTCCTTGTCGTGATCGAAGGCGATCTCGCGCCAGGTTGCCGTCTTGTGGCAGCTGTCGCATTTGGCACCGTACAGGCCCTTGTGTTTGTCGTCCTTGCGATGGCATTCGATACAGGTGACGGGCGTGCCCTTGTAGCGCTCGCCGGCGTGGCAGGAACGGCACGCGACGGGCTCGTGGGCGCCGGTGAGAGCGAAGTTCGTCTTGGAATGGTCGAAGCTTCGCGTCTCCTGCCACGATTTTTCCACGTGGCAGAGATCGCATTTCTCGCCGAGCTGGCGCTTGTGCGGGTCTGCCGTCTTGTGACAGTCGAAGCAGGTGCCCTTGGCTTGCGAAAATTTCTTCCCCGCCTTGTGACAGTCGTCGCAGAGCACGCTTGTGTGCCGGCCCTTCAATTCGTAATCGGTAATGGCATGGTCGAACGTCTCGCGGTCGAATTTGACGATGTCGGCGTCACGTCCCTTGTGATCGGTGTGGCAATGCCGGCACTGCATCTCGTCGGGCGTCTTGCGTTTGCCGTGAAGGCCGGTCTTCTCGCGCATGTCGGCGGCGATGTCCTTGTGGCAGACGAGGCAGAGGCCGTCCTGCGCCGCCCATGAGAACGACTTGTGGCAGTTGTTGCAGTCCTTTTCCGCCTTGGCGTGGCTTTGAACCACTGCACCGGGTTTGATCAGCGTCTCGATGACGTTCTCGGCCCGGCCGCAAATGGCGAACGCCGCTGAAAGACAAGCCGCGAAGACGACGACGAAGATGGCGTGGCGATTGATCATGCCCTGCTTCACACCCCTAGTAGAGGTGAACGGTGACGACGTGCAGGATGGCGGTCACGATCAGCAGGAAGTAGAGCGGCATGTGGAGATGATGCCAGAATGAAAAAAGCCGTTCGTAGATGCGGAACCCGGCGGCCTTGACGAGGCACGTCTGATAGCTTGTCAGGTGATCGCGCGCCGCGTCGAGCCGCCAGTCGAGCATTTCGCGGTCCCAGTGCTCGCGCAGCGCCGCCGCGGATAGGACGGCTTCGGCCTCGAGCAGCAGTTCGACCTGACGCCGCCGGCGCGCGGCGACAAGCCCGATAAACGCCGCAAGGCTCGATGCGATCGATGTCGACTTCAAAAATAGCGCGTCTTCCGCCTCCTTGAGTTTCGCCTCCAATGCGGGGGCGTGCGCGATGTCGGCGCCAAAGGATTGCCGAAACGTGTCGGCGTCGGCACGAAGCGCCGTCAGCTCCGCCTTCTGGCCGTAGAGGCCTAAGTGAACGCGCGAATAGAGAAAGCGGCCGATCAATCCGCTGGCGACGACCGTCAGCATGGCGCACATGGCGACGGTACTGTTGATGGCGCTCAGGCGGAAATTGGAATGAAGCACGATGAGTGTCGGACCGAGTATTCCAAACACCATGTGCATGCGGAACCATTTCGGCACCGCACCAAGGCCGCGCATCGATTTCAGAGATTTGCGCAGTGGGTAGAGCATCAGCGTCGCCAGCATCAATCCGCCCGCAATACCGAAAACGTAGCCAAGCCCTGTATCAGCCGTGATGTGACGTTCGAGGCGTAGCGACCAGGCATAGGCGAGCACAGCCACTACGGCTGCCGTGAAGGCGAGTGTCGCGATGGGCGAAGCGGAATTCCGCCGGCGCGCCGGTTTCACAGGCGCTGGTCTGTCCGCAGGCGCTTGTTGGGAGGCTCGTTCGCGGCGAGGGTTCGGCCGCAGCAGCGTGGCGCCGCCGACTTCAGCGCGCACGGCCGGATCAGCCTCCGCGAAGCGCTCTGCTGCTGCCTTTTCTGCCATGTGCTGTTCTTGACCCCGGCCCAAATTCCGCCTGCAAGCTCTGGTGATTTGCGGCAATTGTCAGTAACAGGCAGGCTGCTCGCGCGCCGTTGTTCGCCGAATGAGTTCAAGCCTGTTGCCCGGCCGCCGATATTCGGACAGTTTGCCGCGCCGGGCGGCCCTGCGGAGATTTTCGGAATTTTCCTGCCACGATTGACGTTTAACTCAGGGAACAACATGACACTGCAACTGGCACATTTCGCTTTGGTGCTGGCCTTCACCTTGGCGGTGACACAGGCCGCGGTAACGCGTGCCGGCGTGAAGCGTGACGAAGCTGTCATGATGAACTTCGGGTCGTCGGCGGCGCTTGGCCAGTTTATGTTCATTGCGCTGGCGCTTTCGTGCCTTGCCTATGAACGGTCGGAAGCGGACACGTCGCTCGTCATGGCGCTTCTCGTTTCGGCCATAGGTGCGGCGTTGGCCCTCGGCATAACAAAGCTTCCCGCGCGCCGCGTCGGCGAGGCAATCACGCTCCAAGGTGTGCTGAGTATTTTGGTCTTGGGCTTCGCGCTCTTCTCCGCCCAACCCTTCGCACGCGTCGCGCCCATGACTACTACGGACGCCGAACCCGTAATTGCGAAGATTGCGCTGGGGCCGAGCCACACTTCGCCGGTGCAACCCGTGGCGAAGGTCGTCGATCGGTTGCCCGACAATTTCATCCTTCCGCCGCTGCGGGATGGCGACATTGGCATTGCACGAGCCGATCTCAAGGGCCGCACTGTGGTGCTCAATGTCTTCGCCTCGTGGTGCCCCGTGTGCAAGGAGGAGCACCCGACCTTGTTGCGGCTTGCCGGCAAGAGCCCGGTGCCGATCTACGGCATCAACTGGAAGGACAAGCCGGGCGACGGCGCCAAGTGGCTGACGGCGATGAAAAGCCCTTACATGCGGGTCGGGGAGGACGCGTCCGGCAAGACCGGCGTCGAGATGGGCGTGACGGGCGTACCTGAGACCTACCTTATCGATCCCGACGGGCGCATTCGCTTCCGTCACGAAGGTCCGTTGAGCGAAGAAATTTGGGAAAAGTCGGTTCTGCCGCTGCTTGCCAAGCTGAATGGCGAGGGGTGATTGGGCTGCGGCGAATGAACGGAACGCGAAATTGAAATGGCTGTACAGCCGGTGCCACTTCGGCGGTTGCCGGCTCGAACAATGGACGATCAAGGAAGGGCCGACGCGATGCTGCAATGGTTGTTGTTGACTGTACTGTGTTCGGTCGCGGCGGTGATCGTGGCCGTGCCATTCATCCGGCGTCTCGATGTGCCGCGCGATAAGTCGGAGGGGGATGCCAAGTCTGCGGCGGAAGTGGCCGCAGCGGGGCGTGCACATCAACTCTCCGCCCTCGAAGTCCAGCGGCTTGCGGTTTCCCTCGCCGGCGTCGTCGTGCTGGGGTCTGTCGGCCTCTATGCGCTCACAGGCAATCCGAATCTCGAATTAAGCGCGCCTGGACGGACGGCGGCGCCGGCCGCGGCCCCGGACACGGGATCGGACGCGACATCGGACCTGCGGAAATATGCCGAAAACATTCCGGAGCCCGCCGTTGCCGCAGCCACGATCAACACCGGGGGCAAGGCCGATGCCCAGGACCCACAGGCGGTCGCCGGCGTCGATGAAATGATCGAACGGCTCGCAACGCGTCTCAAGCAAAGCCCGGGTGACGCCAACGGCTGGCGCATGCTCGGCTGGTCGTATTTCAACACGCAGCGCTTCGCCGAATCCGCCGACGCCTACGCCAAGGCGATCGAGCTCCAGCCGGAAGTTGCGGCGCTCAAGACGGCGCGTGGAGAAGCCATGGTGCGCGCGGCGAAGGACGCCGTGAAGCCCGAGGCGATGGCGTTGTTCGACGAGGCACTGAAAGCCGACCCGAAAGATCCGCGTGCCCGCTATTTCAAGGGGCTGGCGAAAGAACAAGCCGGCGACAAGAAGGGTGCCGTCGAAGATTGGATTGCCGTTCTGAAGGACAGCGCTCCGGCGGAACCTTGGTGGGCGGAATTGCGCACGCGCACGGCGGAACTCGGCAAGGAGCTGGGCGCTGATCTTTCGGCTCTGCCGCCAGAGCCCGCTGGCGCTGCTTCGGGAGGCATTCTCGCGCGTTTGCAGAAGGAAGGTGCGGGCGGCGATGGTCAGGCAGCGCTACCTCAGGCCGATCGCGGTCCGAGCGCGGACGATGTCAGAAGCGCCGAAGGCATGGCGGACGGCGATCGCCAGGCAATGATCCGCGCCATGGTCGACCGCCTCGCCGAGCGGCTCGAAAAATCGCCGCGCGATGCCGACGGATGGATCAAGCTCATCCGCTCGCGCAGTGTCCTCGGCGAGGCCGACAAGGCCAAGGCGGCCTTGCAAAAAGCCTGGGACGCATTCGCCGACACGCCGGCGGAGCAGGAGCGCATCGCTGCCGAGGCCAAGGGCCTGGGTGTCGAGCGCTGAGCGGCGTCAGGCGGAATTGTTGCCGTGTCGCCTTCGATTTGGCCAGTGATGGCTGCCGCACGGCGAAAGCCTAATCAAACCTTAACCATCCCCGTCGTATGACATCCATAGCCCGTGCACGGACGGGCAGGGCCGGAGGACCGTTCCGGCCGAGTAGCGTGGCGTGGGTCTCTTGTGATGCATTTCGATTATCTCATGCTCGTCTATGCGCTCCCCATGGTCGGCATCTGGGTGATGCTTGGGCACGCGGGGCGCAAGGAAGAACGCCGCAGCCTGCAGGCCAAAGCCGAGGCGCAAGAAGCCGGGCTGCACGAACCCGCGACCCTTCACCCCGTCATCGATCCCGCCGCCTGCATGGGCTGCGGCGCCTGCGTCAGAGCGTGTCCGGAAGGCGAAATCCTCGGCCTCATCGGCGGCAAAGCGCATCTCATCGAGCCCTCGCACTGCATCGGTCATGGCGCCTGCCGTGCGGCCTGCCCGTTCGATGCCATCAGCCTTGTGTTCGGCACCGAGACGCGCGGCGTCGATCTCCCCGTCGTCGGTCCCGACTTCCAGACCAACGTACCGGGGCTCTACATCGCCGGCGAGTTGGGCGGCATGGGGCTCATCCGTAATGCCATCGCGCAAGGCCGGCAGGCCATGGATGCAATTGCGACGCGAAGAGCAAGCGGCACGGGCGGCGACGTGCTCGATGTCGTCATCGTCGGCGCCGGACCGGCCGGGTTTTCCGCCAGTCTGAGGGCCAAGGAACTCGGGCTGACGTTCGTCACGCTCGAGCAGGAGACGCTCGGAGGCACGGTGGCGCACTTCCCGCGCGGCAAGCTGGTGATGACGGAGCCTGCAAATCTTCCCCTCGTCGGATTGGTGAAATTCCGCGAGACGTCGAAGGAAGCGCTGCTCGAATTCTGGAGCGGCGTGCAGCAGAAAACGGGCCTCAAGATCAATTTCCAAGAACGCGTCGAAGACTTGGAGCCTGTGGACGGCTCAGGCTTCAATGTTCGCACCAGTCGCCAGACTTACAGGACACGAACCGTCGTGCTGGCGATCGGGCGACGCGGCACGCCGCGCATGCTCGGTGTGCCGGGCGAGGACCTTTCCAAAGTCGTCTATCGCATGATCGATCCCGAACAGTACGCGGGGCGCAACCTCCTCGTCGTCGGCGGCGGCGACAGCGCGGTCGAGGCGGCAACGATGGCGGCGGAACTCGGCAGCGCCAATGTCACCTTGTCCTACCGCGGCGAAGCGATCGCGCGCTGTCGACCGAAAAATCGCTCCAAGCTGGATACACTCGTGCAACAGGGCCGGATCCGACTGCTCTTGAACTCCAACGTTTCGGCCATCCAACAGCACGCGGTCCACATCACGCACGACGGGCAGACCATCAAAATCGCCAACGACGACGTCATTATTTGCGCCGGCGGCATTCTGCCTTCGGATTTTCTGCGCGAAGTCGGCATCGAAATCGAGACCAAGCATGGCACGGCATAAGCTTCGCACGATAGGCGTCACGATGATGGCGCTTGCGCTCGGCGTTGGCGCTGCCGGCTTTGCTTGCGCGGGGGAGACATCAACAGAAGCGGCCTCCCTCATCAAGGGCGTAGCGCACAGCACGAAGTACTGGACGGCGCTGATGGAAGCGGTCGCGCTCGGCGATGCTTCAGCCGTCAGCGCGCACCTGAGAGCGGCGAGCGGCCTCGATCAAAGAGATATCGACGGCAACACGGCTCTCGCGCTCGCAGCCGACGGCGGATACGTCGGCATTACCAAGCGGCTTCTCGTTTCGGGCGCTAGGGCCGACACCGTGAACAACACCGGCGAGACGCCGCTCTTCATTGCGTCCCGGCACGGCTATGGCGCGATTGTGCGGCTGTTGGCTGCAAGCGGGGCCGATGCGAACAGATCAACCGTTCGCGGCTTGACGCCGCTCTCCGTTGCGACGGCGGGTTGCTTCGAGCCGGCGGTGAAGTCTCTGCTCGATGCCAAAGCTGCCATCGATGCCCAAAGCGAGAGCGGCGATGCGGCGCTCATGGTTGCTGCCCGATCCTGCAACGGCAACGTGGTTGCATTGCTGGCGGCGCGCGGTGCTGAACTCGAGGCGGTGGACCGGAACGGGCGCAGCGCGCTCTGGCATGCTGCCGACAAAGGGAATGCCGAAGCCGTCACGACGCTACTGGCACTCGGTGCGCGTCCCGGCCAGCGTGACAAGGGTGGCGATACGCCCCTCGTCAGGGCCTTGATGCGCGGCAGCGCCGCCATAGTGGAAGCGCTGGCGACCAACGAGGACGCCGTGAACGTCAAGAGCAGTACGGGCAACACACCCTTGATGCTGGCCGCGAGGAACGGCGACGACGCAATCGTGCGCCGCCTGCTGGCGCTCGGCGCCGACGTCAACGCCCGCAACAATTTCGCGTATTCGGCGTTGATGTTCGCGGCTGAGGCGGGCCAGGAGCGCGTTGCCGAGACCTTGCTCGCCCATGGCGCCGACCGTTCGTTGCGGAACATCCGGCGCGAACAGGCACGCGATCTCGCCATCCTTGCCGGCAAACCCGACCTCGCCGCGAAGTTTTGATCGCGGTCGAGCGTCCAAGACATGCGATCGTCGCTAGATTCTCATCGCCGAACCGTGAGCAACGTTGTGCCGGCAAGAATTCGGGGGAAGGCCGCGGGCGCGACAGTCCTTCCCCCTCTCTTCCCCACACGAGACAAGCGGAAACTCTGGGACGGGCGTTACTCGGTGTAGGCCGTGCTCAGGGCGACGACGACGCAGCTGTTGCCGCTCGCCGGTATGAGCATGACCTGGGCGTTGGCGGCATTCTGCAGGATAGGCACGCCGGCGAGATCGCCCAAGAGCTTGCCCTTTTCGAGCACCTGCGCCTGGATCTTGCTGCAGGCGTCCTGCGTCGGAATGATCTGCACCGCCGCCGCATCGCATTTGCCGTCGGAGCGTGGCGTTGAGAAGACGCCGCTGACGCCATTGGTGGCGCCGGAGTTCGGGGCCAAACGCTGGCCAATCATCGAGACTGAGAAGCGATCGTCGGGCTGGGCGGAATGCCATGTCGAGGCCGCCGCGTACTCGGTGCCGAACATCGTCGCCTGACCGACGGCTTTGGCGATCTGCAGGCACGACTTCACGCCGGCCTTCTGCAACTGCTCCATGGTCTGGATGTCGGCCGTGTTGCCGGCCTGTGCCGCAGCGGGTGCAGCCGCTGGGGCGGCAGGTGCTCTCTTTTCGGCTGCGACTGCTGCGGGCTTTGCCGCATCACCGCCCTCCTTGCCTTTCGAGTAGCCCGAGAACCAGCCCCCGTCCTTTTTTGCTCCCTCCGCCGCCTTTGGATCGGCAGCGACCGCGCTCCCCGCAGCCAGCGCGAGTGCCGCTGCAGCCGCAACCCATGCGGCCAGTTCAAAACGAGATGCCATGACGAACAACCCTCCGTTGAAATTTGTTGGCGGCGCCATATACAATTTAAAGGATATGCTCGGTCAAGTTGTACTTAGGCTCCTGCACGCAATCGAGTGTGGAGAAGTCGTGCAGCGTCGGTTATCCACACACACCCGCAGACGGGCTGAACTATCAATGCATTGTTTTCGCGCGATAGAGTTGACAAATTTACGAAGCGCGGCGCAATTGTCAGATATCGGTTGAAAAATATATGATGAGTACAATCGAAAGTTGCTGTGGCAAACGAATTAAAATATACAACCATAGATTGATCATTCCGTCACGGGGGACGCTATGGCTGCTTCGACTGAGTCCGCACGCGCTCGCGTAGAGATTGCATCTATTGAGTCTTGCAGCGAGACGCGATCCCGGCTGACGGGTGGGAACGCAGAGCGACCGCAGGTTCGGCGAGCGGCCTACGACGTGATGCTCGACAAAACCGCGCCCTGGGGATTGCGCCGCCGCGTCGCCGGGCTTCTGCGCAAAGCCTTCCGCATCGTCTTCATGGGCCGGCAACGGGCGCTCGGACGCCTCTCCGGCGGCGGCGCGGCGGTGACGGCTCTGCTCATGAGCATGGGCGTGATGACGGCAACGCCGGCCAGCGCACAGTTTGCGGCGGGTGGTGTCAACACTCCAACATCAGGCACGACGACCGCGACCGGCTCCGGCGCAATCGCTATCGGCGGCGGTGTTGGTCAATCAGCAACGGCAACGGCAACAGCCATTGCCATTGGCGGTGGCGCTATCGCGACAACCACTACGGGCGGCGCCGCCCTGGCTATTGGCGTCAACGCGAATGCAAAAGTTACCGCAGGCAGTGGTTCGCCCATAGCGATTGGTGTGACCGCTTCGGCCACTGGCACGAGCGGTGTAGCCCTTCCAAGCGGCGTCACGAGCTTTGAAGCAATGGCAATTGGAAATCTTGCAACGACAAACAGTCAGGGCGGCTTAGCTCTCGGTACTCAAGCAAATGTTTCTGGTGTTTGGGGCGTCGCAGTAGGTACGAGCGCGGTTGCAACCGGTAAACAGGGCATTGCCATGGGTGCGGCCGCCCAGGCAACAGCTGCCAATGCGACCGCAATCGGTGCCGGCGGCACCGGCACGGCTGCCACGGCAACAGCTGCTTCAGGCGCGGGCGCAACGGCCATCGGCGGCAATGCCACCAAGGGTGCACAGGCGTTGGGCGCGGACTCCATCGCCATTGGCGGGCAGGCGTCGGTCAGCGCGGTGGCGACCGACGGCGTCGCCATCGGCAGAGCCGCTTCGGTGAGCGCGCTGCTAGGCACAGCTATCGGCGGCGCGGCCATTTCCTCGGCGGCCGGCGGAACGGCGGTAGGTAATAGCGCCAAGGCATCGGGTCCGGACTCGACCGCGATCGGCAATGTCGCGACGGCTTCCGGCGCCAATGCGATTGCCCTCGGCAACCAGGTGACGGTTTCGGGTGCGCAATCCGTCGGGATTGCCGGGCCCGGGGGCGGCATCACGGCGATAAGCGGAACGAACGCCGTTGTCATGAACCCAAGCGGCACCGTGCAGACTTACAGCCAGAACGATATCACGGCTGTCGGGTCGGACGCTCTTGCCACCGCTGTCGCGGCTACGGCGATCGGACGATCGACGACGGCGAGCGGCGCCAGCGCGACGGCGCTGGGCCGGGCAGCCTCTGCGTCTGCGGCCGGTGCAACCGCACTCGGATCCAACGCCACGGCTGGCGCAAGCGCGAGCGGCGCGGAACTCCATCGCCATCGGCGGGCAGTCGTCCGTGACGGCAGCCGGTACAAGCGGGATCGCAATTGGCTTGTCGTCAAATTCGACGGGCCTGGATGGCGTCGCGCTGGGAAGAAGCGCTGTGGCCGGTGGCGGGAACGATAACCTTGCGCTGGGTTCTTTTGCCGTTGCGGGCGTGCTGGGTAACGCCACTATCGCACAATCTGTGGCCATCGGTCCCTTCGCGACTGCGGCTGGTGATCAGTCGACAGCTATCGGTAACAATGTGGCTGCAAGTGGCAGCTCCTCAGTTGCTATCGGCGGAGACGATCTTGACAAAGTCGCAACCGCCAAGGGTGCGCTCTATACCACGCTTACCGGTGGAACGATTGCTGCCGGCACATATATCAGCACGCAAGCCGGTGATGGCTCTGTTGCCATAGGTGTCGAAGCGGCGGCGGCTAACAGTTTTGCGACTGCCATCGGTCTCAAAGCGAATGCTTCCGGCGACGGGTCATTCTCCGTGGGCGCTGCCTCTGTGGCGAGTGGTCAGGGCTCGGGGGCCATTGGTCTGGCAGCCGTCTCATCAGGCAAAAATTCGTCAGCGTTAGGCACCAATTCGACGGCGAGCGCAAACTACGCAACGGCGCTCGGTAGCGGCGGGGCTGCAGTTGCGAGCGCTACCAAGGCATCGGGGGTAGGCGCCACGGCGCTTGGCGGCAATGCGACGGCGGGCGCGAGCGCGGCCGCAACAGATGCCGTCGCCATTGGTGGGCAGTCGTCCGTGACGGCGGCTGGAACCTCCGGCATCGCCATCGGCAAAGGCTCGACGGTTTCTGCGTCACAGGGTATCGCGATTGGTGTCGGCAACATCGTCTCGGGAGCAAACTCGGTCGCTATTGGCGACCCGAATACGGTCTCCGGGATCAACGCTTTTGTGCTTGGCAACAATAATGTCGTCGCCGGCAACAACACGGTCGGCATCGGCAACACCAACACGGTCACCGGCAACAATTCGTTCGTGATCGGCAACAACGCCTCGACGTCGGCCGCCGCGACGGGCGCTATCGTTATCGGCGACGGCGCCGCGACCAAGGCCACGGCCGCCAACACGACCGTGCTCGGGTCCGGCGCATCGGCCTCGCTCGCCAGCTCCGTGGCGTTGGGTTCCGGCTCGACAGCCTCGGCCGTTTCCGCGACGACCAACTGGACGACCGTCGGTGCCGTCGTCACCGGCAAGACCTTTGCCGTCACCCAGGCGCCGACCAACGGCGTCGTCGCGGTTGGCAATCGCCAGATCCAGGGAGTCGCGGACGGCGAAGTCTCGGCGGCGAGCACGGATGCCGTCAATGGCTCGCAGCTGTTCAATGTGGCGCAGGCGTTAAGCCTCAGCGGCACGAAATACTTCCATGCCAATTCGGCGACACTCGACTCAAGTGCGACCGGAACAAACTCCGTCGCCATTGGCGGCGGCGGCACGACTGCTGCTACGGCAACGCAGGCCACTGCTTCAGGCGCTGTAGCCCTCGGCGGTAATGCCACGGCTGGCGCGAAGGCGTCCGCAGCAGATTCCATCGCCATCGGTGGCCAATCGTCGGTCGCTGCGGCTGCGACATCAGGCATCGCCATCGGTCTGTCATCAGCCGCGTCGGGCGGCATCAGGGCCCTTGCGATAGGCTCGAGCGCGACGGCCTCCGCCCAGGATGCAACGGCGGTCGGCCCCTTCGCGCAGTCTACAGCACAGGGAGCGTTGGCTTTCGGCCTCACAGCCAAGTCGACAGCCCTGCAGGCCACATCGGTTGGCTTCTCGACGACCGCGGCCGGTGTAAACTCTGTTGTTGTCGGCTCCAATTCCTCTACCGCAGCAGCGGCAGGTAGCTCCGTCGCTATCGGCGAGGGCGCGGCAACCAGCGGCGGCGCCAGTACAATCGCGATCGGTACGATTTCGGCGGCGTCGAATGCCAAAGCGATCGCGCTTGGCTATTTTACCATCGCGAGCGGCGTAGATTTAATCGCTATCGGCGATAGCAGCAGCGCCACCGCCATCGGCGCAATCGCCATCGGCGGCAACAACACGTCTGGCGCTGTTGCCGCTGGCACGGATGCGGTTGCCATCGGCGGACAATCGTCCGTCGTTGCTGCCGCCACATCCGGCATTGCCATCGGTAAGGGCGCGGCGGCAAGTGTTGGCGCTAACGCGACCGCCATCGGTGTCAGCTCGGTTGCTTCGGCAGCCAATGCAACTGCCGTTGGACCAATCTCGAAGGCAACGGCAGCCGGTGCCACCGCCCTCGGTGGCAACGCGACGGCGGGCGCGAATGCGTCTGCTGCCGACGCCATTGCCATCGGCGGGCAGTCCTCCGTCACCGCGGCGGCAACATCCGGCATCGCCATCGGCAAAGGCTCGACTGTTTCGGCTTCCCAAGGCATCGCGATCGGTGTTGATAACGTCGTATCCGGCGCCAACTCGATCGCTATCGGCGATCCCAACATCGTGTCGGGTTCGAACTCGTTCGCCTTCGGCGACAACAACACGATCGCGGGCAACAACGCGGTCGGCATCGGCAACACCAACACGGTCACCGGCAACAATTCCTTCGTCATCGGCAACAACGCCTCGACATCGGCCGCCGCGACGGGCGCGATCGTCATCGGCGACGGCGCAGCGACGAAAGCGACTGCCGCCAACACCACGGTGCTCGGCTCCGGCGCATCTGCGTCGCTTGCGTCCTCCGTTGCGCTCGGCTCGGGCTCGACCGCCGCGGCCGTCTCCGCGACGACAAACTAGACCGGCGCAGGCGCCGTTGTCTCGGGCAAGACCTTTACCGTGACCCAGGCGCCGACCAACGGCGTCGTCGCCATCGGCAATCGGCAGATCCAGGGCGTCGCCGACGGCGAAGTCTCGGCGACTAGCACAAACGCCGTCAATGGCTCGCAACTATTCAACGTGGCCCAGGCCCTGAGTCTCGGCGGCACCAAATACTTCCACACCAATTCGACACTCGCGGATGGTTCGCGCCACGGGTCCGGACAGCGTGGCGATCGGACCAATTGCGACGGCAAGTGCAACGAATTCAATCGCTGAGGGCAATGGCGCAACAGCAAGCGGCATTTCGAGTTCAGCAATTGGTACGGGCGCGAAGGCCCTCGGCACCAACGGCCTGGCGCT
Source organism: uncultured Alphaproteobacteria bacterium (assembly GCA_963732525.1). Taxonomy (GTDB): domain Bacteria; phylum Pseudomonadota; class Alphaproteobacteria; order Rhizobiales; family Hyphomicrobiaceae; genus Hyphomicrobium_B. The sequence continues at coordinate 305,607 of CAVSZX010000023.1, forward strand.
GGGCATCGGGGCCACCTCCGGTACGTCTGCGAACGCCATTGCCATCGGCTCGTCTGCGAGCGCGAGTAACATCTCCAGTCTGGCTCTAGGCAACATGGCTAGTTCGACGTCGCCGTTTGCTGTGGCAATTGGTGATGGCGCGCAGGCCACGGCGTCACTTGCCGTTGCGCTCGGCACGGGCGCGATTGCATCAGCTGCCGGCAGCGTGGCACTTGGCACGGGCTCCGTGACGACGGCGCCGAACACCGGTTCCTACAGCATCAACGGCGGCACGGCGGCAGGACTTCAGCGGCTTCGGTCGTCTCGGTCGGTGGGCTGGGTGCCGAACGCCAGATCACCAATGTCGGTGCCGGCGTCGTCTCGGCGACCTCGACGGACGCCATCAACGGCTCGCAGCTCTTTACGGTCGCGACCGCAGTCAACAATCTCGGCGTCGTCCACGACCACCGCGATCGGCGGCGGCATGGCTGTCAACCCGGACGGCACGACGGCGACGGCCCCGTCGATCACGGTCGGCGGAACCATGTACAACAACGTCACTGACGCCGTTCAAGCAGCAGGTGCGGGCTTCAACTTGACGACCGGGGCCTCCGGCACCGGCGTCGCCAATACCCCGACGACCGAGGGCATCGCGGCTGGCGAAACCGTCACAGTCACCGCTGGCAACAATCTGATCTCGACCCAGTCCGGCAATAACGTCGCCCTTGCGCTCAATCCGGCTCTGACCGGACTGACGAGCCTCGCCGTCACTGGCGGCGCGACGATCGACGGGTCGGGCATCGCCATGAACGGCGACAAGATCGCGAGCCTCGCGGCCGGATCGACGGTCGCGGGCTCGACGGAAGCGGTCAACGGCGGACAGATCAACACGGCGATGGCATCGGTCGCCACCAACCTCGGCGGCGCATCGACCTATGATCCGGTAACCGGCACTGTCACGGCGCCAAGTTACACAATCGGCGCGACGACCTACAACGATGTCGGCAGCGCGCTGGATGCCCTCGAGGCAACGGCTGGCACGACCAAATACTTCCACGCCAACTCGACGCTGGCGGATTCGACCGCGACGGGAACCGACAGCGTCGCGGTCGGCCCGCAAGCGACGGCTTCCGGAATTTCCTCGCTCGCAGCCGGTAGAGACACGATTGCTAGTGGTGCTGGCGCGATGGCGCTGGGCACCAACGCGAAGGCCACCGCCGCGTCGAGCCAGGCGATCGGCGTGAACGCTACTGCGACTGGAACTAACGCAATTGCCGTGGGCAAGTCGGCCCAGGCGACGAATACGGCGGCAACGGCAGTCGGACTGTTAGCATCGGCTACGGGGAACAGCGCGACCGCGTTGGGAGCGCTTTCGAACGCGACCGGAAATAGCGCGGTGGCAATCGGAATCTGGAGCGACAGCCACCAATAACCGTGATGTTGCACTTGGAGCACTTTCGACGACGGCAGCGCCAAACGTTGGCGCCTACACTTTGAACGGCGGCACGCCTGCGGCGACGGCTCCGGCTTCGGTCGTCTCGGTCGGCGCGCCCGGCAGCGAACGGCAGATCACCAATGTCGCTTCTGGCGTCGTCTCGGCGACGAGCACGGACGCAATCAACGGCTCGCAGCTGTTTACGGTGGCGGCTGCTGCGAACAATCTCGGCCTATCCACCGCTGCGGCGATCGGCGGCGGCATGACGGTCAACGCCGACGGCACCACGGCGACGGCACCCTCGATCACGGTCGGGGCGGCGACGTATCAATGATGTTACCGCTGCTATCCAAGCGGCAGGCGCGGGCTTCAACCTGACGACGGGAGCCTCCGGCACCGGCGTCGCCAACACACCGACGACGGAAGGCATCGCGGCCGGCGAAACCGTCACGGTCACAGCCGGAAACAACCTGATCTCGACGCAGACCGGCAACAAGATCGAGCTGGCGCTCAATCCGGCGCTGACGGCGATCACGAGCATCGGGGTGACCGGCGGCGCGACGATCGACGGCACCGGCATCGCCATGAACGGCGACAAGATCGCGAGCCTCGCGGCCGGGATCGACGGTCGCGGGCTCGACGGAAGCGGTCAACGGCGGCCAGGTCAACACGGCGATGGCATCGGTCGCCACCAACCTCGGCGGCACATCGACGTATAATCCGGTAACGGGCACCGTGACAGCGCCGAGTTACACCATCGGCGCGACGACGTATACCGACGTCGGCAGCGCCCTTGCAGCCCTCAACTCGGGTGGCGGATCGGTCAAATACTTCCACACCAATTCGTTGAATCCCGACTCTAGCGCAACTGGAACCGAGGCCGTGGCCGTCGGACCGTCAGCAGTGGCAAGTGGCGGCAACGCAGTCGCCATGGGCGCCGGAACCACAGTAGCCGGAGCGAATAGCGTCGGACTTGGAGCGGGCAATGTCGCGTCAGGAACTGCGGCCGTAGTGCTGGGTACTGGGGCAAATGCCACCGGCTTTTCGACGATAGCAATCGGTAATGCGGTGAATGCCATCGGCATTGACGCCATCGCGATCGGGCAGACCTCTATAGCCTACGGAGAAGAATTCTGATTGCATTGGGCACAAACTCCGTCGCCGGCGTCTTGGGCGGTACCGTTACGCGAGATACTGCCGTCGGCATTGCGGCCACCGCAACAGGCGGCAGCTCGACTGCCATCGGTTCGTCGGCCCTTGCGTCAGGCTCCAACTCGGTAGCTTTCGGCAATGCAGCCCAGGCAGACGGGGCCAGTGGCATAGCGATCGGTGGAGGTGCAAAGACGGGTGCTTTGAGCTTTGGCTTGGCAATTGGTTCTAACGCCTCTGCGTCTAGCAACTCGTCGACGGCCATCGGGGTCAGCTCAAGCGCGTCCAACACGTTCGCGGTCGCAATTGGTGACTTCGCCACGACCAGCGGCGCAGCAGCGGTATCTTTTGGTCATCTCGCAAGCGCCACGGCTGCGAATACTGTAGCTATCGGCAACCAGTCTGCGGCGTCTACAACAGGCGCGGTGGCTATCGGCTCTCTGGCCGTCGCAAAGGGTGGGAAATCGGTATCGGTCGGTGCCGGGAACACGGCTGACGGGGATGGTGCAGTTGCGATTGGCGACCCGAACGTTGCGACGGGTACGGGCGCCGTCGCACTCGGCAAGGATAATACAGCGACAGGAACAGGTGCGGTTGCACTGGGTAATACCAACACTGCGACGGGCCAGGGATCGGTTGCGATGGGCTCCACATCGCAAGCAAAGGCCGCGGCAGCGTCGCACTTGGCGACACGGCCAGCGCCAACAACGCCAATGACGTTGCGCTCGGAACTGGCTCTTCGACAGCCGCTGCCGTTGGCACAGCCAGCGCTGTAATCGCGGGCACGGCCTACAACTTCGCAGCGACAACGCCCGGCAGCACGGTCAGTGTCGGTGCCGCAGGCGCGGAACGCACCATCACCAACGTCGCGGCAGGCCGCGTCACCGCGGCTTCTACAGACGCCATCAACGGTTCGCAGCTCTTTGCCAGAGCACGGCAATCACAACGGTTGCGACCAACCTCGGCACCACGATCTCCACCATCGATCGGCGGCGGCATGGCGGTCAACGCCGACGGCACCACGGCGACGGCGCCGACTCGATCACGGTCGGGGCGGCGACGTTCAATGATGTTACCGCTGCTATCCAGGCGGCAGGCGCGGGCTTCAACCTGACGACGGGAGCCTCCGGCACCGGCGTCGCCAACACACCGACGACGGAAGGCATCGCGGCCGGTGAAACCGTCACCGTCACCGCCGGCAACAACCTGATCTCGACGCAGACCGGCAACAAGATCGCGCTCGCGCTCAATCCGGCGCTGACGGCGATCACGAGCATCGGGGTCACCGGCGGCGCGACGATCGACGGACCGGCATCGCTATGAACGGCGACAAGATCGCGAGCCTTGCGGCCGGATCGACGGTCGCGGGCTCGACGGAAGCGGTCAATGGCGGCCAGATAAACACGGCGATGGCGTCGGTCGCCACCAACCTCGGCGGCACATCGACGTAGATCCGGTAACGGGCACAGTGACGGCGCCGAGTTACACCATCGGCGCGACGACGTATAATGACGTCGGCGGCGCCCTTGCAGCGCTCGACTCGGGGGGCGGGCGGTGAAATACTTCCACGCCAACTCAGCGGCGGCCGACTCGACCGCGACAGGTGCGGATAGTGTGGCGGTTGGGCCAGTTGCAAACGCCACTGGATTTGGTTCGACAGCCATCGGTCGCATTGCCAGTGCCACGGGCGACGAGAGCGTTGCTCTTGGCTCTAGTGCAAGCGCCTCTGATACCAACGCTGTCGCAATAGGCTCGCAGGCGAATGCTTCGAAGGCGGGTGCAATCGCGCTGGGCCTTACCGCGAATGCTGGGGGTGTCACTTCGATTGCGGTTGGCAGCAATAGCGTCGCAAGTGCGAACAACGCGTTGGCACTAGGGACGACGTCCAAAGCAACCGGTGATTTCGCAGTGTCGATTGGATCGGCAAATACCGCGACGGGATTGTTCAGCACTGCGATTGGCGGCAGCAATATCGTCAATGCAGACCGTGCTATAGCCATCGGTAGCGGTATAACCATTGCCGCAGGACTGGATGGCGCGGTCGGCATCGGTGATGGCACGACGGTTGCGGCTCCGAACACGGGCGCCTACACGCTCAACGGCGGCACGCCGGCGGCGACGGCTGCGGCGTCGGTCGTGTCGGTCGGCGCCGTCGGTCAGGAGCGCCAGATCAGCAACGTCGCATCGGGCGTCGTCTCGGCAACGAGCACGGACGCCATCAACGGCTCGCAGCTCTTCACGGTCGCGACAGGCGTCAACAACCTCGGCGCCGGTACGGTCGCAGCCCTTGGCGGCGGGGCCTCCGTCGCGCCAAACGGGACTGTGACGGGACCAAGCTATGTGATCGACGGTACGACCTACACCAACGTCGGCTCAGCCCTGTCGGCCATCAACGTTGCGGTCGCGGGCGGAGCCGGCACCAAGTACTTCCACACCAACTCGGCGCTGGCGGATTCAGCGCCGCTTGGAACCGACGCGGTGGCCATCGGCCCGGTCGGAACCGCAGCCGGTGACGCCTCATTTGCCGGCGGCAAAAACGCTTCGGCTGTCGGCGCAAGTTCGGTGGCGCTCGGCGATGGCGCGACCGCTGCGACGGACGGCGCGGTCGCCATCGGGCAGAGCGCGGTCGCTGCAGGGCGGCAAGGCCGTATCGATCGGTGTCGGCAATGTCGCCACCGGCAACGGCGCGGTCGCCATCGGCGATCCGAACACTGCGACTGGAACGGGTGCGGTCGCCATGGGCGCGGACAACACCGCCAACGGCCAGGGTGCGGTTGCTCTCGGCAATTTGAATACGGCAACGGGCCAAGGCTCGGTCGCCATCGGCAATGCCTCCGAACGCGGCGGGGGCCGGCTCTCTCGCCCTCGGCGATGGCGCCGTCGCCAACAATGCGGACGACGTGGCGCTGGGCTCGGGCTCGGTGACCGCAGCGCCGAACGTCGGGGCCTATACGCTGAACGGCGGCACGGTCGCCGGCACGACGGCTGCGGCCATGCGTCTCGGTCGGCGCGGTCGGGCAGGAACGCCAGATTGCCAATGTCGCGGCGGGCGTCGTCTCGGCCACGAGCACGGATGCCATCAACGGCTCGCAGCTTTTCACGGTTGCAACGGCGGTCAACACGCTTGGCAGCCGGAGTGGCGAGCGCATTTGGCGGCGGCGCGTCCGGTCGCGGCTCGACGGGACAGTGACGGCCCCGACCTATACGGTCGGCGGCAACACTTACAACGATGTCGGCGGCGCGATTGCCGCCCTCGACACGGCCAGCGGCGGCGCCATCGACGTCAACAATACCTCTGCACTCGCCGCCCCGACCGCAACCGGCAACGATGCGACGGCGATCTCTCCCGGCGCCGTCGCTTCGGGCACGGACTCGTTTGCCGCCGGCAAGAATGCTGCGGCCACCGCGGCGGGGGCTACCGCCATCGGCGCCGGATCGACGGCGTCCAACGTCGGCTCCGTGGCTCTCGGTGATGGGGCCAAATCCACGGGCGTCAACTCCGTCGCCATCGGCACTGGCTCGAACGACGGCGGTCTCACCGACGTCGTATCCATCGGCTCGGTCGGCAATGAGCGGACCCTGATCAACGTCGCACCGGGCGCCATCTCGGCAACATCGACAGATGCCGTCAACGGCAGCCAGATCTTCGCCAACCAAGCATCCGTTGCGACCATCCTCGGCGGTGGTGCTGCCGTACTGCCGGATGGGACCATCTCGGCGCCGACCTATACGATCGGAGGCACGGCTTATAATAATGTTGGCGGCGCGCTGACGGCGCTCGATACGGCGGTCAGCGGCGGTGGCGGCATCAAGTACTTCCACACCAATTCGACACTGGCGGATGCGACTGCCGACCGGCACCAACAGCGTCGCAATCGGACCGGCCTCGACCTCGACCGGCGAGAACGCCGTTTCGATCGGCAACGGCGCGGTGGCAACGAACAAGGGTGACGTAGCGCTCGGCTCCGGCTCGGTGACGTCGGCGCCGAGCACTGGCGCCTATACGCTAAATGGCGGCACCGTCGCGGCAACCTCCGCCGCGGCCGTCGTCTCGGTGGGCGCCGTCGGCCAGGAACGCCAGATCACCAACGTCGCAGCGGGCGTCGTTTCGGCGACGAGCACGGATGCCGTCAACGGCTCGCAATTCTTCACGGTTGCGAGTGCGGTCAACACGTTGGGTAGCGGCGTTGCGACGGCGCTCGGCGGTGGCGCCACGGTTGCAGCCGATGGGACGGTGACGGCGCCGGCCTATATCGTCGGCGGCACCACCTACAACGATGTCGGCGGGGCCATCGCGGCCCTTGATACGGCTGGCGCCGGCAATATCGATGTCAACAATACGGCATCACTCGCCTCGCCCGTGGCCTCGGGCACGAATTCGACGGCAGTGTCGCCGGGTGCAACGGCCTCAGGGGCGGACTCGTTCGCTGCCGGCAAGACCGCGACCGCTTCGGGCGATCAGTCGGTAGCGCTCGGAAGCGGCGCTACGGCGAGCGGAGTTTCGGCGACGGCGCTTGGCGATGGCGCGACCGCAACAGGAGACGACTCGACTGCGCTGGGTCAGAACACGCTCGCCTCGGGACTGCGCAGCACGGCAAGCGGCTATGGCGCAACGGCTTCGGGAGACTCGAGCGTTGCCATCGGCGATAGTGCCACGTCGACGGGCACCAACTCGGTGGCGCTTGGCGCCGGCTCGACGGATGGCGGTCAGGCGAATGTCGTCTCAGTCGGTGCGGCAGGTGCCGAGCGCAAGATCACCAATGTTGCGGCGGGTGCGGTCACCGCCACCTCGACGGAGGCCGTCAACGGCGGGCAACTCTTCTCGACCAATCAACAGGTCGCCGCGCTGACGACCACGGCAAACGGCGCATTGCAGAGGTCGGGCGGCACCATGACGGGCAGCATCGACATGGGGGGCAAGTCGATCACAAATCTTGCAGCACCCGTCAATTCCGGCGATGCGGCAAACAAGGCGTACGTCGACAGCATGGTCGTCGGCATGACCTCGGACGTCAACAATGCCTTCAAGGCGATCGACAGGGCCAACGGCGGCATCGCCATGGCCATGGCGATGGGCGGGCTGACCATGCCCGACAACAAGACGATCGCGGTCAACGCATCGATGGGCTTCTTCCAGGATCGTCAGGCCTTCGCCGTTCAGGGTGCGGCGCGCGTCGATCCGAATTGGGTGGTCAACGGCGCCATCGGCTTCACGGAAGACGGCGGCCAGATCGGCGGCCGGGTCGGCATTACGGCTGCCTGGTGAGGAGGCGATCGTGGCGGGCCATGTAACAGTCGTTTCGACGGCGGATGGACTTCACGCTTCGGGGCCATCCTCCGTCGCCTACTGGCACCCACCCGGATCATTCTCGACTTTTGCGGAATTTGCGCGACATTTGTGTTTGGTGTTTTCCGCCATGTTGACTGTCACGCCCACTGCAGGTGCCGAACAAGTAAAGATCCGGGGCGAGTCTCCGGGTGTGTTTGCGCAGGCCGCTCCCCAGCAGCAAGTGCTGGCCGTGCCGGCTGCGGAAGAGCTGTTGGCGTTGATCCGGACGACGATTATCGCGCTGAACCAGGCGAATATGACCGGCAACTATACGGTCCTTCGCGACATCGGCGCGCCGCCCTTCCGTAACGCCAACGACGCATCGAAACTGTCGCTGATCTTCAAGGGGCTGCGTGAGCAGAACATCGATCTGTCGCTCACAGCGCAGGTGACGCCGGAGTTGACCGACGTGCCTGCAATCGATCCGCGCGGCTTGCTTCAGCTCGCGGGGCGCTTCCCGACTCAGCCACTGTCGGTTGAATTTCGCTTGGCTTTCGCACGTTTCGACGGACGCTGGCTCCCATACGCGATGACGGTCAATCTGGTGGCGAGTGAACAGCGCGTTACGGTCGCACCGCAACGACCGCCTCAAGCTGCACCAAAGACGCCGCGGCCCGTCATCGCCCCTGCCCGAGCCGTGATCGGGCAGCCGTAATGCAACGAAAATGCCGGGGGCTTGTGGGCCTGCGGCATTGCAACTTCGAAAGTCGAGTTCAGGGTTGGGGAGATTGCGGGCATGGAAACGGCACAAAAGTCGATTGCGGAATTCTACGACAATGTTCCCTATGAGTCGCACCCGTTCGCGCAAAGCCATCCCTCGCGGCTCGCGGCCATCTCGCGCTTGTTCAATCTTGATGCGCCGGCAATAGAGACGGCACGTGTTCTCGAGCTGGGCTGTTCGGCGGGCGGCAATCTCATCCCGATGGCCGCCATGCTCCCGGACGCGCGCTTTGTGGGGGTCGATTTATCGGGCGTCCAGGTAAACGCGGGAGTGCAGCGCATCGAGGCGCTGGGGCTCGACAATGTCGAGATGCATAAGATGTCCATCGCGGACATCACGCCCGACTTCGGGTCGTTCGATTACATCATTTGTCACGGCGTCTACAGTTGGGTGCCAGCTTCTGTTCAGGACGCCATCCTGAGAGTGGCCCGCGAAAACCTTTCGGACTTCGGCGTCGCCTATGTCAGCTACAATGTTTTTCCGGGATGGCGTCTCAGGGGCGCTTTGCGCGAGGCGCTCGTCTATCATGTCCAGGACGAGAAAAATCCCTTTCAACGGACGCGAATGGCGCGGCAGTTCCTTGACCAGCTTGCCGCCGCAACAAACGCCGCAACGGCTTATGGTCAGATGTTGCGGCAGGAGGCGAAGACTTTTGCGGCGTTCGCCGATTACTACATCACGCACGAATATTTCGAGCCCGACAACCATCCGTGTTACGTCAGCGATTTCATCGCCAAGGCGCGGGCTCGGCAACTCGAATTCCTGACCGAATCGGATTTCAGCTGCACCATCGCCGAGACGTTCGGTGCCGACAACGGTTCACTGCTCCGCGCCCTTTCGGGCAACCGCCTGGATCGCATGGAGCAATACATCGACTTTCTTTCGGGCCGCATGTTTCGCCAATCATTGCTGGTGCGGGCCGAAAATGCATCGATATTGAGTCGAGAACTCGTGCCGTCGCGCCTCGCAACGCTACGGATTTCGGCCAGCATCACGGAAGCAGGCGAAATCGACGGCCGCGTCGTGTTCAAGGACCGGGCAGCGCGCACGCTTTCGACTAACGACGCGTTCGTCGCTGCGGCCTTACGCATAATGGCGAGCGGCTACCCGCGCTCGTTCCTGCCGGCGGAGCTCTCGATAGCGGCCGCTGCGGACATGCACGGAGACCCGACGGAGCAACAGCATGCCGCGGTCCTGGACGCGCTTTTCAGAATGGCGACGATCGGGATGTGCGACGTCGGAACGACAGAGACGAGGCTATCGATGTGCGCGACGTCTCGTCCTGTCGCCCTTCCTATCGCCCGGGCGGATGCGACGTTGAACCAGTCCTGGACAACCAACATCCGTCACGAGTGTGTCAATCTGGATCTGGTGCAGCAGGCTATTCTGCCGCTGCTCAACGGCGAAAGCGACCACGCTGCTCTCCTACAGCGCGTGCGTGAGCGCGTCTCCAGCGGCCACATCCATTTTGTCAAGAACGGCGAACGGGTGTGCGATGTCGAAGACATCGAGAAGTTGATCGGCGAGCATGTTCGCTCGGCGCTCGAGGTCTTGAAACGTCAGGCCGTTCTGGTGGCCTAATCTCCCACCAGCTAAATCCTGCCCAAACCTCTCCTGCTGATCCTCCCGCTAAACGGACGCCCGTTGAGGGTGAGGGTCACCGTCTCAATCCCGCTTGCGTCCGCAATTCGGCGAAATGCATGCTACTGCTGCTGGCGCTATCGTCAGTCAGCTCGATCGCACCACCAATCGTCGAACTTCATGGCCGTCGTCACTGCCTTGACGCCTATCGAGCGCAGCGGCTCCGGCGGCATCGGAAAAGACCGGCGGTTCACGAACCATAAATCGGTAAGGTCCGTTTGCCGGCCGAGAACGAGATCGCGAATGATGCGGCCGTTCATGTGCGTCATCGCCACCCCGTGGCCGGTACAGCCGACGGAATAGACAGCGCCTCCACCGTCCAACGTTCCAATTTGCGGCGTAGAATTTGGCGTCACGGAAAACGCGCCGCCCCAGCGATAGTCGACGGCGATCCCGCGAAGCGCCGGAAAGGTTGACGGCGATAAAGTTCTCGAGATGGGCCCAAGCTGCGGGTGAAGAATCGTTGTCCATGTTCCCGGCATAGGGCACGCGCCCCGGACCGCCGCCGACGAGTAAGCGCCCGTCGGGCGTCAGCCGGTAGAAATGCATGAAGTTGCGTCCGTCTTCGATGCCTTCGCGGCCGGCCCACCCGATCGCGGCGCGCTGCTCGCTGGAGAGCTTCTCCGTCACGATGATGTAGGCGAAGGCGGGCGTCTGCTTCGAGGCGAGCTCGTGGAAGGAGATGCGAATATCCGTTCGTCGCGTAGACGATGCGATGGGCATCGACCGAGCCGCTGTCTGTCTTGACCCGATACCGCCCGCTCTGACGCGGCGCCTCTGTCACGCGCGTGTTCTCGTAGAGCCTCACGCCGCTCTCAAGCGCTATCCGGCGCAAACCGTCCGCCCATTTAACCGGATTGATCAATCCACAGTGCGGCTCGAAACTGGCGCCGAGGAAATTCCGCGAACGGACGCGCGCCTCCGTCTGCTGGCGGTCGAGCCATCCAACGCCGTCAATGCCGAGAGAATGGAAGAACTCGATCTCTTTTTGTATTCGCGTGACGTAGGCCGGTGAGGTCGCCACTTTCAGAAAGCCGGAACGCTCATAGTCACAGTCAATCCGCTGCTCGCGCACCGTCTCTTCCAGAGCGGTGATCGCCGACTCCATGTAAGCGTGCGCCTCGCGAACGGCGCGCTTGCCGTGTAATGTCTTCATCAAACCCACGGAGGCGCCGAACAACGGAATGACGAAGCCAGCGTTTCTGCCGCTGGCGCCGAACCCAGTGGTTTCAGCTTCAAGAACCACGATGTCGAGACTCGGATCGGCGGACTTCAGATGGTAAGCGGCCGAAAGGCCCGTATAGCCGCCGCCGATGATGACGACGTCCGCCGTGATATTGGAGCGCAACGCCGGTGCAGCCTCGGAATGTTGCCGCCCGGCCATCCAGAAATTGTTCGGCTGAGAAGCCGTCGCGATCCATAGGTCACACCCTGAAGAAATTTCCGGTGCCGCGATCGAGCGGTCGGACTGCGTCAGACTATCTGTTTTAGGACCGGCGACAACCGTTGCTGGAAATATCGCGCCAAGCATTCACTTGGCTCGCCGCCGCGATTGCTTAAGCGGCGATCGAAGGCGCCGCACCGACGGCAAGTTCTTTGGCGACGTGCAGTCTTGCAGCAACCCGGTCCATGAACGTCCGCGTTTGCTCGACCACGACATGACGTTGTTTGTCGAGTGTTACCATATGGTAGCTGTCGTCCAGAACAACGAGATCGACGGAGCCCGGCATCGCGCCCTGCAGATACGTCGCGTTGTTCAGATCCGCGTAGTCATCCTGCCGCGAGTGGACGATCAGTGCAGGTTGCTGAATCTTACCCAGAATCTTCTTGGCGGCCGCCACCAACCGGCGATGTTCGAAGAGCATCGCGCCAGGAGTGCCGACGGTCCCGAGCTCCGACCCGTCGGATGCCGCCAGCGCGGCGCGAACGAATTCGCGGACACGCGGGCACTTGATGCCGAGGGACGCTGCATCCGGAAACTGCATCATGTTCGCGATCCAGCGATTGGGAACCAGCGAAAAGAGTTTCGTGTACCAGGGCATCGCCCAGCCGTTGATCCACAGCGTCGGCGAAAACAGGGCGACGCCCTGCACCTTATCGGGATTGTTGGCCGCGAGATGAAGGCAGATGATGCTGCCGAGGCAAAGCCCGCCGACAATGACCGTGTCGCACTCCTTTCGCAATTCATCGAGTGCGACCTCGGCGCTTCTGTACCAGTCCCGCCAATTGGTCTTGACGATGTCCAGGCGGCTGCCGCCGTGTCCGGCAAGCGTTGGGCAGTGAACTGTGTATCCGGCGCGCGCCAGCCCCATCGCAACGAAGCGCATTTCGGTCGGGGTTCCGCAAAGACCGTGGATCAGAAGAACGCCGGTTTTGCCTCCGGCGATGCGGTAGGTCTGATCGTTTGACGGGGGCCGGCTAATTGTGTCTGGCTTCAGCGTCGCGGTCGATGCGGTCATTGCTGCGTCCTTCCGTTGTTTACCCAGACCGGATTTACGCTGAGCGGGTAGGAAACGCAGTTCCGCGCGAAACACGTGTCGAGCGACCAGGCGTGTTGAATAGTTCCGGCGATTGCTTCACGAGTACCGTGCGGCACAGGTGATCCCAGAGAAGGAGGGGCGGCATGGGCACGTCAGAGACGGTCTTTTCCGGCGCGACAGCCATCGTTACCGGTGGCGCTTCCGGGATTGGACGGGCGTTGAGCGAACGACTCGGAAAGCTAGGGGCGAGCGTCACGGTCGCGGATTTGCAGTCAGATCTCGCCGAGAACGTCGCCGACGGCATCAAGCGCCTCGGGCGGAAAGGCGCAAGCCGCGAGGTTGGACATCACAAACTTCGAGGCGACCGAAGCGCTCTACCAGAGCGTCGCGCGACGGACCGGCCGGCTGGATTTCGTGTTCAATAACGCCGGCATTTGGATGATGGGAAACGCCGACGCGTTCTCGCTCGGTGACTGGAACCGGCTCATCGACGTCAACATTCGCGGCACCATCCACGGCACCAAAGCTGCCTATGATATCATGGTGCAGCAGAAATCAGGACACATCATCAATACCGCATCCGTCGCAGGCCTCACGCCCGATCCCGGATGCACGGCATATTCAGCCACGAAGCATGCGATCGTCGGCCTCTGCAAGTCCTTGCGCGTGGAGGCGGCCCGCCATGGCGTAAAAGTCAGCGCGCTCTGCCCGGGCGTCGTTCAAACGCCGCTCCTCGATAACGGCGGGCGCTTCGGCAAGGTCTTCGACCAAGTCGATCCGGACCGGATGCAGCAAATGTGGAAGCGGATGCGCCCGATGCCCGCTGAAGCCTTCGCGGAAAAGTCCTTGACGCGATGTCGCAAAGAACAAGCCCGTCATCGTCTGGCCCAGGGCCGGCAAGCTGTTCTGGTTGATCGACCGGCTCTCGCCCGCGCTGTCCATCAAGATGGCGCGCGATCTGTACGACAGCAATCAGAAGCTCATGGGCCTTGAATAGCATCTTCCGCCATGCCGCAGCGGACGGAAGAGTAAGTCCCAATTCGCTCCCGAGAGGTCACCCGCGGTAACAGCGCGGCGGGCATGGCGTCCCTAGAAAGAAAGGCAGAGAAGCCGGCACCTGCAACCACTGCCGCGGAGATAGGTCCATGCCAGATCTGACGCACACTATGATCATCATCCTGCGCAAATACATGCGCGACCAAACCGCGCCTATCGAGAATTCCACGACATTGATTGAGTTGGATAGTCGATACCCTCGATCTTCCAATGATCCTCCTCGATGCCGAGGACGTCTTCAACGTTACCATTCGCGGCGACGGCGAGATGGACGACCCCATCACGGTCGCCGGTCTCATTGCCTGCGTGGCGGCGCGTCATCCAAGCCAAGGCGCTTCAGCCAAATAGAACTCAGCGCCCGAAGGGCAACTGGATGTCGACGGGTTCCGCGCGCCGGCGCTGATCCTGCTTCGCGGACCGAACTCCCCCGGTTCAAAATCGCGGCAGCCTTGAGTCATGGTCGCTTCGCCCCTCAAACGGGCCGGCGGGGTTTCCTTGGGAACAGCCCGCGTCCTGGCGCCACCGGTAGCATGGCGCAATCAGCATTCAGTTTTGGGTACCGAACATGCAACAAGACGCCCTTCAGCCCTGCGCCGCACACCCCGCCGCTCTGTTTGATACGGGCCGGTTCGTTGATCGGCTATCGGCGTTACCGCAAGGGGATGTTGACAGCCTTTGCGAGCGTGCTCTCCGGATACTTCATCCTCGCGGCCGGCGTGCTCTATTGGGTCGTAGCCGGAGCCGGAGCGATCGGGGCCAAGATATTACCCCGCGCCACGATCAAGCGCCACCCCTCGTCTGGCTCATCGCGTCGACGGCGCTCACCGCAGCCCTCACCCAGACGGTTCCCGGATTTTTCCCCGATTACGCAAACCCGCGCGAAGTCGCTCTCGAGATCGCCTTGTGGCTGTCGCTCGGGCGTCGTCGCGCGCGCTTATCTGATCTATACCGAGTGCGCCGATACCTTCGATGGCCTCAGCTCATCGATCGACAGCCGCCCATTCGAGCGCTGGCTTGCCAATCGCCTTCACCACCCGATCGATGCCGTGTTTACGCGCGTCTGGGTGGCGAACTCCCTGCTCATGGCGCCGATGACGGTGCTCCTGATCCTGCCCAATACTATCAATTATTTCGTCATCGCGGCTTACGCCACCATGCTGCTGCTCGGGCAGTTTCCTCAGGAGATCGTCGAGCACCAGAACATACACACCCGCGTCTTCTCACCCAAAGCCGGGATAAACCCGCGCATCAAGATGCTGCTCAGAGCCCTTCAGTTCTATTTCGAATACGTTTTCGCATTGTTGACCGCGCGCGTCCCCGGCTTCTATCGCGTGCAGCACGTCTACGTGCACCACGTCGAGGACAACGGCCCGCTCGATACACAGACGACGCTGCCCTATGACCGCACAAGCTTCTTCGATTTCAGCCGCCATGCCTTCTGGCAGAGCATGGACCTGGTGACCGGCTGCCTGCTGATCCGCTACCTCCGGCAAAAAGGCAAACAGCGGCAGCTGCGCGAAGTCGTCAAAGGGCTCATCATCTGGTGGGCCGTCGTCTTCACCGTCGCACTCTTCAATCCGATCGCGGCGATGTACCTCTTTATTTCGCGTTTTCTCGGCGGGCCCTTCATCTCGCTGATCACGTTCTACCAGCATGGCCTGGTCGATCCCGACGATCCCCACGAGGTACATGGCCACACGATCGACTTCGTCGATGCCGAGCACGGCAATCTCGGGTTCGACTACCACGTCGAGCATCATCTGAAGCCGGCGCGCCACTGGAGCAAATACTACGAGGAGTACACGCGCGCCGCGGGCGACGGCGGCGACCATCCGGCGATCGTCATGCAGAAGGATCAATTCGGCCCGCTGGCGCTGATGGCGGCGCTGTGGCGCAAGGACTATCCGGCAATCGCCCGCCATGCCCGCCTGCGCGGAATTCCCGAGGACAACGCCGCCGAACTCGCCCGCATCGTCGGCGAACGCGCGCGTCCGATCGGGGCCGTGGAGCGTTCGGGGGGCTTGGCGGCCGTCGACGCGATCGTCTCACGCCTGATGGCCGCGGCCTTACCGAAGTCCTTTGCGGTTTGAGCGCCGAGGCGTACTGAAGGCGGCAAGATGACAGCCTCGCATCTCTTGCCGCCATCAGCGAAATTGCGCTCGGCGTCACCGGATGTTCGCGCCCGGCATGTATGTGAAGGTGCGACAATTCGTGATCGCAGACCTGCTCGTGGCCCATCGCGCTTCAGCGCGAACGTCTGCTTTCTGGTCGTCTTGATCATGCGACGGAGCGAACTGCTAGGGACATGCCTGACATTTCAAACGGCATGCGCGAACTTCCTCGTCGAGCGATCCACGCTGACTGTCAGGGATGTGCCTAGTCTATTCTGTCAGGTATCTGTCCGGTCTGTACCAGCGCGAATGCTACCCCGAGCCCTTTCGGCGCGCGCGAGTGCAAGCCTCGAAAATGGGCTAAGCGCAGATTGTGATTGAGAAAAATATGGTGCTGCCGGAGGGGATTGAACTCTCGACCTCTCCCTTACCAACAGCGCGGCTCGGAACTCCACGAAACGCGCTGGGGTAACGCCTTGGACGGGATGACGTTTTTGGAGCTTGTTTCAGCGAGCGCCGTTCAGTCTCAACACGTTCCACCGGAAGCCAGCATCTCCGCTATCCCGGTGCTACCCACGAATTTTGGAAGTCGGTTTTCAGGGCCAAGACGCCGTCGCACTCAATACGTGTATGCCGAAGAAGTGTGTGTCGCCAACCGCCTCCGAGAAAGCCACGGCCCGAGGGGACAGTGGTCCTTGGCAAGACTCCGAGCCAAATATACGATCTGCCTCGCAGGGAGGACCTCTGCGTGAGCGTGAATTTTCGGAGAGTGGTCGCTCAGGTTTGACCATTGATCGCGAGAACGGCGCCGATGGCAAGGTAGACTTGACGCAAATAGCGTAAGCACGACCCTGCTTTCCCTCATCAGATCACCGTTTTAGCCCCAGCAAATTCAGCTTGACATGGCGCTCGACCATGTGGCCGTGATCGCCGATGGTCGCGGATGTCACAACCCAATACGAGCCAGAACATGCAGCTTACCAAGTTCTCCGACTATTCCCTAAGGGCCTTGATTGCGACAACACTTCGCGGTCCGGAATTGGTGACCATCCCCGAATTGGCGGTCATGTACGACATTTCTGAAGATCACGTCCGTAAAGTCATGCATCAGCTAGCCTGTCATGGATTTCTTGAATCTGTGCGCGGCCGGTCCGGGGGTTATCGGCTGGGAAGACCTGCCGAAGAGATCACATTAGGGGAGGTTATTCGCACCACGGAAACCGAGTTCCGGATTGTGGAATGCTTCAAACCGTCAAGCGGACAATGCCGGCTCGAACCCGGCTGCGAGCTGAAGCCGATCCTTCGCGAGGCCCTCGAAGCATTCCTTGCTGTATTGGATCGCTACACGTTGGCCGATCTGGTCCGCCGAGATCGCCGCATAGCGGCACTACTGGGCATTGAGGCTGGTCCGCGCCCGCGAGCCTAGCCGTCGAGACAATAGATCGCGCCATCGGCAGCGTTCGGGGTGCATGCAGCCCTTCATCAATCGATCTGCAGGTCCGAGCTGGCTCGACCCTGGGTGCCAGCCCCGCAGGGTCCGTATAGTGCTGCTCAATTCAAGTTCTCCAGCGGCAGAACAAGGAAAAAGTCCCGATAAACTGGGCAAACTTTGAAAAACATATATTGCGCTGGCACCATTTACCGAGCAGCATCTGGCTCTATGCAATGATCTCATCGCACGTCTAGTCTGGTGCCACGTAAGGGGACCTCAGCCTCGGCTTGCCAAGTTTGATTGCGCTCGGCTTCTTCAGGAGACTGCAATGCAGTTGCCGATTGCTGTAAGCGAGACAGAGAAATCCACGCTTCAGAATCAGGTTTTTGAGCAGATTCGGCTGATGATCGTTGAAGGTCGGTTGAGGCCCGGAGATCCGCTGCCTGCGACGCGCGAACTTAGCATTCAGATGGGTATCTCACGCAATACGGCGATGCTCGCCTATGAGCGGTTGATCTCCGAAGGATACATTTATACGAAGCCCCAAGTTGGCACGTTCGTATCGACAAATCTCCACGATAGGGTGCCAACCGCATCGACGAACGGCGTTCAGGTCACGTCCGGAGCAAACGGCAAATCGGCTGAGCTGCCGGGCGCCCCACGAAGCCGCCAATTTCTTCGCACGCATTCGCTGCGAAATCCCCATAAGCAGAGGTTAACCGCCGATTTCTGGGTCGGACGGCCGGATCCGGCTTCGTTTCCGGTGAAGGCATGGTCCAAGCATATCTGGAGACAACTGCAGCGATCGAGCTTCTCGTTGACCGAATACAACGAGCCATCTGGACTGGAAGAACTGCGGCTTGCAATCTCGGATCACCTTGGCCCCGCTCGCGGCGTTGCGGTTGATGCCGATCAGATCATCATCGTCGGCGGTTGCCAGGATGGATTCAACCTCATTGCCAGGCTTCTCATCGAGCCGGGCACACCTCTCGTCATCGAGAACCCCTGTTATCAGGGTGCAGCTTACGTTTTCGAGAGTTTTGGTGCCGAGCTTCATCCAGTGCCTGTTGACGAGAATGGACTTGACACATCGCAGTTGCCAGCCGTTTTCGGCGCCGTCGCCTATCTTACGCCGTCCCACCAATACCCAATGGGAGCAACCCTAAGCCTGCCGCGCAGAATGGACCTCCTTGCCTGGGCCGATGACCACGACGCTTACGTTGTCGAAGACGACTACGACAGCGATTTCCGCTTCAGCGGAGCCCCGCTCACGGCAGTCAAGGGGCTCGATCGCCACGATCGCGTCATCTACATGGGCACGTTCTCGAAGTGCATGGGTCCCGGACTGCGGCTCGGATATGTCGCTTTGCCAAGGGCGCTCGTCGAACCGGCAAGGCGCCTCAAAGCCCTCATGAACAATGGCCAAAGCTGGTTAGAGCAGTCCGCCATGGCGGACTTCATGCTCGATGGCGGCTTTCGCCGGCACCTTCGGCGTATGCGACAGACTTACTTGACCCGCCGTGACGTTCTCCTGGCTGCACTCCAATCCAACTTTGGAGAGTGTCACGTCCGGGGAGCGGCCGCCGGAATGCATCTGACATGGCGCATACCGGATGGTCTTCCAGACGCTGAGGAAATCGAGAAGTGCGCCCTGAAGGGCGGCGTCGGGGTCTACGCAATGTCGACGGGGGCGGCACTCCAGTTCGGCTCGCACAATGACAGCCGACGTTATCTCGTACTCGGGTACGCCGCATTGACGCCCAAGGAAATTAGCCAGGGGATCTCCTGCTTGGCCAAAATCCTATTGCCGGCGTCCGCACATTCCGCAGCGGTTGGAACGGCAGCGTTGCAAAGGAACGAACGATGAGTGGCACTTTCATAGAGCTAGGCATGGTTGCGACGGTCCTGTCTCTCGCCCTGGCAATCGTATGCATCGTAACATCGATCGCCGGGGCAAATTTCAATCGACCTATTTTCATTCAAGTGGCCCGCCGGGCGCTACTGGCAAACCTCGCGCTCGTGACGTTGAGTTGTTTTACGATCATCTGGTCATTCATTCAGAATGACTTCTCCGTTGCCTATGTGGCTCAGAACTCGAACACCCGCCTCCCGTTGATCTATCGCATTACGGCGCTATGGGGGGCGCATGAGGGATCGCTGCTGCTGTGGCTGTGGTACTTAACTCTCTTCTCCGCCCTTGTCGTAACCATCCATTCGACCACTCACCCGCGTTCGATGCCGCATGTCATGGCGACCCTTGGCGCGGTCCAGGTTGGGTTCCAGGTGTTGATCCTCTTCCTGTCCAGTCCGTTCACCGAACTCATACCCGCGCCGCTTGAAGGCCGAGAACTCAATCCGCTTCTGCAAGATCCCGGACTGATCATCCACCCGCCGATGCTCTATCTCGGATACGTCGGTTTCGTCGTGCCGTTCGCATTCGCGATTTCTGCCCTGATTCGCGGCAGCGCAGGCGCCGAATGGGTTCTGGCAACGCGCCGCTGGACATTATTCGCCTGGTTCGCACTGACAAGCGGCATCATGCTCGGGGGCTACTGGGCCTATTACGAACTGGGATGGGGCGGCTATTGGGCGTGGGATCCCGTCGAGAACGCCTCGCTCATGCCTTGGCTGACGGGCACCGCGCTGCTGCACTCGATCATGGCCCAGGAGAGTCGAAATCTGTTCCGCGGCTGGAATGCATTCCTGGCCATCACGACCTTCGCGCTGTCACTACTTGGTACGTTCTTGGTCCGCTCGGGCGTTCTGACATCTGTTCATGCCTTTGCAGTTGATCCCACGCGCGGCGCTTATCTCCTCGTGTTTCTCGGCGTCGTGACGCTCGGCGGTTTTGGACTTCTCATCATGCGTGCCGACGCCTTGCGGTCGAACGCGAAGCTCGACGGCTCGCTCTCGCGAGAGGCAACGCTGCTCTTCAACAATCTATTTCTGGTTGTTGCTGCCGCGACCGTATTCTTTGGAACACTCTATCCGTTGGTCGCAGAAGTCATGGCGGGAGAGCGAATTACCGTAGCGGCGCCGTATTTCAACAAGACCGTCCTGCCGATCATGGTGGCAATCGTCTGGCTGATGGCGCTGGGGCCAGTTGTTCCGTGGCGGAAAACCAATTTGGCGCGATTGCGGCTGCTCATGCTGGCACCCGCCTGCGTGGCCGGTCTTTGCCTCGTGCTTGGTTTACTGTCCGGTATCCGCGCAGTACTGCCGCTTTTGGCGCTGGCGGGGATCGGATGTGTTCTGGCAAGTGTCGCCGTTGATACTTGGCGGTCCACGAAGGCGCGCATCGCAATCTCGGGAGAGCCGTGGTCGAGTGGATTGACCTCCTTGGCTCTATGGAACCGGCACCGCTACGGAGGTTTTATTGTCCACCTGGGCGTGACCATTATCGTCTTCGGTATTTTGGCATCTGGACTATTCCAGGAAACGAAAACGGTAACGCTGTCACCGGGCGAGCGGTTTGAGATCGGCGGATATACTTTGGAATTTGCCGGTCTGGAACAGGTTCAAGGGCCCAACTGGACCGCGCGTCAAGCCAATGTCCTGGCCTTTGTCGGACCCAATCAAGTCGAACTCATGCAGCCTCAGCGCAGAACCTATCCAAGGGGCCAGATGACGACGACGGAATCCGCCATCCGATCGACATTCTTTGGCGACCTCTATCTCGTCATCGGCGAGGAACTGGGCGGCGGGAGGGCCTCGCTTCGTGCTTACTTCATCCCCATGGTTGGATGGATTTGGACCGGCTGGCTCGTAATTATCCTCGGCTCGTTGTTCGCTCTCTCGCAAGGTCGCAACCAGACCGCACCGGCAAGATCTACTCTTGAATTGGGAGAGGCGGCCATCCCATGACGAACCACCCTCCGGCGCAAACGAATGCAGCGTTGGCCCGAACCGAACGGCCCCTGTTTTCCTGGTGGAAAGCAGCACTTCTTAGCGTCCTTGTCAGTCTGCTCACCCTCTTTGCAGTCGGGCTGCGGCGCGACCCAACATTTATGCCTTCTGCCCTTATCGGGCGCACGCTCCCGGACTTCGAACTCGCGACGTTGGCTGGCGACAAACCTATTCGAGGCTCCGAATTGATCGGAAAGCCGCACGTCATAAATTTCTGGGCGTCTTGGTGCGGTGCGTGCCGCGCCGAACACGCGGTGCTGGTCGATCTAGGCACGGCTCTCGGCGTTGCTGATAAAGTTGGAATGATTGGGATCAACTACCGGGATGCCAAAGACGCCGCCGCACGTTTCTTGAAGGAGCGTGGCGCCTTCCCGTACCCTTCGGCTTTAGATCCAGAGGCCCGCACAGGGGTCGATTTCGGCGTCTTCGGGTTGCCCGAAACGTTTTTCGTTGACGCACACGGCGTGATCATCGCCCGTCACATCGGGGCACTCACGAAACCAGATGCCGAAAAATATCTCCGATTGTTGGAGAGTCCCCAATGAGCCGAGCATTTAGTCTCTGGTTTTTCGTGTGGATGCTTGCGGCTTTGACGGCCTGCACGGCCATTGCTGAACTCAAGCACGAAGACCCCATCGAGCCGCGCATCAAGGCAGTCGCCCAGCAATTGCGATGTCCGGTCTGTCAAGGCGAAACGATATACAACTCCCACTCCACGGTTGCCAACCAGTTGAAGGACCTGATCCGCGAGCAAGTTACCGCCGGCCGATCGGATGACGAAATCCGCAACTTCTTCGTCGCACGCTACGGCGATTTCATCCTCATGGAACCCCACGCACGCGGCGCCAACTTTCTGATCTGGGCCTTCCCTGCAATTGCACTGTTGCTGGGGTCAATCGTTCTGTTTCGGCTCTTGCGGCACCGCCGCGCCCAACTTGTGGCAACAAAAGCGTCGGTCACGGACACCAATGATCTTATCCGCCGCATTGAGCTATTGGATCCATGATCATGCACTTAGCGATCTTAGTTATGTGCGCATTGGCTTCTGCCTGGACCGTGTATCCACTGCTAATTGGCGGGGTGGATCTGCCTGATGGCGATGAACGTGAACCCAATGCAAGCGTGGCGGCTTGGAAGATGGAAAAGGATCGCCTCGTAGCAGAAATGGTGGCGCTCGACGTCGCCTTGTCAGAGGAACGAATAGATAAATCGGACCATAGTGAACAGAGGAACAGGCTCATGCAAGAGGCAGAAGATGCAGCCGCTCAGCTCGGCAGATCGCGCGCGGCCGAGACCGCCGCTCCACTCGCTCCAAAAAATTACCGATGGGTGGGAATTGCAGCCGCTTCGGTGTTGGTGATTGGTGCCGGTTCAGTCGCACTGCTGCTTAACGGAAATGACGTGCGGTCTGATGCGAATCCCCACGCCGACGGCCGCATTCCATTGCCAAATGCAACGGCCGGTGCACCGCAAGTCGATCCCCCGATGGTATCGCAGGGCAATAGTGTTCCGAAGGCCGGGCCCAATGGTGCACCGGATGTCGGCGCAATGGTCGCCAAACTTGAAAGCCGTGTGAACGCCGGCAATCCGACCATCGATGACGTGATCATGTTGGCGCGCAGCTATCGCGTACTTGGTAGAGACGAGGAATCCGTCACCCTATACCGCAAGGCACAGGCGATGGCGCCCGAAGATCCTGCTATAAAGCTGGTGCTTGCATCGGCTTTGGTCCGCTCGGAAAAGGACGGCTACCGCGACGAAGGAGAGAAGATCGTCGATGGTTTGCTTACCGCCGACCCGAAAAAGCCCGAAGCTCTTTGGCTGAAGAGCATCGGCCTCGTCCGGCGTCACGAGATTGAAGCCGCGCGCACGACGCTGACACAGCTTTCCGGGCTTGTAGCGGAAAACTCCGACGCCAAGAATGCTGTCACGGGTCTCTTGAAGGAGCTTGAGACTGCTTCTGCAGCGGGGGTGAATTCAAGCGCCAATCCCACAACGCCGGTTCCTGATAAGCAGCCTGGAGCAGAAGCAAAATGAAGACCCAGCGTTCGGTTGCTCCTCGCACCTCGCAGGCCGCATCCCCAGAGTCCGCCAAAGCGCCGTGCAAATGGAGCACGGCACCTCCCGATTACGATCGCATCCTCGGGTTCCAGCTAGAGGAACTCAGGTTCGAGGGCCGCTACAGGCAATTCGTCGAAAACGGGCGGCTTGCCGGTGAGTTTCCGCGCGCCCGGTTGTGGCATGGCGGCAAGGAGACAACGATTACGGTCTGGTGCTCCAACGATTATCTTGGCATGGGACAGCATCCTGCGGTGCTGGATGCCATGAAAGCAGCCATAGATACATATGGCGCCGGGTCAGGTGGAACACGCAACATCTCTGGCAACCATCGGCCTGTTGTAGAACTGGAGAAGGAACTCGCACAACTTCACAACAAGCCCGCGGCGCTTGTGTTTTCATCCGGTTACGTTGCGAATTTGACCGTGCTGGAGACACTTGCGCGGCTGCTTCCCGAATGCGTGTTTGTTTCGGATGCCCACAATCACGCGTCCATAATTCATGGCATCCGCTCAAGCGGCGTCGAGAAGTTCATTTTCCGGCACAACGATCCCCAGCATCTGGAAGATATTCTAACAAAACTTCCGGCCTCCAGACCAAAGATAGTAGCTTTCGAATCCGTCTACTCTATGGACGGTGACATCGCACCAATTGGCCCGCTATGTGATATTGCCCGTCGCTATGGTGCCCTCACCTACCTCGACGAAGTTCATGCTGTCGGTATGTATGGCCGGACTGGCGCGGGGGTCGCGGAACACGACGCGGTCGAAGACCGGGTAGATGTCATTCAGGCGACTCTTGCTAAAGCCTTTGGCGTTGTTGGCGGCTACATTGCAGCTTCAAGCGCAATAATCGATGCGGTGCGCAGTTTCGGATCTGGCTTCATTTTCACGACAACGGTTCCGCCGGTCGTCGCTGCTGGCGCACTTGCAAGCGTCCGACATCTGAAAAACTCAACAATCGAGCGGCAAACACTGCATGAAAGGGCAACCCTGCTTAGGGGGCAGCTAAAAAAAGGAGGGCTGCCTGTCATGGACTGTGTAAGCCATATTGTACCCGTGATGGTCGGCGATCCGGTACTCTGCAAGGCCGCAAGCGACTATCTACTTGAAAAGCGCCAAATATATATCCAACCAATAAACTACCCTACCGTCGCTCGCGGCACCGAGCGCCTCAGGATTACGCCCGGTCCCTGCCATAGTACGGCGATGATCGAAGACCTCGTCGATGCCCTGCGAGAGACATGGGTTCACCTTGATCTGCCATTCACACCCCGAGAGGCCTTTGCTCGATGAGCAGGAAAGCGCGACGCGGACTCCTGATTTCACTTGCCGTGGCGATCCTTACGGCCTCCGGCCTTCTCATGATGAGCGCGTTGCGCGAAAACATCGTCTTTTTTCATACGCCAAGTGACGTTCAGGGCGGCAAAGTCATGGCCGGACAGCAGACCCGTATTGGCGGGCTGGTAGAGAAAGACAGCATTAAGCGCCAGCCCGACGGAATGGACGTGGCTTTCCGCATCACCGATGGTGCCAACGCGATAAACGTTCGCTATCGGGGGATCCTGCCGGATCTGTTCAGGGAACAACAGGGCGTGGTTGCTGAAGGCCTCGTCAAGGATGGAGATTTCGAGGCCTCGACGATACTGGCCAAGCATGACGAGAACTACATGCCGCGTGAAGTTTCCGAGGCTTTAAAGAACTACAAAATCCCGACAGTTGCAAAATAGTCTGTGATCGTTAGCCAGCGGGCAGCCGGTCAGTTTCACGTCCCTGTGGTCGGTTGAGTTTGTAGACCCAAAATCCACGGTGCTGATAGACGAGTTGCAGACGTTCAGAGTCGCATGGGGTTCGACGTCGAGAACGGCAGCATCTTCGCAATCAGCAGGTCAGAGCTCGCCTTGTCGGCAAAATAATGCAGCCGCACGGAATTTCCGATCGGCTCGACAGCATAGCCTCCCTCGATCTTCTGTCCGCTGATCCACTCTCTTGTCGCCTTCATGACACCATGCGACTGGCCAGCGCCAGGAAAGTCCCGATAGGCGATTTCGATGCGGTCAGGCCTTGCGGCCGCGGCCTTCCAGACGTCGGAGAGATGGACGGCAACATAGAGTTCCTTGCCCGGAGCCAAAGCCTGAAGCGCGTCGACTCCCTTCGTTTCGTCAAGCAGGAGCGCATCAATGAAGCTGGTGAACTTCTCGCCATCGGCTTCGGGAACGCCTTTGCCCCAGAACGCTCTTTCTGATGCGTCGACGAGACCTGAGACCGAGCGCCAGGCTGCAGGCATAACAAGTCCGCGGGACTGAGGATCATCAAGCGGTGCCTGACGCTGCGCAATGAGACGGATCTTCCTCGACAGATCCCACCACGACAGCACTACAGCGCCCAAGGGAACGTGCTCGCGAATGGCAACCAGCACCTTACCAACCTCGGTCATTGAGAGGTCTGCGGAAAACACCGGCTCAGTCACATTATTCTGCCAGTCGAGCGGCACGTTTCGCCCGTCGGCGTCCGTCGCGACGAACGCGGCCGCAATGGCCTCGCGTACGCCGGACACCCGCCACTCCAGTTTCTTAACGGGTACGGCCGGATCGGCAACCGGCAGTGCTAGAGTTTTGTAGGCCTCCGGCAGAGCGTCAACAATTGTCTTCTCATAGGGCAGCTCGGCGGGAAGCAGAGCCGAATTGACAGCCAGACCGGATATGATCGCACCGAAGGCCGTCAACGCAATTGGACCCCATGACTGAGACGCGCGTTTGGTGAGTGTGGGTGCGTCGGCCATCGAACTACCACCTTCGAATTGGGTCATTGTGACCTCACGCTAACATCGGTGAATAACCAAACCGGGCAGCCAACCAAACTGGCGGCTGCCCGGATGCTAATTGCCATTGAACTTAGACTAGTCAGGTCTGTTTCTGTTCCGCATATAGGCACCGAACCCGAGCAGCATGATGAGACCTCCAAGTCCGCCCAACACTGCACGTTGGATAGGCGTCTCGAGGTTCAGCAAGTCGCCACGCTTCTGCGGCGGCTTGAGTGCCTCGAGCTTGGACTTGATATCTGCCATGTCGCGTAACTTGGTATCCTCATCATTGATGCGTACTGCACTCTTGATGAGTTGTGACCAGCCTTCGGAGTACGTGTAGCCACCGGGATTGGCGTGGGCCAGGCCCTTGTAGTGCTTGATTTTGTGGTGTTCCCACATCTCGGCAAACTCATATTCCACGACCGATGGATTGTTGCCCTTCTGCCAGAACAGATTGAAGAAGTTGCCAGGGCCGTTTTCCTTTTCAGGTTCACGAACGGCTGGACGGTTGGTCTTCTGGCCCGGCAGCAGGCCGTCGTCGTAGAGCTTCGTCAGTACAAGCTTGGCATCCTCGGTGATCTTGATGCCGTCGATGGTGCCCTTGTCGATGAAGTCGAGATACGCTCTGGAGAAGCTGTCAGAGTGGCAGTTCGAGCACGTTCCAACCCAAGCTTCCTTGCGGTCTTCAAACCATGGATTTTTGAGGTTGTCGGCAATCTTCGTCGTCGGCTCGAAGGCCCAGCGGACCTTGCGCACCATGTTGTGAGTGAACTTGCCCTGGTATTCCATATGGCAGAACTGGCACGTTGGCGCGTTCATGCCACCCTTGCCAACTGCATCGGCAAGTTGGGCATTCCAGTCCCAGGTGTCGCCACGAGTCTGGTAAACCGTGCCGTGCTTCGAGAACATGTAGCCCTCGAACTCATTGTGATCGACACCGTTGTGGCACATTGCGCAGGTTTCAGGCTTGCGCGCTTCGACCGTTGAGAACTCATGGCGGGTATGGCAGCTGTTGCATGTGTTCTGCGTCGTGTGACAGAATGTGCAACCCTCGGCCACTTCGCGCTGTTCCATGGCAGCCCAGATCGCAGTCTCGACGTTGGCTTTGTAAGAGAGTGCATGCGATGGGCGTCCCGCCGGCCACTGATCCTGAGGCCACTTGATCGTATCGCGTTCAAACTCGCGCTCGCCAAACTGCTTGACATGGCACTGACCGCAAGCTGCTGCATCGGGCAGTTTGAGATCGGCCTGATGGAGCCCGTGTTCTTTGCTGACACCCATGTGGCAATCGATACAGCCGACTTCCTTGAGTGGCTCGCCGTCTTTCAAAAGGCCCATCGAACGCAGGTTGCCCTCGACTTCAGTGATCATGCCCTTCTTGTAAGAGCGGGAATCCGTGTCCGGTAACTTGCGGATCTCATCCAGATTGCCGTGCACACTCTTCTTCCAGCTGTGGACCCAACCCGGCGTGATGGTGGTATGGCATTCCACGCACTGCGCGCGCGTTGCGTCCACTTCTGGATTGGCTGGCGGTTTGTAGAAATCCCGCGGATTGAGGTATTTGGAAATCGGGATGGGTTCCCAAAACTTTGAGAGTGAGCCCTCTCCTGCACCGGCCTCGGGACTATTATAGCGCTTGGTCAGCGCGTCGTAGAGGTCCTTGGGCGGCGCAGACTTTTCAAGCCCTAAGGCTTTGTATGTAGCCTCGGGAACCTCGCTGCGAGCAGTGCCGACGGCGAAACCTGAGAGAAGTGCAACGGCAGCCGCAGAAACCGCCGCCAGTTCAGCAGCCTTGGATAGTCGTTTCCTGAAACTCAGCATTCTTGCCTCCCAGCGACCTCAGTCACTTCAAATTGCGGGGGGACGTCCCACGACCACATGAATAGGTGGCTGGGCGGTCCAGGAAAGCACCACTCGGAACTTTTGGTATGGAGCCAGAGTGAAGCGAGGCGGAATGGCCGCGCCTGTGCGGTCTTGCGGCCCGCAGGACTTGGCCAGGTGCGGCCGTGCACGATCAGGCAGGAACGAAATGGACGCTGGACTAGAAACATGTAAGTAATGTACATTTTTAAAAGCGTGCGGTTCCGGGGGCGATGATGCAACCATATATACTTACAATCTCGCTGTTGCTCATTGCAGCGGTCGCAGCAGCATTCTTCATGGTCGTCAGGACCAGCGTACAAACCGACGGCGGAGAGGGCGCCCGTGCAGGCGCAGAGAAAATCCGAAGTGGACTTTTCTGGTTTCTGATTGTGCTTGGCGTTGTCGTGACGTTCGCTTCGTTACGGCCTTGGCCGCATTCGACCTCCGCCGAGGCTACCGTGCTCAACGTCACAGGCAGCATGTGGAGCTGGGAAATTGACAAAAAGGTCGTCCCTGCCGGCACGCCTATCGTTTTCCGGGTGACGAGTAACGACGTCAACCACGGTTTCGGAGTAGCCGATACCGGCGGCACCATATTGTTCCAGACCAGGGGATGCCCGGATACATCAATCAGGTTCAGTACACGTTTTCGACGCCAGGAACCTATCGGGTCCTTTGCTTGGAGTATTGCGGTCTCGCTCACCACACCATGCGGGACCAGATCAAAGTCGTTACAAAATAGCGCGAGGCAGCAAAACCCATGTCGCAATCATCAACCCTTCGATCGCCGGTCCCTGCCGAAGCGGCAATCCGAATTACGATGGCCCTTGGCGGGCTCGTAATCATACTGATGATGCTGTTTGGTCTCCTGATGAAATCGGCGCAGGGCGGCCTGATCACAATCGAGCCGGCGCTTTTCTATCAGATCCTCACCGCTCACGGCATCGGCATGGTCGGCACCGCCGGCCTGACCGGAGCCGCCATCATGTGGTACTTTCTGGCGCGCCACGTCGCGCTCAAGGCATGGCCCTATTATGCAATGTTGGGGCTGTTCCTCGCGGGCGTCGTTCTCATCCTCGGGGCAATTTTCTTGGGCGGGTTCGCTGGCGCATGGACATTTTTGTATCCTCTGCCGGCCCATTCGGGTGGCGTCTGGGAGCCATCCGCAGCGGCGGTCTATCTCATCGGCTTGGCACTCGTCGGCGTGGGCTTTCTCATCTTCTACTTGGAAACCGGTCGTGCTCTGATCGCGCGATACGGAACGCTCGGACGAGCCCTCGGTTGGCCGCTTCTATTTCGGGCAATCAGGACGATGTGCCGCCGCCAACCGTCGTCGCATCCGCCGCCGTCACGATCTTCAATGCCATCGGCATCATCGCTGGCGCTGCGGTGATCGTCATCAGTCTCATCAACATTTATGAGCCGGCATTTGCCATCGACCCTCTCCTGGCAAAAAACATGATCTATTTCTTCGGCCATATTTTCATTAACGCCAGCATCTACATGGCGGTGATCGCAGTTTACGAGATCATTCCCGAATATACCGGGCGGCCCTGGAAAACGTCGCGGGTGTTCGTGGCCGCTTGGAGCGCGGTTCTCCTCTTCGTCATGGCCGTCTACCCCATCACCTGCTTCAGGACACCGTGATGCCGTCGTGGGCGCTCGTCGCCGGGCAGATCATTTCCTACGCCAGCGGACTTCCACTCATTCTGGTGACCACATTCGGCCTGCTTTCCTACCTTAGCCGGTCGGGCATCAAGTGGGATCTGACCTCGGCGCTGCTCGTCACCGGTGTTTTCGGATGGAGTGCCGGAACGATGCCGGCGATCCTCGACGGTATGATCGTCGTCAACAAGGTCATGCACAATACGCTCTGGGTCCCAGGTCACTTCCATATGTACCTGCTCATCGGCCAGGTCGCGATGGCGTGGGGCTTTATGGCCTGGCTGAGCCGCGGCAAAGCGGAGGAGCGCCTATCAGGGGCAAACTCGCTCGGCTTCGTTATCTATCTTGCTGGCGGTCTCGGCATCACGATCGGGTTTCTTGTCGCGGGTGCGGCCAGCATCCCGAGACGTTGGGCGGTCCATGCGGCCGAATGGATGCCGCATGATCGTGTGGCCGTCGTCTTTGCCGTTGCGGCTATTCTTGGCGCCAGTCTGTTCTTCGCCCGCTTTGTCGGACGCGTCTTGACCACGGAGCAAGAATGATCCGCCATGCTCAAAACCGCGATAGCAAGCACGTTCATCGTTCTGGCAGCCACTTGCGTCTTCTGGCATGAAACTGATGGCTTCTCGGCCTTCACGCTCGAAAGCTCGCGCCGCGTGGACGTGGCACGCAATCCCCGGCCCGTTCCGGCTATTTCGCTCCAATCGTCAGACGGGGACATGGTGGAACTCGATAGCGGTGGTCTCCAGCCGACGCTGATCGAATTCATTTACACAAGCTGCCCGACGATTTGCTTCGCGCTCGGCGAGGACTTCTACAGCCTTCAGGAAACGATCGCACGCAATCCGCGGTATTCTGGCGTTCGCCAATTGAGCATCAGCTTCGATCTGGAACGCGATACGCCGGCCCAACTCGCCGAATATGCAAAGGCCCATGGCGCCCGAACACCCGCGTGGAGAATTGTTAGGCCACGCTCCATCGCCGATCTGCGCCGCCTGCTGGATGTATTCGGAATTGTCGTGAAGGATGACGGTGCAGGCGGGTTCGTCCACAATGCGGCGCTCCACTTGGTCGATGCGCGTGGCCGCCTGGCAAGGATCGGTGACGTCCGACAGGGCGAACGCATACTTTCTGAGGCTGCGGACGGTTCATGAGCAGCCCTTCGAACAACCCGCATTTTCAGTTCGGGACCAGCGTGTTGACCGTCCTCGCACTGCCTTCGGTCCGAAGCACGCTCGAGGCAGGCCTCGTCTCGCACATGCTCTTGCAGATCCCCATTCTGGCATTTGCCGGATGGCACCTGGGAGTGGCAACCCGGTGCACGGCAGGTCGCTGTTTCGAGAGCTGGGATAGGCACGGACTGACCGGTATAATTCTGGCCGTCTGCATCGCGCTGTTCTGGATGCTACCTAGATCGATCGAATTAAGTCTCGAGAGGCCCGGCTACGAGTTTGCTAAATTTCTGAGCGTCCCCCTAGCAGGCTTCGCACTCGCCGTTAGCTATCCGCGTGCGCCGGTACTCTTGAGGGGCCTGCTCCTGTCTCACGTCGTATCGATGTTCGGCGTTCTGGCCTGGACGTTTCTTGCCGCGCCCGTTCGCCTTTGCCTCTCCTATCTCGCCTCGGAACAGAAGAACGCCGGATACCTCCTGCTTGCAGCAGGATTTGGCATCTCGGCGTATTGGGGTGCGTGTTTGCTGTTTGATGGCCGTCAGGCACAGACTCTCGCAGGACTTCGAACCCCAGAGTCGACGAGTGAATGACCACAAGGTGATGCATGGATGCCGCTGAGACGCTCGAAGAGTTCGCCGGTCTGGCGCGCACGAAGTCGATGGTGTTGGGCGCGAATCCGCTCGGGTTCCTTGTCAGCGCGATGTTCGCCGGAGCCTATGTAGGCATCGGAATTATCCTTATCTTCTCGGTCGGACAGCCGATCGATGCGGCCTTGCGCCCGCTCGTCATGGGGGCGAGCTTCGGCATTGCCTTGACGCTTGTGATCTTCGCGGGCTCCGAACTGTTTACGGGGCATACAATGTACATGACCATCGGCTATCTGCGCCGTACCGTGTCCCTGTCCGATCTGGCGAAAACTTGGACGGCGAGCTGGATCGGCAATCTCGCGGGCTCCGTTGTACTTGCTGCATTGTTCGTGGCCGGCGGTGGCGGCTACATTCTCAAGCCGGGCGCCACACTGATCTTTGATGTTGCAACCTACAAGATGAACTCCGAACCGGTCGCCCTATTCGCGCGGGCAATGCTATGCAATTGGCTGGTATGCCTCGCTGTGTGGACGGCTGCCCGCACGAACAGCGACACGGCCAAGTGCATTCTGATTTTCTGGTGCCTCTTCGCATTCATCGCGAGCGGCTTCGAGCACTCTGTTGCCAACATGACGCTGTTCACTGTCGCGCTGCTTGCAGATCATCCATCGACAGTCACCTGGAGCGGAATGGCGCACAACCTGTTCTGGGTGACGCTCGGCAATACTGTGAGCGGAGCCATCGTGATGGCATGTGGCTATGCCCAGGTCGCCCAGACACAGGCTTGGCAGAGAGTTCGGACGTGAGACCGACGCCTGTTCGTGACGGGCGTCCCGCGAAGATCAATGCGCTCTAACTCGCAGTCTCATCGGTGAACCTGTAACCGAGTTCGTGCGCCGTTGCCGGAGCCGATCGAATTTAGAAGGCCTTTGTCAGCGAAAACACGGCCCAAAACGCGTTTCACCCCCGCCCCGTCCGATTCCGTGATCCGCGTCTCGATCAGGTGCCGGCTCGCCTAAGACGAGAAGTGAGAGCGCGCAAGCGCGAATGCTACCCCGAGCCCTTTCGGCGCGCGCGAGTGCAAGCCGCGGAAGCAGCCCAAGCCTTTGATCTAAATCGCGAATTGATGGTGCTGCCGGAGGGGATTGAACTCTCGACCTCTCCCTTACCAAGGGAGTGCTCTACCACTGAGCTACGGCAGCTAGGGGTTCTGAGGCGATAGTGTCCATTTCGGGTGTCCGTCCGACAGCCCCTGTAAGACATCCGCTCCCAAAACGCATAACACGCCACCACTGGGAGGCTCTTGAGCACCAGCGGGACCTGCGACGCGGGCGGACACTGCCACATCATATTGCGGCCGGCAAGGTATCGCCGCGTGACTTATGGGCCGCAATGCGCCCGCAACCCGGGATCGGCGTTCGGCCCTCCGCAGAGGTCCCCGGCGGTTGCGCATTTTGTGCTATCTGATGCATTCCAAAAGATAAGCGCCCGCAGGGAGCCGAGGGGTCATGGCGGCCGACAAAGAAGGTCCAAAGCGCACGCCGTCTAACAAGCCGGCGCGCAGCGAGCGGCTGGCGTCCGCGCTTCGCGCCAACCTCAAACGCCGGAAGGAGGCGGCTCGCGACCGCACCTGTGCACCTGGGAGTGCCGAAATCGCCCAAGAAAGTGGCGTCAAACCAAGGCGTTAGGCTTGCTACCAATTGCTGCGTGCGCGGCACTTGCCGCCGGGGCGCGGAACCGACTAATCAGGGCGACGAACAGCGGGCGACTTATCGGATATCGTTGCCTATACCCAAGGGGGCGCGTCAGACGCACTCCGAACCGACAGGCTTGAACTTTCATGGATCGCATACGCATTACCGGCGGCAAGACGCTCAACGGCCGAATTCAGATTTCGGGCGCCAAGAACGCCGCGCTGCCGCTGCTGATTGCCAGCATGCTGACCGACGACCGGCTGACGCTGAAGAACGTCCCGAACCTCGCCGACGTCAATTTGCTGGTCCGCATTCTGCGTAACCACGGCGTCGATCTCGCCGTTGACGGCAAGCGGTCGGGGCCAACGACGCATCTCGGCGAGACGTTCCATCTCACCGCGCGCGATATCGTCGATACGACGGCGCCTTATGAAATGGTCTCGCGCATGCGGGCGAGTTTCTGGGTCCTTGGACCTCTCATCGCGCGCATGGGCGTCGCCAAGGTGTCGCTGCCCGGCGGCTGCGCCATCGGCACGCGTCCCGTCGATCTGCATCTGACTGGGCTGAAGGCGCTCGGCGCCGAAATAGAGATCGAAGGCGGATACGTTCTCGCCAAGGCGCCCAAGGGCTTGCGCGGCGCCCATATCGTATTCCCCAAGGTTTCGGTCGGCGCCACGCACAACGTGCTTCTCGCCGCCGCACTGGCCAAGGGCGAGACCGTGATCGAAAATGCAGCGCGCGAGCCGGAGATCGGCGACGTCGCGGATTGCCTCGTCAAGATGGGCGCCCGCATTGACGGCATCGGCACCTCGGTCCTGCGCATCCAGGGCCGCGACAGGCTCGAAGGTGCCGTGCACACGGTTCTTCCCGATCGTATCGAGACCGGCACATTTGCATTTGCGGCGGCCGCGACCGGCGGCGACGTCATCCTCGAGGGCGCCAGGATGGCACACCTCAAGACGGCGCTCGACGTGCTCGCCGAGACCGGAACCACGGTGGAACAAGTGGACGACGGCATCCGCGTCCGGCGCAATGGCGGCGCCATCGAACCGGTGTCGGTCGAGACGCAGCCGTTTCCGGGTTTTCCGACCGACCTGCAGGCCCAGCTCATGGCGCTTGCGACGCGTGCCCACGGCACGAGCGTCATCCGCGAGACGATCTTTGAAAACCGCTTCATGCACGTGCAGGAACTGGCCCGTCTCGGCGCCGACATCCATCTCCACGGCGACACCGCGACGATCAAGGGCGTGAAGAGCCTCACGGGCGCGCCGGTCATGGCGACGGACCTGCGCGCCTCCGTGTCGCTGGTGATCGCGGGAC
This sequence comes from uncultured Alphaproteobacteria bacterium, assembly GCA_963732525.1. Lineage (GTDB taxonomy): Bacteria > Pseudomonadota > Alphaproteobacteria > Rhizobiales > Hyphomicrobiaceae > Hyphomicrobium_B. The sequence continues at coordinate 340,010 of CAVSZX010000023.1, forward strand.
TGATGGCGGAAGGCACGACGACCATCAATCGCGTCTACCACCTCGACCGCGGTTTCGAGCAGCTGGAGCACAAGCTCACGCGCTGCGGTGCGATGGTGGAACGCATCACGGGTAGTTAACCATGGTGCCGCGCTCGAGGCGTCGAAGCTTCAGCGGGCGGCCCATTGACCATTTTGGTACAAATTCGAGCGCGCCCGCGTTGACGGTGTAATTTACCGAGAATTGTCGCGGGGCGCGGGCGAGGAGCGGTCGATGTTGCGTCAAATTCTGCGCGTCGCGCTTGGCCTCGCACTGGCCATTCTCGCAGCGATGGCCGCCGGCTCGTATTTCGGTCTGCCGCTCGTCTTAGCGCCAAGCGCCTTTGAGCCGCCCATATGGCCCCTGGCGCGGGCGCTGGTGCCCTTCCTGCCGTTGTTGCTTATCCTGTCCCTCTCCGCGATCGCGGCCGCTGAGGCGCGCGGCTGGCGCCATTGGCTGTTCTGGACGCTGACCGGGGGCTCAATCGCGGCGTTTGGTTACTTTGCTCTTCGCGGCGGGGGTGCGTCGGCGGCCATGATCGGCGGCAACGCGCCCTTGAAATTTGGCGCCATGGGCGCCATCGGCGGTTTACTCTATTGGCTGACCGCGGGGCGGGCATCAGGTGAGCTGCCGGCCGAAGCGGCAAGGCTTTTCGGCCCTGGCCCAAGGAGCGATCGCGACGAGCGGCGGCGCTGCGCCTGGTGCTCGGCCGTCTTTGGCCTCGCCGGTCTTTTGCCGCTGGCGTTGCTCGGCTGGCACGGCTTTTACCGCAACGGTGAGGGCCTTGCGCAAGAGATCAAACACCACGGAGAGGATGCTGCTGCGCGGCTCCTGGCGGCGTCCGGACTTCCCGACCTCAAATTGAAAGTCGACGGTCACATCGGCCATCTGGTCGGCACAGTCGCCGATGTTGCCGCCAAGACGCGGGCGCGGGAACAAGCGCAGCGCATATTGGCGCCGATGGTCGGCGTGCCGGGCATTGTCGCCATCCTTCAGGACGATCTCATCGCGCGCGACGATGCGGATCCCAAAGTTGCCGCTGAAAATACCCGCATTCGTGCGGCCATGGAGGCAGTCCGTCTCGCGGCGGAACTGGACGCCAAGCGCAAGGCCGAAGCGCAAGCTCGGCGCAAAGCCGAGGACGAAGCGCGCGTTGCGGCGGAAGCCAAGCGCAAGGCTGAGGAGGAAGCTCGAAAAAAGGCAGAGAACGACGCACGCCTCGCAGCGGAAGCCAAACGCAAGGCCGAGGAGGAAGCCCGCAGGAAGGCCGAAGAAGAGGCACGCCTCGCAGCGGAAGCCAAGCGCAAGGCCGAGGAAGACGCTCGCAAGAAGGCGGAGAGCGACGCACGCGTCGCTGCTGAGACGAAGCGCAAGATGGAAGAAGAGGCGCGCAGGAAATCCGAGGATGACGCACGCAATGCGGCGGAAGCCAAGCGCAAGGCGGAGGGCGATGCCCGGGCGAAAGCTGAGGACGACAAGCGTCTAGCAGCAGCAGCCGAGGCCAGCCGCAAGGCTGAAGCCGAGCGGCGGAAAGCCGACGACGAACGCGCCGAACGGCTCCGTTCCGTAACTGTGGCATGCGGGCAAAAGCTCGAAGCCGTGGCGTATTTGAAATTCCGGTCGAATGCGGCCGACCTGCGCAAGAGGCATTCGGCGAGCCTCGACCGCCTGTCCGAGGTCGCCAAAGAGTGCACGGAACTCACCCTCGTGATCCGCGGACATGCCGACGCCAGCGGCTCGCCCGATAGCAATCAGCGGCTGTCGGAAGAGCGGGCCGAAACGGTGCGCGCGGCGTTGGTGGAGCGCGGTGTCGATTCAAAGCATCTCGAAACGCAGGCGTTCGCCGCGCGCCAGCCCGTCGATGGCGCCTACAAGGACTTCGCAGTTGCGCGCAACCGGCGCGTCGATTTCGTCTTCTCGCAAAGCGCTCCCGTCCCGGAGCCGGCACCATGAAGCACGCCTTGATTCGGCGAAGTACGAACGCCATTGCCCTCCGCGCTCAATCGAGCGAGGGCCTCTCGTGAGGACGGAAATTCCATGTATCTGATGTCGCAACTTTGGGGGCTGCTGGTGCTGGCGTTTTTGCTTGGCATTGCGGTCGGCTACGTGTTGTGGAAGGCCTGCGGCGAACGCCGCAGCGGCTTGAAGGCCGAAGCCGCGTTGAAACGCGCGTTGGACGAGCGGGCTTCGGGAGCGTCCGGACCGGCGGTGTAGTTCATCCGACCGTCGAACGGGTAGGAGGGCGGCACTCGGATGGCTAGCCAACTTAGGAATGCCCCGTTTCGGCCGTCGACGCGTGCTTGTTGGGCGACGAGCGTCAAGTTATGCGAAGTGCGTCTGGCCGCGGCGCCAACGGTTGCGTCGGGAAGGCGCCCCCGGTATCACTCGCTCTCGGCGCGATCTGCGTCAGAACCCCAGGCGAAGCCCACATGTCAGATCTGAAACTCATCGCCCTGGACGCGGACGACTTGAACGTCATTTCGGCGCATCTTCAAGATGCGGTGCTGCGCGTTGCCGACATGGCCTATCTGCCGCGCGAACGGCGATTTGCCGTGGTGGTGAACCGCTTCGACTGGGCCACCCTGCTCGAGGCGGGTCAAGATCAAGGCGCGCGCCGCCGCCGCACCGGGCTTCGCTTTGAACGCGTGCTTTCGGCGCAGGTGCATGGCCTCGACCTGACGGACAAGTCGGTGGCGCTGGCCCTCCTCGCGGTGACTTTCGAGCCCGCGATTGCCAGTATGCCGGTCGAGGGAGATGTCACGTTGACTTTTTCCGGCGGGGCAGCCATTCGCCTCGGGGTCGAATGTCTCGAAGCCGAGATGAAGGACCTGGGGGCCGTCTGGTCGGCGGCCAACACACCCGCCCACAAGGACATCGAGGATTGAGCGAGCAAAGGCGGCGTCGAGCCGAGAGGAATGCGCCATGCCCATGCGGCTGACGACGTCAGACAAGGGTTTCGATAAGGCCTTTCGCGAACTCCTGGCGCAAAAGCGCGAGGCCTCGGCGGAAGTAGATGAGGCGGTGGCGACAATCGTTGCCGACGTGCGCAATCGCGGCGATGCGGCGCTGATCGACTATTCGCGGAAATTCGATTTCGTCGAACTCGACAGGATAGGCCTGCGCGTCACCGCCGCCGAGATCGATGCCGCGATTCTGGCCTGCTCGAACGAGACGCTCGAAGCTCTGAACTTGGCGCGCGACCGCATTCACGCGCATCATCAACGCCAATTGCCCGCCGACGATCGCTATCGCGATGACGCGGGGACGGAACTCGGACACCGCTGGACGGCGGTTGAATCCGTCGGGCTCTATGTGCCGGGCGGGCTGGCCTCTTATCCAAGCTCAGTGCTGATGAATGCCGTGCCGGCCAAGGTTGCGGGCGTTCCGCGTGTCGTCATGGTCGTGCCGTCGCCACGCGGCGAACTCAATCCGCTCGTTCTGGCCGCGGCGCGCATTGCCGGCGTCGAGGAAATCTTCAGGGTCGGCGGCGCACAGGCCGTCGCCGCGCTCGCCTACGGCACGGCGACGATCCGCCCGGTGGTCAAGATCGTCGGGCCGGGCAACGCCTATGTGGCGGCGGCGAAGCGGCAGGTCTTCGGCACCGTCGGCATCGATTCGATCGCCGGGCCGTCCGAAGTGCTGGTCATTGCCGACAAGAACAACAATCCCGAATGGATCGCCGCCGATCTCCTGGCGCAGGCCGAGCACGACACGGCGGCGCAATCGATTCTGATGACGGACGACGCGGACTTTGCGGCCAAGGTCGAAGCCGCCGTGGCGCGGCAATTGAAGACTTTGCCCCGCGGCAATATCGCCGGCGAAAGCTGGAATGTTTTCGGCGCGACGATCGTGCTGGCGTCACTCGACGAGGCGCCGGCGCTTGGCCGACAGATGGCCGCCGAGCATCTCGAAATTGCAACTGCCGATTGCGAGGAGCCTCGCGAACAAGCATCCGCAATGCCGGCGCGATCTTCCTCGGGTCGATGACGCCGGAAGTGATCGGCGACTATGTTTCGGGCTCGAACCATGTCCTTCCGACCGCGCGCAGTGCCCGCTTCTCGTCAGGTCTCGGCGTGCTCGACTTCATGAAGCGCACGTCGATCCTGAAGCTCGACGCTGCGGCGCTGAAGGCGCTCGGTCCGGCGGCCATGACGCTGGCGCGGGCGGAGGGGCTCGAAGGCCACCGGCGTTCGGTTGAAATCCGGCTCGAGACGTGAGGCGGGGTGCCGGGATGCAGACATGACAGCCGAAAGCCGAAAAAAGCCGCGACCGCCTGATCGAGATCACGCTCGATCCGAAATCGTTGGGCCGCGCCAGCGCCAACATCGAGCACGAGCGCGAGGTGGCGATTTTCGATATTCTCGACGGCAACTCGTTCGCCGTCGACGGCATCGATGCCGGGCCTTATGGGCTGCATCTGGCCATCGCCGACGATCGCCTGCAGATGACCGTCACGGACGAGAACGCCGAGGCGGTCGCATCTCATCAGGTGCCGTTGACGCCGTTGAAGCGGGTGATGAAGGACTATTTTCTCGTCTGTGAATCCTATTACGAGGCGGTGAGGACGGCGCCGCCATGCGAAAATTCAGGCCATCGACCTCAACCGGCGCACGTTGCACGACGAGGGCAGCAAGATCCTGCACGAGAAGATTTCCGGCAAGATGACAGTCGATGCCGACACCGCGCGGCGCTTGTTCACGCTGCTGTGCGCCTTGCATTGGAAGGGCTGAGGGCAACGCGCGCGAACCGTCGTACCGTTAGAGCTTTCGGTCCGTTGAGGAACCAGGCTTCCTGTCGCGCCGACGCCCTTGATGTCGATGCGTGCCGCGGCTTTCGAGAACAAAGTCCTCGTCGAGCGCCGCCCGGCATTGCGGGCAAACGAGAATGCGTCCAGGGGTGCTCGCCTGCTCGAGGCGGCTCGCCAGGTTCACGGGGTCGCCCCAGACGTCGTAGCTGAACTTTCGCTTGCCGATGACGCCGGCCATCATCGGGCCCGACGCCATGCCGGCGCGGATTTTGACGTCGATGCCGGTTTCCGCGGCGAAGTCGCGAGCCGCAACGAGCATGTCGAGCGCCATGCGGGCCAGCACCACAGTATGATCGGCGCGGGGCTCGGGAACGCCGGACGGCGACCATGTAGGCGTCGCCGATGGTTTTGATCTTCTCGACGCCGTGGCGCGCCGCCAAATCGTCGAAGCGGCTGACAAGGGGGTTGAGCATGGCGACCGTGCGCTCCGGCCCAAGTCCGCGCGCGATAGCGACGAAGCCCGAAATGTCGGCAAACAGGACGGAGGCTTCGCTGAAGCCGTCGGCGATCGCCGTTTCGGGTGGCTTCCTTCAGCCGCTCGACGACGTTGTCGGGGAGCACGTTGCGCAGCACCTTCTCCGTTTCCGCTTTGGCGCGCTCGGCAAGGCTGAAGGCGTAGTAGACCGACGCCGCAATGAGGCCGAACGTGGTGATGGCGCCCTGGGTGTAGTTGGCGTTGAGGAAGGCGTCGTCCATCTCCAGCAGGCGTCCGACCGGTGGAAGTTGAACCAGCCGTAGAGATGGAGCACGAGGGCCGCGAACACGATGGCGAGAACGAGGCGGAGGCGCTTCAGCCCGAACACCACGAAGGGCGCCGCCGAGAACGCCACGTACATCAGCGGCGTGCCGGCCGAACGGCCGAAATAGGCGGTAAAAAATATGAGTGCGGCAAGCTCGGCAAGGGCGATCAGAAGGCCGCCGGCGATATCGTTGATGCGATGCGCCAGCGGCACCAGAAAGGCGATGACGCCAGAGCGATGTTCATGTAGATGACCGGCCGCATCTTCTCGGGGTCGGCCGCCGCCTGTTGCACGCGAAAATCAGGCGTTGTGATGAAGATGATCATCGCGATCATGTTGATGATCTTGAGGCGGCGCTGGGTGTCGGGTGGATAACCATGCGTGCCGAGCGACGGCGATGCGGCTCAGAACGCGCGCTACCGGCGCAAAAAACGTCGCGCTTGTGTCGAAATCCCAGCCGCAAGGGTCCGCACGCTTGCGCGACGTCCGGCTCGGGTCCTGCTATGCGTGCGGCTATCAAGTCGGTTCCCATGTGCCGTCCGGCACATGATTGGCTGCGGCGAATACCTATTCGATGCCGCCGAGGCCGCTCAGAGGACACGATATCGCAGACGACGGTCGGCGCCCTTGCGCTCGATGGCGCCTTCGGCTTCGAGCAGCGCCAGCGCCGCGTTGACCTTCGGCCGGCTGGCACCGACCAGCAGGGCGAGTTCGCTCTGGGAAATGGGTAGCGACAGGGTCACCCGCTCGGATTTTCCGTTCGGGTCCTTTGCCGGGCCGCGGCAAGGAAAAAGCGGGCGAGCCGCGCTTCGATCGGGTGCAGCGCGATGGCTTCCAGTTGCTCGTCGGCGTCGCGCAGGCGCGCGGAAAGAAATCGGATTGCGGCTTCGGCGACTTGCGGGCGCGGGCCGAGGAGGCGCGCGAAGGCCGCCTTGGACAGGGTCAGCGTGACGACCTTGCTGACAGCGGTGGCGTCTGCTGAGCGGGACGGCCGTCGAAAACGGCGAGTTCGCCGAAGATCGACGGTGGCTCGGCATGTGCAAACGAGAGTTCGCGTCCGTCGGCCGTCAGAACCGACAGCCGGACGCGGCCCTGAGACACGATATGCAGGTCGGTGCCGGGATCGCCGCGCGAAAAGATGACCTGACCGGCGTCATAGCTGGCCTCCCGCATTTCCTGTGCCACGGCCGCGCGGCCGCGTCGTCGAGTATGCCGAAAAGTGGCGCTCTGGCGAGCACCTCGACCGCTTCGTTTTTGGCAACCATGTAAGCCTTCAAAAATTCCACAAAATTGCGCTAGCAGGATGCCCTGTTTCCGGCTCGGCTGCAACGAGGGAACCCCTTGCTTTCGGACTTAAGGCTGAGCATTGTCCGCGCCTGCGCCCCAGGCCGGCCAATGTTACTGGGACGGACCACATGATCTCGACTTTCAAAGCCGCGCTTATGCCGGCTTTCGGCAAATCGACGGCGCCGAGCCGGGAGAGCCTGCGCCGGTCCTGGCGCGCGAACGGATCGGCGCAAAAGGGTGCGACCGAGCGCCCGCGCCTGGTCCTTGCAAGTGCCAGTCCGCGCCGGCTGACGCTGCTGGCGCAGGTCGGCGTCGAGCCCGATGCGCTGCGCCCGGCATCGATCGACGAGAGCGCCAAGAAGGGCGAGATGCCCCGCCGGCTCGTGTCACGCCTGGCGCGGGCCAAGGCCGAGGCCGCGCGCGACCAGATAGCCAACGAACGCGAGATCGCCGACGCCTTTGTGCTCGCCGCCGATACGGTCGTCGCGGTCGGACGCAAAATTCTCATGAAGCCCAATCACGTCGAGGAGGCGATGGCATCACTGCAGCTCCTGTCGGGGCGCACCCACAAGGTCTTCACCTCGGTGTGCCTGATCACGCCCGATGACCGCGTTCGCACCAAGATCGTCGATACGCGGGTGCGCTTCCGCCACCTGACGCGCAGCCGAGATGGAGGCCTATATCGCTTCGCGTGAATGGCGCGGAAAGGCCGGTGGATACGCTATCCAGGGCTTGGCCGGATCGTTCGTCCAACGCCTCGTCGGCTCCTACACCAATGTCGTCGGCTTGCCGGTGACCGAGGTCGTCGGTTTGCTGAGCGCGCGAAGGCTTCCCCATCCACTTCAACTGGCTGAAGTTTGCCGAAGTCGATCGCGACTAGTTTCGGGGACACACACCATCCCTCAACCGCGAAATCGCCAACCGAAGGCGAAGCCGAATGGAAAATGTCCGAGTGCAAAGCACCGAAGGAAGACCTTCCGTCCGTTCTGTTCAAAACGCTGCGCGGACATCGATCTCGGGCGCTGGCTCTCGGGCAGCTATGCCATCGCCGGCGGCAGCGTTGACGAGGACGAAGACGGTGAGGAGACTCCTCTCCGAGCCGAAAAACGCTCCTCCGCAGTGAAAATCGCCTGACGCGGGCCGGACAAGGCGCTTGCCAGGGCCCCCTGGCCCCCTATAAGGGCCCGTCCTCGCCGCTGCCGATGCGGCCACGAGGGCATTGCCCAGGTAGCTCAGTTGGTAGAGCATGCGACTGAAAATCGCAGTGTCGCTGGTTCAATTCCGGCCCTGGGCACCACTCATTATAAATGATTGATATAAAATATATATTTTGAAAGTGGGGAACTTTTTTCCATTCGTATTTTTTGGATTCACTAGCGCGTTGAGAGCTTTGCCTTAATTCAAAATCAGATTTTGCGCTGCAACCCGGTGAAGCAAGAATTTGAGTTCCTCACTCCGTTGAAATTGCTCGCTTGTGGCATCCCAACACTGGGCACCATGACGACAACGAAGTGATCAAAATGATTTCGATCGCCACTGCGTGAAATTCGAATTCGAAGAGCGTGCGGAGTGAAATCGAATCCCTCTGCAAATCCGCGGAGCGTACAGGGAGTAAATGCCGGTCAGTTTCCAGCATTCCTTTGATGATCGTATTCGTCGAAAGATTTGCTGACCTTGACCGCGGATAGGAATTGAGCGGACGTAAGGCACTGGCAGGATCGACTTCAGGATCTGACCCAAAGCCGCCCAACTCGCCTGCTTATCCGACAGTTGCCGCCGCGTCCGCATGCATGAATTGCTGATATTTGGCGGGTCCCTGGTCTGGTCTTCAGTGGCCAATTACGGGAAATTCATTGGAACGTAAGAGCCAGTCGGCTACAGTTGCTCCGTCGATAGGAACCGGGTGAATTAACCTTTGCGAAGTCGCCTCTTCCAGCGCTGGTTGGTTTTCCTCGGCATGGCCGCCATGCTGGCCGGGCTCCTCGTCGCGCCTGTCGCGCCGTCGCATGCGATGTCGAATGCAACGCATTCGATGACGGCGTCGAACGGCGATATGCCCTGCCACAAGGCTGCCCAAAGCCGGCAAGTCATGCCCGGCCTGCCCCGATAAGGGTTGTCCTTCGATGGGCGCATGCCTCGCCAAGTGTTTCCAGACATTGTCACTGCTGCCCGTTGAGGCAGGCTTGGAGCTGAGAGCACAGGGCTCGCGCGTCGCGCTGCTGCCGTCGCCCGTCTCCACCAGTTCACTAATTCCACCCCTCCTTCGACCTCCGATCGTCTGATCCGCGTCCCTAGGGCGCCGGTACCACTGCGGCAATCGTCCGTAGTGGGTGCGTGCCGTGAGCCATGGCGGCTTGCGTGTGATCACGACATCTGGAGATTTCACAATGCGACGCACTTTTTTGCGTGCGGCCATCCTTGGCGGCGCACTCTTGATTGCCATCTTCATCTTCGCGCCCATCCAATTCCGGTCACCGGGTATGGACGCTCATGCGGACGGTGGCGGGCCCCCGACTTCAAGTCACGCCGTCGCCCCTGCAGCCGCGCGCAAAATGAAATTCTACCGCAATCCGATGGGCCATCCCGATACCTCGCCGGTGCCTAAGAAGGATTTGATGGGAATGGATTATATCCCCGTCTACGACGGCGAAGACCGTGACGACGGCTCGGTGAAAGTCTCGCCGGGCAAGGTCCAGCGGACGGGAGTGGAGACCACGATCGCGGCCAGGAAGTCGCTGACGCGCACCATCAAGGCTCCGGGCGTGGTCCAACTCGATGAGCGCCGGATATCGGTCATCGCGCCGCGCTTCGACGGCTATATCGAGAGCGTTGGCACAGCCACCACGGGAACGCATGTCAAGCAGGGCGATTCCCTGGTCACGGTCTACGGACAGGAGGTGCTCAACCAAGGTGCGCGCCTCGTCGTCGAGCAGCTCGGCGGCGGACGGGGCGACGAAACGGCGGCAAATTCGGCTGCAAAATTGGCGCCGGGTGGCGTGATTGGCGCCAAGCGGCGCCTGCTCAATCTCGGTGTGCCGGCCGACTATATCGAAACCATCGTTCGGGACCGGCGCGTGCCCGACACGCTGACGTTCCATGCGTTGGGCGGCGGCGTCATCCTCGAACGCAATGTCGTCGAAGGTCAGGCCTTCAAGGCCGGCGACGTCCTGTTCCGCCTCGCCGATCATTCCCAGGTCTGGATGATGGCCGACGTTTCGGAAAGCGATCTAGATGCTCTGAGACCTGGCCAGCCGGTCTCGGTCACGACGCGCGCGCGTCCGGGGCGGGTCTTCAATGGGGCCGTCAGCGTCGTCTACCCGCATTTGATGAAGGAAACACGGACAGCGCGGGTTCGCATCGAGTTGCCCAATCCTGATATGGCCCTGCTTCCCGATATGTACGGCGATGTCGAGATCACGACGGGAGACAACCAGGATGCATTGGCCGTTCCCTCGAGCGCGGTCATCGACAGCGGCAACCGGCAAGTGGTTCTGTTGGACCTTGGCGAGGGTCGCTATGAGCCCCGCGACGTCAAGGTGGGCCGCAACGGCAACGGCTTCACTGAAATTCTCAGTGGTATCGCTGAAGGCGACAAGGTCGTCGTCAACGGCAATTTCCTCATCGACGCGGAGAGTAATTTGCAATCGGCTCTCAAGAGTTTCTCGAAGGCTTCCGCGATGGAGACCAAGCCGTGATCGCCCGCCTCATCGCCTGGTCGGCCAGAAACCTCATGCTTGTTTTCATCGCGACGGCGTTTGCCGTTGTGGCGGGCATTTGGGCGGTGCGCACGCTGCCGCTCGACGCGATCCCGGATCTCTCGGACACGCAGGTCATCGTCTATACCGAATTTCCGGGCCAGGCCCCGCAGGTCGTCGAGGATCAGGTTACTTACCCGTTGACGACCTCGATGCTTACCGTTCCTCGCTCAAAGGTCGTGCGCGGGTTCTCGTTTTTCGGCGTGTCATTCGTCTACGTTATCTTCGAAGACGGCACCGATATCTATTGGGCACGCTCGCGCGTTCTCGAATTTCTCAACGCCGCCGCTAAACGCTTGCCCGCAGGCGTCACCCCGACGCTCGGACCGGACGCGACCGGTGTCGGCTGGGTCTACCAGTACGCGCTCTTGGGCAAGAATAAATCGCTCGCAGAGCTACGGTCTCTCCAGGATTGGGAAGTGCGGTTCGGACTTTCCAAGGCCGAAGGTGTCGCCGAGGTGGCAAGTGTCGGCGGCTTCGTCAAGCAGTACAACGTCGTCGTCGATCCCGGACGCTTGCGCGCGCTCAACATTCCACTCGCCAAAATACGCGACGTCATCCGCGGCAACAACATGGACGTCGGTGGGCGCACAATCGAGCTTTCCGAGCACGAGTTCATGGTGCGCGGTCGCGGGTATCTGAAAGGGATCGACGACATCGAGCGCATTGTCGTCAAAGCCGAGGGCGGCACACCGATCCTGCTCAAGGATGTGGCGCGCGTCGAACTGGTGGGAGACGAACGGCGCGGCATCGCCGAATTGAACGGCGAGGGCGAAGTCGCAAGCGGCATTGCTCTTCAGCGTTCCGGCGCTAATGCACTGACAGTGATCGATAACGTGAAAAGCCGGTTGAATGAAATCGCGCCGTCGTTGCCCGAGGGCACCGAGATCGTGCCCGTTTACGATCGCTCTGAGCTGATCCACCGGGCCATTGCAACGCTCAAATCGACGCTGTTCGAGGAAAGCGTCGTTGTGGCACTGGTGTGCATTGTCTTTCTTCTTCACGTCCGCAGTGCGCTTGTTGCCATTCTCATGCTTCCGGTCGGCGTGCTGATGTCTTTCCTCGCCATGCGGATGCTGGGGATCGGCTCCAACATCATGAGCCTCGGCGGTATCGCCATCGCAATCGGCGCCATGATCGACGCGGCCATTGTCATGATCGAGAACGCCCACAAGCATCTTGAACGCGCCGCTCCCGACAAACCAAGAACCGAGATCCTCATCGCGGCGACGGCCGAGGTCGGCCCGGCGCTGTTCTTTTCGCTGCTCATCATCACCGTGTCGTTCCTGCCGATTTTCACGCTGGAATCGCAGGAGGGGCGGCTGTTCGGACCGCTGGCCTTTACCAAGACCTTTGCCATGGCTGCGGCCGCGATCCTATCGGTGACACTGGTCCCGGCGCTGATGATCCTGTTCGTGCGCGGCAAAATCATCCCGGAAGCAAGGAACCCGCTCAACCGCGCACTCATTGCCATTTATCGGCCGGTCATTCGGGTCGTACTCAAGGCAAAGGCTCTCACCATCGCCGCTGCGGCAGCGGTCTTGGCGCTCTCGGTGTGGCCCCTCACGCAGGTCGGCAGCGAGTTCATGCCGAACCTGAATGAAGGTACGCTGCTCTATATGCCAACGACGTTGCCCGGACTGTCGGTCACCAAGTCCGCCGAACTCCTGCAAACGCAGGACCGGATTATCCGGTCATTTCCTGAAGTCGCGTCCGTCTATGGCAAGGCTGGCCGCGCTCAGACGGCCACAGACCCGGCGCCGGTCGAGATGTTCGAGACCGTCGTCAACCTGAAGCCCAAGGAGGAATGGCGGCCGGGGCTCAACGTCGACGGTCTCATCCAGGAGATGGACAAAGCTCTGCAATTCCCCGGCGTCTCCAATGCCTGGACCATGCCGATCAAGGCCCGCATCGACATGCTTGCCACCGGCATCCGGACGCCCGTCGGCATCAAGGTTGTTGGAAAGGATCTAGCCGTCATGGAGAGGACCGCGCGCGACGTTGAGGCGGTACTCAAAGGCGTCCCCGGCACGACTAGCGCCTATGCCGAGCGCGTGACAGGCGGCTATTATCTCGAAATTCTGCCCAATCGCGATCGGCTAGCACGCTACGGCTTGATGGTGTCGGATGTGCAGGACGTCGTTGCGATGGCGCTCGGCGCAGAGCCGATTACCACGACAGTGGAGGGCCGCGAGCGCTATACGGTCGCCATCCGCTATCCGCGCGATCTGCGCTCAGACCCCCAGGCGATTGCCAAGGACGTCGTCGTGTCGTTGCCAAATGGCGGCACGGTGCCCCTCGGCGAAGTGGCCGATATCAGGCTGACACAAGGTCCGACCAGCATCCGGACGGAGAACGCCAAGCTCGCCACCTTCATATTCGTCGATATCCGCAACCGTGACCTTGGCGGTTACGTCTCCGATGCCAAGAAGGCCGTGATGGATCAGGTCAAGCTTCCGGCCGGAACCTATCTCGTGTGGAGCGGCCAGTTTGAATATCTCGAACGGGCGGAGGCCCGGCTCAAGCTGGTGGTGCCGGTGACGCTGATGATTATTTTCCTGCTGCTCTACCTCAACTTCCGCCGCATCACCGAAACCCTCATTGTCATGCTTTCGTTGCCATTCGCGCTTGTAGGTGGCTTCTGGCTGATGTGGTGGCTCGATTTCAATCTATCGGTCGCAGTCGCCGTAGGGTTCATCGCCCTTGCCGGCGTCGCCGCGGAGACCGGCGTCATCATGCTGATCTATCTCGATCATGCGGCCGAAGAGCAAAAGTCCAAGTGCGCCGCCGAAGGACGCCCCTACACGCGCGCCGAACTTTACGAGGCCATCATGGTGGGCGCTGTCGAGCGCGTGCGCCCGAAGATCATGACCGTCGTCGCCATCATGGCCGGACTGATGCCCATCATGTGGAACACCGGCACCGGTTCGGAAGTCATGCAGCGCATCGCCGTGCCGATGATCGGCGGCATGGTGTCGTCGACCTTGCTGACACTCATCGTCATTCCGGCAATCTACGCCGTGGTAAAGGGATGGACACTTTCCAAGCCCCTGCGTCAACAGACAGGACATCTCGCCATGGCGCCGTAGGTCCCGCTGACAGAGCCCAGCTCCGGCACCTACGTGCTCCGCTTGAGTTTCCGCACATCGCTCAATAGTGCAATTGGATGTCCGTCACCCTATGCGCGGATGCATGTCCCGACTTGGCTCTTAGCGGAAACCGGCGCCGAGACGGCCTAACCTGCTGACAGCTCCCTCCGACGACAGCTTCGAAGTGGTTCGCAGTCGATACTACGCCTCAACCGAGGCGTTCGGGTATCCATACGTCAAGGAACGGAGCCAGTAGGTCGTGCGGCACTTCAGGAGCCTTTTTGTCCGCTCTATACTCTTGCAGCTGACAAGGGTCATGATATTGGAGCGGCCAATCGTTCGACCGGTTATGGCCCGAAGCCCAGCTGATAACCGTTCAATGGGATGTCCGATTACGGCGCACTGTCAGACGACCGTGCCTCGAGCTCATTGACATAAAGTGTGCGTGGTTCAACATGAGGAGTACTGTGAAATTGTCGGCGCATTTCCTTGAGCGGAGAATCTTGTTGCCTTGACTTTCACGAACGCTGCATCTTTCGCCAAGTTGGTGGGGTCCGCCGTGCGCGGAATGCCCTGGAACGGCGTGGAACTCTTTGAGGTCCCCACCGCCGCTAACGCGTTGAGCCTATTGCAAACCGGCACCCCGGCCCTGGGCACCACTCTTTTGAGAGGCCGCCCGGCAGCACCCACGCAATTAAATCCTGCCACACAGCCGCTGAGGCGTGGACAGTGGTGCAGCGTTTATTGCGCCGCTCTGTGCGCCAACGGTTCGGCCCGCCAAGTCTCGCCGCCGGGGCGGCACGTACTCTTGAGTCCCGATACCCTGTAGACCACATAAGTTGCTTCGCGTCCGCCCAAGCCGGCGCGCTTGGCCGTCACGAGGCGATCGAACCGCGAAAAGCAGGTTTCGAGAAGGCGATTGTTTGCCTTCCGCTCCAATTCGACATAGAGCGCCGGACCCTCGAGGGTTCGCGCCTCGACCGCTGGCAGGTTCTCGTAGCGAATCGCATCGTCGAGTTGCACCACCGGAATGCGGCCAGCCAACGCAAAGCTCAGTTGCCCGGTTGTTGCGTAACTCGATGTTGCGATCCAGCCTGCGGCATTCCCCGTTCGTAGATTTTCGATAACGGTCGCAAAGGCGGGCCAGCCGCGCATCTGCGCCGTCGGGTCCTTGCGCAAAGACAAGAGCGGATTGAGTGCGTGGGTGTAAATCGCGAGGATCATCGCCAGTCCGGCGCCCGTCGCGAATTTGTTTCCGGCATCCCGCCACTGCAACGGAACAAACTCTTTCACGCCGATCGCCGCGCTGAGGGCGAGCAACGGATAAAGCGGCGCCAGCCAGTTGGCCTGAACGCGTCCGTGGAGCGCGTGCACGGCGAAGTAAGCGAGCGGTACGAGAACCGAAGCGGCGATCAGCACTTCGCGGCTGCTGCGTTCGGTGATGGCGCGTCGCGCGAGATGGATCATGCCGATTGCGGAGAAGATGGCAATCGGCGGGCTCGCCAGTGCCAGATAGCCACCGGCGAGTTCGCCGAGATGCGTTAGTCCTGTGTCGTGGTCACGACCGACCCGGCTGAACTGCTTGGCGAACGATGCCCATTCATGGTCGAGGTTCCATTTGAGTACGGGAACAAAGAGGAGGCCCGCGATCAGACCGCCTGCCCAGAGCTGCCACGACTTGAACCACGTACGGTTTTCCGCAACGGCGAGGAGCCATATCAGGATGACCGCGCCAGCAAACAGGTTGGTATATTTCGATAAGAGTCCGAGACCCGCGCAGGTGCCGACGGCAAGCCACCAGTTCGCATTGCGCGAGCGGTTCAGTTCCAGCAGCGCCAGGACGGTCAATCCGTAGAACAGCACTGACGGCAGATCCGGCGTGATAATGACGCCACCGATGGCCAGCAGCGGCATGGCAAGATAGAACCAGCAGGCGGTGCTCGCCGTCTCTCGGTCGCTTGCAAGCTCCGCGGTCCGCCAGAGGATCAAGCCGCCCAACGCGAGGATCAGAGGCGCCAAGAAGCGCACGCCGAGTGCACCGTCGCCGGCAATCGCGCGGCCCGCCGCGATCAGCCAAGCCACCATGGGTGGATGATCGAGGTAAGAAGCTGCCGGCGAAAGCGACCACAGGCGATAGTAGGCCTCGTCATCGACGAGACCGGTCGTTGCGGTAAGTGCCAGACGAAGCGCGAGCAGAGCAAGGGTCGCATACAGCAATCCTCTCCCGGCCGCAGTCAAATGATCGGATGCCGGCAGGTGCTCAAGCGCATGTGACGCATGATCGGATGGCGTCATGTGGCTTGGGTCCAAGGACGCACGGGATCCTTATGCACCCTGCACCGGAACCGGGGCTTCCTCAAAAGCTCGCGTATCGTTGGCCGAAGCCACGGGATTGCGGCCCGGGGCCGAGGTGGCCACGACAAAGAAAAGCCGATGCAGCGCCGTCGCGGTCACTGCCATGGCGATGCCGGCAAAAATCACATCGGAGAGAAAGTGGCCACCCTGGGACATGCGGATCAGGCCGGCGATTGAGCCGATGGCAAGTCCGGCAACGATCAATTGGCGGCCGCGGCGCGGAAAGAGGCAGCCGGCGGCGAAAAAGACCATATAGATCGACGAGGCTTCGCCCGACACAAACGAGCAGTTCCTGTCGCATTGCTTGGAAGGCGCGAGCGCTGGCGTGAATGCCTTATCGCCGCCGAATTCGACGACGTGCCTCGGGCGCGCGCGACCCCATTGGTCCTTGAACGCGAGATTGGCAACGACTCCGGGGCCGGTTACGAGGCAAAGGCAGAGGAACAGCCACTTCACCGGATCGAGGCCCAGAAAACGACGCACGATGAACTGGCAAGCGACAAACCCGATGACGGCAACCGCCAATGCAACGATATAGACGGCTTTGAAAACATTGCGCAGCGCTTCCAAGAGCGTGCTTTCGCCCAAGAATACGCCGCGATGAGAATCAAAAAACAATCCCGAAACCGCGAGATCGATCCTGGGGTCGAGCATGAAGAGCGTGCCGCCGACCAGGAAACTCGCAAGCGCGCCGAGCCAAAGCCGCCTGGGTGCATCCGCATGCACAATCCAGTCGTCAGCCCTAAGTTGATTTCCCGCCATCGTATCCCCCGTCATCACGGACGAGACAACGTGAAGGCGGATCGTGACAGCGGAACGTCAATTATAATACGGAATGGTAACAGCGTTGAATTGTCGGTGCACGGGCTTGGAAAAAAATGACGGTGCCGTCATGCTTGCTTATGCCGACGGCGGTGCGGCCGGATACTCGACGACATTCCGGCGCGGCAGCGACCTGCGAGCGCCGTTCAATCGAAATCGACGACCGATACGATTCGGAATGTGCGCAAGTGCCCGTCGTGTTCCTTGAACGAGACGTATTCGCCGGGTGCCAATGTGTGCTTTTCGAGTTTGAATCCCGGCTCGTCGTCGCTCGTCGAATTTGGGTCGTAGTCGAAGGCCCAGGTACCGCCGCGTCGATGAACCAGATGGCCGATTTCCTCGCCTTCGCCATGCCAGAAGCGGCGGACCCGGCAGCGTTCGCGCTGCTGGCGCCACTCCTCAGCCGAAAGATGCCCGGCCTCGTCGAGTGGCGCGATGAGATCGTACCCGCGCTCCCGGCTCCCTGCCGGGAAGTCGGGATCGCGGGCGAGTTCCAAGCGAATGCGTTTGAGTGCCATCTCTATTCCGTCCGATCGTCTCGGATCGCGCCTGACGCCCTATCAATGGGCAAACAGAACCGGTAGTGTCATGCCGCGCAATTGCGAGCGTGTTGCGCCGCCTAGGATGAACTCGCGCAGACGCGTATGCCCATAAGCGCCCATGACCAGCATGTCGGCATTCGTCCGCTTCATTTCCTCGACCAGGGTCGTCGTGATGCTGTCCTCGCTGGCCTTGACGGGACGCGCTTCCGCCTTCACGCCGTGGCGGGCGAGGGTGGCGGCCAATTCGGCGCACGGCAGATCACCAACCCAGTCCGACCCCACCTGCGGATCGATCCACACGATATCGACCGCGCTGGCGCTCGCCAGGACGGGCAGCGCATCGAAAGCCGCACGCGTCAATTCCTTGCGCCCATTCCAGGCAATCATGACGCGCTTGGGGGAAGGACTTAGGGCGCCGCTGTTGGGAATGACGAGTACGGGACGGCCGCTCTCCATAATTGCAGTCTCCGCCGCATCCAGCGTTCCCGTCAGGTGCCAGCTCTTGTCCGGCTGGGCGGCGAGCACGATATCGGCGGAGCGGGCATTCTGAACCACGCCCTGATCGACCGAGGCGTAGGGGCTTTCGACCTGGCGCCATTCCGCCGGCTTGCTCATCAGCTTGGTCTTGTCGCGGAACTTCTGCGCGATGCGCTTGCCTTCTTCGCGATAGGCTTTGCGCTGCGTCTCCATCATTTCGGCGACGGCGACGTCTGGCCATTCGTTGAGGACGACCGGGAGCGGCACCACATAGAGGCCGATCAGGTGTGCGCCTTGCGCTTCCGCAAATTCCGCCGCGTAGGCGATGAGGCGATCGGCACGACGCTCATCGTTCACGTGGACGAGGACTGTCTTGTAGCTGTTGGTCATTGGCCGGATCTCCAGGATAACTGCGCCGGTGCTTCTGAGATTTTCCGGCACACGATTTTTTGGGCGGTTGGCACGCGTCGTCAAGTCTTTTTGAGGATTGCATTTTGCGCTCGCAAGGCCGGCTCTGGGACTTCGTGCCGTCGACAGACAACCAAGGCTCGCAAGCGATTGGAGTGAAGAATGCAAACACCGCAACTCTGATCTACGTAGGCGTTGGGGGGCGTCGCGACATTGACTTTGGACAACGCCGCGACCGCCGGGCGCGATCGCGACGATTGATGTCGATCAAGGGCGCGGAGCGATCAATGTATCATGTATGGGCGTGGACATTGCAGTTGCTAGATCGTCCGGAGCAGAAAGTTGCCGCTACTTGAAAAATCCCGATTGTTGTTCGTCGCAATTGGCGCAGGCGTGGCCATGGCTGGGGCCGCGGCGAGATCGGAGTCCGACAAGTCCGGCGAGCCCTGGGCCTTGTCGCTTTCCGCTCAACTCAGGGCGGAGAAACGCTGCGACGTGCAAGTGACATATTTCGTGCGGGAGATGCCCTCCAAGGAGGGGACGCTCTATTCGGGGCGGGTCCGCTGCATCGACGGGCGGGAATTCGATTTCTCGCAAGCAAAACCGCATCTGAAATTCGAGATCAAGGCCTGCGAGCCGGCGGCCTGCTGAGTGAGGCCTGCCGGCGGGAGTGATTGGCCCAATTGCGCCCTTGCCGATCCTATGTGAAAAGTGCCCCGCGCGAAGCGAAGGGCGGGGCAAACACGTGGTCGCAGACCAGGACAATCCCAATAGCGGCAAATCCGAACACCGCATTGAAACGGCCCATTATGGGCCGGTCGGCATCAATGCGCTTTTGGAAATCGCGACCGACGCGATCATCGCCACCGACAGCGAACAGAGGATCGTCATCTTCAATGCCGGCGCCGAAAAGATTTTCGGCTATTTGCGCGCCGAGATCCTCGGCGTGCCGCTCGACATCCTGCTTCCCGAACGCTTTCGCAGTCGGCACGGCGGCCATATGCGGGCGCTCGGGTCGAGCCGGAGCACCGCGCGGCGCATGGGAGAGCGCCAGGAGATTTTTGGTCGGCGCAAGGACGGGTCGGAGTTTCCAGCCGAAGCCTCGATCGCCATGGTGGCGGAGGACGGCCAGCAGCATTACCTGGCGGTGCTCCGCGACATCAGCGAGCGCAAACGGACGGAACGTATCCTTGCCGACCACGCGCGCGAACTCGAACTTCGCGTCAAGGCGCGGACCAGCGAACTGGAAGCTGAGATCAAAAGGCGCGAAGAGGCGCAGGCGCAACTCATCCAGTCGCAACGCATGGAGGCCTTCGGCCAATTGACGGGGGGTGTGGCGCACGACTTCAACAACCTGCTCACTGTCATCGGCGGCAATCTCGAAATGCTTCAGGCGGAATTGACCGACGGAAGGTCGAGCGACTACGCCAAGCGCGCCGCGCAAGCCGTATCGATGGCGGCGCGGCTGACGTCGCGTCTTCTGACGTTCGCCCGCCGGCGCCGTTTGGAACCCCGCACCGTCGATCTCAACGAACTCATCCTCAGGATGGCCGAAATCCTGCAGCGAACCATTGGTTCGCCGATTTCGCTCACCACCATACTCGCGCCCGAATTGGGCCTCGCCCGCGCCGACCCGAGCGAAATCGAGAACGCCATCCTCAATCTGGCGATCAACGCCCGCGACGCGATGCCCAAGGGGGGACGGCTGGTCATCGAATCGCGCAACGCCGAATTCTCCAACGGCGACGAAAAGGCGCTTTCCGGACTGAGGCGGGGGCGCTACGTCGTCGTCTCCATCACCGACACCGGCGTCGGCATGCCGAAGGACGTCGCTGAGCGCGCCTTCGAGCCCTTCTTTACGACCAAGCCCTCTGGCCGCGGGACTGGACTGGGGCTCAGCACAATCTTCGGCTTTGCGCAGCAATCTGGCGGGCACCTGACACTTTACAGTGAGCCCGGCGAGGGAACGACAGTCAGCCTTTACCTGCCACGCGAAGAGACTGATACAACGCCAGTGTCGGCATCGACGGAGGAGGTCGTCCCGATGTCAACGCTCAACGAGACGATCCTGGTGGTCGAGGACAATCCGGAAGTCCGGGAAGTGACGATGCAGCGGATCGAGGGCCTGGGCTATGTCGTGCTGGAGGCGGCCAACGCGCGCGAGGCTGTCAAGATACTGACGGGTAGCGAAAAAATAGATCTGGTCTTCACTGATGTGGTCATGCCGGGCGGTATGTCGGGCTTCGATCTGGCAGCTTGGATCGAGGCCCACATCCCGGCACTCCCCGTGGTTCTAACCTCGGGATTTGCCGGTGATGCCAACCATGTCCAAAGCGACGCTATGGTCCGGAGGCCGATACTCAACAAGCCCTACAGCCGATTGGAACTGGCCCAAAGGCTCGATGCAGCTTTGAAGTCATCTGCCCGTTAAGTCTGCTCACTAGCAGCGGCGCACCTGGCCGGCGAAGGCGTAGCCGACGCCACGTACGGTCTTGATCAGCGTCGGGCGCTCAGCGGAGGGCTCGATCTTCTTGCGCAGGCGCGCAATCAGGGCATCGATCGATCGGTCGAGCGGCGTCCAGTCGTGGCCTTTGAGCAGATCCATGATCTCGTCCCTCGAGAGCACCCGGCCCGGCCGCTCCAGGAACAACGTCAGCAAATTGAATTCCGCCGTCGTCAGGTCACAGAGGTCGCCGTTCGGCGTGCTCACCTCGCGACGGTTCCTGTCGAGACGCCAGTTCTCGAACTCGAAGCGCTGGCCCGGGCCAATGCTTGCGCGTTCAGGGGCTGGACTGGCGACGGCGTAACGCCGCAAGACCGCCCGGACCCGGGCCACGACCTCGCGCATGTAGAAAGGCTTTGTGATGTAATCGTCGGCACCGAGTTCCAGTCCGACCACCCTGTCGATCATGTCGCCCTTGCCCGTGATCATGACGATTGGGACGTTTCGCAAAGCCCTCAGATCGCGGGCAATTTTCAGCCCGTCCTCGCCACCTAGACTGAGATCGAGGGTTACGAGATCGATTTTTTCACGCGCGAGCAAGTCGGCGCAGGCCTGGCCCTGCCATGCCTCGTGCACCACCATGCCCTCCTTTTCGAAGGCCGACCGCAGGAGGGTGCGGATCTCGGCTTCGTCGTCGACGACGAGAATATGCGGCGGGGCTTGCGACATGCTGCGATATCTATCGGAATTTCATCGGAAAAGTCGAGATGTCCTGGCGGCCCCTGCGGCAGGAGAAGGTTGCCCTCCCGAAAGCCCTGTTACAAACCGTTACGATTTCGCACACAAGCGGCAAACGCCGGTATCCGCAAGGGTTTAGCTGCATGGCAGAGAACGTTTCCTCCATCCGGAAGGCAGGATCTGTCATGCTCACGATGTCGCTCTATAGTGGCGAAGGCCAAGCGGGCCCCAATATTTCCTTGTCGAAGCGGCAGGACGGTAAGCCGTCCTGGACGGTGGATGGGATTGCGAACACAACCTTGCGCCGTCTCGAGCCGCGCGAGCATGTCTGCCGCGAAGGCGAGCCCAAGCACTACATCTATCAGGTCGAGCAGGGGGCGGTGTGTCTCTACCGGTCGATGCCGGATGGACATCGCCAGATCATGGATTTCGCCTATCCGGGAGACTTCGTCGGACTTGGGACGTCGGAGCGACACGTCTTGAGCGGTCAGGCCATCGGCGCGACACGCTTGCGCTGCATTCCGGTGACCGCCGTTCGCCAACTCGCCGTGCGCAATCCGGAATTCTGCTTCCACCTCTATGAAGCCCTTTCGGCGGAGCTAACGGCGGCGCGAGATCTCCTCGCGACAGTCGGAACCCGCAGCGCAACGGAACGTGTTGCGGCCTTCCTGGTGGCTCTGGCCCGGCGGAATGAACGCGGAGGCTACGCGCCCAACCGCATCATGCTTCCCATGTTGCGCTCGGACATCGCCGACTTCCTGAGCCTCACAGTCGAAACCGTCAGCCGGACTTTCACCCGCCTGAAGCAGCGCGGCATCATAGATCTGCCACAGAGCGCCTTGGTCATTTTGAACGATCGCGAAGAGTTGGAGCGCGTCGCTGGCCTCAGCCAAGGTCCCGCTTCATGAAGCTGCGTGAACTGGGCTGCTGAGCAGAGGCACCCGAGATGGCGACGCGTATGGCACACGGTTTCGACTATCAAGGCTTGGTCTTCGCGTTCAGCTCCGACGCCGACGTATTTGCCCGCTTGATCACCAAAATGCCGGCGCAAGCCTTGTCGTCCGATGCGGTTCGCATCGCAGCCTGCGGAACCGTATTCCAATCGCACGATATCAAGGAGTACTTCGAACCCCACTTGGGGCTGAAAGTGTACCTGTTGCCGGCCAATGGCCTTGAAGGCCAGATCGCCGGCCACCTCGAAGATGAGCCACTGCTTCGCGCCTGCTTCGATTGTCTCGCCGCAAATCCCAGCGGCGGCGCTCCATGGCAGGGGTCTTGGCGCAGCAATTCTCTGGTTGATGTCTGCCGTGGACTGCGAAACGGCGGCATGATCTTTGTCGCGGCATCGGAAACATTGGACGAGCAGCGCACCTGGGCCAGGGCTTTGCTGCAGATCGGTTGCGCCTTTGTGCAAATCCACAATGGGTCGGATGCGCTAGCGGCACCGTTGCCGACCTGAGGGGGGGCAGCGTAGCGCTGAGAACAAATCGCGCAGCTAGATCGATGACAATCCCGAACTACGAGTGCTGGTCGTCAGGCCGCGAGCAAAGCAAGACATCCGAGCGCTCGGAACAATAGTTCATAGCCAGTTGCCCTTTGGTCGCAGATTGACCAAGATCAACGTCGGTCCCCATGGGGCTTCTCTAGGGTTGTTCAAGATTGCGAAACGCGAGCGTGAAGGGGGCGCCTCATAAACATGGCTGCAAAAAACATTGAAGCTGGCACGGGATTGGACCTACCAGCAGCCTTCATGGCCCTCGTCGCAGCGATCATCGGGGGCATCATAGCAGTCTCGTCGCCCGAAGCACCCATGGCGTTTCACGGCGCAGTATTTGCGATCGGAGCGATCATCGCCATCGTGTTCGTGGCACAGAACATGGGCAAGCCGCTCACCACGGGCTTGACGGGCACCGGACCTGACGGAGATGTCGCCTATTTCGACGGACCGATCCGCTTTGCGGTGGTGGCGTCCGTGTTCTGGGGCGTCGCCGGGTTTCTGGTCGGTGACATCATCGCCTGGCAGCTCGCGTTCCCCGCCCTCAATCTGGATCTACCCTGGACGAGCTTCGGCCGCCTGAGACCGCTCCATACCTCGGCGGTTATTTTCGCATTCGGCGGCAACGTCCTGCTCGCAACGTCGTTCTACGTCGTCCAGCGCACGTCCCATGCGCGTCTTCCAGGGCGTTTCGCTCCCTGGTTCGTCGTCTTCGGCTACAATTTATTCATCGTCATCGCCGGCACGGGCTACTTGCTCGGCGTCACGGAAGGCAAGGAATACGCCGAGCCGGAGTGGTACGCAGACCTGTGGCTCACAATCGTCTGGGTCGTCTATCTGCTGGTTTTCCTCGGAACCCTTTGGAAGCGCCGCGAGCCGCATATCTATGTCGCCAACTGGTTCTACTTGGCGTTCATCGTCACCGTGGCGATGCTCCACATCGTCAATAACCTTGCGCTACCCGTTTCGCTCCTCGGCACTAAGAGCTACGTCATTTACTCGGGCGTTCAGGATGCCATGACGCAGTGGTGGTATGGCCACAATGCCGTCGGCTTCTTCCTCACCGCCGGTTTTCTCGGCATCATGTATTACTTCATCCCGAAGCGTGTCGAGCGGCCGGTCTACTCCTACCGGCTCTCCATCGTGCACTTCTGGACTCTGATTTTCCTCTACATCTGGGCGGGGCCGCACCATCTGCATTACACTGCTCTGCCCGAGTGGGCGCAAACGCTCGGCATGACCTTCTCTATCATCCTCTGGATGCCGTCGTGGGGTGGCATGATCAACGGTCTGATGACGCTCTCGGGCGCCTGGGACAAACTCCGGACAGACCCCGTCGTGCGGCTGCTCGTCGTCTCGGTCGCTTTCTACGGCATGTCGACCTTCGAAGGCCCGCTGATGAGCATCAAGGCGGTGAACTCGCTGTCGCACTACACGGACTGGACCATCGGCCACGTGCATTCGGGCGCGCTCGGCTGGGTGGCGATGGTGTCGTTCGGCGCCATCTACTGCCTTGTTCCGTGGCTATGGAACCGCCGCGCGCTCTATTCGATCAAGCTGGTCGAGTGGCACTTCTGGATCTCGACGATCGGCATCCTGCTCTACATCACGGCCATGTGGGTGTCGGGCATTATGCAGGGTTTGATGTGGCGCGCTTACGACAAGCTGGGCTTCCTCTCCTACTCGTTCGTCGAGACGGTCGAGGCCATGCATCCCTACTACATCATTCGGGCCGTGGGCGGCAGCTTGTTCGTCATCGGCGGACTGATCATGGCCTACAATATCTGGCGCACGATCCGTGGCGATGAGCCCGTAGACGCCAAGGATCAGCCGCGTGTCGCAGCCGCACCAGCGCTGCGCCTGCAGGCAGCAGAGTAGTGGGGAAAAGACGATGAAACACGAAGTCCTAGAGAAAAACTCCATCCTGCTTCTCGTCTGCGCGCTCATCGCCGTGTCGATCGGCGGCATCGTGCAGATCGCACCGCTCTTCTGGGTGGATTCGACGATCGAGAAGGTCAAGGGCATGCGTCCCTACTCGCCTCTCGAACTCGCCGGTCGCGATATTTACGTGCGCGAAGGCTGCTACACTTGTCATAGCCAGATGATCCGGACCTTGAAGGACGAGGTCGAACGCTACGGCCACTACAGCCTTGCGGCCGAGAGCATGTACGACCATCCCTTCCAGTGGGGTTCGAAGCGTACGGGTCCCGATCTCGCCCGCGTCGGCGGCAAGTACTCCGACCAATGGCATTCCGAGCATTTGACGAACCCCCGCGCGGTCGTGCCCGAAAGCATCATGCCGAGCTATCCGTGGCTGGCGGCGACGCACGTCGATAGCGGCAATATCTCCGCCAAGCTGGCGACTCTGAAGGCCCTCGGCGTCCCCTATACAGACGACATGGTGGCCAACGCCGAGAGCGATCTCAAGGCTCAGACCCAGCCGGGAAGCAAAGAAGCCGGTGCCATGATCGATCGCTACAGACTGTTTGCCGCCGATGCAGCCAAACCGGACGCAAAGCCCGATCCAAAAATCAAGGTCGCGGACTTCGACGGCAATGGCGAGACGGTCAGCGAACTCGACGCGGTGGTCGCTTACCTGCAGATGCTCGGAACGCTCGTGGACTTCGCGAGTTTCGATGCTTCGGGTCCGAACTTGAGATAAGGGGGCGAGGATGACTTACGACACTGTCGCCACCATCAGCCAGGTGACGTCGCTCATCA
Organism: uncultured Alphaproteobacteria bacterium; assembly: GCA_963732525.1. GTDB lineage: Bacteria > Pseudomonadota > Alphaproteobacteria > Rhizobiales > Hyphomicrobiaceae > Hyphomicrobium_B. The sequence goes on from CAVSZX010000023.1 coordinate 365,707, forward strand.
TCTTCGTGGCGATGTTCCTGATTGTTCTGGTGTACGTCTTCCGGCCACGCAATCGCGACGGCTTCGAGAAGGCCGCGCGGCAAGCGCTGGATCTTGACCTGAAAAAGGATGCGCCGGGGGCCGGAAAATGAGCGATCACCAGAAACATATCGATGAAGCCACCGGTGTCGAAACGACGGGACACCGTTGGGACGGCGACCTGATGGAATTGAATAAGCCGCTGCCGAGGTGGTGGCTGTACACTTTTTATGCCTGCATCCTGTGGGCGGTCGGTTATTGGGTCGCTTATCCGGCCTGGCCGATCAGGAACGACTACACCAAGGGCATGCTCGGCTATAGCCAGCGCGCCCAGGTCTCGAAAGACGTGCAGGCGAGCCACGACGCCCAGGCCGCATTCCGCACGGAGCTGGCGAATACGGCACTCGCCGACGTGAAGTCGAAGTCGGACGTGCTCCGCTTTGCGACCGCCAGCGGCGCGGCGGCCTTTGCGGCGAACTGTTCGCCCTGCCACGGTCGCGGCGCGCAGGGGTTCCCGGGCTACCCGAACCTGAACGACGACGATTGGCTTTGGGGTGGGAAAGTCGATGACATCCAGAAGACGATCACGCACGGCATCCGTTCGGAAGACAAGGATACGCGCTCGTCCGAGATGCCGAAGTTCGGGCTCGACAAGCTTCTGGAGCCGGCGCAGATTTCCGACACGGCCGAGTATGTGCTGTCGCTGTCGGGTCTGTCGAAGGATGCGGATGCGGCCGGTCGCGGCGGCAAGATTTTCGCCGAACAATGCGCGGTATGCCACGGCGAGAACGGCAAGGGCAATCAGGAGCTCGGTGCGCCTAATCTCACCGACTCGATCTGGCTCTTCGGCAGCAAGAAAGACGACGTCGTGCAGACCATTATGACCGGCCGCGGCGGCAAGATGCCCGCATGGACGGGCCGTCTCGACGACGTAACCATCAAGGCGCTGGCCGTCTACGTGCATAATCTCGGCGGCGGCACGTGAGGAGGTAAAAGGTCGTTTCCATGAACATGGCGAAGGAGTTCCGGCCTCAGACTTCGCCCGGTGCCGAACACGCAGATGCTACAGCCGTCTACAGGCGGCAGGATGGTGGCCTCTACGCGGGCAGGCAGAAGGTCTATCCGAAGCTGATGGGTGGGACGTTCAGGCGTCTCAAATGGCTGGTCATGGCCATCACCCTCGGCATTTATTACGCCATACCCTGGGTGCGCTGGGATCGCGGGCCCGACTTGCCTAGCCAGGCCGTCATCTTGGACATGGAGCACGAGCGCTTCTTCCTGTTCAATCTCGAGATCTGGCCGCAGGAATTTTATTTCGTCACCGGCTTGCTGATTCTCGCCGCGCTGACGCTCTTTCTGGTCACCGCCCTCGCGGGTCGCGTCTGGTGCGGATACTTCTGTCCGCAGACCGTGTGGACCGATCTCATGGTCACGGTCGAACAATTCTGGCAGGGAGATCGAAACGCCCGCATCCGCCTCGACAAGGAGCCGTGGGGCGCCAGCAAGATCTTCAAGAAGTCGATGACGCACCTGAGCTGGGTGGCCATCGCGGTCGCAACCGGCGGTGCGTTCGTCTTCTACTTTGCCGACGCGCCGACGCTGTTTAAGCAGCTGGTGACGGGAACGGCGCCGCAGACGGCCTATGCCTTCATCGGCATCCTGTCGTTTACCACATACCTGCTTGGCGGCATCGCGCGCGAGCAAGTCTGCATCTACATGTGCCCCTGGCCCAGAATCCAAGGCGCCATGATCGACAAGGACAGTTACCTCGTCTCGTATCATGATTGGCGGGGAGAACCGCGTGGGTCGATCCGCAAGAACGACGTCCAGACCGGCAAGGGCGATTGCATCGACTGCAAGGCCTGTATCGCGGTTTGTCCGATGGGCATCGACATCCGCGACGGCGCCCAGCTCGAATGCATCCAATGTGCGCTCTGCATCGACGCCTGTAACGACATCATGGCCAAGGTCGACCGGCCGCAGAACCTCATCGGCTATGCGACGATCGCCACCCTCGAAGCCGAGGAGAAGCATGCAGCCGCGCGGCCGAAACTCATCCGGCCGCGCACGCTGCTCTATGTCGGTCTTATTTCGCTGGTCGGTCTGATCATGCTGTTCGCGCTGAGCAAGCGTACGGTGCTCGAAGCCAACGTTCTTCCCGACCGCAATCCCTTCTTCGTCAAGTTGTCCGATGGGGGCATTCGCAACGGCTACACGATGAAGCTCGTGAACAAGCGCCATGATCCCCGCACGTTCTCGATCAGCGCCGTTGGTTTGCCGGGCGCCAAGGTGACGACGGTGCAGGGAGCAAGCGGTGAAGGCACGAGCGGCAATCCCGAAGTGAAAGTCCCGACCGACCTTCTGAGTGAAGTGCGCGTGTTCGTGACGGTGCCGGCTGGGTCCATGGTAGGAGTTACGCACGGGAACCACGCCTTCGATTTCATAGTCCAGGACAAAAACGACCCGGCGAAGGTCGTGCGATCGACAACGTTCCGGAGTCCCCAATGACCGCCACTCACGAAAAATCGCCGGCTAGGGTGCTGACGGGCAGAACCGTACTGGCGATCTTTGTCGGCTTTTTTGCCGTCGTGTTCGCGGTCAACGGGGTGCTCATGTACGAGGCGCTGTCGACGAGAAGCGGCATGGTGGCCAACGAGCCCTATCGCAAGGGGCTCAAGTACAACGAGCGCATTGCCGCGGACGAGCGCCAGAGTGCGCTGGGATGGAAAGCCGACATCGCGCTTTCCCCTGATGCGAAATCACTGACGGTGGCGCTATCGACGGACAAAGGCGAACCTGTCGCGGGTCTCGCCATCGTCGGGCACATCGGACGGCCGGTGACCGATAAGGAGGACCACGAGTTGACGCTCGTCGAGGCGACGCCGGGTCAGTACACCGCTGCATTCCCATCGGCTGAGCCGGGCGCCTATGTTGCCGACATCGAAATCAGCGACGCGGCCGCATCCGAAGGAACCGTGCTCTACCGCGCCCGGAGGCGGCTATGGGTTCAGCGCTAGCAACGTCGATTCCAGCCGCCCCCGGGGCCATCTCCGCGACGCCGGTTGCCGCTCGCTGTGCCGAGCCGATCGTGCTCACAGTCGAGAACATGCACTGCGGCATCTGCATTCGCCAGGTCGAGGATGCACTGATGGCGGTGCCGGGTGTTGCGAGCGCCCGCGTCAATCTCACCGAACAGCGCGTCGTCGCCCATGTCGATAACACCCGCGTTGCCTCTGAGGCTCTGATCGAAGCCTTGAATGGAGCAGGTTTCAAGGCCGCCGACCTCAGCGCCGCCGGCAGCGGCGTAACGGCGGCACGCAGCACGGACCTGATGCGCCGCTTGGGCGTTGCCGGTTTTGCTGCCATGAACATCATGCTGCTGTCGGTCTCGGTGTGGTCGGGTGCCGGCGCAGATATGGACGGTTCGGTCCAAACGCTCTTCCACTGGCTTTCGGCGCTTATCGCTCTGCCGGCCGTGGTCTATTCCGGGCAACCGTTTTTCCGCTCCGCGGCCCAGGCTCTGAAGGCGGGTCGGCTCAATATGGATGTGCCGATCTCGCTCGGCGTCATTCTGGCGACGGCCATGAGCGTCTATCAGACGACGCGGGCAGCGAGCAGGTGTATTTTGACGCTGCCGTGACACTGCTGGCGTTTCTCCTCGTCGGCCGGCTGCTGGACGAACAGATGCGGGTGCGCGCCTCGAGCGCCGCGACCAATCTTCTCGGCCTCAAAGCCTCTGCGGCGTCGGTCATCGCCGAGGACGGCACGGTCTCGCGCGTTCCCGTCAAGGCTATTCTGCCCGGGATGCGCGTCCTCGTTGCGGCTGGTGAACGCATCGCCGTCGACGGCATCGTCAGACGCGGCGCCAGCGACGTCGATCAAAGCCTGATTACGGGTGAAAGCCGGCCGCAGCGCGTCAACGCGAGTGCGAACGTGTTTGCCGGGACGATCAACCTCACGCAATCGATCGAGATCGGCGTCTCTGCCCGCGAGGACGGCACGTTGCTGTCCGAGATCGCCAGGCTGATGTCGGCGGCCGAACAGGGCCGTGGCCGCTACGTTCGCCTCGCCGACCGCGCCGCGCGCATCTATGCGCCGGCCGTTCACGTGCTCGGTCTCTCGACCTTTGTTGGCTGGATGCTTATGGGCCACGGCTGGGAGGAGGCCCTGACCGCGGCCATCGCCGTGCTCATTATCACGTGCCCTTGCGCGCTGGCATTGGCGGTACCGGCCGTCCAGGTCACTGCCGCCAGCCGGCTCTTTTCCAGAGGCATAATTCTGAAGGCGGCGGACGGTCTCGAACGTCTCGCCGAGGTCGACACCATCGTTTTCGACAAGACGGGCACGCTGACGGCCGGAGAACTCCGCCTCGTCGATCGTCACGGCATCCCGCGTGCGATGCTCGAAAAGGCCGCGCGCCTTGCAGTGAGCAGCCGCCACCCCTATTCGCGCGCCATCGTCGCCGCGGCGCGCGAGGAAGGCGTCGTCGTCGAGGCGCAAAGCGACGTGATCGAAGCCCAGGGACAAGGTCTCTCGCGCTCGGGCCCCGACGGCGAAGAACGGCTCGGCTCGGCGGATTGGTGCGGGATTTTGCCGGCGCGTCAGGGCGAGGGCGAACTCTGGTACAAGCCGGCGCGCGGCCATGCGATCGGCTTCCGCTTCGATGATTTTGTCCGACCGATGCGGTGGACGTGGTGGAACGCGTTTCGCATGCCGGATATCACGTCGAAATCTTGTCGGGCGATGCCGAAGCACCGGTCGAACGCATCGCGCGCGAATGCGGCATCGAGGTTTGGCACGCGGCGCAAAAGCCCGACCAAAAGGTCAAGCGCTTGTCGGAATTGAAGCAATCGGGCCATAAGGTGCTGATGGCTGGCGATGGCCTGAACGACGCGCCGGCACTTGCCGCGGCCCACGCTTCGCTTTCTCCGGCGGCGGCGGCCGATATCAGCCAAACGGCGGCAGACGCCATTTTCCAGGGAGCCCGTCTTGCTCCCGTGCTCGAGCTTCTTGCCGTCGCGAAGGCGGCACACCGGCTGGCGTTGCAGAATTTTGCCATTGCTGTCGCCTACAATGTTATCTTCGTTCCACTCGCCATGGCTGGCGTCGTCACACCCTTGGTCGCGGCGCTCGCCATGTCGGGCTCGTCGATCACCGTGACGGCTAATGCCATACGGCTCGAAATCGAAGAAACTGGAGTTGAGCAGATGACATCTCTTGCGTGGCTCATTCCGTGTGCACTCATCCTTGGCGGCCTCGGCCTTGCGGCCTTCCTGTGGTCGATCAACTCGGGCCAGTACGACGATCTGGACGGTGCGGCCTGGCGTGCGATCAGCGATGATCCCCGGCCGGTGAAACCCGAAGACACTGTAAAATGACGGCGATCCTGAGCAGCCTTGCGGGCGGCTTCGTCCTCGGCTTCGCCGGGTCGTTTCACTGCGCCTGCATGTGCGGCGGTATCGCATCGGGTGCGCTCTACATTCTCAATCCGCCGACGCCGCGGGAGCGACTGGCGACGCTGCTCCTCCTCCAGGGCGGACGCATCACGACCTACGCCGTCGCCGGCGGTATCATTGCCGGGATCGCAGGGCTGACGCTTGGGCCGGGCACGACGGCGGTCTCCTACAAGCTCCTGCAATGGCTCAGCGCCGCCGTGCTGATGTGGGCGGGCCTTTCCATGGCCGGCCTGGTGCCGGCTGTGGCTCTGCCGCAGCAGCTCGGCGGGTTGACGACGCTCTCCGGCCGTGTCCTCAATTCCGCCCGCAATAGGCCCGCACTCGCTCCATTGGGCGCCGGGTTGCTATGGGGACTGACGCCCTGTCCCATGGTGTATGCGGCGTTGATCCCGGCCATGCTCACGGCCTCCCCGTTCGGTGGCAGCGCCTGGATGCTGGGCTTCGGTCTCGGCACCGTTCCGGCCGTCGTCGGTGCGGCCCTCGGCGTCAGCGCCCTCGCCAATATACGCCGCAACAGGTGGGCCCAAGTCGCCGCCGGGCTCGCGGTCGCCGGCTTCGGTCTCTTCAGCGCGACGCGCGCCTTCCCGGAACTCGCCGCACTCTGCGGCCTGCGCTGAGGCCGCCGCCCCAACACCCCAATAGCGTTGATCATCATCAATGATCGCCGTCTGCGAAGGCGCACACTTACAAACGTCGGAGGCGGTGCGTTCGACCTGCCGTCCACGTCTACGTTGGGTTGGCAGGCGTCCTGAGAGCGAGGTGACGTTATGAGAAACTGGACTGCAGTGACCTTCATTCCCTTGATCGCGGTGGCAAGCCTCGCAGCTGCAGGCGCCGTGGCGGCAGAGCCCGCGAAGGCAGATGCGGCAGCCGGCAAGGTCTTTGCGCAGGAGAAATGCGCGTCGTGTCACGCTCTCGAGACCGGCGCAAAGGTCTCCTCGAACGTCAAGGCGCCGCCCTTTGCGCTGGTCGCCACGTCGAAGCTCGTCACCTCGCGCGAGATCGACATCTGGCTACAGACCGCCCATCCGGACATGCCTGACCTCTCGGTGCCCGCGAACAAACGTGCGGACGTGATCGCATTCATCGCGAGCCTGGCCGCGAAAAAGTAGCGCCGTGCGCTATCCCACCCGAAAATAAAAAGAACCGCGCGGGCCATCGGGTTCGCGCGGTTCGAATGTGTGCAGTTCTGCGTGCGAGCTAGCGCGGCGCCAGAATCATCACCATCTGCCGGCCTTCGAATCGTGGCTCGCTTTCGACCTTGGAAAAACTCTCGGTGTCGGCCTTGACGCGCTGGAGAACCTCCATGCCGAGCTGCGAATGCGCCATCTCGCGGCCGCGGAAGCGCAGCGTGATCTTGACCTTGTCGCCTTCTTCGAAGAAGCGCTTGATGGCGCGCATTTTGACATCGTAGTCGTGATCGTCGATGCCGGGACGCATCTTGATCTCTTTGATCTCGACGATCTTCTGGTTCTTACGCGCTTCGGCGGCCTTTTTCTGCTCCTGGTATTTGAACTTGCCGAAATCCAGGATCTTGCACACAGGCGGCTCGGCGTCGGGCGACACCTCGACGAGGTCGAGGCCGGCGGCTTCTGCGCGCGCGATGGCGTCGAATTTTGCAACGACGCCGACGTTCTGGCCGGTCTCGTCGATAAGTCTGACTTCTCGGGCGCGGATTTGATCGTTGATGCGGGGCCCGGTCGGTTCCCGGGTCTGCTGCTCGGAGCGCATTGGCTTGCGGATGGTGAATTCTCCTTCGTGCTGTTACTCGGATGCGAAGGAGCGGGCCGCAGCCTGCCGGACGGCGGGCGCAAAGACTCTTTCCCTCGCGCAGCAAGAATCCGGAACTTAGGCATTCAAGTCAAGCGTTCGCAGCGAATACAACCCGGAAATTCGCGCTTTTCCGTCGCTTTTGGGGCGCGTCGGGCACAGAAACGGCGGCGTTAACGCCAATGTTCCAGGATCCAGGGGGTGGGGCGGACGTGCTTGTAGAGCCGCTTCCATGCCGAAAGGACCGGCCATTGGCCCACTGCCGCCTCGTCCGGATCGGGCTTTCCCGTAAATGCCACGACCTTCGTCGCCGCCGGCAAAGGCGGCGGATAGACGAAATTGAGTGGCCAGGCGGGCATCAGGCTGTGCTTGAAGCTCAGGCACCATTCCGCCGGCCAGAAGGCCATGTCATCGACGACGGCCGAAATGTACTGCTGTTCGATCCGGTAACGCGCCAGTACGGCCTCGGCGTCCGTTTCAAAGTCATCGAAGATGTGGCGCATGGGACCGACCGGAAAGCGATACACGGACGTATTGCCGATGCGGCTCCGGGGTTGGGTCCAGTTCTGCGCCACGACGAAGCGGCCCGGCTCATAATCGAAAAACTCGTCGATCGATCCGGTGATGACCACATCGAGATCGAAGAACAGCACATCGCCTTCGAGATCGTGAAGCGGATATTGCCATAGTGAGAACTTGCGCCACGGTGTCCAGGCGACGCGATCGGGAATGTTGATGCGTGGCAGCGGCGCAATCTCGGCCGAAGCATCGGCACCCTCGGCATTGTCGGTGAAGCAGATGAAGCGTGTCGGCCGCTTGGCGTTCCGGCGCACCATCGAGGCCAGCCTGTTCAGGTACTCGACGCCGTAGCGCCGGCCCCACTTGATGCAGATGACGGTTTGCGTCATGCGCTCCTTCTCCCGTCTCTCCGCGCACGCCGCCGCCTCTCGAGCACCGTCTCGTAGACCTTGAGCGTCTTCGAGGTGAGCTGTTCGAGCGTAAACCGGTTCAAGGCCCGCGCGCGTCCACGAGCCCCCATGGCATCGCGCTGGCTCTTGGGCCAGGACAGCATCTCCTCGACCGCCTTGGCGACGGCGCCGGGATCGCCGTAGGGGACGCGCAGTCCCGTCGCCTCAGTGAGCGTCACGTCGGGCGGCGTCAGCGCTACCTCGCGGCCGGGTCCGGTATCCGAGACGATCAGCGGTACGCCCATGGCCTGCGATTCTATTGCGACGCGCGGCAACCCCTCCTGCTCGGAAATGTTGAGCGAAAGGTCGCTTACGAGATAAGCGGCCGGCATATCGCCGACGTGTCCCGGGAAGCGCAACGACGCGCCGACACCGAGTTCGGCGGCGCGGGTCTCGAGTTTGGCCTTGAACTCGGGCTTTTCGATCTCGCCGGCGAGCACGGCGACGATGTCCGCGTGCCCCCCCTGTTTGAGCAGCCCGAGGGCTTCGACGAGATGAAGCTGCGCCTTGCGCGGCGTGATGCGTCCGGCAAGCGTCAGGACCTTGGCCCCTCGCGGAATGTCGAGCAGCTTGCGGATGGCGTCGATGCGCTCGGGCGTTACTTTTGCGGGGTCGAAGCGTTCCGGATCGAACGCCCGATGAATGACGGCGATGCGCTCTTCGGGCGTGCGATATCGCGTGCGGATCAGATGCGCCATGTAGTCAGATACGGCGATGACGGTGTCGCTCCGTGCCATGACGCTGTTGTACAAATTCTTGAGCTTGGATTTCTCGGAATATTCCGAGTGATACGTCGTGACGAAGGCGGTATTGGTCTTGCGCGCGGCCCTGAATGCACTCCACGCCGGCGCCCGGCTCCGCGCATGGATGATGTCGGCCTTCTCACTGCGGATCAGCGCCGCGAGCGCGGTTGCATTGCGCAGCATTTGATACGGGTTTTTCGTTGCCAGCGGCAGGACGACGTGTTTGCCGCCGATTTCGACAAGCTGTTCGGCGAGGCGGCCGCCTTCGGATGCGACAATCGCGCGGTGCCCGCTTCGGATCAGCGCTTCCGCCACCTGCAGACAGCCGAGTTCGGCGCCGCCCGCTCGCATGCGCGGAATGACTTGCAGGATGGTGAGCCGCTCGGGCACAGTGCCTCCGGGGTCGCAGCCGCCGCCGCGAGGCGGGGCACATCGCACGGTTTCTAGTCAACACGGGTTCTATAAGGTGGCACAACGCGAACCGCAAACCTTGGCAGTTGGCGAAGGCTTGGAGCAGCGGACCATCGCTTATCTCGCCGAATTCGCCGGCAATTGCCGAATCACCGAGCCTCTTTTGGCTCTCCGGCTTCATGTCCGACATGGCCTCGACCAAGGCGACGGCGCTCGAAGCTTATGCGGCCTCGCACGGTCTCGGCTACACGCGCTTCGATTATTCGGGCCACGGCCGCTCCGGCGGCTCGTTCACCGACGGCACCATCGGCCGCTGGCTCGAAGAGGCGGCTAAAGTCTTCACCCAGGTGAGCCACGGGCCGCAGATCGTCATCGGCTCCAGCATGGGCGGGCACATCGCGCTTCTCCTGCTTCGCAGGCTGATGGCCGAGCGGCCGCGAGATGCGGCGCGAATCAAAGGTCTCGTCCTCATAGCGCCGGCATGGGACATGACGGAGGAGCTGATGTGGAAGAAATTTCCAGAAGCGGTGCGGCAGGAAATCGCTGACAAGGGCCTCCATCTGCGCCCCTCCGCCTACGATCAGCCCTACACCATCACGCGCGCGCTGATCGAGGATGGCCGCAAGAATTTGCTGGCGCGGCAGCCTTTCGATCCGGGCCGGCCCGTCGATCATTCTCCAGGGGACGCTCGATCAGGATGTGCCCGCGGCGCACACGCGCGAACTGTTGACCTTTCTCAGGGGCGATGCAGTGAAACTCATCGAAATCGCCGACGGCGAACATCGCCTTTCCCGGCCTCAGGATCTCGAAGCGCTCTACACTGCGATCGGTTCGTTGCTCTAAAAGACTATTTGTCGCCGTCGAGGGCAACGTTCTCTTCTGGGAGCTCTTCGTCCAGTGCCGCATCGAGTTTCGCGGCACCTGCTGCTTCGGCAACGCTTTCCGGAACGACCCAGATGCGATAATCGGGAGCGGTCAAGGGGTGACTGCAGACGAGTTCGTCGCCATCGACTTTACAAGACGTGTCGATCTTGGCCTCGAACGCTTCGCGCCGGTCGTGTTTCACGATACCAAGATCGACGATCTGCAGCTCCGTGCTCGGCTTCAACGTGACGCCGCGGTAAGCGCATTTCGCTTTTCCTTTACAGGCGCCGGCACCGTTCGTAATGGTGTTCCTGCTACTCAAGGCATCGGCTCGGGCGAATAGACCTGCTTCGCTGCCGGACCCCGTCGACACATAGCATTGCTCCGCGAAGCAGATTACGGGATCCAGGCTCCCGGTCAATGCAGTGCGGCCTGCGTGATCGGTCAGGACCACGAGCAAAGTTGCGCGCGGTGCCGAGACGTCGCGTGCCGGCGCGGCGGCAGGCCCTGGAGTGCTGACTTTCGCCTCGATCCTGATCTGCATCTGCTGTGGCGGCGGGCCTTGCGGCTTTGCGGCGGCCGGCGGCGCGGACGACGGCGCAGGGGCCGGAGGTGGCGATGCAGTGGGCGCCGTTGGCGCTTCGGCCGATTTCACGGCGTTTGCGGCCGCCTCGGCGCGTCTCCGCGCGTCCGCCTCGGCCCGCGCCGCGTCTAGAATCTCCTTTTCCTCGTCGGCCGATGGCTTTACCGGCGCAGGTTTTGACGGCGGTTTATCGGCGTTCGCGAATTTTTCGGCGAGCGCGTGTGCCGGGTTGCTCGGTTCGGCGCTAAGCCCGGCCGGCTGCCACATCGCAGCAATAACAATCGGAATTACAACAATAAACCTGCGCCGCATAGCAACCTCGGCTGACCCAAATAAGTGCTGCGAAGGCCGAAGGCTTTTCGCCCGGACCGATTTAGGCATCCATTGCCCGACAATCTGTCCGAATGACGGTCGGCACTCCAGGCTCCCATGATTTTTCAACGCCTGCGGCGAAGAAGACTTTCCAGGCCTTCACGATAAGTGGGGTAGGTCAGCCCAACGCCGAGTTCGCGTTTCAGCCGCGCATTGCTGACGCGCTTGCTCTCGCCGTAGAAGCTTCGCGTCATCACCGAAAGTTCTGCCGTTGCGAAATCTGTTTCGGGTGGCGGTTCGACGCCAAGGAGTTTCGCGCCATAGGCGACGATGTCCTGCGGCGGCGCAGGCTCGTCGTCGGTCACGTTATAGATGCGGCCTGGACTTGGCGTCTCGAAGGCAGCAACTACGCCAGAGGCGATGTCGTCGACGTGGATGCGATTGAAGACCTGACCGGGTTTTACGATACGCCGCGCGCTGCCGGCTTCGAGATCGTCGAGGACGCTGCGTCCTGGGCCATAGATCCCGGGCAGCCGAAAGACCACGACGCATTTGCCGCTCTTTGTGCCGAGTTCGAGCCAGCATTGTTCCGCCAGGAGCCTGCGCCGACCGCGCTCTGAGGCAGGGCGCGGCATGGTCTCCTCATCGACCCAATCGCCGCCGTCATCGCCATAGACGCCGACGGTCGAAAAGTACCCGATCCAAGTGACGGCGGGGCTGGCGGCAATATCGGCAGCATGATGCAGGGTGACGGGATCGCCGCCGGCGCCGGGCGGCACGGAAAGCAGCACATGCGTGGCGCTCGCGAGCGCGCCGGCAACGTCAGCGCCAGGCCTCGTGCCGTCGAAAACGTAACCCGCATATCCTGCCTTGGCGATGGCATCGGCCCCTTGCGCCGTGGTCGCGGTTCCGCTCACTGAAAAACCGTTTGCGGCAAGCCGTGCGGCGACGACGCGGGCCGAGTATCCAAGACCGAAGCAGAAGAGATGGCTCATGCCGGACCCCCGAGAGCCGCGCCCCATTCGGTTCGCACCGCCTCGTCCCGTTCGGCCGCCATCGCCGCGATCCCAAGCTCCCGCCAATCGTCTCGATGCGCCAGCCTTGCGAGCGCCCAGACTGCCATGGCGCGAACGATTGCGGCCTCGTCGCCGAGCAATTTTCGCACGAGCGGAACGAGCGTGGCGTCGCCGGAATTTCCGGCGGCGATGAGCGCATTGCGCACGACGCGATTGCGGCCGGTGCGCTTTACCGGCGTCCCGGCAAAGCGCCGGCGGAAGGTGGCATAGTCGAGGGAAAGAAGGTCCGCGAGCGGCGGATTGTCGGTGTCGTCACGCGCGGCGAAACGCTGTTCTCGCGCCATCGACGCAAACCTGTTCCATGGACAGACGGCCAGGCAATCGTCGCATCCGAAGACGCGGTTTCCCAGGGCCACGCGAAATTCCTCCGCGATGTGGCCGCGGTACTCGATGCTGAGATAGGCGAGGCAGCGGCGCGCGTCGAGCGTGTAAGGCGCTGGGAACGCTTGCGTTGGGCAGGCGTCGAGACAGCGCCGGCAGCTGCCGCAATGGTCGCTTTCCGGCGCATCGGGCTCAAGCTCGGCTGTCGTCAGGATGGCACCTAGAAACAACCATGAACCGTGGGTGCGCGACACGAGGTTCGTATGCTTGCCTTGCCAGCCGAGGCCGGCAGCTGCCGCCAGCGGCTTTTCGAGCAGCGGCGCGGTATCGACGAAAATTTTCACTTCGGCACCCGTCCGCTGCGCCAATACTGCCGCCAGATGCCGGATCTTGTTCTTCAGGACGTCGTGATAGTCGCGGCCCTTGGCATAAACCGAAATGGCGCCACGCGAGCGCTGCTGCAACGCTTCGAGTGGATCGCTCTCCGGCGCGTAGCTCTGCGCCACCATGATGATGGAGCGAACTTCGGGCCACAGCTTCCTCGGATCGGCGCGCCGCTCGGCCTTGTCCGCCATCCAGGCCATGTCGCCGTGGCGGCCTTCGGCGAGGAAGTGGGCGAGGTGTTCGGCGGCAGCCTCGATTGCGCCGGGCTTGGTGATGGCAATGCCGTCGAGACCGAGCCCCGCCGCTTCGGCGCGAAGAAAATCCTCAAGGCTCTGGTCTGCAGCTGTTGTCACGCGACTTTACCGCCCGGCGCGGCCGCTAGAAATCGAGGTCGGCGTAGGCCGCGGGCGGCACGGTCCCCGGCACCCGATCGGCGAGCAGCGCGCGAAACGACGGCCGCGACTTGGCCCGCTGATACCAGGTCTTCACGTGCGGGTAGGCGTCCCACGGCAATTCACCCAGGTAATCTAAGGTCGAGATCTGCCCCGCCGCGGCGAGATCGGCGAAGCTTATTTCGTCGCCCGCAAGCCAGCGGCGTTGCTCGCTCAAGATAGCTCATGTACGATAGATGGTAACGCAGATTGGCACGGACCGCGCGCAGGATCTCGGCGTCGGGCGCCTGCGGGCCAGTGGGCTGCATGCGCTGGTAGACTTTCTCGATCAGGAATTCCCGCGTCACTTCGCGCTCGAGCTTGCCGTGGAACCAGTCGACGAGGCGTCTGACTTCGGACCGGTCCGCGATGGAGCCCGGAAATAGCGACACCGCTCTCGGCCCCATAGGCGACTTGGCGTTCTCGCCGAGGTATTCCGAGATCGAATAGGCGCCGCAAAGCGTCAAACCGTCTCCGGTTTCAAGCACCGGCAATTCTCCAGCCGGGTTCTTGGCCAGAAATCCGCGCCGCCATTCCCACGGCAGTTCCTCTGCAAGCTCGGCCTCAATACCGAGCTCGGCAAGCGCCAGACGAATAGAGCGCGAGCGTGGGCAAAGCCTGTATTGGGTCAATCTGTACGTTGTCACCGCCCTGTCCCCGGGATGGTTCGATCAACGCGATGCTATGCAGCGATTCGCCGTGTCTTGCCCCGCACAGGAGCGCGAAAAACCGGAAAGGGCTGGGGCGCCCGCAGGAATCCTGCTAGGCCGCTGCCCGGGGGCTTGACGGTGGTACAACCTCGGCCGACAAATTTCGGAGTGATCTGATGCCGACTTGGCAAGTACTCTTCCTTGGCCTGCTCGAGGGCTTGACCGAGTATATCCCGGTTTCCTCGACGGGACATCTGCTCTTGGCCGAGCGGTTTTTGGGCTTCTCCTCGCCCGGCCGGACCTTCGAGGTCCTCATTCAGCTCGGGGCCATCTTGGCACTGCTGACCGTCTATGCCGGAAAATTGTGGCATCTCGCCCAAAATCTTCCGAGCGATCCCCGGACGCAAAAATTCGTTCTGGGCGTGCTCGTCGCCTTCATACCCGCGGCGATCATCGGCGCGCTTGGGCATTCGATCATCAAGAAGGTGCTGTTCGAAACGCCCATGCTCATCTGCGTCATGCTGGTCGTCGGCGGCATCGTATTGCTTGTCGTCGACAGGATGCGTTTCGAGCCACGCTACACCGACGTCATGGACCTGCCGGTCACGACGGCGCTCGCCATCGGCTTTTGCCAGTGCCTGGCGCTCGTTCCCGGCGTTTCGCGTTCGGGCTCCACGATTGTCGGCGCGCTGTTCCTCGGCACCGACAAACGGACTGCGGCCGAGTTCTCGTTCTTTCTCGCCATGCCCACCATGGCCGGCGCCTTCGCCTACGATCTCTATAAGAACTGGTCGATCCTCTCGCCCGACGACATGGGCAAGATCGCGCTCGGATTTGCCGCCGCATTCGTCGCCGGCGTCGTCGTCGTGCGCTACGTTCTCGATTTTATCTCGGCGCGCGGCTTGAGCTTCTTCGGCTGGTGGCGCCTCATCGTCGGTGGCGTCGGTATCGGCGCGCTGGCGGTCATGGGCGGGTAAAATATGGGCGGGTAAACATGGGCGGGTAGAAAACACCGCTTGGACGTATCGAATGAGATGGAGCCCGCTCTTGGAGTCGGGCTCGATGTGATTTCACAATCGAAAATTATTTCGTCGTGCAGGTTAAGCCGCGTGCGACTTCGCCGGCGTTGTCAGGGCGCGCCGCAGCGCTGCCTCGTCCTTCGCCGACCTCAGCCGGTCCACCGCCCCCGGATCGCGGGCGAGGCGGGAAATGCGCGCCAACGATTTCAGATGATCGGCGCCTGCGTCTTCCGGAGCGAGGAGAAAGAAAACCAGATCGACCGGCTGGTCGTCGTTGCTTTCGAATGCCACCGGCTTCGCCAGGCGCGCAAAGATGCAGCGCATGCTGGAAAGGCCCGCCAGCTTCACATGCGGGATGGCAATACCGCTGCCGAGCCCGGTGGAGCCGAGCCGTTCGCGCTGCAGAAGCGCGTTGAAGATATCGTGGCTGCCGAGCCCAGTGGCGGCGGATGCCTTGTCGGCGAGAGCCTGCAGCAGCTGCCTCTTATCGTCGGCCTTGAGTGCCGAGATCACTGCGTCCCCCGCGAGAAGATCGCCAAGGTCCATCGTCATCGCCATCACCTTGCTACAAGAGGTTTCCGTGACATACCAGCCGGCCCGCCGCCGGACGCTACCGTCAACGCTTCAAATCAGGCCTAATTTCGTCGAACACCCTGGAAGCCGATACCACATTTCAAGGGACTTTGGCCTGATGCACCCCGTTCGTCCCCTGTTCTTTCGGAAGTTCGGCGTCGATCCAGCCGATATTCCCGTCGCCGCGGCGATAGACGAGATTAATTCCGCCGCTGCCGGCATTGCGGAACATCAGGAACGGCGCCTCGGTCAAATCGAGATGCATCACGGCTTCGCTCACCGAGAGTTGCATGACGCTGCGCTGCGTCTCGGCGATGATGAGGGGATTGTCGCCTTCGGCGATTTCCGCGCCGTCTTCGCCGGTGCTCACCACGTAATCGCGCGCATCGATACCGTCGGCGCGAGCGCCGTTGGCGCGGCCCGCATCGTGGCTCTTCAAGCGCTGCTTGTACTTGCGCATGCGCGTTTCGAGCCGCTCGACGGCGGAATCCGCGCTGGCGTAGGCATCACCGCCTTCGCCATGGGATTCGAGCAGCAGCCCGCTCGATAGGCGGATAGAACAATTGGTCTTGAAGACACCGCGCTCCTTTTCGAGGCGCACGTGGCCTTTCAGGTCGCGGCTCACGTATTTCTGCAGGAGGGTGCGGATTTTGTCGCCGACATAGGTCTGGTAGGCGTCGCCGACTTCAACGTTTTTTCCGGTGATCTGTATGCTCATTGCCTCGCCTGTTGATGGAGACCGACTGTCTTTGCCGTCATTCTATAGCCCGCTTGCGCGTCATACATCAAAAAAGCGAGGTTTGGTTCGCGAATTGGGTGTTCCACAGTTTGCCAGGTCCCTGCAAGCCGGCCTGTCGCAGGCCCGCTTGATCGCACCTGTCTCGCTTGCAGCGGCCGGGCCGCATTGGGGCATTGGATGCTGAGAGTACTGCATGAGCACACCTCTTGAACTCACCACTACCTCACCGTGCCGGGCACACAGGGCCGGCTCGCCGCGACGACCTGACGCGAAGGTTAGGAACGATGTCCGTGGCTGTCAATTCAAGCTTTAATTTCATTGGGTCCAAGGAATTATATTTCGCCGGAACCGGGACGCGAAGATTGTCAGATGACCCCGCCCATGCGTTCGGAGAGCCGTTTGTCGCGGCGGCGCTGGACGGACGAGGGTATGCGCATGGCTTCGCGATACTTTGCGACGGTGCGCCGCGCGATGTCGATTCCATCGTCGTGCAGTTTTTCCACGAGCTTGTCGTCCGACAGAATTTCGTCCGCCGTTTCCCCGTCGATCATCTGCTTGATGCGGTGGCGCACGGCTTCGGAGGAATGCGCTTCGCCGTCGTCGGACGAGGCGATGGAGCTGGTGAAGAAATATTTCAGCTCGAAAATGCCCCGCGGCGTCGCGATGTACTTGTTGGAGGTCACGCGGGAGACGGTGGATTCGTGCATTGAAATCGCGTCGGCGACGGTTTTCAGATTGAGCGGGCGCAGGTGCTGCACGCCGTACATGAAGAAGCCGTCCTGCTCGCGCACGATCTGCTCGGCGACGCGGAGGATCGTCCGCGCCCGCTGGTCGAGGCTCTTGATCAGCCAGTTGGCCGTCTGCAGGCATTCGAGCAGATAGCCCTTGTCCTTTTCGTTCGACGCCGTCCGCGATACGCGCGTGAAATAGGTGCGATTGACGAGCACGCGGGGCAGCGTGTCGCTGTTGATCTCGACGTGCCAGCCGCCGTCGGAAGCCGCCCGCACGATGACGTCAGGGACAACGGGCTGGACTTGGATGGAGCCGAACTTGAGGCCGGGCTTGGGATCGAGGCGCTTGATCTCCTGGATCATGTCCGCGAGATCGTCCATGTCGCAACCAACGGCCTTGCGCAGCCCGGTCAGATTTCTGCTGGCGAGGAGATGCAGGTTTTGCACCAGTGCCGCCATCATCGGGTCGTAGCGGTCCTGCTCCTTGAGCTGGAGAGCGAGGCACTCGGCGAGTGAGCGCGCGCAGATGCCGGGAGGATCGCAGGCCTGCAGTTTCTGTAGCACGCTGTCGATGAGTTCGGACGGCGCGCCGAGTTTGGCGGAGAGGTGATCGAGGCCGGAAGTAATATAGCCGGCCTCGTCGACGAGATCGATCAGGTACTGGCCGATTAAGCGCTCAGCCGGAGCGGTGACGATCAGCGGCAGCTGGGCAGAGAGATATTCGCGCAGCGACATTTCGTTCGCCGCAATCGATTCGAAATCGCCGCCATCCTCGAAGCCGTTGTGCATGCGCTGGCGCACGTTGGCCCAGCTCAGGGCCGACGGACCGTCGGGTACGGCCTGCTCGGAGGGGGTCGAATCCTGGAAGACATTGCCGAAGTCGGCATCCAGTCCACCGGAGGAATCTTCGACCGGCTGGCGCAGATCGAGCCATTCGTCATCTGCCGCTGCGGTCACTTCTGCCGGCGGCTCGTCCGCGGTCTTGGCGGCGGCCTGTTCCTCGCGTTCGAGCAGAGGATTGCGCTCGAGCTCGCCATCGACGAATTCGGCAAGTTCGAGATTGGAGAATTGAAGCAGACGGATGGCCTGCTGCAACTGGGGTGTCATCACCAGTTGCTGGCCTTGCCTCAATTCCAGTTTGGCCGAAAGAGCCATTCGCTAACCCACTAACCCACGCGAAATATTCAGCGATAGGCTATACTCAACGCGTGTTAACGAACATATCTCCGAGGTAGACCCGGCGCACGTCTTCATTGGCTATGATTTCCGAAGGCTTACCTTGTGTCAGAACTTGACCATCGTAGATGATATAAGCCCGGTCGATAAGACTTAACGTTTCGCGAACGTTATGGTCGGTAATAAGCACGCCGATGCCGCGTTCGGTCAGGTGGCGCACGAGCTGCTGGATGTCGCCGACGGCGATCGGATCGATACCGGCGAAGGGTTCGTCAAGCAACATGAACGACGGCCGCGAAGCGAGCGCCCGGGCAATTTCGCAACGGCGGCGTTCGCCGCCCGAAAGCGCCATCGAGGGCGATTTCCGCAACCGCGTGATCGAGAATTCCTCGAGCAGGTTGTCGAGCTGTTCCTTGCGCTTCTTCTTGTCGGGCTCGACCAGTTCGAGCACCGCCATGATGTTCTGTTCGACGGTGAGGCCGCGGAAAATCGAGGCTTCCTGCGGCAGGTAGCCGATGCCGAGGCGGGCCCGCTGGTACATCGGCAGGTGGGTGACGCTCGCGCCGTCGATGGTGATGCGGCCGTCATCGGCGGGGACGAGCCCGGTGATCATGTAGAAAACGGTCGTCTTGCCGGCGCCGTTGGGACCCAGCAGCCCGACCGATTCACCGCGGCCGACCGCCAGGCTCACCCCCTTCACGACCATGCGCTTGCGATACGATTTCTTGATTTCGTAGGCGGTGAGCCAGCCTTCTGCCCCTTGGGCGTGTGGATCCTGTGAATCCTGCTCGGCTTTCGGCCGGCGCTTGATGGCCGAGGATGCGGCGGAAGCCATTTTGCTGGCGGGGCCTGAGAGCCGCGATCCGAAGGGTAAAGCTTTGAACACGTGTTGCCCGATCCGTTCTACTCACAACCGGCCTGCGCCGGACCAATGTTAGTCCGCGGCCGCCTCAAGGGGAAGGCTGGCCGCGCGACTGCCAGCCGCTGCCGGGTTTGTCCGTGCCGGTGACGGCGGGAGCGGCTTTTTCAGCCTTTTCCTTCAGTTCGTTGGGATAGAAGACCGCGCTCGGGCGGCCAGATTTCACGATTATGCCGGAGCCGTCACCCTCACTGGAGGAAATCATCGGCTGGCCGCCCCGGGCGCCGGGCTCCGTCGAAATCACGCTTTCGCCCGTCGTCATGTCGATGACCAGCTTCGTGCCGCGAACGACATTCTTGCCTTGTGTCATGACCACTTCGCCGCCAAGCGTCACTATGTTCGCCCGCGTATCGTAATCGGCCCAGTCGCCAGTCGCCTTCTGACCGTCCTTGGAAGTCACTTCGACATTCTTCTTGGCCTGGATGCGGGTCAGCTTTGCAGCTTCCTGGCTGCCGCCCTTGGCGTCCGCCGATGCCATGCCGGCAGCGCCCGTATAGGTGGCGGTAAGCTCCGAAGAGTGGAGCTGGAAGCCGGCCTGCAAGGCCCTGACGTCGCCGGTGAAGACCGCCTGTTTTGCCTGATCGTCGACGTCGAGCCGTTCGGCCGCGACATCGATCGGAGCATTGGGATCGGTCTTGAAATTACCGCCGAAGGCGACGCCGCGGGTTGGAGTGTCCGGCTTTTGGCCGTTGGCGGGCTTGGGATGCGATTGCGAAAAGCGGGCGCCGATACGTCCATTGCCGTTCCCGGCCCCGCCCGTCAGGTTCATCTTGGCGGTCGTGCGGTTGTAGAACAGCCGCCGGCCTTTCATTTCGTTCTGGCCTTGGCTGACGACCACAGGCCCGGTGAGCAGGATTGTGTTGGCCGCCTGATCGAATTCGATCCTGTCGCCGGCAGCGCGCCGGTCGGGCACCTGGGTCAGAACCACGTCGCCTTCGACGATGGCCTTTTGCGCTATCGTGTCAAACTCGGCGCTGCGGCCGGTGACCTTCTGGCCGTCGGCTTCGGTCAGAACGACGGGGTTTTTGGCAACGACGCGCTTGACCTTGCCGCCCTGATTGCCGCCGTGGTCGTCCGAGGCACTGGCGGCTTGCGGCACGGCGGCGGTGGCGTCCTTGGCGTCCTTATCCTTGTTCTCCTTGCCGGCGGCGACCTTCGCGTCCTTCGTCTCCTTGCCGTCCTTTTCAGGCGCGGGCATGGGGCTGCCCTCGTAGCTCACCTCGAGTTCGGGCGAGGTCAGGCTCGAACTGCCCTGCACTGCCGTGACGTCGCCGGTGAAAAGTGCCGTCTTACTCTCGTCGTTGACGTCGAGACGGCTCGAGGCGATTTCGATCGCCTGATTGGGATTGCCGAAACCGCCTTGCTGTGCCGCCGTCCCGGTGCTCGCCGTCGTCTCCACCGGCCGCGCCTTGAGGCTGGCCTTCACGTCGTTGACGAAGGCATAGATTTTCGTCTTCTGATGAACGGTCATCTGATTGGCGGTAATTGTGCCCGCCGGCATCGTCACCGACACTGCTTCGTCGGAGCTGATGACGGCGTCCTTGGTGTTGATCGAGGCCCGCGTTAGATGCGCTTTCATGCCATTGTCGCCAGTGACGTCGATCGCGTCGTAGAGTTCGAGCGCGCTCGCCTTGTTGTTGAAAGTGCCGCGCGCGGCCGCGAGTTTGGTGCGCTCCTTGTTGGCGTCGATCAGCTCGCCGGTGATGGTGTCGAGATTGATGAGCGCCAGGTTCTTCAGGTCCTGCATCGCCTTCTTGGCGGTCACCCAGTAGCGGCCGCCGTCCTTGTTGAAGCCTTCGTAATGCGGGTTCTCCATCGCCAGATTGTCGGCGACGATCTTCGGAATATCGAGTCCGGGAAGTACTTTGCCCCAGCCGCTGGCGCCGACGACCAGCAACGCGTAGCCGGCCGTGATGGTCATGGCGGAGAGGGGAAGCGTAAACTTGAGGATGCGCACGACGCGCGTATGCCGGGCCGCGTGCCCTCGGCCGGCGCTACGGTCACCCGCCAGCTCGATGCCACTGCCAGCCGCGCGCTGTCCCCGGGAAGCACCCGCGGTATCGCTCACGCTCGCCATGACGGCCCGCCCGGTTCCACGCAACCCCCATTATTCCCCAAGGCACTTGTTCCGTACCTTCTATCGGAAATTGGGTGACTTTGGGACCGAATGCAGACCGCTGGCCGCCTAGGAAGCCCATAAATAGCGGCTCTGCGACCGCCGGACCGCCAATAGGCAGGGCTTTGGCGCGAGCCTCAGTGCGAAAAAATGTCGATTTCCTCAAATCCGGCGAGGTCGAGAGCCGCCCGGGCCGGCAGGAAGCGGAATGCGGCATTGGCAAATTCAACGCGGCCCTCGCGCTTCAGCATCTCGTCCAGCCGCTCCTTGATCGTGTGCAGATGCAGCACGTCGGAGGCGGCGTAGGCAAGCTGGCTTTCGCTGAGCACCGCGGCGCCCCAGTCGGAACTCTGCTGCTGTTTCGACAATTCGACGCTAAGGAGTTCGGCGGCAAGATCCTTGAGGCCATGGCGGTCCGTGTAGGTGCGGACCAGCTTGGAAGCGATCTTGGTGCAGTAAATGGGCGCCGTCGCGACGCCGAGATATTTCTGCAGCACGGCGACGTCGAAGCGCGCGAAATGGAAGATCTTCAGCGTCTTTTGGTCTTCAAGCAGCGCTTTGAGGTTGGGAGCCGCATAATTTTCCCCGTCGAATTGCACTAAATGGGCAATGCCGTCGCCGGCCGAAAGCTGCGCGAGGCACAGCCGGTCGCGGTGTGGATTGAGCCCCAGCGTCTCGCTGTCGATGGCGACGCCATTGGGAAACGCCAGCCCGGCGGGCAGGTCACCCTTATAAAGTTTGATCGTGGCAGGGGTGGCCATGGCGAGCCTATCGAACGTGGTTGCTAGGGAAACGCCTGTGGGTGAATGCCTGGCAGCGGCAAACACCTAGATTGGCCGCTATGACCAGGAGTGTCGGCCGCGACGCGAGTGGTGCCCAGAAGAGGACTCGAACCTCCACGCCTTTTGAGCGCTGCTACCTGAAAGCAGTGCGTCTACCAATTCCGCCATCTGGGCATTTCAGAAGCGCATCACCTAGTGCCAAAGAGCTGCGAAGTCAATTGCGGGAAGGGCGTTGATGCGCCACCCTTCACAGCCTGCGCGCGCGGCGATAAACCACCTCTCACCCGGCGCTTCGGGATTAGGACAGCGGGAAGGGTTCGACGCCATGAACGGCAACGGCAAACTGGTGACGGTATTCGGCGGCTCGGGCTTTGTCGGGCGGCATGCGGTCGCGGCACTGGCCAAGCGCGGCTGGCGTGTGCGTGCGGCGGTCCGCCGCCCCGACCTTGCGGGCCATCTGCAACCCATGGGAGCCGTCGGCCAGATCTGCGCCGTCCAGGCCAACGTCCGCTACCCGGACTCGGTGCGCCGCGCCATCGATGGCGCCGATGCGGTCGTGAACGCGGTTGGCATCCTTGCATCCCTGGGTCGCCAGACCTTCGACGCGGTCCACGAACAGGGCGCGGAGGCCATCGCCCATGCCGCGCATGAAGCAGGGGCTTCGAGACTGGTCCACGTTTCGGCGATCGGCGCCGATGCCAAGTCGCCCGCAGCTTATGCGCGCTCGAAAGCCGCCGGCGAACACGCGGTGCTCGAAACTTTTGCGAACGCCGTCATTCTGCGTCCCTCGATCGTCTTTGGACCCGAGGACGAATTCTTCAACCGCTTCGCCGGCCTTGCCCGCATCGAGCCCCTTTCTGCCGTTGATCGGCGGCGGCAAGACCAAATTCCAGCCGGTCTACGTTGGTGACGTTGCCGCCGCCATCGCCAATGCCGTCGAGGGCAGAGGCAAATCCGCGACCGTCTACGAACTCGGCGGGCCCGAGGTTTTGAGCTTCCGCCGGCTTCTCGACTTGACGCAGGACTTCACCGGCCGCCATCGGCCCTATTTCCCGATGCCGTTCTGGCTGGCGAAGTTGCAGGCCCTTCTGACGTCGCCGTTCCCCAATGCGCTCCGGCCCATCACGCTCGATCAAGTGAAGCTGCTGGCGCGTGACAACGTCGTCTCGGATCAGGCCAAGATAGAAGATCGCAATCTCAAGGGTCTTGGCGTCGATAATCCCGCTTCCGTCGCGGCCATCGTTCCGGGCTATCTCGAACGCTTCCAGCCGCAAGCGGCCAGTACACGCATTATAAAGCCTAAGTCTGACGACCGCAGGTCGGGGAGCTCAGCGCTCACGTCCTCGCCTGCGCCATCAGCCACTTGGCGATGCGAAGCAAGGACGCGTCGTCGCCGCGCGCCGCCACCAGTTGCACCCCCAGCGGCATGCCGGCGACTTCGAGCAGCGGCAGCGAAATGCACGGCATGCCGAGGAACGTCCATAGCGCATTGAAGGCCGGGTTGCCGGTGGAGGCGAGCCCCTCGGGCGCGATGCCGGGCGCCGCCGGCGTCAGGATGGCATCGTAATTGACCAACACCGGCCGCAGCGCATCGTACAGCGGATCGCGCTCGGCCCGCGCCGCGGCGATGTCGGCGGTGGAGAACGAGCGGCCTTCCGCGATCACGTCTTTCAGTTTCTGCGAGACAGAATCGGGATTCTTGTCGGCGATGGCTCCGAAGTTCTTGGCGATATCCGAAAATTGCACGATCTGCTGCAGGCGCAGAGAACCGTCGAAGTCGGCGGTCAAGTCGACGACCACGACTTCCGCGCGGGCGCCAAAGCCGCCGGCATAGGCTTCGATCGCCCGCTGCGCCTGCTCGTCCGCCTGCGGCCAGGCCGGAGATTTGATGAATGCGAAGCGCGGCGGCCGGTCGAGAGGGATCGCCACGACCGCGGTCAACGACGGCTTGGGCGACGACGTCATGTCGCCGTCGCGCGGATCGAAGGCGGAAATCGCGTCGATCAGCAACGCCACGTCGTCGATCGTGCGGGCATAGCCACCGACCGTATCGAGCAGCGGCGATTGCGGCAGGATGCCGGTCCGCGAGATGGTGCCGAAGGTCGGCTTGAAGCCGATTGTGCCGCAGAACGAGGCCGGGCGGATGACCGAGCCAGCCGTCTGCGTCCCGATCGCGAGCGGCACCTGCAGGTCGGCGACCGCCGCCGCGGACCCCGACGAGGAGCCGCCCGGCGTATGCTCGGGGTTCCTGGGATTTCTGGTCTTGCCGGGTCCGAAGAAAGCGAATTCCGTCGTCACCGTCTTGCCGAGAATGATGGCGCCCGCCCGTTTCAGCTCGCCGACGATTGTGGCATCCGTGGCCGGAACATTGCCCTTGAACACGATCGAGCCGTACTCGGTCGGATATTCGGCGGTATCGACGATATCCTTGACGCCAACCGGGATGCCGTCGAGGGGCCGTGCCGGCCCGCCACGACCGCGTTGGGCGTCGGCCTCGCGGGCCTCGCGCAGGGCCTTTTCGGGGTTGAGGTGGGCCCAGGCCCCGATGCACCCCTCCCGCAACCGGATGCGCTCCAGGCAGGCGGCAACCAGGGCTTCCGACGTCAACGACCCTTCGCGGATGCGATGTAGGGCCTGAGTGGCCGTCAAGTCCGCATCTTCGTGTCCGCTCATGGTCAGCCTCTCTGTCGTCTCTGCGCCGACCCGGCGCCGCGTCGAAAAGCGCAATAGTGCTCTGAATGCTTCAGCTTCCGGCAACTTTCAAGGCATGCGAGCCCGATTATAGGGCATCGGCGTCTTGACGGGGCTTACCCTTCGCTCCTAAGAGAACGGCACTTTTGAGGGTCGGTTCAGCAGGTTTCCGTCGTGACGCCAGGGTTTGGGGCGCCAGGGGAGGGGACGGTTCGGCCCTCTTCCCGCCACTTCGCTCAATCCGAGGACGCCCATGTCGAACGAGCCACGCCGCGCCGGCCGCCATTTCCTGCAGATCCCGGGACCGACGCCGATCCCAGAGCGCATCCTCGCCGCCATGTCGCGCCAGATCCTCGACCATCGCGGCCTCGAGTTCCAGAAGCTCGGCAAGCGGGTGCTCACCGGCGTCAAATCGCTGTTCAAGACGTCCGGTCACGTCATCATCTATCCCTCCTCCGGCACCGGCGCCTGGGAGGCCGCACTGACGAACACGCTGTCGCCCGGCGACAAGGTCCTGATGTGCGAGACCGGGCAGTTTGCCGTGCTCTGGGGCGTCATGGCACAAAAGCTCGGCCTGAAGGCCGACATCATTTCCACCGATTGGCGCGTCGCCGTCGATGGCAACACCATCGAGGCCAAGCTCAAGGCCGACAGCGCCCACGAGATCAAGGCCGTCTGCGTCGTCCACAACGAGACCTCGACCGGCTGCCGCTCGCGCATCGATGACGTGCGCAAGGCGCTCGACGCACTGAAGCACCCGGCCCTGTTGATGGTCGACACCATCTCTTCGCTCGCTTGCACGGATCTGCGTCATGACGAGTGGGGCATCGACGTAACCGTCGCCGGCTCGCAAAAGGGCATGATGCTGCCGCCGGGCCTGTCCTTCACCGCGATTTCGGAAAAGGCAATCGCCGCCACCAAGACCGCAAAGCTGCCGCGCTCGTATTTCGCCTGGGACGACATGCTGGCGAACAACGCCAACGGCTTCTTCCCCTATACGCCGGCGACGGGTCTGCTCTACGGCCTCGCCGAAGCCATCGACTTGATCAACGAGGAAGGGCTCGAAAACGTCTTCGCCCGCCACGAGCGTCTCGCCGAAGCGACGCGCTGCGCGGTCCGCGCCTGGGGTCTCGATATCCAATGCCGCGATCCGAAGTTCTATTCGCCCGCCGTCACCACCGTCATCATGCCGGACGGCCATAACGCCGACACCTACCGCAAGGTCGTACTCGACAATTTCAACATGTCGCTCGGCACGGGCCTCAACAAGGTCGCGGGCAAGGTGTTTCGTATCGGCCATCTCGGCGACACCAACGAACTCACCATCATGGGCGCCTTGACCGGCGTCGAAATGGGCTTCGTGCTGGCCGGTGTTCCCCACAAGAAGGGCGGCGTCGCGGCAGCCATGGACTATCTGGCGCAGACGGCAACGGCGCAGAAGGCCGCCGCCGCCTGAGCCGTCTCGAAAGGTGTCGCGATGACGGAGACGCGGAAGCACTTCGTGTTCGATGCCTACGGCACGCTGTTCGACGTGCACACGCCGGCGCGCGCGCTCGCCCCCTTGATCGGAGAGGGATGGCCGCGCCTCTCGGCCGTCTGGCGTTACAAGCAGCTCGAATACACCTGGATCCACGCCGGCCTTGGCCGCCACATGTCGTTTCGCGAGGCGACGCGGCAGGGCCTCGTCTATGCCCTCACGTACTGTGGTCACGACGAGGCGTTGGCGCCGAAGATCCTCGAAAGCTATGCGCGCCTCGAAACCTTTCCCGATGTCGCGCCGACGCTGCGCGCGCTGAAAGCCCGCGGCGCGCGCCTTGCGATCCTTTCCAACGGCGATCCCGACATGCTCGCTGAACTCGTCACCAACGCCTCTCTTGGCGATGTCTTCGATGCGGTGATCTCGGTCGAGGCCGCGGGCACGTTCAAGCCGGCGCCGGCGGTCTACGCGCTATGCACCGAGCGCTTCGCCGTCGCGCCCGAGGCGATCACCTTCCTGTCGTCGAACCGCTGGGACATCGCCGGTGCCGCGGCCTTCGGCTTCGAGACGATCTGGGTCAATCGCTTCGGCTCGCCCGACGAATATCCGGCCCTCGCGCCCCGACGCGTTGTCGCGTCGCTGGAGCCGCTTCTGACATCGTGAATGCCGCAAACGAAAGATGCCGCGGGCTCGTCGCCGCGCGGCATCTGGTTAACTCTCAGTTGCGTCCGATCAGGGCTTCAAGCCGGCCAGCGCCAGCTGAACCTGGCAGCGCTTGCCGAGCTGCAGGAACTTGCTTGCAACGCAAATCTTGACCTTCGAAACGCTCGGGTTCGTGCCGATGCACAACCGGCGCACGTCGCTCTCGCAGGCGGCCCGCAGCTGCGGCGTCACTTCCGGCGGCAATTGATAATCTTCGGCCCTTGCGGCTGCCGAAACTGCAACGATTGCGCTGACGCAAATCGCGACCTTCCTCAGCGAACTCATGACCCTCTCCCGTTACTGCTTCAGCTTGATCTATAGCTTGGATGCACCATGCCCGGGGTGCTAAATGAAGGCGGTGCGTGCCCGCAGCGACGGTTGACCGCAGCACTTATCCACAGGCTAGCGCCGAGGTTGTAGCGCGCCATTGCGGTGCCGGAGCTTCATTAGGCGGATTAAGGTTATCGGCGCGCCGAATTTCCCTTTATTTTCCGTGGCGGTCCCCGCTCGCAATCTTGAAGACGCGCTGCAGGGCCTCGGTGAGGCGAACGCTGTCGACATCATCCTTATGGATGACGTCGGTGGCACCGGCAGAGAGAAGCACCGTGCGGCGGGTTCGGGTCACTTGACCGCTGACGACGACAATCGGGCCTTCATATCCGGCGCGGCGCAGGAAAGGAATGGTGTGCGAAGCGTCGTCGCTCGGCTTCAGGATGTCGTCGAGAAAGACGATCTCGGGCTTGCGCGCGATCACCGCATCGACGGCCTTGGCGAGCGTGCCGGCGCGGCGCACCTCGAGGTCGTAGCCGAACATGACGCGCAGCGTTGCGAACATGCGCTCGGCGTCGAGGTTTTCGTCTTCGACGACAAGAACGTCCCGAAGCGCCGGCAGGCCTGCACGCACGCGCATGAGGTCATTTTTCTTGGCGAGAAAATCACCGCCCGAACCGGTTGCCGCCATGGCGTTTTTCAATAACTCGCAATTGACAATTTCTACCGGCAACACTTCGCAGGAAATAGGCCTCGTGTCACGCCTTTTGAGCACGCGACGCGGTGCCGATCATGGGCTTTAAGCCATGTTTCTCGCCTTAATCTTGATCCCGACTTGACCCTGTTCTTGACCTCAGGCGCGGATCAATTTCGGCCAGGTGACGATAAACGTGGTGCCACGCGTGCGCGGCGCATCGGAGGTGACCGAAATGCCGCCGCCCGCCGTCTCGACCACCTTTTTTACCATGGCGAGGCCGATCCCCGTTCCACCTTGGCCGTTTTTTGCTCCGAGAGTGCGGAACGGCAGAAATGCGGCGGCGTGATATTCCGGCGGAATGCCCGGACCGTCGTCGGCAACAGAAATGACGATTTCGTGCGGCCTGTCCTGGCAGGCGATTGCGATCGCGCCGTGCTCGCGGTCGTGATGCTGAATGGCGTTCTGTACCAAATTGCGCAGAATCAAATCGAGCGGTGCGGCGAGCGTCGCTAAGACCGGCCACGATCCGGAGATTGCGATGTTGCAACCGCTCGCGGGCATGGAGGCGACGATCTGGGCAACGAGAGCGCCGGTGTCCGTCTCGACGAGCGCCTCATATTTCCGTCCGAGGCTGGCGTAGTCGAGAAGTTCGGTCAGCATGTGCGACATGCGCCGCGACAGGCTCTGCACCTGCATCAGCCGCGATAGAGCTTCGTCGCTCTTGGCGATCGTCGTTTCGGTGATCAGCGTATCGGCGAGCTGGCGCATGTGCCTGAGCGGCGCCTTCAAGTCGTGCGAGACGATCGCCGCGAAGCTCTCGAGATCGGCGTTGGCGCGCGCCAGTTCCTTCGATTTGGCGCTGACGGTGCCCTCCGCCATCAGCCGGGCGCGGATCTGCCGGCTCAACTCGTACTCGATTTCGGTCTGCGACTTGACGCGATAGACGAGCATCATCGGCGTGTCGGTGTCGGTCTGCCAGAATAGCGTGAAATTGAGCCGCCGTGATTTCCCGTCCGCATCCGGCACGCCGACCGCCGGCAGTTCGAGTACGCGGTCGGGGCGGTCGCGCATGGCGAGAATCTCGCCTTCGAGGCCGAACAGCGCGACGATGCTGTCGGTGACGGGCGCCCCCGAGGCAACGAAGTCGACCAGTGTGCCGTACGTCTTTTCGACGTTGAGCACCCGATCGAGCCAAACCACGCCGTAAATGCCGAAGGCGGCGATCCGCTCGATCGCATCCAGCATGTCGGCCCGCGAGGGACGCGCTTGCTTATTGACCGCGCCGGGCGATGACGTCGGCGGTCTCGATGAAGGCTGCTGCGACATTGGTGCCGTCTTTTGCACTGGTTCGGGTGAGCGTGAGGCCGGGCTGGGTGAAAAGCCCGGGGAGGGGAGCGGATTGCGCGTTGACGACGAGATCGGTCTTGTTGACGACGAAGCCGGTGTGGCGGCCCGGAAAGGCTTCGGCAAAGCCTTCCGCCAGTTTGGCCATGGTGTCGAGCGTCTGCGGCCGGCTCAAGTCGCCGACGATCATCGCCGCGGACGCTTCCTTCATATAGATGTGCTTGAAGATCGTGTCGCCGAAATTGCCGTCCGTATCCCAGATGATCAGCGTCGAGCGCGGCCGGCCGTCGCGATCGGGAACTTCGTAGCGATAGATGTCGACGCCGATGGTCGGCTTGTAGTCGAATTCGAATTTGTCGAACACCAGCCGGCGCGCCAGCGACGACTTGCCGACGCCGATCTCGCCGAGCAACATGATCTTGCGCGCCGTCATGGCCCGCCTTCGCCATCGAACCCGATCTCGAACTCGACGCGGCGGTTGGGGCTGTCCGGCCCCTGGCTCATGCTCAAGTCCTTGGCTTCCGCCCGCCCGACCGCGGTCAGTCGCGAGGCGCTGGCGCCGCGCGCGATCAGGTCCTGGCGCACCCTCTCGGCCCGTTCGGCGGCGAGCGTCGAATTGTTCGTCGAGGTGCCGGCGATATCGGTATAGCCGACCACGCGCACCAGCACCGGCGCTGCCTTCAGGTACGGTACCAGCGTGTCGAGCGTACGGGCCGTTGCGGTGGGGTCCCTGTAATCCATGCCGTTGCCGAAGAAAACGGCGCTGCGCGTGGCCAAGTCCTTGAGCTTGTCGCGCGGCGACGCCTC
Organism: uncultured Alphaproteobacteria bacterium; assembly: GCA_963732525.1. Classification (GTDB taxonomy): domain Bacteria; phylum Pseudomonadota; class Alphaproteobacteria; order Rhizobiales; family Hyphomicrobiaceae; genus Hyphomicrobium_B. Next base: position 395,737 of record CAVSZX010000023.1, read on the forward strand.
GACAGGCGCCGGGAGGGGACGGGCGGCGAGCTTCGTCGTCAGCGCCGCGACCGAGGCGATGGCCGCCAGCCGCTCGGCCTTCGACGCCATGGCATCGGCGGCAAGATCGGGAGCCGCGCCACGGTCCTGGTCGTCGGCGGCTGTTGCACTCGAAGTTCGCTGCGCCGTGTCGCCGAGCGCTTTCAGCACGCCCGCTACTTCCGTGTCGATGCGCGCTGCGACGGCCTGAAACGCCGCCGCGGACCTGCTCAGGGTGGCCTCGTCGGGGCGCTGTGCCGCCAGAGCGGCGGTCATGCTTTGCGCTTCCTTGGCGATGACACCGACGCTTGCGGCATGACGGGCAAGAGCGGCAGCCCGCGCTTCGTCGATCGATGCCGCCGCGGCCTGGCGCAGATCGCCCTCGGCCTCCGCAAGCCGCCTCACGCCGCGCTCGCCCGAGCGGCGGATGGCCGCGAACACCGCAGCGCCTTGTGCCTCACGGACCGACCTGCGCAAGTCGTCGATGGCCGGCGTCTGGTCGGGAATGGTGATGTCGCTTCCCGGCACCACGTTCAGTTCGTCCTGGATCACCGTGTCGGGAAGTACCAGCGTCAGCCGGTTCAGCACTTTATCCTTCACCGACGCCGAAGGCGCGAGCCCCGATACGGTCAGGTTGCGGCCGAAGCGGCTGGCATGGAAGCGCGCCGGGTAGCCCTGCATCTGTGCCGTCGCGGCGACGACGCGTTCGCCCGTCGTCTGGGCCCGGTCGTTGGCGAATTCGGACGCCCACCACCAGCCGATCAGCAGCAGCAGTGGCACCAGGACGACCGCCGCCAGAACCTTCAGCGGATTGCCCGCAGGGGCGCGGATCTCGCTCTTCTGCGTCTCGATACTGGCTTTCAAGTCGTTGCCGAGATCGTCGAGCAGACGGGCATGCCAGGCCGCCGCCTCGCCCGCCGGCAGTGCGTCGGCACCGTGCTGCTTTTCGACCGTGTCGAGGAAGGCGTCATCGAGCCCTTGCTCGATGCCCTTGGGCGCGACGCCCGTGCACTTGGCAGCCAGCAAATACAGCGGCGAGGCCCTGAGGTAGACGGTCGACTGATCCATGTCGATCTGGCGCAAAGAGGCTTCGTCGGCCGCGAAGGCTTCATTGGCCACGGCATTGATGGCGGCGAGTACGCCGCTCACCATCTGTTCGCGCCGGCTGTCGGCGAGCGGCGGCCAGTGAGCGATCAATTCGCCCGAGCCGCGGCGGATCAAGAACAGCTCCTCGATCTCGAAATCCTGGGTTCCGGCCAGCGCCAGTTCCGCCACCGAGCGGCCCGTGGTCAGACTCTGCAGGCGCAGCATCAGCGGGTTCTGCTCGAGCCGCCGGTTCATCTCGACCGTCAGGTCCTTGATGGCACTCGCGACGTAGGCCTTCACCAGGCGGCCTGTGATCGGATAGAGCGCCTCGACCATCTCATCTTGGCTGTTTCTCAGTTCCGTCTTGATCGTCGTCACGACCATCGGCGCAATGGTGTTCGAGAGATCGGAATGCTCGGTGACCTCGGCGCGCCGCAAGGCTTCGTTGATCACTTCCGAAACACTTGCCGTGAAGCGCTCGGTGGTGCCCGCACGCTCGAGGACGCCGGAAATCTCCTTCTTGATCTCCTCGCGTGCGTTGACGTCGGCGGTTGCGACTTCGTCGATGCGGCGCGTTAGGTCGACGAGGGCCTGGGCCTCGCTGTCGAACAGGAGTTCCTTGAGGCGGGCTACGCTTTGAGACATTGAGCTACCGTCGCCTTGCTCTCGACTGACTGCGACCGGCCCTGCCCCCGTTTCAAGAGGAGCCAGAGCCGGACTTGGCACTATGCCCGGGAAATGCGCCTGATCTGCTCGCCGAGATCGGAAATCGAGCTTGCCAGCGCCTCGAACGAGGCTCTGCGGTCTTCTTCGGCGCCGCCCGCGAGGCCCATGATTTTTGCTTCCAGCGCATCGAGCTGGCGGACAACGCCGAGCTCGGTCTCGGCGACGCGGGTTTCGAGCTCGGCCAGGCGGGCCTCGAGGTGGCGCACGGCGTCGCCAACCAGGAGTTCGCGCACCTGCTCCATTCTCTCGTCGGCAAGTTCGCGCACCGAAAGGGCGCGCAAGTCGTTGGTGGAAGTCGCGGTCATGTCGCGAAACTCTTATTTTTGTACCAGATCCCCAGTCGCGGGCGATCTTATCACAATTCGAAAAGGAGTTTCCATCGTTTTGAGTCAGAGAGTTAGCGATGAACTCGGGTCAGAAATCGGGGCCGTGCACAGCCTCTGAAGCCGGCATCGCGAGGCCCGCGCCAACGGCCCTTAGGCTGAGATTTCAGCGAGGTCGGGCAGGGTCTTGGCGTCGGCTCTCGCCTGCGTCGCGCCGCCCGTCCGGCAGGCGCGCAATTGGCGGGTCACCTGCCGGGCCAGCGGGCTGCGGCTGGCGAGGTCCGCCTCGACGGCCTCGCGCACGCGCACCAGCGTCGCCAGCATCCCACCGTGAGCCGCAGAAACACGTACGCCGTGCACGTTTTTGACGAGCCTCATAAGTGCGTCGCGGTTGGAGGCCTCGGCGGCCGTCGTAGCGCGGTAATGAGCCCTGGTTAGCGCGCGCAACCGCGCTTGCCCTTCGTGCCCCAAGTCGTCCCAGAGAGCGCGGCGGACGGAAAGCGAAAGCAGGCTGCCGCCCTGCAATAGACCCGGCGAGAGACAGCACGGCGCCTGCTGTGTCAGGCCCGTTGCCACGGCGTCCTCGAGACTCACGGCTTCGGCGGCGTCGATGGCGCCGCTTCTGATCGCGCCAACGATCTCATCGTGGCCGAGATTTACCACTTCGGCACCGAGCCCCTTGGCGATACCGGCGCCAACACCATCGGCTGCCACCTTCAAGCCGTTGAAGGTCGTGATCGGCCGCGGCGACCATAGGCCGGAGGTTTCGCCGCTGTTTGACGCGACAAGCGGTACGATGCCGAAGGCGGCGGCGCAGCGTTCAAACAGTTCGCCGCCGTTCCCGCGCTCGATCCAGCGGGCGAACGCGTCCCTTTCTGCCGGCGAGTGGCCGGGAGAGGACGCGAAAGCGGCGAAGGCCGGTTCATGCGCCACGTTGGCGTGCTCGGTTGCAAAGTGGAGATCGCTCAGGCCGCGTCCGAGGGCCTCGATGCTGCCGCCGCCGAACGGTCTCTAGCCGGACCCTGACGCGGCCCTCGAACGCCCGCTCGATGCGCCGCGCCAGCCGCAAGGCTTCGTCTGAGAGGCCACCGGCGCTGGGCGCGAAGGGCGTGGAAAGGACGAGGTCGCGCGTTGGTGCGGTGACGAATGCGGGCGCTCCCAGTGTCAAGGCCTGCGTCTGGAGCACAGCGCCGCCAAGCGTCAGAGCGCCCAAAGGCGCCGATTTGAGGAAGGTGCGGCGGTCCATTCGTTTCATCCTGGCGGGCCGTCGTCTTACGGCGCCCGTCCAGGCAATATCAAAGCCGATTGTCCAAGGTTAGACAATCTTGCGCTGAGGGAAATCGCCCGCGGGCCTCATTGTGACACTTTAGGGCCGCTGCTTCAGGGCGCGGTGGTCAGCAGGTAATTGATGTGGTGGAAGAAATATTCGCTGTCCGTGTAGCCCGGGATACGCCCGATCTCCTTGTTGTTTTTCAGCACGACGAATGTCGGCACCACGTCCACGGGCGAGTCCAGTCCGAGCAGATTGGCGGCTTCATCGTTGATATCGACGAAACGCACCGGCATCTCCTTGGCGCGCGGGGAGGCCTCATAGGCCGGCAGCACGTCGCGGCGGAAGACCTCGCAGTAGTCACAGCCCGGCGCCTCCATCACCACGAGAGACAGGTTGGGGCCCTGGGGCACGGGGGCAGTGGCGTCAAGGCCGGCGCGGCTTGCCGGTGTGCTGGCGGCGAACAAGAGGAGCGCGGCGGTGGCGGCAAGGACGGTACGCATGGAACTACCTGTCTGCAACGTGGTCGGAACAACAGGAACTGTCTTACCCCCTTGGCGCCCTTCGCAGCGTCAGGATCTTAAGCGCTGGTTAAATTCCGCGCCGCTTTGGCACATCAAGGTTTACAGGACGGCGCGCTTCGGCACAGCTGCGTAAATGGCTCAAAGCGGCCCGCCGCCTTGCAAGGAGGCCAGGAAGAAGGCCGCACCGAGCACGAACACCAAGGCGGCGCCGGCAAAGCCCGCAGCGGTATGGATGCGTGCCGCCCACAGGCTGCCGTCGCCCGAAAGCCGCTCGGCGAGATCGCGCGAGGAAACAGCGAGCGCTGCCAGCACCGAGACGGTGAGTGCCGTCCCGAACGCCATGGCGAAGGTGCCGAGCACGCCGGCCCACCACAGCCCTTGGCTCAGCGCGAAAATCAATAGCAGCAGCGCGCCCGTGCAGGGGCGGACGCCGACGGAAAAGGCGAGCGGCAGAGCTTTGCGCCATGACCAGGCGCCCTGGAGGTCTTTAGGTGAGGGCATGTGGCTGTGGCCGCAGCCGCAGTCAGGGCCATGATCGTGATCAACATCGTGACTATGATTGTGGTCATGATCGTGTAGCGTGTCCGTGCGGTGCGATGAGCGGCGCCCTCGGCCATGTGGCGCGGAACTGGCGATAAAGCATCCAGGCGCCGACCAGCGCCACCAGGCCCCAGCTCAGCGTTTCGAGCAGGTTCTCGGTGGCGCGCATCTCGAGACTGGTGCGATTGAAAAGCATGGCAAAGACGCCGACGAAAAAGATCGCCGACAGCGCCTGAAACAGCGCCGCGAGAAACGACAGCGCGATGCCGCGCCGCACCGTCTCCTCGTTGCTCAGCACATAGGACGAGATCACCGCCTTGCCGTGTCCCGGCCCCGCCGCATGCAGCACGCCGTAAAGAAAGGCGATAAACATCAGCAAGCCCGTGGCCCGCAGCGGGTCGCCAGTCTTGAGGTCCTTGACGGCGGCGGCCATCTCGCGGTGCATGCGCGATTGCTCGCCTAGGAGCCAGTTCCATGCTCGCGCCATGGGCCCCGGCGTGCCGGCGTCAGTTGCAGCCGTCGCGGTCCCGGTGCCGGCCCGGCGCCGCGAAGGGCTGCGCTTTCGGATCGGCGAGCGCCGCCGTCGACGCGGCCGCAGCAGCAAGAAGCGTCACGATCGCCAGCAGCAGAGCAAGAAATGATTTCATGATTTGGCGCAGCTCACCGTGATGGTCTTCGACGAATCCGCCGCCGACGTCCTGGGTCTGTCCCAGCTGTTTGGCGAAGGCGTCGTTGAGCAGCTGGGCCTTCAGCTCTTCGCTGTTGGCGTCGGACTTGGGCTCGATGAAGCCCGCCTTGCAGCCTTGCGGCGCGCCGTCAGCAAGCCTGACCGGATTGCTCTTCTCCGGCTCGAAGGCGATGAAGAACGAGGGATCGTAGACGGCGACGGTGAACCCTTCCGCTTCCGCAAGCACCGGCTTCTCGAGGACGACGCGGAAGTGCAGCTTCAAAATGCTGTCGGTGTATTCGAGCCAAGCGTCCTTCGGACCGGCTATTTTGACGTCGGTCTTGCCGAGACGCGCGTAGGTGAAATAATCGAAGTCCTTGAGGCCCTGCATGTTGACTTCCGCGAGTTCCGCCAGCTCTTCGCGCGTGTATTTGCCATCGCCGTTCTTGTCGAGACCTTGGACGGCCATCGCCGTATACATGTCGTCGAAGGTCCACACGTGGTCGAAGCCGGCGAGTGCGCCGCCCTCGTAGACGAGCGTCGTCTGGTAGGTGACCCAGACATGCGGGTGCGCCATCGCCGAACCGGCCGACAGCACCAACGCCGCAACGGCGGCGATCACGGGCCTCAAAAACAGATCTGTCATCGTCTCGACTCCTTGTTCGGATGACCACTATACGCCAGCCGGCCCCCCCCGGGGATAAGTCAAAAATCGTTTGCGATTTCAAGGCCGATCAGCCCGCGAAAGTGGGCAGCATTGCGGCCTTCGGCACAAAGAGCGGCAGGCTCGGTCGGGATTGGTGTCGAAGTCCAAAGTGTTATGATATTCCCTCTTCAAAAGAGCCGGCTCAGGCATCGTCACAGGGGCCGGTCCAGCATCTGGATATTTGGGCGGCTCATGCGCGTCAGTCGATGTCATTTCCGCTTGTTAGGGCGCGCCGTTGCGCTCGCCCTGGTGCTTGCCGCCAGCGGCTTCGACGCCGAGGCGGCGCCCAAGGTCGTGGTCACGGTGAAGCCCGTGCATGCCCTCGTCGCCGCGATCATGGCGGGGGCCGGCTCGCCGCAGCTGCTCGTCGAGGGCTCCGCTTCCCCGCACACGTTCACGCTCAAGCCTTCCGCCGCGCGCGCCATCGAGCAAGCCGACATTTTCATCCGCGTTTCGGAAGCGACCGAGCCCTTCACGCATCGCCTCGCCGAGGGCCTGCCGAAAGCGGTCACCCTCATCACGCTGGCGGATGAAAAGTACGGCGTCACGCTGCTCGACCAGCGCGCGGGTGGCGCCTTCGAAGCGCATCATCACGACGGCGAAGCGGGCCACGAAGATCACGGTGACGACGACGCTGCTGGCCACTCCGGTGACGGCCACGCGAAGAATGGCCACATCTGGCTCGACCCCGAGAACGCCAAGGCCATTACAGACGCCGTCGCCTCGGCCCTTGCCGCGCGGGCGCCGGACGACGCCGCCGTCTTCAAGGCCAACGCTCAAAGCCTGAAAGCCCGCATCGACGCCCTTGCCACCGACATCGCCGCCGAACTCGCGCCGGTGAAGGGAAAGCCCTTCATCGCCTTTCACGACGCCTACCAGTATTTCGAAAAGCGCTTCGGCTTGACTGCCGCCGGCACGATCACGCTCTCGCCCGAGCAGCAGACGTCCGCCAGGCGCCTCTCCGAGGTCCGCGCCAAGATCAAGGACACCGGTGCCGCCTGCGTCTTCGCCGAACCCGGCTTCCAGCCCAACCTCGTCGCCGCCGTGAGCGAGGGCACGCGCGCCCGAATAGCCACGCTCGATCCCGAGGGCCTGCTGCTGATGCCCGGTCCCGATCTCTATTTCGTGCTGATGAAGAACCTGAGCCAAGGCTTCAAAGCCTGCCTCGCCGCGCCGCAGTGACTGGCGCTCATTTGCGCTCCTCCCAGCCCTCCTTGCCGATCAGCGGCACGAAGCGCACGCCGGCGAGAGTTTCCCGCTCGTAGTCGTCTTCGCCCACACCTTCACTCCGTCGCGTGACGCGGATCAGGTCTTGCGTCCGCGGATTGCTGCCCACCGGCACGACGAGGCGGCCGCCAACGCCGAGCTGCCGCATCAGCGACTGCGGCACCTCGGGCGCACCGGCGGACACGAGAATGGCGTCGAAAGGTGCTTCCTCGGCCCAGCCTTCGGTGCCGTCGCCGTGGCGCACATGCACGTTGACGATGCCGGCCTTACCAGATTGTCCGCCGCCCGCTCGGCAAGCTCGCCGATCCGCTCGATGGTGAAGACCTCGCGCGCGATCTCTGACAGCACGGCTGCCGCGTCGATCACGGCCACCCGCTTGGTCATGGCTGAGTTCCGCCCGAAAAACTCACGGCAGCAGCAGCTTGCGCCGCGGGCGCGAAGCTGCGCCGCATCGACGGCTCGAGCGGCGTGAAGGGCCGCTGGTCTCGAGCTTGACCGACGGCCGCGCGCCGCTGCGTCCTCGATCGCCAGCAGCGCACGCATGTCCGCCAAGCCTTCGGTGCTGTCCACGACGCGGCGGCGTGCCCTCGAGGATGCAGTCGGAGAAGTACGCGACCATGCCGCTGAAGTTGTCGGTCTCGGGAATGTCGATCTGCTCGACCGCGGAACCCCGCCGCAGCAGGATCGTGCGCTCGGTGCCGAACAGATACGCATGCTGGAACTCGAGCGAACCTTGCGTGCCGACGACGTGGAACATGTCGGTCGCGTCGCTGCCGAAACCCGCGTAGAAACTCGCGATGCGCCCGCCGTCGAACCTCATCGTCGCGCTGATGCCGGCGTCGACTTCGGCAAAGCGCGGGTCGCTGCGGTCGCTGCCGGTCATGGCCTGAATCTCGATCGGTTCGCCGCCGAAGACGTGGCGCGCGGCGTTGAGGCAATACACGCCGATGTCCTGCAGCGGCCCGCCCCAATGCTCCTTGCGCAGGCGGTGATTCCTGCGCGGCGGCCTGGAAGCAGAAGGTGCTCGAGAAGTACCTCGGATCACCGATCGCGCCTTGCCGGATCAGCTCCATCACCTCGGATCGTGCCGGGGTCGTTGTGGAGCCGGTACGCCGTGGACAGATAAACGCCCGCCTGCTTCGCGGCCGCGACCATCGACTCGGCCTGCGCAGCAGTGGTCGCGAGCGGCTTCTCGAACAGGAAGTGCAGCCGATGTTTCGCCGCCTGCTCGGCGTAGCGCGCGTGGCTCGAGTTCGGCGTGGCGATGTAGACCGCATCGACCGTGCCGCTGCGCGCCATCGCGTCGAACTGCTCGTACGAATAGACGGTGCTCGATGCCGTAGAACGCCGCGAGCTGCTTCGCCTTGTCGGGGTTGCCGCTGACGATCGCGATGACTTCCGAGTTGCCGGTCTGTTCGACCGCGGGCAGGAACGCCTCCTGGCTGATCCAGCCGGCGCCGATCACGGCGTAGCGAACTTCTTCATCAGGCTTCAGACCTTCACCGGCTGCCCGGTCTTCCAACTCTGCGTCGCCGCTTCGGCCAGCTTCTGCGCCTGCAACCCGTCGAAGCCGCTCGGCCGCGGATCGCGGTTGCCGGATTCGACCGCGGCGATGAAGGTGTCGAGTTCGTTCGCGTACGCCGCGCCGTAGCGCTCGAGGAAGAAGTTCTGGATCGGGTCGGCGCGATACCCGTCGCGTCGAGCACTTCGACCGTCGTGTTGTGCACGTTCTTCGCGTGGATCATGCCCTTCGAGCCGTGCACCTCGAAGCGCTGGTCATAGCCATAGGTGGCGCGGCGCGAGTTGGTGATGACGGCGATGCGGCCCGACGCGGTCTGCATCTGCACCGCGGCGGTGTCGACGTCGCCGGCCTCGCCGATCGCCTTGTCGACCAGCGCCGAGCCCAGCGCATTCACGACCACGAACTCCTCGCCCATCAGGAAGCGGGCCATGTCGAAGTCATGAATCATCATGTCGCGGAAGAGGCCGCCCGAGCCTTTCACATACTCGGCCGGCGGCGGCGCGGGGTCGCGGCTGATGACGGTGACCAGCTCGATGGCGCCGATGTCGCCGCGGCGGATGCGGCGTTCGGCTTCGGCGAAGTTGGGGTCGAAGCGGCGGTTGAAGCCGATCATCAGGATCGACTTGTTGGCTTCGACGATCTTCAGCGTTTCGTGAATCGTCTCGACCGACAGCGACACCGGCTTCTCGCACATGATCGCCTTGCCGGCTTTCGACGCGGCCTGGATCTGTCGGCGCGTGGAAGCCGGTGGGCGAGCCGATCAGCACGGCGTCGACGTCGTTGGCTCGCATGATCTCGTCGACCGATGCGACCTTCGCGCCGTGCTGCGCGGCAAGGTCCTCCGCCGCTTTCGGCATCGCGTCGGCGATGTAGGCGAGCGTGGCTTTGGGGTTGCGCGCGATCGTGGCCGCGTGCACCTTGCCGATGCGGCCTGCGCCGATCACGCCGAATCTGACGGTCATCGATCGCACTCCGAAGAAGGATGCGGGCGGGGCACACCCCGCCCGCCGTAGCGCAGCGAGCTGGACTACTTCGCGATGCAGGTCGCCGCCGTCGCCGGCGTGCACACATCAAGACCCGTGTACGTCGGATCCTTCGGCGCGGGCTTGCCGTTCGCCATATCGTTCAGCGCCTTCATCGTCTCGTAGCCCATCTGGAACGGGCGCTGCCCGACCTGGCCGAGCGACAGGCCTTCCTTCATCTGGTCCATCTGCACCGGCAGCGTGTCGGCGACGATCAGCGCGAGTTGCTTCGACGCGATCTTCGCCTTGTGCTTGCCCACCGCGGCGCGGTTCGCATCCGGCAGGAACTGCGGGAAGCCGCCCGTCGGCAGGAAGGCATCGAGGTTCGGGTTCTTCGCCATGATGTCTTCGAACTGCTGGATCGAGCGCGGGAAGTCGTCGTCGGTGTAGAGCGGGCAGCCGTCGATTTCCTTCCAGCCGTTCTCGCCGGTCAGCTTCTTGCCCGGCGACGCGGCCGACTTCGCGCCCGACAGCGTGTCGCGAATGCCCTGCATGCGCTCGTTGTGGTTGGCCGCCGCCGCGCCGCCCGACTGGATGCACAGCGACCCGCCCTTCGGCTTGACCCCCATCGCGAGCTTGGCGAGGTTGACGCCGATCTCGTAGTTGTGCGTGCCGATGTAGGCCACGCGCAGGCCCTTGTCGGCCGGCAGCACGTCGGAGTCCCACGTCAGCACGGGAATCTTCGCCGCCTGCGCCGCCTTCAACGCCACCGCCATCGCCGCCGCGTTCGACGGCGCCACCGCGATGCCGGCCACCTTCTTGGCGACCAGGTCCTGCACGATCGCCACCTGCTGGTCGCCGCCGCCGTGTTCGCCCGGGCCGATGTACATGCACTCGAACGCGCCGTTGGATTCCTTCTCGGCCTTCTTGCAGCCGTCGCGGGCCTGGTCGAAGAACGGGTTGTTCATGTTCTTCGGCACCAGCGCGAATATCTTCTTCTGCGCCGTGGCCATGCCGGCGACGGACATCGCACAGACGGCGACCACGGCCGTCAGACTTGCTTCAACATTGTCTGTCTCCTTCATTCATCACCACTGATCACGGCAGTGGCACCGTCTTTTCGTTCGAACACATCTAATATGTAACTATTGCTTCCTCGATCCGGTCCCACGCGGCCGCGAAGATCGACTTGCCGCCCGACTGCATGCCCAGCAGCACCGCCAGCACGATGAAGGCGCCGACGAACGCGCCTTGCCAGTTCGAGTCGATCCCGGCCATCAGCAGCGCGTTGCGAATCACCTCGAGCAGCGCCGAGCCGACGATCGCGCCGTAGGCCGTGCCCGCGCCGCCCAGCAGATCGGCCCCGCCGATCACCACCGCGGCGATCACGCGCAACTCGTAGCCGGTGCCCATCGCGTTGATCGCCGAGCCGTTGTAGCCCAGCAGCAGGATCGACGCCAGCGACGCGCAGAACGCGCAGAACACGTAGGCCTGGAACTTGATGCGGTTGACCGGCACGCCGGTCATGCGCGCGGCGTTTTCGTTGCCGCCGATCGCGAACAGGTGGCGCGCCCACGCCGAGAAGATGAAGACCGCGCCGACGATCAGCGCCAGCACCACCATCACCCAGAACTGGATCGACAACTCGGGCATCCATTCCGGCGCCCAGCCGCCCGACGACTCGCGCAGCGGCCACTTGAACTGGCCGATCGCCTTGACGATCGGCGCATCGGGGCCGAACTGATAGAGCATCTGGTTCTGCGAGGCCACCACCGCCAGCGACCGCGCGATGGCCAGCATGCCCAGCGTGACCACGAACGACTGCATGCCGACATAGGCGACGAAGAAGCCGTTGACCGCGCCGCACACCATGCCCGCCAGCATGCCCATGCGCGAAGGCCACGTACCACGGGTACTCCCACGTGAGGAACAGGCCGGCGACGATGGCGACCAGGCCCATGATCGAGCCGACCGACAGGTCGATGCCGCCGGTGATGATCACGACCGTCATGCCCAGCGCCATGATCCCGAAGGGCGCGAAGTTGCGCGTGATGTTGGCGACGTTGTCCGCCGTGCCGAAGCTCGGCTCCTTGAAGGACATCACGACCACCAGGACCAGCAGCGCCACCGTGACCCAGAACGGCTGGCTCGTCAGGACCGCTCGCAGCCAGCGTCTTCTGCTTCTGGCCGGCGACGTCGGCGATGTGCGCGTGGTCGGCGGCGGAATGCGCGTGTGTCGAATCCGCGTGCGCCGTGTGGCTCCGCGGCAGGCCTGCGGCCGGCGGATGTCAGGCGGCACGGATCGCTCCCGTGATCAGGCCGGTGATTTCTTCCGGCGAGGTCTTCGCGGTGCGCTTGTCGGCCACCTTGCCGCCGCGCCGCATCACGATGATGCGGTCGCACACCGCGAACACGTCGGGCATGCGGTGGCTGATCAGCACCACCGCGACGCCTTGCGCCTTCATGCGCCGGATCAGCTCGAGCACCTGCGCGACCTGGCGCACCGAGATCGCGGCGGTGGGCTCGTCCATCAGCACGAGCTTGGCGTTCGACAAGCCGCGTGCGCGCGATCGCCACCGCCTGCCGCTGGCCGCCCGACATCTTGCGCACCAGGTCGCGCGGGCGCGTCTCGGACTTCAGCTCTTCGAACAGCTCGGCCGCGCGCGCTCGATCATGGCCTGCTTGTTCAGGACGCGGAACGGCCAGAAGCCCTTCTTCACCTCGCGGCCGAGGAACACGTTCTGCGCGGCCGTGAGGTTGTCGGCCAGCGCCAGGTCCTGGTAGACGACCTCGATGCCTTTGGCGCGCGCCTCGATCGGCTTGTGGAAGTGGCAGACCTTGCCGTCGACCACGATCTCGCCTTCGGTCGGCGGGAAGTTGCCGGCGATGAGCTTGACCATCGTCGACTTGCCCGCGCCGTTGTCGCCCATCAGGCCGAGCACCTCGCCCGGCTCGACGCTCAGGCTGATGCCGTTGACGGCCCGGATGGCGCCAAAGCTTTTCGCGACGTTGCGGATCTCGAGCAGCGACAAGGAAGGGATCTCCCGACGGCCGGTCCATGCCGCGCTGCACTTTAGCGACAGGCCGAAAAATGAAAATCCATTTCTAAGTAATTTCCAGTACGGAAGTTCAATTCCTCGGTCCTAGACTGGCGGGATGAACAGTGGTGACGCCCGGGCGATGTGGTTGGACCCGAAATGCCTGTCGGGTGGCCGACCTCGAGT
>CAVSZX010000024.1:0-79357 GCA_963732525.1 uncultured Alphaproteobacteria bacterium
GTTATCGCTCACGAGCTGTTCCGCGCTTAAGCGCGCGGGCTCCTCCGCTAGGGCGGCGCTCAGCGCCGGCGATCCTTGATCGCCCGGGCCTCTTGGCCCGAAGTGGCGGCGGGCACGATGGGCGTAAGCATCAAACAAACTAGAAAGACCCCAATTGTGCGAATTCAAACTCACGCCTTCGCCGACCTGGTGATTATGGCGGGGTGGCTGCACCCGATCCCATTCCGAACTCGGCCGTGAAACGCCCCTGCGCCGATGGTACTTTGTCTTAAGACACGGGAGAGTAGGTCGTTGCCAGGTCTGCCAAGGCGTGACTTGAATTCGCTATAAACTAGCGCCTTGCGGCCGGCTCCCCAGAGGGGAGTCGCAAGGCGCAATCAAAGAAGTCAATCAGTGCACCCTCTTCGCATCTCAATGCATGAAACGCGCTCGCAGTGGTTTTCCACGCGGGCGCGTTTTTGTATTCGTCGGGAAGCGAGTGACCTTACCGTGTCTCCCGATATCGAATCGCAGCGTCAGTAAGGCCTCCGCTGTTAGCGGAGCCGCCCTGAGTGGTTTCGTTTAGTGTTGACAAAGAACCTGACCTGCTCAACTTCTTCGGACCACGCTTAGCTTGAGAGATCAGCCCTCGTTGTTTCTGGTTTGCGGTTCCCCTTGCGGGATTTCGATGTGACGGAGCGGAGCGCGAAGGCTCCGTGAGCCGCAGCGGTCCGCTCCGTCACATCGGCGGGCGTTGCGTTCCTGATCTTCGCCGCAAAGGCGGCCGGCGTCAGGTAGCCTAAGCTCGAATGCGGCCGCACCTCGTTATAATGCCGTCGCCACGTCTCGATTACGGCCTTCGCCTCGGCCCGGCTGCGGAACCACTCCAACGACAGGCACTCGTCGCGGAACTTGCCATTGAAGCTCTCCGTCGCACCATTCTGCCAGGGTTTGCCGGGATCGATCAATGCCGTTTCGATGCCCTGCCCAAGGACCCATTTGAGCAGCGCACGGGAGACGAACTCAGGCCCGTTATCGGAACGAAGATAAAGCGGTGCGCCGCGCTCGGAGACGAGCCGGGAGAGTACCTCGATCACACGGCCGGAACGAATGCGCCCGTCCACCTCGATCGCCAGGCCCTCCTTCGTCCACTCGTCGGTCACCGTCAGACACTTCAACTGCTGACCGTTGGCGCAGGCGTCGAACACGAAGTCGTAGGACCATACCTGGTTGGCTCCTGTCGGCGTTTTGGGCCTCGGACGGCCGGTTGCAATGCGCTTCCTCGGCCGCTTTCTCGGCACCTGAAGCTTGGCCTGTTGCCACAGCCGGTGGGCCCGGCCGAAGCTCATCTTGTGCCCATCACGGCCGAGGAAGATCGCGATTCTGCGGTAGCCGTAGCGCGGATACTGCGCCGACAGCTCCGCCATGCGCGTGAGCACCGGCGCATCCTTTTGCGTTTTCCTCGATCGATACGTCAACGCCGATCGTCCCACCTTGATCAGCGTGCAGGCCCGCCGCTGCGACAGGCCTTGGCCCGTCGCGTACGCCACCTGAGAACGGCGAGCCGGCACGCTCACCATTTTTTTGCATTGATCTCCTTCATGACCTCGATCTCGAGATCGCGCTCGGCGACAAGCTTCTTCAGCCGCGCATTCTCGGATTCGAGCTGTCTCAGACGCCGGACATCGTCCGACTGCATGGCGCCAAAACGCTTGCGCCATGTGTAGATCGCCTGCTCGGAAACGCCGTGCTTCTTGGCAACCGTGCCCACGGGGCTATGATCGGCCTCCCGAAGGATCGCCACGATCTGCTCGTCCGAAAATCTGCTCTTGCGCATGATGTCCTCCGAATCGGAGGGCAGTGTCTCAAGTAATCCCTGGTCCGAAAACCCTGGGGCAGGTCAAACCCTCCGGGTAAACATGCGTCAACGAAATCAAGAACCCATCATTTCTGCGTACAACCGTGGTTTCGTTTACTGTTGAAAGTGACGCGCTTTGGCAATTCGTGATAATTTTCCTGATCACGCTTCCATCGACCAATTCAACCGCTTTCTTGCCCGATCTAAAGTCACCTTTGCAACGCTCGGCGTCGGATCTGATGACCATCGCAGCGAAATCATCTGCTCCATCAGTTCCACTACCATGGCCCGCCAATAAGAATCCGCCAGTGCCGTTCGCCAGCGAAAAAGATGCACCGCTGTTACCCGGTGGATTTAGTCGGTATCCAGTGACTGATGCTTGGTTTAGCAAGTTTGTTAGTAAGACGGCCAATTCAGATGGCGAAATATATTGAAAGTTCGAAGTCGGTTGCGGAGCCGGCGTACCGGCGGCGGTACTTGTAGGCAGCGTTTTCACGCAATCAAGGACGGCGTCCATCGCCTTAGCGGTACCATCAAGTGAGAATCCCAAGTCTCCCGCCGGGGTTTTCAAAATGAGTATTCTCCCTAATTGCAACGACCGATAAACATTTCCGCCTTCCAGCGGCAAAACGGCGATCGCTTCAGTTATGTGTAGGGCCTTTCCGGTGGTCACTAATTGCCCATCAATGTAGGCAGCGACGTCTGTGTGACCGTCTTTTTTCAAATTCCAAGAGGGATTGTAGAAGCCTAGCCCCCACGAATAGCTGCCATAAACAAGTAGGCTTAAACGAGTGCCGCTGCGGTAGTCTGTGCTCATCATACAAGCTGACTTATCGGTATCATTCGGGAAATAATCTATCGACCAATTTCCTGACTGAGCGGCCCAGCAATTCGAAGTGCAACCACATAGAAATAGCGCTAGCGCGACAAATCAATTCATGAACGCCCTCCTGTTTCCATCAGCCCCCAAACAGTGTTCTCACAATTCATCAGTGAGGATATCTTGACCGCCGATGTGGTCAAGTCCTGTATGCGAATAGTTAAATTCAAAATTTTGCGAAATTGGCCCGCGTGTTGCGGCAGGCTCTCTGCACATGGGAGTCGGAACGCGCAATCCAAGAAGTCAATCAGTGCACCCTCCTCGCATCTCAATGCACAAACGCGCTCGCCGTGGGCTTCCCACGGGGGCGCGTTTTTGTTTCTGCGCCGCCGCCTAACCAGGTCGCTGGCGGTTGTGGCGGGTGGCCAGGATTCGCTCGGCCTTCGATCGCAACAAGTCCTCGAAGGAGCCCGAAGCGGGCGCAGCCAAGCGGAAAGCCCGCAGTACTCGAACTCAAGTCTCAATCGCGTCCCTGCCTATCGACGAGGCGCCGCGCTTCGCCTCGTCGCTGCCCTCAATAGTTTAGCGGAATTCCGGGGAACGTATCGCCCGGGCGGAACCCCTGCACATCGGTGCTTTGAACGTGCTCGGCGCACACGCGGCATCGACCTTCGTCGGCGCGGCGAACATCAGCACGGGCGTGCCGGAAGCTTGTACGGTTTTGACCGTCGCCCCAACATTCTTGGCGATGAAATCCGGAGCGCAGACCGCGTCGAGCGTCAACTGGCCGTTGGGTAGATTTCCTGGTGGATGCGACCTGCAGAAATCCTGGAGGCTGCGCGTTTCCCCCGGAACCTCGGAGATCGGCCGGCTTCCCGCTGCAATGCTGGTGCCCGGCGCAGCGATAACTGTTTGACCCTGCGGCGGAGTCCCAGAACAGGCCGCAAGACTGATCACAGCCAACGAAACTGTGGCGCGCATGAGCGCCGGAGCCCGGCGTCGCTTGAGTTTCGCTTTCATCCGATAAGCGTTAGCAGACTTCCGGGAGCGGAAGAAGAGAGCACGGTGGATGGATCGGATTGCCGCGTTGCGCGAGGGTCGCCATGTTCCGAATGCGTCACGAATTTTGCCACCACCCGTAGGGGTGCGTTGCGCTTTGCGTCGCCGCCGATTTGGCGCGCTGAATATTAGCAGTCAGCGTCGAGTTGCCCTGTGCGAATGCCGACGGCCGCATGTCGGGCTTCGCCATCTCGCTTGCGCGCCTTCGGCGCGAGAGAGGGCTCAGCGCCGACCTACACGCCGATTGGTCCCCGTGCAGGCGGGGATTGCCGATTGCCGCAGCTTTAACCATCCGCAAAAAATTCCCGAAAAAAAGTTATCCCCGCCCCCCTGGCGCGCCCCGATACTCCTCGCGACCCCGCCGTACTTCGAAGGGCGCACGCCAGAGCTTGTGGTGTGCGTTGCGGATGGGGGCCTGTCACGCTCCGGGGTCTAAGCTGCCCCGGGATTGTCTGCCGGCCTCGATGACCCTGGATGGGTTGACGAGGTTCAACTCCTGCTCGGTGAACCGGGATGCACGGGAGGATGGCGGTATTCGAAGCGCTGTGCGGGCAACCGCTCCGGGCTCGAGAGCTCGAAGTCCTCAAGGCCCCTCGTGGCCGACGGTTCTGATCCGGAGGAACTGAGTAACCTCGAGAGGCATGTGCGTGGGGCGGCCTGGGCTGCATCACGGAACAAAAGAACAAAGAAGCGAGGCCCAGCCGCCCCGCCCTTCACTTACTTGCTCACGGCGACTCCCCTGCGGGGAGCCTGCCGCCGTTCGCGTTGGTCCGTCGCTTGCGGCTCGCCGCGCTGGCGCTGGCGCAGCGGGCAGGCTCCCGCCTGCGCGGCCGAAGCCGTTTCGGCGTGGCGAAGGCCCGGATCGGGAGTCGCCAACGACCAGCAAAGAGTCGGTTGGCGCAAACAAAGAGATCCCGGTTGCCGCGTGGGCATTTCACTGGTTGTCATCCCGGCCGAAGAAATTGCGCGTGCGCAATTTTGGAGAGCCGGGACCCAGGAGACTTATCGCGCGAGAGTCTCGGGTCCCGGGTCTCGCAAGTGGGCTCGCCCGGGATGACAATCCTCCGGTGGCGCTGCATCACCCGCGCGTTCCGGCCTCCCCGCGAAGGCGGGGATCGAGGAATGAGAGTCGGAACGCGCAAGCAGAGGGGTGCACCGTGCGTGGCGGCCGGCTCCCCAGAGGGGAGTCGCCACGCACAAACAAAAGAGCCAGTCGCCACGCACAGAAAAGAGTCTTCTCACGCGCCCTTGTCGCCGGAGATCACCTTGCCGATCCAGTCGTCGATCGTCGTCGTGCCGATCGCCTCGACCTTTTTCTGCTCGGCGGGGCGGATCACGTCCTGCACGATGTCGATGCGCTTCCATTCGCAGAACGGCGTCTCGGTCTCCACTCCCGGCGCGTATTTCGAGCGCTCGAGCTTCTGGTAGCGATGAATGTAGCGTGGGCAATTCATCCAGGTCTCGCTGACCTTGACCTTGACGACGAGTTCGGCCTCCTTGAACAGGCCGAGCAACGGACCGTCTTTGACGAGTTCGGCGCGGCCTTGCAGGCGCGTGCGGAACGGGCGCTCGAAATCGATGAACAGGCAGCCGATCTCGGGATTGCCGGAGATATTGCCGAGGGAAAGATACATGCCGTTGCCGTCGTAGCTCGGAAACGCAATCGTCGTCGGGTCGAGGACCTTGACGAAGCCCGGCGTGCCGCCCTTGTAGGAGACGGTCGGGCGGCCGTTGTGATCGACGCTCGAAAGGAAGAACATGTCGCGGCTTTCGATGAAGGCCTTGCCCATGTCGTCGATCTCTGGCCGCACCACGATGTCCTCGACGCGATCGGCGAGGCCGCGCGAACCGAAGAACTCCTGGATCACGCGATGCTTGTCTCCGTACAGCCGGCTCATGTTGTTCTCCCGAATGATCATTAGCGTTGGCGGCGACTATATGCGTGCTTCCGCCGCGGCGCATCAGCTATTCGTATCGGCCTTTTTGGCCAAGGGATGATGTTCGTTGACCAGCTTTTTCAGGCGCTCTTCGAGCACGTGGGTATAAATTTCGGTGGTCGAGATATCGGCGTGGCCGAGCAGTTGCTGCACGGCGCGGAGATCGGCGCCGCGGTCGAGCAGGTGGCTGGCGAAGGCGTGACGCAGGACGTGCGGGGAGACGCGCGCCGGATCGAGGCCCGCCGCTGCCGCCATGTCCTTGAGGTCCTGCGCGAAGCCTTGCCGCGTCACGTGGCCCTCGGCGGAGCGCGCCGCAAACAGCCAGGGCGAATTGTCGAGGCGGCCGGACACGGCGAGATATTGGATAAGCGCTTCGCGCGCCGCCGGGTTGAGCGGCACGAGGCGCTCGCGTCCGCCTTTGCCCTTGATGGTGAGGACGCGAGGATCGCCGCGCAGTACGGACCTTGGCAGCGAGACGAGTTCGCTGACGCGCATGCCGGTGGCATAGAGGATTTCGATCAGGCAGTAGAAGCGCAATGCCCGGAAGAGCGCGCGGCCTTCGAGGCCTTGGGCCGAAATTCTTGCCGTCTCAATCAGCCGGTCGACATCGCCTGCGCTGAGAATCCTGGGCAGCGGACGCTCGCGCTTCGGCCCGACAAGGCCGGCGGCGGGATCGGCATCGACGATGCCTTCGGCGGCGAGGAATTTGAACAGCTGGCGAATGGCCGAGAGGCGCCGGGCGCGCGAAGCGGCCGAAAGTCCTTCCACCGATATGGCGTGGAGGTAGGCCTGGATGTCTTTGGCGTCGGCCGCATGAAGTTCGCGCCCGCGCGCCTTAAGGAACGCCAGAAAAGTCTCGAGGTCGCGGGTGTAGGCAGAAATCGTATTCCCGGCGGCACCGCGCTCGGACGCCAGCATGTCGAGGAAAGATCTGAGATGCTCGCCCTCGCCCCGCATGATAGCACCTCAGTTCACGGCCGTTCGGGGCCAGGCGGCGAGCAAGGCTTCGAGCCCGAGACGGCGCGCCTCTGTTTCGAGACCGGCGCGTTTCAGCGCCCTGATGCTGTCGCCGAGCGCGATGATGTTGGCCCCTTCGGCGCCGCCGGGGCCGAGCGTCTTCATGACGAGCAGAACGGTATGGCCGTATTCGCGGGCCTTGGCGGCATCGCGCAATTCCGAGAGTACACCCGTTTCGGGCAGGTAGCCGCCGGCGGGCTGCGGCGTGCGGCTCGCGGCCTCCCACAGCGGAATGGGCACGACATAATTCAGGGCATCGAGCACTGTCGCCAGGCGATGCAGCGCGTCGGGCGTAAAGCGCGAGCGCAGCGCCATCGCCTCGAGCTCTTTGCAGATTCTCAGCCCGGGTTCCGGTCGCGGCATCGGCAATATCCGCCAAGGCGAGCCAATGGGCGAGACTGTGCTCGCCATCTTGCGCCGCCGCCGAAGCGCCGACCCAGCGGCGCGTCATGTCGTAGTTGCCGGAGGCGAGCCCGATTTCGATGGCCGTTTCGGCGAACCAGCCGAGCTCCGGCTCGGCCTTGATCTCCGCCGCCGCTCGCGCCGACATGCGCATGGCCTGGAAGGCGAGGCCTGCGTCACGCGATTCGTCGATCAAGGCGCGGATGAGCCGGGTTTTGCGCATGGGGGTGTGCTCGGATTCCGCAGCCTTGAACAAGGCGGCGCGGCGCATCGGGCTTGGAGCGGGAGCAGCGCCCGCGAGCAGGGCATCTGCGGTCTCTTTCACCGGCATCGCGGCGTAAATGGCCGCAAGCGCGTCGGCGGGGATGGCGTTGAGCTTGGCGGCCGCTTCCGCAGCGCCGACACGCAGTTCCACAGGCGACTTCGGATCGTTGCTAATAGCGGTAAGCAACGCCGGTTCGGCCTTTTCGAGAAAACTCGGATCGGGGCCTGCGCCGGCAATCTCCATCAATCGGTAATCGATGACGCCGAGGCGCGTCGTGACAGTCATTTTTGCCGCCGCCTTCACTGCGATCGCATCAAGCGCATCTATTCCCGGGCCTTGCTCGATGCCCTCCTCGCGCGCGAGATCAGCCGCAAGTCCGGCGCCAGCCGCATCGCCGCCGACGGCGGAGCAGTATCCGGTGACAAGCAGTGCATCGAGCTTGATCGACTTCGGCATGTCTGTCCGGGCCAGCGGCGATTTCTGAATGAGCGAGCAGGCCTTGCCGGAGTTGCCGTTGGCGAGTGCGGTCCGCGCTGCGAACACCGCCAGCAGCGGATCGTTCGTCTCGGCAATTTTGGCGAGTTCGGTTGCGGCTTCACTCGTCAATCCGGATCGATAGAGGGCTTCGAGCCTGAGTGCCGCGAACATCTTGTTGTGCGCATCGCCTCCGGCCGTCGCGATGCCGGAGGTAATAAGCCGTTGCCAAAGTTCGTGCAGCGTCGCCGATCGAGGTGGGATGGTGATCTCGGACATCAGCTTCTCGATGGCCCCGACGTCGAGCCCGCGCCACAGCTCGTACGGCAGACCCGAGCCGTCGCCGGCGATGACGGGCGCGAGGTCGCCTTTTTCGACGGCGGCGGGAATAGCGTCGCGCATCACGATCGGCGCACTGTCGTAGTCCGGGTTAGCCGCCGCGCTCAAGCGCTCCGGCAGCGTTGGCCGCAGCCGGCGTAGCGCCATCGGGCATCGGCACGGGAGCGAGATAGGGTTTGGTATTGGCCGTCTTGTCGCGCCCGCTATCGCTTCGCCGCGGCGGCGCGTCGAGCGTGCTGCCGAAGGGCTGCCAAGCCTCCTGGGCGATGGCAGAATTGCAATTGGCTGCGGCAAGAAATGCGAGCATCGCTATCGCGGCTGCAAACGATCGTTGGATATGAAACATGGCTGCCGCCCCCGAACCGTTGTCAGCGGCGTATCTTGACGCCCGGCACGGGCTTGGAAATCAATTGTTGCTCGGGCTCGTATCGCGTCGCCAAGACATAAAGCCCCCCGAATGCCAGTGCACCGAGGGACGCCACGACCAACAGGAATCTGAAAGAGAGTTGGCATTTCAATATCCCGCCGCCGATGCTATCTCGTGATGCAGTTGGGCGTGAGTATGACTCATTCCGCAGCGGGGCGCCAAAAGACACCGTCTCCATAGGTGATACGGAATCACAACAGATTGCAACAAATGGCTGATTTGTAGTAATATTCATGGCGCGATACTGCAGCAAATCCCGAACCATGGAGGAATGACCGCGTGATCGGCCGGAGCACAGTGATTCGGTGGCTTTCCCGAGCGGGTGGCCGTGCGATGAGCGCCAGCGAGAGCCCCGAGAGTATCAAGGCTCGACTCGGCAAATGCTCTATCGTGCTGGTGGGATTGATGGGCTGCGGAAAATCCTCGATCGGCAAGCGCCTGGCGGCGAAGCTTGCGCTGCCCTTCATCGACGCCGACGAGGAAATCGAAAACGTCGCCGCCAAATCCATCGGCGAGATCTTCGCCGATCACGGCGAGGCGTTCTTCCGCGACCGCGAACGCATGGTCATCGGCCGGCTGCTCGCAAATGGACCGCAGGTGCTGGCGACGGGCGGCGGCGCCTTCATGCATGCCGAGACGCGGGCTGCCATCGGCGAGTACGGAATTTCGGTGTGGCTGCGCGCTGAACTGCCCGTGCTGATGCGCCGGGTCGGCAAGCGGGACACGCGGCCGCTGTTGAAGACGGGCAATCCCGAAGCGACGATGAAGGCTTTGATCGAGGCTCGCTACCCCGTATATGCGGAGGCCGATATCACGGTCGAGAGCCGCGACGAGCCGCACGAGGTGATCGTGGCCGAGATCGTGCAGCGGCTTTCCGCCAGACTGGATTTGAGAGAAGCGGCTTGCAACACCGGTAAAGCGAAGGGCTGAGCGCAGATATGACGTCGCCAGACAAGACTGCGAACAACGAGACGGGCCAAGAGACCGGGCGCAGCGTTGAGGTTTCGCTCGCCGAGCGGTCGTATGACGTGTTGATCGGCCCGGGACTGCTCGCCTCTGCCGGCAAACTCATTGCCGCCCGCTTCGGCAAGGTGAAGTGCGGCATCGTCACGGACGAGAACGTAGCTCGGCATCACCTGCAGGCGCTGGAGGACAGTCTCGCTGCGGCGGGTCTGGTTTCGAAATCGGTTATTTTGAAGCCAGGCGAAGCGACCAAGAGTTTTCGCGAGCTGGCGCCGTTGTGCGAGCGCCTCCTCGAAATGGGTCTCGAGCGCGGCGATATCGTGGTGCCGTTCGGCGGTGGCGTCATCGGCGACCTCGCCGGATTTGCCGCCGGAATTCTGCGCCGCGGCGTGCGCTTCGTGCAGGTGCCGACGTCACTGCTCGCCCAGGTCGACAGTTCCGTCGGCGGCAAGACCGGCATCAATACGCCCCAGGGCAAGAACCTCATCGGCGTCTTTCATCAGCCTTCCCTCGTTGTCGCCGACACCGATGTCCTGACGACGCTTCCAGCCCGCGAAATGCGGGCCGGCTATGCCGAGGTCGCGAAGTACGGCTTGCTTGGCGACGCGGCATTTTTCGGCTGGCTCGAGAACAACTGGCAGCAAGTCTTCGCCAACGGCGGACCGGCGCTGGGTACGCAATCGAGACGAGCGTCAAGGCGAAGGCGGCGATCGTGGCACGCGATGAAACGGAGACGGGCGACCGTGCTCTCCTAAATCTCGGCCATACCTTCGGTCACGCGCTCGAAGCGTGGACCGGGTATTCCGACCGTCTGCTGCATGGCGAAGGCGTCGCCATCGGCATGGCGCAGGCATTTCGCTTTTCCGAGGAGCTGGGACTTAGTGCGCCGGGTACGGCCGCACGCGTCGTAAGCCATCTGAAGGCCGCCGGCCTGCCGACGCGCATCGGCGACATTCCGGGTGGCAAGGCGGACGCCGATCAGTTGTTGCGGCTGATGGGCCAGGACAAGAAGGTGAAGGACGGCCAATTGACGTTCATCCTTGTGCGGGGTATCGGCGAAGCCTATGTTTCGCGCGATGTATCGCCCGACAAGGTTCGCGCATTTTTGGTAAAGGAAATCGGCGCTTGAAGCGTAATTTTTCGCCGTTCGCCCGTCCTGTGCTATAAGGGAGGCATGATGCGCAACGTCTGTCACCGCGACGCCACGACCTTCAGGCCATGATTTTGACGCCATGACTTTCGAAATTGCATTGAGCCTGTTTGCGATCGTGGTTTTGATCGCGCTTTCCGCTTTTTTCAATTTGAGCGAGACGTCGCTGACCGCTGCTTCGCGGGCGCGCATGCATGCGCTTGGAAGAGGACGGTAACAAGAAGGCGAAGCTCGTCAACCGGCTTCTGGCCTCGCCCGAGAAGATGATCGGCACGGTTCTGCTCGGCAATACGCTTGTCGATGTTCTGGCTGCGGCGCTGGCCTCGCATCTCGCGGTACAACTCTACGGCGAGGTTGGCGTCGCCTATGCGACGGGCGCCGTCACGCTGTTGATCGTCATTTTCGCCGCCGTTCTGCCGAAAACCTACGCGCTCGCTTTTTCGGATCGCGTGGCACTTGTCGTGGCGCCGGTCATGCGCGGCGTCATCTACATTTTGGCGCCGGCCACCAAGGCGATCGAGATCGTCGTGCGCCAGCTCCTGAAGCTGACGCCCAGCAAGGACGACGACGCAGCCAATATTCTCGCCGCGCACGAGGAAATCCGCGGCACCATCGATTTGCAGGCCAAGGAAGGCGCCGTCACCAAGGAAGCGGCCGACATGCTCGGCGGCGTGCTCGATCTGCGCGATCTGCAGGTTGCCGACATCATGGTGCACCGGACCAAGATGGATACCATCTGCGCCGACGACCCGCCGGCGAAGATCGTTGCCGAGATTCTGAAGAACCAGAATTCACGCGTGCCGATCTGGAAGGAAGAGCCGGAAAACATCGTCGGCGTGCTGCATACCAAGGATTTGCTGGCGGCACTCGGCCGTTCGGGCTGGGACCCCGACAAGCTGCAGGTCATGAGCTTCGCGACCGAGCCCTGGTTCGTGCCGGATACGACGAGCGTCAAGGAGCAGCTCAATCAGTTCCTGAAGAAGAAGGCGCAGATGGCCCTCGTCGTCGACGAGTATGGCGAGGTGCAGGGTCTGATCACGCTCGAAGATATTCTGGAGGAGATCGTCGGCCAGATCGCCGACGAGCACGATACGCAGGAAACTCACGTCCGCGTCCAGCCCGACGGCACCGTCAACGTCGATGGCACGGTGCCGATCCGCGATCTCAATCGCCAGATGGGCTGGGATCTGCCCGATGAAGAAGCGACCACCATCGCCGGGCTGGTCATTCATGAGGCCCAGGTCATTCCGGAGCCTGGGCAAGTCTTCAATTTCCACGGCTATCGCTTCGAAGTCTTGCGCAAGACCCGCAACAAGATCACGGCGCTGCGCATCTTGCCGCTGCCGAATGCGGATGGCGATCGCGCCAACGCCGAAGACGCCGCCATGGATGCCGGGTAGGATGCTTCCTTAAGGCAGCTTCTCGCCCGGCGCATAGGTCGCCAGCGCCAGGGCGTGGATGGCGCCGCCGACATCGCCTTTCAAGGCTTCGTTGACCATGCGGTGGCGCTCGACGCGCGATCGCCCTACAAATTTTTCCGAGACGATCAGGACGCGGAAATGGCTCTCGCCGGTGCCCGGAGACGATCTGTGTCCGGCATGCATGTGCGATTCGTTGATGACGTCGAGCCGGGTGGGTTCCAGCGCCACGACGAGTTTGTCTCTGATCCGCTGCTCTGCCGACACTGTGCGTCTCCATCTGGCGGGGCATTCAGCCCCGATGCGCCCCGTCAAGGGGTCCGTCAAGGGGCCCGTCAAGGGGCATGTGCAAAATTTTTTCGTCGCCTTGAACGTGGCATTAAGCCCCGTCGTCCATCGTCGGGCAGACGGAATTCCGCCGCAAGACCGCCTTGTGCTTCCCACACTGAACCAGCATACTCACGCCCCCATGAAGCTTAAATCAAAATACTTCGACAGCATCCGCGTTTCCGGCAAGCGCTCGAGCTCTGCCAAGCGCGACGATCGCGTCATGCCGTGCCAATGGAAGGGCTGCGACAAGCCCGGCGCCCACAAGGCCCCGGCCGGACGCGGCCGCGAGGGCGAATACTTTCATTTCTGCGTCGACCACGTCCGCCAGTACAACCACAGCTACAACTATTTCGACGGCATGAACGATTCGGAGGTCGATGCTTTCCGCAAGGACGCCTTGACCGGCCACCGGCCAACCTGGAAATCGGGCGCCAACGCCTGGGCCCACGGCACCAGGGACAATGTGCGGTCCGCCGAGGCGGCGTCGAAGGTCGGCCCAAACGCCCATGCCGCCCGGGCCCGCGCCGCCCGCGCCGAGGCCCCGGAACTCCGCCGCCAACTCCGTCCGCTGGAAAAAAAGTCACTGCGCGTCCTCGATTTACCGGATACGGCCGCGCGCGAGGATATCAAGACGCGTTTCAAGGCCCTGGTAAAGCTGCACCACCCCGATGCGAATGGCGGAGACCCGCGATCCGAGGAAAAGTTGCGCGAGATCATCCAAGCCTATAACTATTTGAAGCAAGCGGGTATGGCCTAGGTCAGGTGAGTGATCGGGCCGCTCCCAGGCGGCATGACTTGCGATTGCCTCGCCTCGGCGTCACCCGCGCTTTGAAACGAAACGCCGGGATCCAGTCACGACAATGCGCACGCAAACGAGCGGCGGGGCCGCCAGTACCCCGGCAGGCTTGCCGGACATGAAACTTTCGGTTCGCCAGGTTTTCGGGATCGACAGCGATCTCGAGGTGCCGGCCTATTCCAAGGCCGACGAGCACGTGCCGGATCTCGATTCCGATTACCTGTTCAATCGCGACGTGACGCTCGCCATTCTCGCCGGTTTCAAGCACAACCGCCGCGTCATGATTCAGGGCTATCACGGCACCGGCAAGTCGACGCATATCGAGCAGGTGGCGTCGCGGCTCAACTGGCCGTGCGTGCGCGTCAACCTCGACAGCCACGTGTCGCGCATCGATCTCGTCGGCAAGGACGCCATCGTCCTGAAGGACGGCAAGCAGGTGACCGAGTTCCGCGAGGGCATCCTGCCCTGGGCGTTGCAGAACAACATCGCGCTCGTCTTCGACGAGTACGACGCCGGCCGCCCGGACGTGATGTTCGTCATCCAGCGCGTGCTCGAGGTTTCGGGCAAGCTGACGCTGCTCGACCAGTCGAAGGTCATTCGCCCGCACCCGGCGTTCCGCCTGTTTTCGACCACCAACACCATCGGTCTCGGTGATACGTCGGGGCTCTATCACGGCACGCAGCAGATCAACCAGGGCCAGATGGACCGCTGGTCGATCGTCGCGACGCTGAATTACCTGCCGCACGACGACGAGGCCAAAATCGTGCTCTCGAAGGTCAAGACCTGGACCAAGACGGAAGCCAAGCGAAAGCAGGTTTCCAATATGGTCCGTGTCGCCGATCTGACGCGCTCGGCCTTCATCAACGGCGACCTTTCGACGGTGATGAGCCCGCGGACCGTCATGACCTGGGCCGAGAACGCGGAGATTTTTGGCGACCTCGGCTTTGCCTTCCGCGTTACCTTCGTCAACAAGTGCGACGACCTCGAAAAGCCGCTCGTCGCCGAGTTCTACCAGCGCTGCTTCGGGGAAGAGCTGCCCGAAAGCACGGCGAACGTGGCGTTGAGTTGAGGCTAGATTGTTCCCCGTGAAACAGACGGCCGTGAAACGGCACGCCACTGTGGTTGCTCGAAGCGCAACCCTGGAGGCGCCGCCTTGCAAGTCATCGCCATTTTTTTCAAACTATTGGTCGGCCTTGTCCTCATCAGCATGTCGGGCCTCGGCATTGCCCGTGCCACGCTGCCCGGGACCGCCTGCAACGTCTCGCTCGAGACACTGGAAAAGCTGGAACTCGAAAAGATGCGTTACACCGACGTGGCGCGCACGCTCGGCTGCGACGGCATATTGAAAAGCCACGAGGACATCGGCGGCCAGGGGAAGCTCGTGATCGAGGACTATTCCTGGCGGCTTGCCGTCTGGCCCTATGGCCGCTTCGACGGCCATTTTATCAATGGCACGCTGCATGGAACCGCGCAGCGCTGGTTCAATCTCAGCTGGACGCCCACTGAGGCCTGAAATCCGGTGATTGCGCCGACCGGCCGGGAGGGCTTGCTTTGCCCAAAAATTGTGTGAGAACATGGGCAAATGTCAGCCCCCCCGACCAAACGCAAGGAAGCCCCGAGCGAGCCGCTAAAACGCGTGCTCGGCCCCGCGATGCGCGCCGTCGCTGGCGAAGCGGAGCTCGAAGTCTCCTATGGGCCCGGCCGGGCGGAAGTGAGCGGCACGAGCGTACAACTGCCCGAGCCGCCGCGCGCGCCCTCAGCCAGGGACGTCGCGATATTGCGCGGCTGGGCCGACAGCGTCGCGCTCAACCTCGGTTGCCACGACAATAAGATCCATAAACGCATTGCGCCCCCGGCCGGCGCCGCCCGCACCGTATTCGAAGCGGCGGAAAAAGCCCGCGTCGAAGCGCTGGGCGCCATCCGCATGGCGGGCATGGCGAAGAACCTGACCGCGCGCCTCGAAGACGTCTACAGCCACAACCGCTTTGCCATGCCGATGGAGCGTGCGGAAGCGCCGCTCGAAGATGCGCTCGCCCTCATCATTCGCGAACGCCTGACCGGCCTCGCGCCGCCCGCCAATACGAAGGGCGTGGTCGATGCCTGGCGCGGCACACTCGAAACCAAGGGCGCGAAGGTCTTGAAGCGGCTCGAAGCCTGCACGGAAGAGCAGGAGCTGTTTGGCCGTCAGATCCGCGATCTTCTGAAAGCCCTGCAAATGACGCAGGACGCCGAGGGCAGCGAGAGCGAGGACAACGAGGACGAGGAGAGCGAAAATTCGCCCGAAGGCGGTTCGGAAGATACGCAAGAAGCTCAGGACCAGGCCGCCGAAGGCCAGGACACGACCAGCGACGAGGAACTCTCCGAGGGCCAGGTCTCCGAGACCGAGGAGATGGCCGACACCAGCGACGTCGATCACGGCGACAACGACGAAGATTCTTTCGACGAGGAAGACGCGCCTTCGCCTTGGCGGCCGAACACCAACGTGCTCGATAACCCGGAGGCCTTTGGCTACAAGGTCTTCTCGCGGGCCTTCGACGAGGAAATCGGCGCGGAAGAACTTTCAACGCCGGAAGAGCTCGAACGGCTCCGCGCCTTTCTCGACAAGGAGCTGAAAGCGCTCTCGGCGGTCGTGGCGCGGCTCGCCAATAAGTTGCAACGCCGCCTGCTGGCACAGCAGAACCGCGGCTGGGACTTCGACCTGGAAGAAGGCGCGCTCGACGCCGCCCGGCTCCCCCGAATCATCATCGATCCAATGCACGCCCTGTCGTTCAAACGCGAGCGCGACACGGATTTCCGCGACACCGTCGTGACATTGCTGCTCGACAATTCGGGGTCCATGCGCGGCCGACCGATCATGGTCGCGGCCTGTTGCGCCGATATTCTCGCCCGCACCTTGGAGCGCTGCGGCGTCAAAGTCGAAATCCTCGGATTCACGACGCGGGCCTGGAAGGGGGGCCAAGCGCGGGAAGAATGGCTGGCGGCCGGAAAACCGTCGACGCCCGGCCGTCTCAACGATCTTCGTCACATCATCTACAAGAAAGCGGATGCGCCCTGGCGCCGCTCCAAGAACTCGCTCGCTTTGATGATGCGGGAGGGGCTGCTCAAGGAAAATATCGACGGCGAAGCGCTCGCCTGGGCGCATGCGCGGCTGCTGGCGCGGCCGGAACAGCGCCGCATTCTGATGATGATCTCGGACGGCGCCCCGGTCGATGATTCGACCTTGTCGGTGAATTCGGGCAGCTATCTGGAGCAACATTTGCGGCAAGTGATCAACGAAATCGAGACGCGCTCCACGATCGAGCTGATCGCCATCGGCATCGGCCACGACGTGACCCGCTATTACAGGCGCGCCGTGACGATTTCCGACCCCTCCGAACTCGCCGGCGCCATGACCGAAAAGCTCGTCGAACTGTTCGAGGAAACGAAGGGCGTGCAAAAGCCGACCGTCGGGAACGCGGGACGGAGCCGCAAGGTACACTAAGAGTACATTGAAACCGTCCAACCCGAGCGCATTGAAACGAGGGACTTGTCGCGTGTCGATGATGATTGCAGGCTGCGCTCGGCCAAACCGTTCGTGGTGGCGGCGGGCGTCAAGCCGACGGACCGTTGTCTTCGCGGCAGTGCTGTTCGCGGCATGTCCGGCGGTAGCCGACGAAAAGCCGGATATCAAAAAACTCAAAGTCGAGCCGCTCGAGATTACCGCGACACCGATAGCCTCGTTCAGTCGCTCCGGTGCCTCTGCCATTGACGGCAGCAAACTGACGTGGCGCGGCGGGCTGGTACTCACTTCGGCGCACAAGAACTTCGGCGGCTGGTCGGGCTTGATAGTCGATCCGGACGGCCGGCGCTTTGTCACGATCTCCGACAGCGGCTCGTGGATGTCGGGCGAGATCACCTATGCCGGTGCGACGCTGAGCGGCATCAAGGGTGCCCGCATCGGCCCGCTGCTGACGTTGGAGGGTGTGACGCTGAAGCGCGGCCGCGATCGGGACGCGGAGGCCGTGACGCTCGAAAGCGGGTCGCTCGATAGCGGCACCATCCTCATCGCCTTCGAGCAGAACGCGCGCATCGCAAGATACGATTTTTCATATTCCGGCGGCGTCTCGCAGACACGAAATTTTCTGCCATTGCCTAACGAAGCCAAGAAAATGCGCCGCAACAGCGGTTTCGAGGCCATGACTGTTCTGCGTGGCGGGGCATTCAATGGTTCGACGCTGGCGTTCGCCGAACGCATGCGGGACCTGAAGCGCAATCACGTCGGCTGGATCTGGTCGCCCACCGGTGCCAGGCAAATCCAACTTGCCGACCAGGGCGATTTCGACATTGCCGAAGCTACTGCTCTCGACGACGGCGGCATCCTTGTGCTCGAACGCCGGTTCCGCTGGGTCGAAGGTTTGCACATTCGCATCAGGCGCGTCGCCGCCGCGGAACTCGAGAGCGGCGCGGTGCTGCAAGGCGAGGTGCTGCTCGAAGCGGATCTGACAAGCGAGATCGACAACATGGAGGGGATGGCGGTTTCGCGCCTGGCGGACGGCTCAACGTTGCTGACACTCATCTCCGACGACAATTTCAATCACTACCTGCAGCGAACGCTGCTGCTGCAATTCGCAATGCCCGCCGATCTGCCCGGATCTGGCGCTGCGCCACAGACGGCCAAAGCCCGGCAATGAAAAAGCCCGGCTCCGAGCGTTGGCTCGGCCGGGCTTTTGAATTCGCTTAAATCGACGTGAAGCGGATCAGGCGGCCTTGGCGTTCGCCTTCTGGACCTCGCGCTTCAGCTTCAGGCAGTCGGGCGAGAGCTGATCGTTCTTGGCCTTGAGCAGGTAGGCATCGAGACCGCCGCGATGCTCGACCGTTTTCAGCGCCCGGGCCGAAACCTTGAGGCGCACCTTGCGTCCCAGAACGTCGCTCATCAGCGTGACGTTGCACAGGTTCGGGCGAAACTTGCGCTTGGTCTTGTTTTCCGCATGGCTTCGGATATTCCCGGAAAGCGGCAGAGTTCCCATCAGGTCGCAGCGCCTGGTCATTTGAACGTCTCCTGCGCCCGGCCGGTCATCGCGTGGATGCCAGGGGCGGTAAATCTTGCGGTTGGCGAAAAAAAATCAGCCCCGCTAGCCTGAGCTTGCGGGGAGGTAGGCGGCTGTATAGTCGAGGCCTCGCGGTTCCGTCAAGCTTTTGACGGTACGAAGTGCCGGGTTTTGGGGGGCTGAAGCCGGGAAAATGGCGAATGACACAAGGATCAACGGGCTAATTCGCGCTTTGGGCCGCAGAATCGTCGCATTGGAGGCCTACCCGGCCTAGCTTCAAAGTCAGGGGTCATTTGCGGACGGGACCAATGCGATTTGGCAAGTGTGGGGGCGGCTATTTTGCGGGCGCGGTGCTCGTCGTGGCGGCAGTAGCGGGGGCGGGCGCGACGGACGCGGCCGAGCAGACTTGGCCGGCGCATGTAACGAGCGTCTACAAGCTGTCGTTCAACGGTTTCGAGGTCGGCTCGTTCGCTTTCGAATCGAGCACGGCCGGCGGCGCCTACAAGGCGACCTCCACAGCCAACGTTTCAGCGCTTTTCGGCGCCTTCAAGTGGAAGGGCAGCACGGCGGCGTCGGGTGACGTTTCCAACTCGGGACCGCGGCCCGTGAGCTACCAGCTCAATTTCAGGACCAAATCCAAGGCGGGAGTGGTCAAGCTTGGATTCGACCAGGGATCGGTCAAATCCTATTCGGTCGAGCCCAAAAAGGCCCCTTCGGCCGAGGCCGTGCCGATCAAGCAGGATCAGCTTAAGAACGTGCTCGACCCCATGGGTGCGGTCATTGCCCTGTCGCAAGGTGGATCGAAAGACCCCTGCGCCAAGAAAATCCCCGTTTTCGACGGCAAGGCGAGATTCGATCTCGTTCTTTCCTACAAAGGCCGCCAGAAAATCACTGAAAAAACCGCCGATGGCCAGCCATCGGAGCTTGTCGTTTGCAAGGTGAAATACCAGCCTGTGGCCGGCCACAAGCCGAAGGACTTCGAAAAGCCCTGGGTCGATTACGCAGGCATAGAAATCGCGTTCAGGCCCGTCCCGAGCGCCAACCTTTATGTTCCCTACAGCATCGTTGTGCCGACCACGATCGGCAGCGCCGTCATGTCCGCCGAGAAAATCGACATCACGACGCCGAGCCAGACTACGATCGCATTGAGACGCTGAGGATACGAGACGCCGAGGATCGTGGCGGCATTGCCGCGGGGGCTGTTCGCGGACGATTGAAGCGTTTTGCCGCAATAAACCCTTGATCTCGCGCGCCCACTCTGCAATTCACGGACTGCGTTCGCCGGTTGAGGAGACATGTGCTGATGGGCAACGATTTCGAGGCCCGCATCCGTAACGTTACAGCCGTTCTCGGCCCGACGAACACCGGCAAGACCCATCTTGCGATCGAACGCATGCTCGGCCACGAAAGCGGCATGATCGGCCTGCCGCTTCGCCTGCTCGCACGCGAAGTCTACGACAAGATCAAGGCTCGCGTCGGTGCCGATAAAGTGGCGTTGATCACGGGCGAGGAAAAGATCAAGCCCGAGCGTGCCCGCTATTGGGTATCGACGGTCGAAGCGATGCCGCGCGATATTGACGTCGAGTTCCTGGCAATCGACGAAATCCAGCTCGCCGGCGATCCCGAGCGCGGACATGTTTTCACGGACCGGCTTTTGCATGCGCGCGGCAAGTCCGAGACCCTGCTGCTCGGCGCACAAACGATGCGCGATGCAATTGCCGATCTCATTCCCGGCGCCAATTTCATCTCGCGGCCGCGGCTCTCGAAGCTCACCTACTCGGGCGAGAAGAAGATCACTCGCTTGCCGGCGCGCTCGGCCATCGTCGCGTTCTCGACCCAGGACGTCTACGCCATCGCCGAATTGATCCGCCGCCAACGCGGCGGTGCGGCGGTCGTGCTCGGCGCACTGTCGCCACGAACGCGGAATGCCCAGGTCGCGCTTTATCAATCGGGCGATGTCGAATTCCTGGTGGCGACGGACGCCATCGGCATGGGCCTCAATCTGGATGTCGATCACGTCGCCTTCTCGGCGGTGCGCAAATTCGACGGCGTCGCACATCGCAACCTCACAGCGAGCGAAATCGGCCAGATTGCGGGCCGCGCCGGACGACACATGAACGACGGCACCTTCGGAGTGACGGGCAGCGCGGAGGCACTCGATTCCGATCTCATCGAGCGGCTCGAGACCCATTCCTTCGACAGCGTTCGCGTGTTGCAGTGGCGCAACCGCAAACTGGATTTCGGAACACTGGACCGCCTGCACGAATCTCTGCGCGAATTGCCGAAGGAAGTCCGTCTGGTGCGCTGCCGCACGGCCGACGACGTCGCGGCCCTCGAAGCGGCGACCGCAGACGGGGAGGTGCGCGACCTGTGCCGGACGCCGGCCGCCGTCGCCAAGCTCTGGGACGTCTGCCAGGTACCCGATTACCGCAAGATTTCCGGGCAAAGCCATGCCGAACTGGTCGTAACGCTGTACAAATTCCTGATGCGCGGCGATGGGCACATTCCGGAGGACTGGTTTGGCAAGCAAGTTGCCTTCGCAGATCGCACCGATGGCGATATAGATACGCTCGCAAACCGCATCGCGCACATCCGGACCTGGACGTTCGTATCCAACCGGCCCGACTGGCTGAAGGATCCCGGCCATTGGCAGGAACGGACGCGCGCGATCGAAGATAGTCTTTCCGACGCTCTTCACGAATGCCTCACGCAGCGCTTCGTGGATCGCCGGACCAGCGCACTGATGAAGGGTATGCGAGACAAGGACGAGCTCAACGCCGATATCGCCGAAGATGGCTCGATCACGGTCGAAAGCCATTTCGTCGGACGATTGAAAGGCTTCCGTTTCACGCTCGATGCTTCGGCTGACGGTATCCACGAAAAAGCAACGCGGGCGGCTGCAACGCACGTCCTTGCCCGAGAATTGGGTATGCGCGCGCGCCGCGTCGCTGCGGCGCAAAACGACGCGTTCAAGCTGACGCGCAACGGACGCGTACTGTGGCGGGAGGACGAGATCGCCCGACTCGAGGCCGCTGAGGATCCTTTGGACCCCTCGCTCATTCTCCTGGCCGACGAGCAGCTCGCTGAATCCGATCGTGATAAGGTCAAGACGCGTTTGACGACATGGCTCAAAGATCACATCGGCGAGAAATTGAAGCCCCTCGTAGAGTTGTCGGCGGCCGGCGATATGCAGGGCTTGGCACGCGGTGTCGCCTTTCGCTTGAAGGAGGGTTTTGGCGTACTGAAACGCGACACCGTCGCGGACGAAATCAATTCCCTCGATCAGCCATCGCGTGCCAGCTTGCGGAAATATGGGCTTCGCTTCGGTGCCTTCAACATCTACTTCCCGCTTCTGATCAAGCCAGCAGCTGCGGATCTCGCTGCGACGTTGTTTGCCCTCAAGAACGCCGGCAAGAGCAGCATGGAACTCGAGCGTCTTCCGGAACTGCCGCGGCCTGGATTGACATCGGTCGCAACGGATGCCGCCATTCCCGAGGCCTACTACCGCGCTTACGGTTTCCACCTTTGCGGCCCGCGCGCCGTTCGACTCGACATCCTGGAGCGCCTCGCCGACCTCATCAGACCGCTTCTTGCGTGGAGACAGACGCCGGACAGCCCGAGCCTTCCGCCCAAAGGAGCGACGGGCGACGGCGGATTCAGGACGACCGAAGACATGATGTCGATCCTCGGCTGTTCGTCGGATGAGCTGGCCAATGTTCTGAAGGCTCTTGGCTTCAGGTTCGAGCGCCGTCCGCTGGAGCGGGCGAAAACGGAGGTGGCCGGGACCGCGTCCGCGCCGCCAGCAGCGGCATCGGAGACATCGGCTGTAGCGTCGCAAGAGGCCCCGGCCGAACCTGCGTTTGAATCGGCGGTCGCGGCAGCGATTACCTCGCCAGAGGCGCCTGTCATTATCGAAGCTGTTGACGCGGCATCTGAGGCGATGGATGCCGCAACGCCGGCAGAGCCGGCATTCGAGGACGTCTGGCGCCCGAGGCGTCACCGCGGCCGCGAGCATCACGGCCGCGATCATCACCATCGGCGCGAAGCCCGAGAGACCGCTTCCGCGGCTCGCGCACCACAAGAGGGAGGCGCAGCGGCGCGGCCGGCCGTCGAAGATGCGGCGGACACGAGTCCGAAACCAGGCGGCGACAAAGGCGGACATCGCGACCGCGGCGGCGAAAACCGGGGTGGAAACCGCGACCAGCGTCGAGACCGGGATAACGACCGCAGCAACAAAACTTCTCATCAGACCGGCCGCGACAAGCAGGCCCCGCGGGATGCCAAACGCGCTCCCGGAGATGGCGACAGGGGCGGAGAGCGCCGAGGCGGGCGCGGTAATCGCGAAAATCGGCCTCGTGCTCCCGAAATCGCTACGGCCGCACCGCCGCGCCGCGCCGGCCCCGATCCCGACAACCCCTTTGCCAAGCTCGCGGCACTCAAGGCGTCGATGGAAAAGCGAGGCGAGGAGCCCGGATCCTGATGATGGCTGAGCGGGCGGGCGCCGAGAGCCAACGCATCGATCAGTGGCTATGGTACGCACGGCTTGTAAAGTCGCGGACGCTGGCCCAGGCCTTGATCACGCGTGGCAAAGTGCGTATCAACCGCTCCAGGATCGAAAAGACCAGCCAAGTCGTGAAGGCGGACGACATCGTGACAATTTCACTCGGCCCCAAGGTCCGAGTGGTTAAAATTGTGGCTTTCGGGCTGCGACGCGGCCCGGCCTCGGAGGCAGCGCGGCTTTATCTCGAATTGACACCCAACGACGAAGTCACCAAATCACGGTCAATCGGAGCCGGGGGCAGCCGGTCGGTCACGGCGGCACCGCAGGCGGTTAGGGAGCGAGGAAGTGGTCGCCCGACCAAGCGCGACCGGCGGGACATCGAGCGGCTCAAAGGCTGACGGGTCCGCCTGTTTGTCGTGGCTTGCCAGCCTCGCGTCTTGGCCGGCGGTGTTCGACCCTTGGCCTAATGCCGCGTCAGCTGCGGCATGCGAGAGTATTGAACTGACAGGATCGCGTTCTGGCCGGGCCGCGTCGAGAAGAGGATTACCAGACGTTTATGACCTACATCGTCAACGATAAATGCATCAAGTGCAAATACACCGATTGCGTCTTGGTCTGTCCGGTCAATTGCTTCTACGAGGGCGAAAACATGCTCGTTATCCACCCTGACGAGTGCATCGACTGCGGTGTGTGCGAACCGGAGTGCCCGGTCGACGCAATCAAACCCGATACCGAGCCAGGCACAGAGAAGTGGCTGGAACTGAACAGAAAATACGCCGAGACGTGGCCCAACATCACGGACAAGAAGGACGCCGATCCCGAAGCTGACAAATATAAGGATGAAATTGGGCAAATTTGAAAAGTATTTCTCTCCGGAGCCGGGGTCAGGAGATTGATCGCCCGATTGTTTCGGGTTTCGGCTGGTTTTTTTGGAAGTTTTTTGCAAGCAATTCTAAAAATGCTGGAGCAACTTAAGGCTAACGGTTAAGTCCGAATATGTGCCGCGGGTGGGCGGCCCTTCAATTGCCCTCAATAATGTGTTAGTGTGCACTGCGTGATGGCAATGAATGAGTTCGAATCCAGAACGGCCGCGAACAAAAAGTGTCAGCTATGCTCTGACGGGCTGCACACACAAAGACTACACATAAAAGAACGACATGGGGCGTCGCTGGGCCAAGTCAGAGTCGGTCGGGATTTGAAAAGTTAGGCCAAAAACGAACGCGCAGGAACGCCCTTCTGACACAAAGGAAGGACGCCCATATACGCGCGTGTAGCATCCGGTGTTGGGGTCCCCCCGCAACGTCCGGATAGATCGGAGGCCCGTCCCCTCATTCGGGGGTGTGGTCTCAGTCCGCCCGGGTATCGTTGGCTCGGTCGGGCCTGTATGCAAGAGTGAGATGAACGAAATGGCTCAGAAGAAGAAGGTTCCGGTCGCTCCGAAGTCCGCGGACAAGACCATCGTGCGCAAGGCCGCCCCGGCCAAGATCGCGGCGGTTAAGTCCCAAGTAGCACCGTCCAAGACCATGGCAAAGGTAAAACCCGATATGCTTCGCAAGACCCCGGTCGCCACTAAGGCCAAAGTCGTCGCGGCGCCTCCCGCCCCGGTTTTGCCCAAGACGGTCAAGAAGGCCCCTCTTCCGATCAAGATCGACGTCAAGGCTGTCGCCAAGGCGGCGCCCTCAGTGCCGCTTAAAAAGCCGGTGCCGGGACTGCTCAAGCCTGCTCCGGCCACCGTCGCGGCCAAGGCCGCCGTTGCGCCTGCACAGCGCTCGGTTCCGGCTGCGATGCAGAAGGCCGCCATCAAGGCCGCCATCAGTCAGAAGCTTGCCGCACCCGTTACGGCATCGGTTCAGACGCCGAAGGCGATCGCCGAGAAGACGGCTGCTGCGCGTCAGCTGCTGGCGGCACAAAAGAAGCCCGTCAGTCAGCGCCATGGCTTCAAGGCCAATGAGTTCATCGTCTACCCGGCGCACGGCGTCGGCCGCATTATTGGCATCGAGGAGCAAGAAATCGCCGGCATGTCGCTCGAGCTTTTCGTGATCAACTTCGAGAAGGAAAAGCTTACGCTTCGCGTTCCGACGGGCAAGCTTGCCAGCGTCGGCATGCGCAAACTCGCTGACGATGGTGTGGTCAAGAAGGCGATGGAAATTCTCAAGGGCCGCGCCCGCATCAAACGGACGATGTGGAGCCGCCGCGCGCAGGAGTACGTTGCGAAGATCAACTCCGGCGATCTCGTCTCCATCGCCGAAGTCGTTCGCGACCTCTATCGCTCGGAAGCGCAGCCGGAGCAGTCGTACTCCGAGCGTCAGCTTTACGAGGACGCCCTCGACCGCATGGCGCGAGAGATCGCGGCCGTCGAAAAGCTCGACGAACGCAGTGCCGTGCAGCGCATCACCGAGGTGCTCTCCAAGAGCGCCAAGAGCCGCCGGCTGGCAAGCGACGGCGAGGCTGTCGGCGAGGCGGCCTGATCGCCATCTGTGAAATTAGAGATCCAGAGCGCCCGGGGCCTTCGGTTCCGGGCGCTTTTCATTTTCAGTATTAGGTGGGTCCGCGGCTAGGCCCGCATCGCCGTTGGGCGGGGTCGGGCCATTGCCCGTGCCTGCGGGCTCCTCGAGCGGGAGTGTATCGGACTCGCCGTCAGCGCCGTTAGTTGTCAAAGCGAGCGCGCCATCGGCGACAATTTCGCCCGGCTGAGAAATCTCGATCAGGGGGCCGTTGTTGCGCTCGATCCAACCGCGAACTTCGATCGTCTTGCCCTTAAGCTCTTCGAGTTTAGCATTCCACGCTGGATACGACTTCGCAAGTTTCAGGGGAATCTTGATTGAGAAATCCAATTTCCAGTCAGTGCCGAAATTGAGGTAGATGCTCGTGCGCGTGCGGCTAACGGCCAGTACCTGGCCGGTGACGATTTGAAACGTACTCCGAAGAGACAGTAGGAGGCCGGTGCGATCAGAGCGGATCGGACGATAAGTCAGAACGGACCAGAGGCCCTGATTGCCGTCGCGCGCCGGGCGCTCGTTGGCCAGAAGTTCCGCGAGGCATTCACCGGCTCCAGGGAGTGCGTAAGCTCGCGCCATGCCGCGTGACAGCATTAAGCCCTGAACCCAAGAGCGCTCGCCCTCGGGATCAAGGAAGACATGGGCGAGGAGGCGGCCATAGCGGTCTTTGCGCTGGGTGCCGAACGAGAGCTTTACCGTCTGACCCAGCAACAAGTCTCGCAGCGCATCTACCGCTGCAGTTTCCGGCGGCCATGCGGTCGCTTTAGCGCCCTTGTCGCGCGACCGGGGTGCCAAGGCACCGATCAGCCGGACTTCGCTTCCGTCGGACATCGCGATCGTTTCGGCATCGATAATGCGGGAAACGGTGCCGAGCGGACCTGGTTGCAAGGTACACGGCGCCTCCTGCGACGGCGAAGTTTCGGCCATTTGAGCCGGCACATGCTCGTCGACCGCGTCGGCTCGACTGGCAGGCAGCATGAGGGAGAGCAAAATGATGGCAGGCGTCGCGCGGTTCCCCCGCCGCCGCAATCGTAGACTTCGTCTTGACCAACGCCGGAGCATCCGTTCACCATCCTCGACGGCGGTCAGATCAGCACACGTTGCGATCAAACGCCAGCCGGATGGTGCACGCAGTTTGCCGAAGGCCTTAGATGTCGAAATGAGCTGGCCACAACGCCCAGATCGGCACATCCTTCAGCGTCACGCTCGTGTTCTGGTCGATGTCCAGGACCGTATCTCTGCCCACCTGATGCAGGTGCTGGAACAGGTCCTGATAGCTCGTGAATCCGGCCGCGCGAACGTCGAGGACGTCGCTGCCGAAAAACCAGAAACCCGCCTCGACGCTATGGAAGTCGAGAATGGTGTCGTGACCGGAATGCCGGTCGAAGACGAAGCGGTCCATTCCCGCACCGCCGATGAACGTGTCGTTTCCGGTCGAACCTTTGACCTTGTCGTGACCGGCGCCGAGCGAAATAAGTTCGATGCCATTCAGCGACATGGACGAGAAATCCAGAACATCGTCTCCGTCCGTTGCCACGATTTTGTCATAGCCGCCGCGGCCGTCGATCGCCTCGATGCTGATCAGGTTCGAGAGGTTGGAATTGACGCGAATAATATCGTCCAGGGTGCCGCCGAGGATTGTATCGATGCCGGATCCGCCGTCGAAAACATCGGGTCCGTCATCGCCATTGACCTTGAACGTGTCGTTGCCGCCGAGACCGCGCATGGTGTCGCGGCCGCCCTTGCCGATGAATGTGTCGTCGAACTCAGTGCCGATAAGCGTATCGCGGAATTCGGTGCCGATGAATGTCTGTCCCTGTTGCGTTGCCGGCGTTACGTTCAGCGCAACGCTTGTCGTGCCGGTGCCACCCTGGCCGTCGGATATGGCGTAGACGAACGAAGCCGGACCCGCATATCCAGAGGTCGCCGCAAACAGCACGCTGCCGTTCTGGGCAAGAGAAACTGTTCCCCCAACTGCGTTTGAGACTGAAAGAAGTGCAAGCGGGTTGCCGTCGACATCATTGTCGTTGGCAAGAAGGCTGGCGCTCAAAATCGTGAGGCTGGTGCCGGATGTGAGCGTAAAGCCTGCGTCGTTGACCGCGACTGGGGCGTCGTTGACCGGGGCGATGGAGAGATTGACAGTGCTCTCGGCGGTGCCGCCCTTGCCGTCGCTGACGACGACCGTGAATGCGTCGGGGCCATTGGCGTTGAGGTTCGGAGCGTAGGTAAAGGTCCCATCCTGGGCGAACGTCACGGCGCCCTTTTGAGGGCCAGCCCCGGACTTGACGGCGTAAGACAGCACGTCGCCGTCGGCATCGGTTGCGACGATCGATCCCGCTGCAATCGTATCCTCGACGACGGGTGCAAGTGTCGCCAAGGCAACGAGCGGCGCATCATTGACCGGTGCGATCGCGAATGAGAAGGCACTTTCGGCCGTTCCGCCCTTGCCGTCGCTAACGACGACGGTGAAGCTCTCGGCGCCATTGGCGTTGCCATTCGGTGTGTAGGTAAACGCTCCGCCGGCGCCGAAGGCTACTATGCCCTTTTGCGGCCCGGCTCCGGCTTTGACGGCGAACGACAGGGCGTCGCCGTCCGTGTCGGTCGCGACAATCATACCGCTTGCAGGCGTATCCTCGACGGCAGGTGCAAGTGTCGACGAAGGCAACGAGCGGCGCATCATTGACCGGTGCGATCGCGAATGAGAAGGCGCTTTCGGCCGTTCCGCCCTTGCCGTCGCTGACCACCAGCGTGAACGCGTCTGCGCCGGTTACATTGGCGAATGGCGTGTAGGTGAAGGCCCCGCCGGATTCGAACTCGACTGAGCCTTTTTGCGGGCTGCCACCGGGCTTCAAGGCGTAGACAAGGGCGTCGCCATCGGCGTCGGTCGCAGTAACGGAGCCCTGCGCGGGGAGATCTTCGCTCACGGGCGCGAGGACGGAATTGGCGATGATCGGGCTGTCGTTGACGGCGGCGATATCGAAGGCGAACGATTGTTCCACGGCGGCGTCAAACGCATCGGAAACGACGATCGTGAAAGCGTCCGCACCGTTGGCGTTGGCGAACGGCGTATAGACGAACGTTCCGTCGGCGTTGATCGACAGGTTTCCCTTGTCGGGACCGGCACCGGACTTGAGGGTGAAGAAGAGCGTATCGCCCTCGGCATCGG
The DNA here is from genome assembly GCA_963732525.1 of uncultured Alphaproteobacteria bacterium. Taxonomy (GTDB): domain Bacteria; phylum Pseudomonadota; class Alphaproteobacteria; order Rhizobiales; family Hyphomicrobiaceae; genus Hyphomicrobium_B. The sequence goes on from CAVSZX010000024.1 coordinate 28,427, forward strand.
TCGCCGAAACCGAGCCGCTCGCCGCCGTGTCCTCTGTCACGGGTGCGAATGCGGACGTCGTGATTTCCGGGGCGCTATTCGGCCAGAACGCAATCTCGACCGTAGCGACTGCGGTGCCGCCGTGGCCGTCGGAGGCGACGTAGTTGAAGACGGCGCGCGGGTTGGTGCCACCACTCGACGTCACGACGATTTCGTCGCCGTCGAGCACGGCTCCGCCTTCGAGCGCGGAGGCGATCGCAAGGACGGTGAGCGGGTCGCCGTCAGGATCGGTGTCGTTGTCGAGCAAGGCGGCGACGGGAAGCCGGAAGCTGTTCGATCCCGCGTAGACATAGGAGTCTTCGGCCGCCACTGGCGGCGATCCGGAGGTGATGATGGCGGTATCGGCGCGGGCAGATACTTCTGCGGCGTTCCACACGGTGCCTTGCAGAAACTCGAAGCCTTCGAGTGCCGCGCCGTTGCTGAGATAATAGTCCTTGATGGTGATGCTGCCACCATCCGCGATTCTGACGATGAGGTCGTCCATGGCGGCGGGGTCGCGCAGGAAGAATACATCTTCGGGCCGGATCTGACCGGCGAGGACGAGGACATCGTTGCCTGCGTCGGCGGCATTCTCGTAGATCACGTCGTCGCCGTCGCCGTTTTCGTAGACGTAGCCGTCGCTGCCGGCGCCGCCACTGAGACTATCGCGGCCCTCGTTACCGGCCAACGTGTCGTCGCCTTCGCCGGAGATCAAGACGTTGTCAAACGTATTGCCGACGATGGTATTGCGAAGATTGTTTCCGGTTGCCGAGATTGCCGATCCGAGCAGTGTTACATGCTCGAGTTCGGCGCCGAGCGAGTAGTCGATCAGCGAATAGACGTGATCGAAACCGCCACGCGCGAGTTCGGTAATCGTGTCTCCCGCGCTGTCGACAAAGTACGTATCGTTGCCACGGCCGCCGGCCATTGCGTCGTTGCCTGTGCCGCCGTCAATGACGTCGCCACCGTCGCTGCCGACAAGGGTGTCATTGCCGCCGAGGCCCAGAATTTGATAGGGCCCGTCTGCCGTCATTTCGATCGTGTCGTCGCCTTCGGTCGGCATCGGGGGCGGTGCGGCGAGGGCGAAGGCTGCAAATCTCAGGGGCGCCGCCGCCGCTACCGACGACTTCAAATCCTGAGGAAGATACGCGTCGGGCCGGATATCAAGGCCGGGCGTGATGGCCTCCGGGCCTACGGTTTCATTCACCGCATCGAGCCAGCCTGGATAGTCGATCGGATTGGGCGTTGCATTCCAGATATCGGGGTCGAACGTCAGCGGGAAATGGATGCCGAGATCGCCATCCTGCCAGTTCGAGACGCGAATGTAGGTCTCCGATCGCGGATCGAGCGTGGTGACCGTGATCTCGGGGCCTGGCGGCTCGCCCGGGCCATTATCCTGTAGAATTGTGTCGCGGGTTCCGAGGAACAGATGGATGAGGAGATCGGCAGCGTCCATTTCGTAGTAGATCTCGCCGACGAAATCCAAGATGACGTGATCTACGCCATTCGAATCCGTGTAGCCGGTCGCGGGGAAAGATTGAGTGATATGATCATCCAGCATGAAGGGCGCGCCCTTGAGCTGGAGCAGATCCGAACCCTCGTACTCGCCGCGCGTTTCTTTGAAGTAGTCCAGAGGAACGAATAGAGTATCGCCAGGAGATGCATCTTCGATGCGGAATTCGGTTCCGAAGTCACCGACGTTCAGTCCCGACAGAATGAACTTGTCCTGGCCGTCCCCGCCCTTGGCTGTCGTCCAACCGATATTGGAGACGATGATGTCGTCGCCAGCGCCGCCGTCAACCTCGATGTCCCATCCGGTCGGGCTTATGCCTGTGAATGCGGTCGCAAGACGGACGTCGATGAGATCGGCTCCATCACCGCCTTCGGCGCCGATCTGCGTGGCGCCGGTGTAAATGAGATCGTCTCCTGCGGAGCCGGCGATCCATTCGACAAATTCGGCCCAAAAGCCTGCATCCAACCCCGAATTGGCAATGGTCTGGATCGAAATCATCGTGTCGTTGACGGCGTTGATAATGAGTGGCTTGGTGCTGCCGAGGAAACCGAGTTCGTCGCCTTTTCCGCCGTTCGGCGCATCGTCGAGATCGAGTTTGACCGGCGCCTCGAGAAGTTCGACGCCTTCGCCAACCCGAACGTTATCCTTGTCGCGGGTCCAGTCGACTTCCTCGATGGAAAAGAGCTGGTCCTGCCCGCCGGTGAAATCCGCAATAAAATTCGGCGTCTTGTGTTCGACAGCGTGGCGGCCGGCGATAATATAGACGTCGCCGACGCCGGAGTAGTCGATCGTGTCTTTGCCGTCGAGTGCGTAAGGCAGCCGCGCCTGGCCGCCATGGACGATGTTTTCACCCTTTGACCACACGATCGTATCGTCGTCGAGGCCGCCATAAAATTTTTGCGGAAATAGAATGTTGTCCGTGCCGCGCAGCGTGTCGAAGCCGTCGCCACCGGCGACCTGGGTGAAGGTATTGCGGATCGTAATATCGTCGTCGTTCGGGGTACCGAGGAGCGTCGATGTGCCGGGCGAAAAGCGGACGCCGAACGGCATGGCGAGGTTGACGTCGATGCCGATGACGTAAAGCAGCGTCGCCACGACCGAGGACGAGTTCATGATCGGGTGCGGCCCGAACGGCCAAGCTAGGCCCTCGTAGGGAAAAGACTGGTCTTGGATCTGGACCCCGTAGTCCTGCATCGTCTCCCATTTGGCGATAGCGTCCGAGCCTTGATAGAGGATACGCGAGCCCCGGCTTTCGGGTGTCCCAATGGCTTCGACAAGTTCATTGGGCTGGACGCCGTTGGCAACCGTGAGCTCGGTATTGAATTCCTCGCCGAGCACGCCGAGCGTGCCGTCTAGAAGTCCGCCGTCATGGGTCCCCTCGAGGACGAACCAATCTGCTTGATTGTTGAGGAGGCTCGTTTCGTCTTCATAGACGATTTGCAGGTGATCGAGTCTCAGCAGCCCGAGGTGGTACTTCTTGATCGGCACGTATTCGACGCGGATAGTCCCCATGACGCACACTTGCTCCTTGACAACGCTGCCCAAGCTACGCGCCGCTCACGCGAGCAACCGCGGGTTCATTGAAAGCGTACACAGAAGGACATTGTTCGGAAGAAGTGTCTGGCGGGGCGGTTAATCCGTGCTGCCCACGATTGGTGCCCCCGGGGCACCCTGATAGTCCCTCTACGCAGCTTGCACGTGAAGGTTTAATTATCAAAATGAGAACAATCAATGCGATTGATCTTAGACTTTGTGAGGATATCGGCGGTCGCTAATCTCCTGGTGCCGGCTTCCTGCTGGCGAGCGGCGTTCCCGGACTTGACGGTCGAGCACGGCGTCCGCATAGCTGGAGTCCGCCCGGGCCGGACCCGGACAGTAAGTCGCCCGCCGTGCCGCCTGGCCCCGTAGCTCAGCTGGATAGAGCAACGGTTTCCTAAACCGTAGGTCGCAGGTTCAAATCCTGCCGGGGTCGCCACTTTCCGAAGTGTCCAGTCCGGCGTGGCCTGCGTTGGACTGCCGCGCGTCACGTGAGACTCTGCGGACCTTGCTACGTCTTGGCTAACTATGAGGCACTGCACAGTCTTTTTGAGCGGGCGCGCTATCGTATGACAGCCAAAATCGAGGTCGCGATCGCGGACAAGAACCCCGTTGTGCGTGCGGGGCTCGAAAATCTAGTCCTGAAGGACGGGCGATTCTCGATGGCGGGTCTCTACTCGACGGGTGCGGCACTGCTGGCCGCGCTCGCCGACCGGCCCGTCCAGATCGCCGTTCTGGGTTGGGCGCTGCCGGACATGCAAGGCTCCGAAGTGCTCGCCGCCGTTCGCCAGAACAAATGGCCGATCGCGCGTCATTATATATACCGGCGAGGCCGCTCCCGACATTCTCCGCCGCGCCGTCAAGGGCGGGGCCTGGGGATTTGTCTCCAAATCCGAGGAGCCTGCGGTTCTGCTCGAGACCATCGCCACAGTTGCACGCGGCCGCTTGTCGCTCCCTTATATCGATATCGAACTTCTGAACTACGATCCGCTCGCGGTGCTGACGGCGCGGGAGCGCGAATTGCTGGCGGCGCTGGCCAATGGCTGGACCAATCTGCAGATTGCTTCGCGCACCGGCATTACGCGTAACACCGTGAAATATCATTTAAAAAATCTTTACGATAAGCTCGGCGTCTCGAACCGCGCCATGGCCGTCGCGTTGTTTCTCTCGGCCCCCAAAGATTGAGCCGCGGGCGAGCCAGCACGTGGCGACTGGCGGGCTCGGGTAGCGCCGCCTACCCGCCCGACCCACCCGATACTCCCCGTTCGGGTGTTGTTCGCGAAAGTTCGCTCCCACAATGTGATCCCGTGCTCTATAGACTAAAGTTGAATGCCCCTGACCCGGACAGGCGGGATTTCACAAACATCAAGCCCACGCTCCCCACACGGCCAACCCGGTGGGCGAGATTGCGCGCACAACAAAAAATACGCGGAGGAACGACCTAATGCAGCTGGTAACGCCGCATCTTTACATTCCCGGCCCGACCAACATTCCCGACGCTGTTCGCATGGCGATGAACGTCCCCATGGAAGACATGCGCTCGCCCGAATTTCCCAAATTCACGCTGCCGATCTTCGAGGACCTGAAGAAGGTCTTCAAAATGAAGGACGGCCGCGTCTTCATTTTCCCGTCGTCGGGCACGGGCGCCTGGGAATCGGCCATCACCAACACGCTCGCCGTCCGGCGACAAGGTTCTGATGTCGCGCTTCGGCCAGTTCTCGCTGCTCTGGGTCGATATGGCCGAGCGCTCGGCCTCAAGGTCGTGCTGTGCGACGAAGAGTGGGGCACGGGCGTGCCGCTCGAGAAGTACGCCGACATCCTCGCCAAGGATAAGGGCCACGAAATCAAGGCCGTGTTCGCCACGCACAACGAAACCGCGACCGGCGTCACCAGCGATATCGCCGGCGTGCGCAAGGCGCTCGACGCCGCCAAGCATCCCGCATGCTGTTCGTCGACGGCGTGTCCTCGGTCGGCTCGCTCGATATGCGCATGGGCGAATGGGGCGTCGATTGCTGCGTCTCGGGCTCGCAGAAGGGCTTCATGCTGCCGACCGGCCTCGGCATTCTCGCCGTCAGCCAGAAGGCGCTCGACGCCAACAAGAGCTCGAACGGCCGCATGAACCGCTGCTTCTTCGCCTGGGAAGACATGATCAAGACGAACGATCTGGGTTACTTCCCCTACACGCCGGCGACGCAGTTGATCCGCGGTCTGCGCTGCGTCGCTCGATCTGATCCTCGCCGAAGGCCTCGACAACGTCTTCGCGCGCCACGCGCGCCTCGCCACGCGGCGTGCGCGCCGCCGTCGATGCCTGGGGCCTGAAGCTCTGCGCCAAGGAAGCCAAGTGGCACTCCGACACGGTGTCGGCGATCCTGGTGCCCGAAGGCATCGACGCGCAACAACGTCCTGAAGACCGCTTACTACCGCTACAACACGTCGCTCGGCATCGGCCTGAACAAGGTCGCCGGCAAGGTGTTCCGCATCGGCCACCTCGGCGCGCTCGACGAGTTCATGGTCGGCGGCGTTCTGTTCGCGGTCGAAATGGCGCTGAAGGATTGCGGCGTCAACATCAAGCTCGGCTCCGGCACGGGTGCGGCCGCTGAATACTTCAGCAAGACCGCGACCAAGTCGGCAACCAGCGCCGAGCCAGCCAAGGCCAAGGCCGCCTGATTCGCGAGTGCCCGGCTCCTCGATGGCCGGGCACGCAATCGCTTCTCAGCCAATCAATTCCAGCGGTCAGGGCCGACGTGACGCCAGGGCGCGCCGGTCGTGCAACCACAAAAAATCGCCAGGGAAGGCAACACCCAGATGAGCTACACGCTTTACCCACTCCGCAAGCAGCGCCTGCAGCGTTCCTATCTCGCGGTTCCGGGCTCCAACCCGACCATGATCGATCGCGCGCTGAAGAGCGCCGCCGACTACGTCTTCCTCGATTGCGAAGATGCCGTTGCGCCGCCGGAAAAGGAGCAGGCACGCAAGAACATCATCCAGGCGCTGAACGATCTCGACTGGAAGGGCGCCGGCAAGAGCGTCTCGGTCCGCATCAACGGCCTCGACACGCACTACATGTATCGCGACGTCGTCGACATCATGGAACAGGCCGGCGCCAAGCTCGACACCATCCTGATCCCGAAGGTCGGCGTTCCGGCCGACGTCTATACGGTCGAATGCATCGTCAGCCAGATCGAAGTCGCCAAGGGCCTGACGAACCAGGTCGGCACCGAAGCGCTGATCGAAACCCCGCTCGGCATGGCCAACGTCGAAGCCATCGCCTCCGCCAACAGCCGCCTCGAATCGATGCACTTCGGCGTTGCCGACTACTCGGCCTTCAACAAGGCGCGCACCGTCGTCATCGGCGGCCTGAATCCCGACTATCCGGGCGACCAGTGGCACTTCCCGCTGTCGCGCATGACGGTCGCCTGCCGCGCCTTCGGTCTTCGTCCCATCGACGGACCGTTCGGCGGCATCGACGATCCGGAAGGCTACAAGGCCGGCCGCCCGCCGCGGCGCCGCGCTCGGCATGGAAGGCAAGTGGGCCATCCATCCCTCGCAGATCGAACTCGCCAACGAAATCTACTCGCCGACGGCCAAGGAAGTCGATCGCGCCGAACGCATTCTCGTCGCGCTCAAGGAAGCCGAAGCCCAGGGCAAGGGTGCCGCGTCTCTCGACGGCAAGATGATCGACGCGGCTTCCGAGAAGATGGCGCAGCAACCTGCTGGTGACGGCAGCCGCCATCAAGGCCGCCGACGCCCGCAAGGCCGCGCGGAATAAGTCGAGTGAACCTGAAAACCACATTCCCAAGGAGGTCCAAACATGGACATTCATGAGTACCAGGCCAAAGAACTTCTCTCGAAGTTCGGCGTGCCGATCCCGCGCGGCGGTCTCGCCTACAGCCCCGAGCAGGCGACCTATCGCGCCAGCGAACTCGGCGGCACCGTCGTCGTCGTGAAGGCGCAGATCCATTCGGGTGCGCGCGGCAAGGCCGGCGGCATCAAGGTCTGCACGAACGAGCAGGAAATCGAAGACGCGGCGGAAGCGCTGCTCGGCCGCAAGCTCGTCACGCATCAGACGGGCCCCTCCGGCAAGCTCGTCTCGCGCCTCTACATCGAAGAAGGCACCAACATCGACAGGGAAATCTATCTTGGCTTCGTGATGGATCGCGCCTCCGAACGCATCATGGTCGTTGCTTCTGCCGCCGGCGGCATGGACATCGAGGAAATCTCGGCCAAGAAGCCCGACACCATCATCCGCGTCAGCGTCGACCCGGCGGTCGGCATGCAGCAGTTCCAGGCCCGCGAAATCGCTTTCGGGCTCGGCGTCGATGCCCGATATCGTCAACAAGCTCGTGCCGGCGATCATGGGCTGCTATCGCGCCTTCCGCGATCTCGACGCCACGATGGTCGAAATCAACCCGCTCGTCATCACCAAGGAAAAGACCGTCGTCGCGCTCGACGCCAAGATGTCGTTCGACGAGAACGCGCTTTTCCGCCGTCCGCACATCGCGGAGCTTCGTGACAAGAGCCAGGAAGATCCGCGCGAGACCTATGCCAACGACCGCGGCCTCTCCTACGTCGGTCTCGACGGCGATATCGGCTGCGTCGTCAACGGCGCCGGCCTCGCCATGGCCACGCTCGACATGATCAAGCTGGCGGGCGGCGAGCCTGCGAACTTCCTCGACATCGGCGGCGGCGCATCGCCCGAACGCGTGACGAAGTCGTTCCGCGCCGTGCTTCGCGACAAGAACGTCAAGGCCATCCTGGTCAACGTCTTCGCCGGCATCAACCGCTGCGACTGGGTGGCGAAGGGCGTCGTCGATTCGATCAAGGAACTGAAGATTACCATGCCCGTCGTCGTCCGCCTCGCCGGCACCAACGTCGAGGAAGGCCGCAAGATCATCGATCAGAGCGGTCTTGACCGTCATCTCGGCTGAAACGCTCGCGGATGCCGCCAAGAAGGCGGTCGCTGCCGCCAAGTCAGCCGCGTAACTCTGGGAGAAACGACCAATGGCTATCTTCATCAACGAAAATACGCCCATCCTCATCCAGGGCTTCACGGGCCGCATCGGCACCTTTCACGCCCAGGAAATGATCGACTACGGCACCAACGTCATCGGCGGCGTGACGCCCGGCAAAGGGTGGCACGACCCATCTCGGCCGTCCGGTGTTCAACACCGTCAAGGGCGCCGTGGAGGAAGCGGGCGCCGAAGCTTCGATCGTGTTCGTTCCGCCGCCTTTCGCGGCCGACGCGATCATGGAAGCCGCCGACGCCGGCATCAAATACTGCGTCTGCATCACGGACGGCATCCCGGCCCAGGACATGATCCGCGTGAAGCGCTACATGCGCCGCTACAAGAAGGAGCAGCGCATGGTGCTGACCGGGCCCAACTGCGCCGGCACCATCTCGCCGGGCAAGGCCATGCTCGGCATCATGCCGGGCCACATCTACCTGCCGGGCCGCGTCGGCATCGTCGGCCGCTCGGGCACGCTTGGATATGAGGCGGCCGAACAGCTGAAGTCGCTCGGCATCGGCGTCTCGACCTCGGTCGGCATCGGCGGCGATCCCATCAACGGCTCCTCGCACCGCGACGTCCTCGAGCACTTCAATAACGATCCCGATACCGACGCCGTGCTCATGATCGGCGAAATCGGCGGGCCGCAGGAAGCCGAAGCCGGCATATGGGCCAAGGCCAACATGAAGAAGCCGGTCGTCGCCTACATCGCCGGCCTTTCGGCTCCGAAAGGCCGCCGCATGGGCCATGCCGGCGCCATCGTTTCGGCATTCGGCGAATCGGCTGCTGAAAAGGTCGACATCCTGAAGGGCTGCGGCGTAGTGATCGCGCCGACGCCTTCGGAAATGGGCGCGATGGTTGCTTCAGTGCTGGGCAAAGCCAAGAAGGTCGCTTGATATCACCTTGGGCTCCGGCCGGCGCTATCCGGCCGGAGACCGCCTTACGAAACTATGCCGCGACCGGCAAGGTCAGGGTGATGTGCTCAAACGAGCCTTCGCGCCTTGCGGGCGAAAGTCGACATGTGAGGTATGGGAGATTACGGGCCATGCAGGACAAGACACACTCATCGCCCGCCGGGTCGTTGGACGAATTCGCGCTTCGAGACGAGCTGAAGCGTCTGCGCACGCTCATTCCCGATAGTCCGTCGCTCAATCCTATCCTCAATGTTGCCTTCGATCTCTCCCGGCGCCTGGAAACGGGCAGCATTGCCTATGAGGACCTTACCGCGCTGGCCGGTCGCATCATGGACAAGGCCTGCGTCCACCGGGCCCGCCGGCTTCGCGAGCGCATCGGCTACGTCGATCAGTCATCGACGCTCAAGGATTTCACGGCTTACGTCGAGAAGACCGCCAACGAGGCGGGATCGCTCGAAGCGTTCGCCGAACGCTGGAGCCGGGCGCGCACCGGTATCGTGTTGACGGCGCATCCGACCTTCGGTCTCTCCGACGAACTCTACCAGCGCATGGTCGACATCGCGGTTTCGGACCCCGACAGCGGCGACATCAAGATTGGCCTGCCGCACCGGCCTTCGGGCAACATTACGCTGGTCCACGAGCACAAGTGCGCGCAGGACGCGATTCACAATCTGCGCAACGCCTACGAAGAGCTGTTGCACGGGTTCTACAGCGTTGCTTCGCAGAAATTCGGTAACGCCGCATACGCCCTCCGCCCGAAGCTGACGACGTTCGCGTCGTGGGTCGGGTACGATCTCGACGGGCGCACCGATATCGCGTGGTCGTTCTCGTTCAAGGTCCGTCTTCAAGAAAAGAAGGCGGCGCTGGTCGATATTCGCGGCCGCTTCCTGGCGCTCAAACACAAGCTCGGTGACGGCGATGCGATTCAGCGCACGTCCCGCCAGCTGACGGGCAAGCTCGATCTGGCGATCGCCGCGGTCGACGAGCAGCTGAAGGCACTTGAGGATATCGGCTCCGACCCCAGAGCACTCGCCAAGGCCGCCAACGTCATCACGCGCGGCGATGGCTATAATCTCACCTCGGTCGAACCGCTGACGGCGCTTCTCAACTCCTTGATCGACGCGGTAGAGGCGCCGCAGATGAAGCGTGCGGTCGCCGCTCTCAAGGGCCTGATGGAGGCGACGGGCCTCGGCGCGTCGCATATTCACCTTCGAATCAACGCGCTGCAGCTCAACAACGCCTTCCGCGCCTATGTTCACGAACCTTGGACGCGCGACCTGACCGAGCGTCAGGCGCTAGCGCGAATCGTTGAGATGATCCGCAATTGTCCGCGCGAAACCGTGAACTTCGCGACACTCGATCTCGAGACGGCGACCGCGATCCGGCAATTCGCACTCGCCTCGCAGATTTTCAAGCACGTCGATCGCGAGACGCCCATCCGCTTCCTGATCGCCGAGTGCGAAAGCCCGGCGACGGTGCTCATTGCCGTGTTCTTCGCCAAGCTCTTCGGCGTCGACGGCATTACCGACATTTCGCCTTTGTTCGAAACGCCGTTCGGCCTTGAAAACGGCACGCGCATCATGGAGCGCCTGCTGGAAGAAGACACCTACCGGGAGTACGTGCACGGCCGCAAGCGCCTGGCGATCCAGACCGGATTTTCGGACGCCGGCCGGTTCATCGGCCAGATCTCGGCGACACTGGCGATCGAGCGCTATTACCACGGCCTCGCCGCGACAATCGCCAAGTCCGGCCTCAAGGACGTCGAGACGCTGATCTTTTCGACCCACGGCGAATCCATGGGCCGCGGCGCCCATCCCGATGACCTTTATACCCGCCTCCACTACGTCATGTCGGACGAGGCGCGCCGGCGCTTTGCCAATAGCAACCTGCCGGTGAAGCACGAGACGAGCTTCCAGGGCGGCGACGGCTATATGTTTTTCGGTCATCGGGCGCTGACGACGCGGACACTCGCGACCATCGTCATGGACGGCGAGATCCCGGCCGCGGACAACGATCCGTTCTACAGTGAGCAGAATCTCAGCCTCGATTTCTTCCTTCGCCTCAGGGCCTTTCAACAGGCACTGTTCGCGCACGACGGTTATCGGGCGATGCTCGGCGCCTTCGGGCCGAACCTCCTGTTCAAGACGGGCTCGCGGCCGGTGAAACGCCAGGGCGTACACGCCTCCGATCGCGGCGATCCCGCGCGCATGCGCGCCATTCCCAATAACGCCATCCTGCAGCAGTTCGGCTATATCGCCAACGTCGTGGCAGGCCTCGGCGCTGGTGTCGGGGCCGATCGCGATCGCTTTTCGAAGCTCGCCAAGTCCTCGCCGCGCGTGCAGTCACTTTTGAAGCTGATTGCCCACGGCAAGAAGTTGTCGAGCCTCAACGCCATGGGCGCCAATGCAACTGTGTTTGATGCCGGTTTCTGGGCGTCCCGCGCCTCCTGGGGTCGCGAAGAAGCGCTCGAGCCCGCGTGCCGCGCATTGTCGATCTATCTCTTGAAGGACGATCGTTGCGGCGCAATTAATCAGCTGGTGCACCACCTGCGTCTCGATGCCATCGACCTGCATGCAATTCTCGAGGACCAGAATCTCTCTGGTGGCAAGGTGCCCGACGAGCATCGCCTCGAACTCGATCTTCTGCAGGCCGTGCGCCTCGCCGTGATCATGCGCATCTTCATTCTGGCTGCACAACTGCCGCGCTTCACGCCGCAGGATGGTCTCTCCTACGAGCAAGTTCTCGACATGGCACTGAGCCTCGAAATTCCGGAAGTCGTCAGCATCATGCGCAAGGCATTTCCGCACGATCTCAAGGGCGGCGTTCCGGACGGTAATTCCGGCTTCGACGAGCAGGCGAGCTACCGTCCGCGCGGTATCGACGATTACGGCCGTCTTGAAACGGAAATTTTTAAGCCCATGGAACAGGCCTACGAGACCGTGCGCGAAATCGGCACCGGCATTTCACACCATTTCGGTGCCTTCGGCTGAGGCGGGGCTTTATGAATTTGACTTTAGGGCGCGGTGCCGTCCGGGTGTTTTTGCGACCCTGAGGTCCGCGGCCGTCAACATGAAGACTTCGGCATCGCTCAACTCTGTATCCAGCCACAGGAACGGCAGGCTCGGGTACGCCGCTTCGAGCCTCTCGCGCGCGTCTCCCACTTCGACGATGATCGATCCGTCAGGCGTGAGGAATTGGCCCGCGGAATGCAATATGCGCTTCACAACGTCCAGCCCGTCCCGGCCGCCATCATGGGCAATACGGGGCTCTGCGGCATGTTCCGGCGGAAAGGCCTTAAGAGTTTCTGCAGTGACATAGGGCGGATTTGAGATGATCAGGTCGTAAGTCTCAGGCTTAAGGGCGTCGAACAGGTCGCCTTCGATCAATTCAATGCGATCCCTAAGACCATAGTTTTCGACATTGAGGCCCGCGACCGCGAGCGCGTCGCGCGAGATGTCGGCGGCCTTGATCACGGCGGCGGGAAAGGCATGCGCGGCCAGAATGGCGAGGCAGCCGGAGCCGGTGCAGAGGTCGAGAACGGTTCCGACGGCCGCCGGGTTGGCGACGACGCTGGAAAGAGAATCCCGACAGATGAGTTCCCCGATAAACGACCGCGGTACAATCACGCGTTCATCGACGTAGAATTTGTAGCCCTGGATCCAGGCTTGCCGCATCAGATATGACGCGGGCTTTCGCGTTGTGATGCGCTCCTCGATCGTACGAAAAATCCGTTCGCGTTCCTCAATCGTCAGCCGGCAGTCGATCCAGGCGTCGAGCTGGTCGATGGGCAAGTCGAGCGAGGCGAGGATCAGGAATGCCGCCTCGTCGATAGCATTAGACGTTCCGTGACCATAAGAGATGCGGGCGGCATTGAACCGGCTGACCGCATAGCGGAGCCAATCCTTAACGCTGGCGAGCTCGCTGGCGGGGCGCCCGCTTTCGGCGGTCATGGCATTGCAAGTCCTAAAGTGATTCAATGATGTTTGCCGTTTTGCTGCCATTCGGTTTATTTAGCAAGAACCCTGGCGGCGCAGTCTTGGCATGCCGTCGGCGCCAATTGTTTGCCTGGCCTTTACCGTCTCGGCAAATTTGCAGCAAGAAACGGACGGCAACGGCGATTTGCATGTTCATGGCACGAATCTGGGCTGTCCTCGCACTCATATGCGCCGCCACCTTTGCCGCGTCATGGCCATACAGGCATGTTCCAGCGGCCATCGTCGCCGGTATGAAGGCGCGCGGGCCGCTCAACGCCGTGCGTAGCTGGCACTATCAGCTCGACAAGGTCAGCGTCGAGCAGTTGGCGAGAACGCCGGCGGACCTCATGGTCGTCGACTTTGCGAAGAAGCAGGGCAAAATTCCGCTGACGCCGTCGGATGTGGCACGCATCAAGGCCGGACCGGACGGACATGGCCGCTTTGTCGTCGCTTACCTTTCGGTTGGCGAGGCAGAGGAGTTCCGCTTCTATTGGGACGAGACCTGGAAGACAACTCCGCCGGACTGGCTCGGAGAAGAGAATTGCGCCTGGCCGCAAGCCCATCGCGTGCGCTATTGGTTGCCGGGCTGGAAGGAAATCAACTTCGCCGGTATCGGATTCCTATTTGCGCCGAATTATTGCCGCCGGATTCGACGGCGTTTATCTGGATCGCATCGATATTTACGAGACCTTCGAAAAATCGAGGCCGTCGGCGAGAGCAGAGATGATCGGCTATGTCCGCGAGCTGGCCAACGCCGCATGGCGCCTCCGCCCCGGCTTCTTCATTATCGCACAGAATGCTGAGGCCCTTCTCGACGATGCCGCGTATCGCTCGTCCATCGATGCCGTCGGCAAGGAAAGCCTTCTGCATGGCATTTCCGCGACAGCGGCGCGCAACACGTTCGAAGACATCGGGTGGTCCGCGCGCCTCTTGCGTAAGCTGCAGCGTGACGGCAAGCCAGTCTTTGTCGTCGAATATCTCCTCGACGCCAGGCAGATGGCCCGGACCGCGCACGAACTCATGGAACGGCGCATGATCCCGACTTTTCAGACCCGGGCACTCGATGGTCAGGATCCGACGGCCCCGATTGTTCTGAATACCGAAATTGGTACGCCGGAACGTACCCGGAAGGAATGCCCACCCGGCTCTTCATGGTAAAGACCGAAAAGTCGCGCCGATAATCGGTACTTTGCCTTGATTTTGATGGCTTACCCCGGGCACATTCGGCGCGAACTTCAAAGATGCCGCGCCCCGGCATATCCAGGTCGCCCGTCGGTCGTCGTGCTCACAGTGAAGGATAACCTATGCATCAATTTCGTGCCCGTACTATCGCTGCCATGGCGCTAGCGGCGTCCTTCATGTCGAGCGTAGCAATCGCGGACGATCGCGCCGCCGTCCTCGCCGATGTCAAGACCTGGGCTTACCAATTAAAGGATGTCAGTCAGGAGAAAATCGACAAGATCGTCGCCTCGCCCTTCGACATGGTCATCATCGACGCTTCGATGTTTCCGAACGGCAAGGAAATCCGCCTGACGCGCGAACAGGTCGAGAGCATGAAGAAGAAGCCGGATGGCGGACGCCGGGTCGTCATCGCCTACTTCAGCGCCGGCGAAGCAGAAGACTTCCGCGACTATTGGAAGCCCGAGTGGAACAAGAACCGGCCGGGCTGGGTCTTCAAGGCTGACAAGGATTGGAAGGGCGATTTCATCGTCAAGTACTGGGATCCGGGCTGGCAGAAGATCGTCTACGGCACGCCGACGTCGCTGATCGACCGCATCATGGACGCGGGCTTCGACGGCGTCTCGGTCGATCGCGTCAATTCCTACTATTATTTCGGCGATACCGAAGAGCGCCGGACCCAGATGGTCGATCTGATCAAGCGGCTATCGAAGTATATGCGCGATAAAAACCCGAAGGCGATCATCCTGGCGCAGAATGCCGAGGAGCTGCTCGACCGGAAGGACTACGTCGAAGCGATCGATGCGACTGTCAAGGAAGACCTCATCTTCGGCATCACGCCATCGCGAAATTACAAACCCGGCCGGCGACATCACGCATTCGACCAAACTTCTCGACAACTCCAAGACTAAGGGCAAGCGGGTGTATGTCGTCGAATATCTGGCCAAGAAGGAAAACATCGACAAGGCACGCAAGTACATGAAGGAACATGACTTCGTGCTTTATGTCGGCCAGCGTGACCTCTACGAGCTCTCCGGCGTCGTCGGCGATGAGGGGGTCGCAAAGAAGGACTAAGCGCCAAAAGAAACCCACGAGGCCTCGCCCAACTGATAACAGGCTTCGCTCGGCGGCGAAGACTACCGGGCCCCTTCGAAACATGGGGCCGCTGCTCGCGCGTGTCATCGTGCCAAAATTCGGCTATCCTCGTTTGACGTTCAAACGACGTCGCAATAGGAGAGGTCGCTATGGCCACTGCTGGTTGGGTTGTACTAGGTCTTGCCGCGCTTATTTTCGTGTGGCTCATCGGGGCCTACAATGGTCTCGTCAGTCTCCGCCAGAGATGCAAGCAGGCGTTTTCCGATATCGACGTGCAATTGAAGCAACGCCAGGATCTCGTCCCCAATCTGGTTGAGACGGTGAAGGGTTATGCCAAGCACGAAAAGGAAACTCTGGAAAACGTCATCAAGTGGCGCAACGCCGCCCAGACGGCCACCGGGCCTGCGGCTCAGGCCGCCGCAGAGGGACAACTCACACAGGCACTCCGGCAACTGATGGTCGTTGCCGAAGCCTATCCAGACCTCAAGGCCAACGCCAATTTCCAGCAGCTGCAGACGGAACTCGGCGATCTCGAAAACAAAATAGCCGCCGCGCGCCGCTTCTTCAATAACGCCGCAGCCGAATACAACGCCACGCGCGAAAGCTTCCCCGCGGTTCTCTTCTCGAACGCCATGGGATTTGCCGCCCAGGAATTCTTCAATCTGGACGAGGGCGAGCGCAAAGCCGCCTCCACCGCGCCCAAAGTCTCGTTCTGAACGTCGAGGGAACGGCAGCCTCTGGCGCCGTTCCCGCTTGTGGATGTCACTCATGCTCAAAGTTTACGGGCTCTATGGCCACATCCGCGCCAACCGCCTGCGCTCGATCATCCTTCTCCTCGGGTTCGTGGCCTTCCTCCACGCCTTGCAGTTCTCGTTTCTGCTGATCATCAATGCCTTGAGGGGTGGCGGGACATTCGAAGATATCGTCTCTATTTCCGCCGACGAATTCTGGCGAACCTGGCCGTTTGCGGCACTTGCGGCCATCGCCTGGTTCGCCGTCGCTTACGGCTTTCACGGCGACATGATCCGGCGGGCGACTGGGGCAAAGAGCGTGACGCGGAACGAAGCGCCCACGCTCTATAACGCTCTCGAGAACCTCTGCGTGTCGCGCGGCATCACCATGCCGGCACTGGAAATCATCGAAACGCCCGCCCTTAATGCCTATGCCGCCGGCATCAACGACGACAGTTACGTCATTGCCGTGACCCGTGGCCTGCTCGAGACGTTGTCTGCCGATGAACTGGAAGCCGTTCTCGCGCACGAACTGACCCACATTCGCAATCGCGACACGCAGATGATGGTCGTCGCCGTCATATTCGCAGGTATATTCGCCTTTTTCGGCGACCTTGCGGTGCGGCGCTGGGACTTCCCTTACGGCTGGTCGCCCCGAAGCAAGCCCTCAGGCCCGGCCGATGATCAATGGCACGCCGGCGATTTTTCGGGCGGCCGCCGCGACCGCGATGGGGGCGGCGGGGCGGCGCTCGCCATCCTGCTGGCCATTGCCATCATCCTGATCTCCTGGGGCATCTCGACGCTCATCCGCTTCGCGCTGTCGCGTTCGCGCGAATTTCTCGCCGATGCCGGTTCGGTCGAGTTGACCAAGAATCCCGATGCGATGATCTCGGCGTTGCGCAAGATCGAGGCGAACGCCGCGATGGATGTCATGTCGCGCATGGAGGCGTTTTTCATCGAGAACCCGCTACGGACCCGGGTCTCCGGCCTTCTGGCAACACATCCGTCCATTGAGGAACGCATCGCGGCGATCGAGGCCTACGCAGGCGGCCGCCAGGAAGTGCCGGCACCGGCGTAAATTGCGGCCGGCGCTCGATAAAATACGAAGTACTCCAAGCTCAAGTCGGCGTTCGCGATCTCGTCGAAACGGATCAGCCGGCGGCGGTTGTCGTCCCAGAGCTTCAGGTTTGCACACTTGAAGCTTTCCCAGAGCGTCAGCCGGTTCAGATCGCGCAATTCCGGGCTGGCTTTGAGGCAGGCCTGCAGGCGGTAATTGGGGATCATCGAATTCAGGTGGTGGATGTGATGAAGGCCAATGTTGCCGGTGAACCAGTTCAGCAGGCGCGGCAAATCGTAAAACGACGAGCCGAGGAGTGCGGCGACCTGGAAGTCCCACTCGCCGGCTTTGTCCCACCGCGTCTCTTCGAATTGATGCTGGACGAAGAACAGCCAGCCGCCTGCTGCCGAGGCAATATGTACGATCGGCCAGGCGACGAAGAGGACGTCGCTCCATCCGAACAGGTAGACGAGGGGGCCGTAGAACGCCAGGAGCCCGAGGTTCAAGCCAAACACGCTCTTCCAGGAATCCCGCACCGACAGCGCATGCAGCCAGGGCGTGCGCTGCAGGAAGAAGAAATAGGCGGGCACGCCGATGCCAAATAGGAAAAACGGATTGCGATATAAGCGGTAGTGCAGCTTTCCGAGCGTCGAGAGCTGCTGGTATTCCTCGACTGTCTTGGTGTCGATATCGCCGGCGCCGCGACGATCGAGATTGCCAGACGTCGCGTGATGCTGGGCGTGCTCACGCTTCCACAGTCCGTAAGGAGCCATCGTGAGGACGCTCATCAACCGGCCCACGAATTCATTGACGGCGCGCGAAGCGAAGTAGGATCCATGACCGCAGTCGTGCTGGATGATGAAGACCCGCACCAGAAGCCCGCCCGCCGGAATGGCTAGAAGAAGCGTCAGCGGATAGTTTGTGCGCACCGTCGCGAACATCAGGCCGACGATCACTGCGAGCGGGATTAGCGTCGATGCCATCTGGCGGAAGGCGAGAAAGGGAACGGCGCCGCGATAGTTCTGACAGTGGGCGGCGAGCCTGCGAACTTTCTGCTTCGTCGATTCACCGAGCGGTAAGTGGTTCGTTCCCGGCGCGGCTAGTGTTTCCAGATCGACCATGGTGCCCAGGTCGTCGCGGATCGGCTTCGTCAAATTCACGAGTTAGTCCCCCTGGATCGTCCCCGGTATCGTGCTCGCTATTCTGCCCATTAAGGCAGTGCCCGGTTAGCACATTCGCACGCGCAACGCGAACGAAGTTTGACTGCTGTTCGTCATAACTTGCGATTATTCAGAGCTTTTGTCAGCGTTATGTCGCAGTGCAATTTGATCGTCGTCACAAGTGTCGCCACTTCTTGCGTGCGTCAAATGTCTGAAAGTCGTCAGGGCCACCCAATGGGCGGCCCTGACCAGAACTTCGGCGCTGTTGGGGTGGAAACCGGGGCAGCTAGTGTTGTCCCCAAATCTCCACAATTGCAGCACCTTTGCCGCGCGCCGACGCGTCGAAGAAGCGCGATCGGTACTTGGCTTCGACGCGGTCGATTGCGACTGCTCGAGCGCCCTTCAGGTCGATCGGACCGTAGGAGCCGCCGGCATCGACACGCGTGCGGACCGGTATGATCTCGTCGGTACCATCGATGTAGATGACCCTAACTTCGTTCAAGGTAATGGCGCGGTCCTTGACGGAAACGCGGATCTTCTTGAAGCCGCCTTCGTTGCGTCCGATCGGAATGACGTCCTTGTCGAAGCCGACGAAGCCGGCGGTCTGCGCGCCGAGAAGCACCCAGCCCTGGTTATACTTGCGGCCTTCGCCGTTCGCTCCAAGCCAGCCCGGCGCATACTCGCCGAAAACTTCGACGCGTGCTTGGCCGCGGAAACTCGGGCGCGACTTGTAGACCATCTGGATTTCTTTGATGAACCGGTCGCCCTTGAGATCGATCCAGTTGGTGCGTGAGTTCTTCGGCACGTTGGCATTGACTGCCAGCGTATCGGTCTCGCCATTGGCGTAGACCACCTTCAGCTCATTGATGAAGATATCATTGTCGAGCACGCGCAGTCGGATGCGGTCGAACTTGCCAATCTCGTTGCCGACGCGGATGACGTCGCGGTCGATGCCGAAGCCGACGTACTGCGCCCCGAAGAGAACGTCGCCGCCGGCGCTCGGCTTGCCGACTTGCGCGGCGGACGGTTCGGCCGCGGTGGGACGCGACTCGATTTCGGCTGCGGGGGCTTCCGCGGGAGCCGCCACACGGGGCGGCGGAGCTTCTTCGCCACGCGACGTCGTCGTTGCAGGACGGCCGCCGCCACTATATTCGCCGCGACGCGACATGCTGGCGCCATCGCCGTCCTGGATGCCGAGCACCTGCAGACGTCCGCGTCCGCGGCCCGGTGCCTGCGTGATGTTCACTTTGTCGACAAATCGCGAGTCAGAGGTCGGATTGATCGGGCGGCTGCGTTCGCCTTGATACATATTGATCTGGCGATCCTCGTTATGGACCGAGCCGTCACTGTAGACCACCTGAACGCGCGAAAGGTCGAAATGTCCCTGCTTGGCTTTGACGCGGATACCCTTGTAGGCGCCCTTGGCTTGACTGACATCGATCGAGTACTGCTCGATGGACATATCGACGTCCTGCTCTGAAATGACGACGAGATTTTCGCCGCTCCAATGTCGGATTCTGTGAGCTTCCGCGCTCAACAAGGCACCGGTGGCCATGATGGCGCACAACGCCATTACCAACCTACGAAACATAGAAAACTCCCCTAGGTTCACTGCACGTCGCCCCGTGCCTTTTAACCGGGCCACTCTAGCGGTCCGGAGCCAAAATGGCAGTCCGTCTCGGTCAGAACATTTGTTCCATGGTCCTTGTGATGTGAATCTGCAACACGCTAATATGGAAGCTGGCTCCGTGGCTTGGCAATGTTGGTCGGGTTAGAGGAAGACCCTCACGGAACGGGCCCGGAATGCAGCCGTGGCGGCGTCGTATGCCGCCGCCCGGCCCGTTGGAATAGGGGAAACGTCCGTATCAATGGCACAGACCGGCAAGGCGGTGCGACAGGATTGGAACGAGGTGCTGGATTGGGCCGGGACCCGGTTCGAAGGGCGGTTTTCATTGCGGCGAGGCCTTGAGACGCCAGCATGCCCAATCGCTCACGTATCATGCCCCGGAACTGCCGGACGCCGTGGTCTGGCCCGAAACTACGGCGGAGGTGGCAGAAATTGTCACGCGTGCGGCGAGCGTCGGAATGTTCCTCGTTGCTTTTGGCGCCGGGACCTCGCTCGAAGGTCATATCAACGCCCCTTCCGGCGGCCTTTGCGTCGATTTTTCGCGCATGAACCGGGTCTTGGAAGTGCGGCCAGGAGATCTTGATTGCACGGTCGAGGCCGGCGTCACGCGGCGGCAGCTCAACCAGGAACTCCGCCACACGGGGCTTTTCTTTCCTGTCGATCCAGGATCGGAGGACGCGACCCTCGGCGGCATGGCCGCAACCCGGGCCTCCGGAACGACGACGATCCGCTATGGCTCGATGCGCGAAAACGTCGTCAATGCAACGGTGGTGCTGGCATCCGGTCGTGTCATTCGCACCGCCCGCCGCGCCCGCAAGTCTTCTGCCGGTTATGACCTGACGCGCCTGATGGTCGGTTCGGAAGGCACGCTCGGTCTCATCACCGAGTTGACGCTGCGGTTATACGGAGTGCCCGAGACCGTTCTCGGGGCTGTCGCCCCCTTCGAAACGCTCGAAGGCGCCTGCAATGCCGTCACGTTGGGCATTCAATCCGGGCTCGGGTTGGCCCGTATCGAACTTCTGGACGCTGTTCAGGTCGCCGCCGTCAATGCCTACTCGAAGCTTTCGCTGGCCGAAGTCCCGACCCTCTTTCTGGAATTCCACGGGACGGAGCAAGGGTGTGCAACCGACCTCGAGGCCTTCAAAGCTTTGGCCGCAGGCGAAGGCATGATGAGCATCGAGGCCTCTTCCGACGAGGAAGGGCGCAAGCGCCTCTGGCGGGCCCGACACGATGCGCTCTGGGCCGTCAAGACGCTTTGGGCAGGGCGTCAGGTTGTGGTCACGGATGTGGCGGTGCCGTTATCCAAATTGGCCTTTGCGGTTCGTGAAACCGCCGAAGATATTATCAGGACGGGGTTGGATGCTCCCATCGTCGGGCATGTCGGCGACGGCAACTTCCATTGCATCATCGCTTTCGATGCCGGCAGCGCGTCGGATTTGGCGCGCGTCGAGGCCTTTCTCCAGCGCCTGGTCGAAAGGGCCATTGCCTGCGATGGCACTGCAACTGGAGAGCACGGGATCGGGCAGGGCAAGCGCCGCTTTTTGAGCCTGGAACACGGCGAAGCTGTTTCCACAATGAAAGACATTAAGCGGGCTCTTGATCCAGCCGGCATCCTCAATCCTGGTAAAATATTATTATAAAACAATCTGATAGAGCATTTCCCTGGATCGACTATCCAGCATTTTAGATGAATTGTTCAGCATCCTTCGGAATTCCTTCTTAACAGCTTTGTGTCATTAAGAAATGTGCGGCTCGCAGAGGTGGTTCTGCGCGCCTGATCGTGCGTTTGCGGATTAGTTGTGCGATGGCGGTGAAAATCAAGCGGGAGCGTCCTGACCAGCGACGCCACCACCGCGTCACGGCCCCCCTCTTCGTCAGAGTGGGTGGCCATCAGCTGCGCGCGACGGACTGGTCCTTGGGCGGTCTTCGCATAGATGGCTATACGGGCGAGTTGCCCATGGCCGGCGCCGAACTCCCGTTCCATCTGACATTGCCCTTTCAGGGCTTCGACGTTTCGTTCGATATCAAGGCCGAGGTCGTCCGCACCAATCCCGCGGAAAAGATGTTCGCCGTTCGCTACACTGAAATCGGCGAGCGCGAACGCGAACTCATGCAGCACTTCATTGAAGAGCTCGTGCGCGGTTCGATGTCCGACGTCGAAGACACGATCCAGCGCATCGACGTCCCGGTGACGCCGGCACGGCTCGAGCCTGACACGAAGAGAATCCCAATTCCATGCCCGTTCGCCGCTGGCCGGTGAAGACCCTGGTCATGACGGCTTTCTATACGTTGGCAGGCCTCGTCATTTTTGGTTATGCAGGCCTTCTTGGCTACTCGAACTTCTACCGGATGGAAGTCCAGACGGCTGTCATTACCGCTCCGATCGAAACGGTGACGGCGCAGGCCGACGGTCAGGTTCTGCTTACCGGCATGAAACCGGGCGACCAGGTGCGCGCTGGTGAGGTCGTCGTCAACGTCGTGGACAACGTCCTCGAACGCGACATTGAACTCGCCGATATCGCGGTCAAGGAGCAAAAGGCGCAGCTCGCATTTCTGAAGCAGAAGCAATCCGAGGAGTTGGAGCGCCTCAAGGGATACGCGGCGCTCGAGATGAAGAACGTGCGCCAGAGCAAGGTCGAACTTCAAGGCCTCCAAGACCAGCTATTACTCGCCGAGCAGCAATTCGACAGGCTGCACGCCCTGTTCGACAAGGGCTTTGCCACCGAGTCCAAGCTCGACGAAATCAAGAAGCAGATCATCGACCTCAAGAGCCAAATGGAGAACAAGCGGATTGAACTCGGCTCGCGCGCCGAAATCGCCGATCAGAACTTCGGTAAGCGCCTCTATACAGGGCACACCCTTGAAGGCCAGGCAGCCGAAGTGGAAGCGCAGGTTCGCCTTGCGGAACACAAGATCACGCTTGCCGAAGAGCGCCGCAAAGCCTTCGAACGCCAGCGCGAGCGCACCGCCGTGACGGCACCATTCGACGGCACCATTCTGTCGCTGCCTCGCATCGACAGGGGCAGCGTGCGCAAGGGCGACACGCTTGCCGTCATCGAACAGCGCAAGGATCGCCATGTCACCGCCTTTCTCAATCAAGATGAGGTCATGAAGGTGGGCCTCGGCGACGAAGCGCTGGTTTACATCCCTGCCGTCGGCGAGACGGTCAAGGGCCGCGTCACCGAAATCGATCGCACCTCGGGCTTCATCAAAGAGCAGGACCAGCGACAAAGCCCGGGCTATGGCTGGCGCGGGGCATCAGATCGTTCGGCGCGCATCACCATCCAATTCTCCGAGCCGCAGAAAGTCGCCGACAACGAGCGATACAGGTCCGGACTGCCGGTCGTCGTCGTCTTCGAACAGCGTTCGACGAACTCGCTGCTGACGGCCATCAAGAAGAAATTCGCGGTGGCGTTGTAGTGGGAACGGCGATGCGGCTCCTCAACGATCTCGACCTCATCGATCCGTCGGTCCCGCTGCCGCGTTCCGTCAAGTGGTCGCCGCTCGTCCAGGTCAAACTGCTTACCTACTTCGCCGTCTGCTTTCTCGCGCTTACAGTTGTTCCCAACCAGCTCTGGGACGGCGAGAACAACGAATTCATCTATGTTATCGGCATCCTCGGAATCTGGCGTTACCTGTGGTGGGCCAATCACTGGGCCCGCGCCAAGATCTTCGAAAAAATCGTTTACCCGAAAAGCCGCGACCGGGCCGCCGCGTTGTGGGAGTCGGGTTGGCGTCCGCGCCACATCCACATCCAGATGACGACATTCCGCGAGCATCGCGAAATCTCGGAAGCCGTAATCCGGGCCCTCGTCGGCGAAATTCGCGATGCGGGTGTTCCAGCCACCATCTGGCTTGGATCAAGCGAGCTCGAGGACGAGCAGAAGATCGCCCGTCATCTGGAGCTGATCGGCAGCGATTGTGAGATCACGCTGCGCATTATTCGCCAGAACCAGCCCGGGAAACGCGTTGCCATCGCGCTCATCCTGCGGGCCATGTCGCGGGCCGGAATCGGCAAGGACGACATCGTCATCTTCATGGATGGCGACTTCGTCCTGCATTCAGGCGTGGTGCGAAGAAGTTTTCCGCTGTTCGCTCTCGATCCCGAATTGCATGCCTTGACTACCGACGAACACGTCATGGTCCGCGGTCCGTGGTGGATGCAATCGTGGTTGAATATGCGTTTCGCCCAGCGGCGCATGGCCATGCAGAGCCACGCCCTCTCAAATCGCGTCTTGACGCTGACCGGGCGCTGCTCGGTGTTTCGCGGCACGCATATCGTCTCGGAGGAATTCATCCGTCTTCAGGAGGCCGATTTCCTGCATCATTGGCTGTGGGGCACGTTCCGCTTCCTCTCCGGCGACGACAAGAGCACGTGGTACACGCTCCTGAAGCGCGGAGTGAAAATGACCTATGTGCCGGACGCCTCCGGCACGACGATCGAAGTCGTCGAAGGCTCGGGCACGCGCCGCATGGTCGAGAACCTGCGGCGTTGGTCCGGCAATATGCTGCGAAACGGCTACCGCGCTATTCTGCTCGGGCCCAGACGCATGCCGTTCTTTATCTGGTGGTGTTGTATCGATCAGCGCATCGCCATGTGGACCATGCTGTTCAGTCCGATGATGGCGTTTGCCGGGATGATCAAGTACGGCAGCGTGTTCATTCTCGCCTATGCCGTCTACATCGCGGTCACCCGCATGATGCTGTCGATGGTGCTTTTTACTTACGCCCGCCAGGTCGACCTGAATTTCGTCTGGACGCTCTACGCAAACCAGCTGCTCAATGCGATCGTGAAAATCTACATGCAGTGGCGGCTCGCCAAGCAAAAGTGGGCCAACCGCGGCAACCAGAAGGCCGGCTTTTCCGGCGGCGGTTTCATGACCTACTTCAGGGAAATCATGGCGGCCTATCTGACGGCCCTTTCATTTGCCCTCATTTTTCTGATCGTCATGGTTTACACGAAGTTACTCAACGTCCAGTCCGTCGAGTTCTATCGGACCATACTTTTCAGCTGAGTTCGATAAAATTGTATCCGGACGCTTCAGCCGAAAACGACGTTTTTCCCGCATTTTATCCCTACGCGATCGGTGTGCTGCAAAGCCTTCCGCGGACGCACCCGAGAGTTCGCGGGTGCATTCGCACCAGGTGGGATGCTTGAGCGGGCGGCGGGCACATCAGCCGCGTGGGTGAGGAAATGGCGGCCGCACCAGTGCGGCTGTAGGTGGGAGTGTCGTTATGAATATCCAATCTTCCGTAGCGGAACGGATGATGAATAATGCTGATCAGAAGAATGCTGATCAGAAGGCCGAAGTGCCCGTTGGCGCCGAAAAACCGGCGATCAGTGTCATCGGCCTTGGATACGTTGGCGCCGTTTCGATGGCGTGCCTGTCCCACCTTGGCTTTCGCATGGTCGGCGTCGACATCAGTCGCGAGAAAGTGGACGCGATCCGTGCTGGCCGCGCCCCGATTGTGGAAGAGCGCCTCGGAGATCTGCTCGATAGCGGCGCCAAAGCCGGCCTGATCGATGCGACGCAGAACCTCGTCGCTGCCGTGCTCGATACAGACGTGACGTTCCTATCCGTCGGCACTCCGACGTCGAAAGATGGCGGTTGCGACTTCACGTTCGTACGCCAGGCGAGCCGCGCCATCGGCCAGGCGATCGCACTTAAATCGTCTTACCATGTGGTCGTTCTGCGCTGTTCCGTGCCGCCCGGAACCACCCTTGATGTCGTCGCACCGGAAATCGAAACGGCGTCCGGCAAGAAGCTCGGCGTGCACTTCGGCGTCTGCTTTAATCCAGAATTCCTGCGCGAAGGTGTTGCAGTTGCCGATTTCTTTGCGCCGCCGAAGACGGTGGTCGGCGCTTCCGACAAGCGGGCTGAACAGACGGTCACGGCCATCTATGGCGCGGTCGACAAGAACGTCATCTTTACGTCCATCGAAGTTGCCGAGATGGTCAAGTACGTGGACAACGTCTGGCACGCGACCAAGGTCGCCTTCGGCAACGAGGTCGGCCGGCTGTGCAAGAAGCTCGACATCGACAGCCATGACGTGATGAACATTTTCGTCAAAGACCTGAAGCTCAATTTGTCGCCATATTATCTGAAGCCCGGCTTCGCCTTCGGCGGCTCGTGTCTGCCGAAGGAAGTTCGCGCCGTCAGCCATATCGCTCACGCGCTTGGCGTCAGCGTGCCGCTCGTCGATAGCCTCATGGTGACGAATAAGGCGCACATTCAACAGGCGATCGAACTGCTTGCACCCTTCAGCGGCAAGCGCATCGGGTTTCTGGGCGTCACCTTCAAGCCGGCGACCGACGATCTTCGCGAGAGTCCGACGCTCGAGGTCATGGCAAGCCTGCTGGCCCAGGGCGAGACGATTGCGGCCTTCGATCCCAATCTGCATTTTGGGCCGTTGCTGCAGGGGCAGATCGACTACGTTCGACACGCCGTTCCAGCGCAGGCCAAGCTAATGGACGAACTCGAGACCATGACTGTCGCGAGCGCCCGCGACCTCGTCGAAAATTCCGATGTGGTCGTCGTGTCGCATGCGACGGAGGAATTCCGCCGCGCAATTTCTTCGCGGAGCCCGAACGTACACGTTCTCGACCTGGCGCGTTTGTTCAAGGAATTACCCACCGAAGATACCTATCAAGGAATAGCGTGGTAAGGCGGCGGATTTGATCGCTGCCAAGCGGTCAAGTGAGGTTAATTTCACAGCGTTTCTGCAACCGGCCAGCGCCTCGCTGGCCGGTTTTTTCATGGAATATCAAGCATGAAAAAGCGCGCAATTTTACGAAAATTTTACGCGATTTCGCATCGTCGTCTGCACTTAACGTTTGAAGTTCATGGCTATGGTCGCAGGCTGAAATGTTTCGCGTGGCACGCCTTGCGGGTGAGCTGTGTCGAGGCCGGAAGACAGCGGGGCGAGTGGACGCCCTGAAATGGGAGACGTGCGTTATGAGTAGCGACAAGGGCGTGGGCGAGAACGAAGTGGATCGCGACAGTGGAGCGGGCCCGAACTCGGATAGCGACAAGTTCGACGGGCGCGGTCATGGCGACGGCGACCACAACGACGACGGGCATGCCGACAATGGCAAGTCGTGGGATGACCGCGAGCGCGCCGCGCACGACGACTGCGACCGGACCGAGAACGATCGCCGCAATTCTCACGATCGGCTCGACAAAACGCAAAAATCGAAGTCGGACGCCGATGATCGTAGCGCCAAGGCCGACAAAACCTTGAAAGACGCGCAGGACAAGTTTGCGAAGGCCGACAAGGCCGCATCCGACGCAAAGAAGGCCGCCGCAAAGGCACCGAAGGACAAGGCCGCGGCGGCGAAAGCCGATAAGTGCGCCAAAGACGCAAAGGCTGCCAAGGACGAATCCGACAAGCGCGAGAAAGACGCAAAAGACGCTCGCGACGCGGCCGACAAGTGCGCGAAAGATGCCAAGTCGGCCAAGGATGATTCTGATCGTTGCGAAAAGGCCGCCAAGGCAGCGAAAGAGGCCGCCGAAAAATTAGCGGCTGAGCGGGCTGCTGCCGAAAAAGCCGCTGCCGACAAGGCCGCTGCTGATGCTGCTGCGAAGGCCGCCGCCGACAAGGCCGCTGCTGATGCTGCTGCGAAGGCCGCCGCCGACAAGGCCGCTGCTGATGCTGCCGCGAAGGCCGCTGCCGACAAGGCCGCTGCTGATGCTGCTGCGAAGGCCGCTGCCGACAAGGCCGCTGCTGATGCTGCTGCGAAGGCCGCTGCGGACAAGGCCGCTGCTGATGCTGCTGCGAAGGCCGCCGCCGACAAGGCCGCTGCTGATGCTGCTGCGAAGGCCGCCGCCGACAAGGCCGCTGCTGACGCTGCCGCGAAGGCCGCTGCGGACAAAGCCGCTGCTGACGCTGTTGCGAAGGCAGCTGCCGCGAAGGCCGCTGCCGACAAGGCCGCTGCTGACGCTGCTGCGAAGGCCGCCGCCGACAAGGCCGCTGCTGAGCTGCTGCGAAGGCCGCCGCCGACAAGGCCGCTGCTGATGCTGCCGCGAAGGCCGCCGCCGACAAGGCCGCAGCCGAAGCTGCCGCGAAGGCCGCTGCCGACAAGGCCGCTGCTGATGCTGCCGCGAAGGAAGCCGCCGACAAGGCCGCCGCTGAGGCTGCCGCGAAGGAAGCCGCCGACAAGGCCGCTGCTGATGCTGCTGCGAAGGAAGCTGCCGACAAGGCCGCTGCTGATGCTGCTGCGAAAGCCGCCGCCGACAAGGCCGCTGCTGACGCTGCTGCGAAGGCAGCTGCCGACAAGGCCGCTGCTGATGCTGCTGCGAAAGCCGCCGCCGACAAAGCCGCAGCCGAAACCGCAGCCAAGGAAGCTGCCGACAAAGCCGCTGCTGATGCTGCCGCGAAGGAAGCCGCCGACAAGGCCGCTGCTGATGTTGCTGCAAAGGAAGCCGCCGACAAGGCCGCTGCCGATCATCATAATGATGACGCGAATACAGAACACAGCGACCTGCACATCGGCGATAACACCGTCAACGTTCTGACGGGCGACGATCACGTCAGCACCATGTTCGGTGAGGGCGGCAAGGACGTACTCGTCGGCAACGGTGGCGACGACATCATGCATGGCGGCGGCGGCGACGACTCGATGTCGGGCGACGACGGCAGCGACACCATGTTTGGCTCGTCGACGGTTTCCGGCAAGGTCGACATGACCAAGTTCATGATCACCGAGGACACCGTCGCCAAGGTGACTTTCAATTACGAGACGGCCGGCTACCAGAACGCGCTCGGTCTCTATAAGATTGCTGCAGACGGCACGATTTCCGGCGCACAAATTCTGTTCGCCAACGCCTCCCTAACGGGTTCAGGCGGAGATCTCGTCGGTGGCGTTAGTTCTGTCGATGTTGCAATGAAGGCCGGCGAGCGCATCGGCTTCTTCGTCGTACCCGACGGGTTCAACCAGCGCGGCATGAGCGCGCTGCTGTCGGACCAGGCGGCGAGCTACAAATTTGTCGACGCCAGCGGCAAGGCCGGTAACGTCAATTCCGGACAAGAGCTGAAGCTCATTCAGATCTCGGCCACCGGAGCCGAAACCGTCATCAAGTCGGCCTATGGTTCGACCGTGTTCCACAGCTTCGACAACGGCACCAAGGGCCTCAACGGCGATGCGTTGAACCACGCAGTCGGCATCGTGGACAACGTCCACGGTACGGTGAAAGTCGGCTTCGAGGACCTGAAGGGCGGCGGCGACAATGACTTCGACGACAGCATCTTCACGGTGGATGTCGGGACGACCAACTCGTCGCTCATCGCCAAGGTGAAGACGAAAGAAGTTCGCTCGACCGACAACGACGACATGAAGGGCGGCACCGGCAACGACAAGATGTTCGGCATGGCCGACAACGACAAGATGTCGGGCGGCAACGGCGACGACCGCATGTGGGGCAACTCCGGCAACGACGTCATGAACGGCGGTGCCGGCAATGACGACGTGCGCGGCGGCAAGGGCGACGACAACCTTTCCGGCGGTGCCGGCGACGATCTGGTCATTGGTAACACCGGTAACGACGTCCTGATCGCCGACGACGGCAACAATTCCTACGACGGCAGCGCCGGTTTCGACACGATCGATTACTCTGGCGCCAAGGGCGGCGTAACCGTCGACTTGAACGGCCATAGCGCGTCCGGCTTCGGCGCCGATACCATCAAGGGTGTCGAAGGTGTCATCGGTTCGAGCTTCAACGACGTCTTCACCGGCGACAAGCTCGGCAATGTCTTCGACGGCGGCAACGGCAATGACGTTTTCCGCGGCCGAGGTGGCTCGGATAAGTTTACCGGCGGCGCCGGCAAAGACACCTACAAGTGGGCGGTCAAGGATGTCGATAGCAACAGCCTCGATCACATTCGCGACTTCGCCAAGGGTGACCGCCTCAACCTGCACGACCTGCTCAAGGGTCAAAAATACACGAGCATTTCGGATGTCGTCCATGTCACGGACACCGCGGCTGGTGCCAAGGTTTCCGTCAAGGTCGGCGCCAGCATGGTCGATGTCGTCGTTCTCGACGGTATCCACAACACGAGCGCCATTGAACTCCATAAGGCCGGGATGATCCTGGTCTAGTCGTCCACCACCGCCGATCGTAAATGCACCGGGAACGGCCTCGAAAGGGGCCGTTTTCGCGTCTTTGGGGCAGCACATCCGGCCTCGTGGAAAGTTTGCCTTAACTGTTCGGTCCGGTTCACTTTTCGTCAACGATATCTTTAGGGCGGGGGTCTATCGTTCGACCAGTGCAATGGGCGTTGTCCGGTCCGGTCGAGCGGCCTCGCAAGGGGTGCCCGGTCAGAGATCTCAGTGCCGCTATGGGCACCGGGCGAAGCGGACTTCACTTTACGAACGGGCAGTGCGTGATGCGAACATCGAGGCGAATGCTAAAGGACGTGCGCCGGGCGTGGCTCGTGGCGTTTGTCTTCTCGGCGTTCATCAACGTTCTGATGCTGTCGACGCCAATCTATACGCTGCAGGTGTTCGAGACCGTCGTGCCGCTCGGAAGTATCGAGACCCTGGTCACGATCACGTTGATCATGAGTCTCGCCATCGCCTCACTCGCACTCCTCGAGGTCACACGGGACGTCGTACTTCTCAGGGCCAGTATCTGGCTCGATCACGAGCTCGGCCGTCATGTGCTCGAAAACGGCTTGAAGCTCGGTCTCCCGGCGCAAGAGATCAAGCAGGATGCCAAGGCCCTGGAGCAATTCCATACGTTTCTCGCCAGTTCTTCGGCGGGCGTGATCATGGACGCGCCATTCGTGCCTTTGTTCCTGGTCGCGTTGATGGCCCTCAACCCCGTGATCGGCTCCGTCTCGATGGGCTGCTCGGCGTTTCTCGTTTTCGCAGCGCTGCTCCAGACGCTCTTCACCGCCAAGCTGCAGGCCGAAAGCGCGCGCACGCACGAGCGTTCAGAAAAATGGTGGCGCACGGTGGCGAGCAACGGCCAGCTCGCCGGATCGTTTGGCCTGGTCAAGGGCATTACGGCGCAGTGGGAATCCTACAACCGTTCGCATATCAGTGCCGCCTATTCGCTGGGCAAGCGGACAAGCCTGGTCAAAGCGGTGGCTCGCAGCATCCGCATTGGGGCGCAGATCGCCATCTATGGTGTCGGCGCTTGGCTGGTCATCAAGAACGAGCTGGCGCCGGGCGCGCTCGTCGCCTCCGCCATTCTCCTGTCGCGTGCTCTGGCGCCGCTCGAGGGCCTGGTCGGATCGGTGAAGAACATCCAGGTGGCATTCGCAGCCTATCGACGCTTAAAGGCGCTTGCCGACGACGCCAAAGTCGCGGCTCTCTCTGATCGCGACGCCGAAGTCGTCGGTCGCGTGACGCTCCAGGACGTCACCTATTATCATCCCGGACGCAAAATCCCGGCTCTCCGCGGCGTGACATTCAACATGCTGCCCGGTCAATCCGTCGCCATCGTCGGCCCCAACGGCTCGGGCAAGTCGACGCTGGCCGGCATCCTCGCCGGTGCCTTGAATCCGACGGCCGGCATTGCCGCCCTCGACGGCCTTCCGGTCACCAAATGGCAACGCGGCGATTGCGAGCCACCGGTCGGCTACCTTGCCGACGAGCCGCTGCTGCTCGAAGGCAGCGTCCACGACAACATCGCGCGCTTCACCGAAATGAGCCAGATTGGCGTCGCTCAGGCGGCGATGCGTGCCGGCGTGCATGAAACTCTGCAGGCACTCCATGCCGGCTACGATACGCCGGTCGGTCCCAACGGTTCGAATCTTTCTTTACGAGAGCGACGCGCGGTTTCGTTTGCCAGGGCGGTCGCGGGCAAGCCAAAGATCATCGTACTCGATGAACCGGAAATCGGCCTCGATGGCGCCAGTATGCGCCGTCTGATGAGCAATCTCGAGGCTCTGAAGGATAGAGGCGTGGCCCTTGTCATCGCGACGCAGGACCCTCGTCTCCTGACGCTCGTCGATAAGGTCGTCGTTCTCGCCAACGGCGCCATGCAGGCCGTGAGCGATGCCGCGGAGTTCGGCCGCATCCATCAAAAACGCTCTGCCGTCGTCAACGAAGTGCATTGAGGGTAGGCCATTGAACAGCGCCATTGATATGCCGGCCTCGATCCCTCGCCTCGATATTCGCGGTCCCGTTCTCGCCGGCCTCGCCGTCATCGTGCTGTTTTTCGGCTTCGGATTGGGCAGTGCCGCGCTTGCCCCGATCGACAAAGGCGTCGGCATTCCCGGCACCATCATCGTCGAGACCAAGGTGAAGCCCGTTGCGCATCCCCGTGGCGGAGTCGTCCAGACAATCAACGTCAGCGAAGGTGACCACGTCGAAGCGGGCGCCGTCATCATGACGCTCGAAAGCGAGACGATCGAGCAACAGATCGAGGCGCTGAAGGCGCAGGGTGCCGCGGCGGAAAGGCAGCTCGCACTCGCGCGTGAAGAAGCGGCGACCGTGAAGGGCCTCGAAGAGCGCAAACTCGCCGCCAAGTCGAAGTCCCTGGCTCTACAGCGCCTTGTCGCCGAGGTGGAGAAGGACGTTGCAAGCTATCAATCGCGCATTGCGGCAGCCCAGTCGGAATTGGATAAGACGCTCATTCACGCGCCTGTCTCTGGCCGTGTCCTGGCGCTGCAGGTTCATTCGCCCGGCGCCGTCGTGCAGCCGGGAGCGACGGTCGCGGAAATCGTGCCCAAGGCCGACAAGCTCGTCATCGAAGCCAAGCTCCAGCCGAACCAGATCGAGAACGTTCAGCCCGGAATGCCGGCGAAAGTCTGGCTGACGGCCCTGAGCTGGCGCGAGCAGCGGCCGATGCCGGCCAAGCTCACCTGGATCTCTGCCGACAGCGTCGAGGACAGGCACACCGGACAACCGTATTTTGTCGTCCGCATCGAACTCGACAATGTGCCGGGTTCGCCTGCCGGACCCGCGCGGCTGCAACCCGGCATGCGCGCCGAGATTATGCTTTTGACCGGCCAGCGCACGCTGTTGGATCAACTTATCGATCCGTTAATGCGAAACATCCACAAAGCCTTCAACGGCTGAAGGATCTGAAATGTCGAAGCTCAACGTCAATTCGATCCTGTTCAACGCCGCCGGCGCCGGTGTGGTGTTGATCGTGGCGGGCTACATTGTGCGATCCTTCATCATTGGCGAGGACATACCGCAGTGTTCGCAGCGCTACACAAACGGCCAGCAGCTTTCCCTTCAGAGTGCCAGAGGCGTCGCGCTGTCGCCGCTCGAGCTGCAGGCGCGCGTCTCGTCGCGCGAATGGGGCTTGCTCAACAACGCCCGCGTCGTCGAGGCCTCGGACAAATCGGCGATGTACCTCCAGGTCGCGATGACCTCTGCCGCGAACGAGCCTGTTGATTCCGAGGCCGCGCCGACCACGACCAACGGCGTCGGCTTTGCTTGGCAGCCTCAGTCGATGTCCGGCACGCGCGCCGCCTGTCTGAGTTATCGGGTCTACTTGCCCAAGGATTTCTCGTTCGCGGGTCCAGGCTGGCTGCCCGGCCTGTTTGCGGCGAGCAGCGTCGCAGAACTCGACGAAGCGCAACCCAAGGCCGGGTTCGTTTCGCGGCTCGGTTGGAAAAAAGACGGAGTGCTCGGAATGGAGTTCCGCACCCCGGCGTCTGCCGGCCACTGGCTCGCGGCAAAGGGAATGCGTTGGCCCACCGACCGCTGGGTGACGATCCAGCAGGAAATCGTCCTCAACAGTAAGGACAAGGCCAACGGCCTCGTGCGCCTGTGGATCGACGGCGAGCTCAAGGTCGAGACGAATTCGATAAACTTGGGGGCAACCGAGCACACCGTACTCTCAGGCGTTGTCGCCGATATCGGCTACAACCGCGACAGGTCGCAAACCGGACGCCTGACGGTCTCGCCATTTCTTGTTCAGAAACAGTGATCTGACTTAAGCCGGCCTAAACGCGGTTAATGAATATCTTGACATCCGGCCGACTGATTATTCTCTGCCACACCTGATTCGAAATTTGATTTCTGTACACCGCGTGCCTTGCCAAGGCATTGGGGTTGCTATCTAGTTGGAAGTGGAATTGAGCGTCGTCCCGCTTACCCCCAAGTGGCGCCAATTCTGTTGGCCCGCGGTCTCCCCCGACCGCGGGCATTTTATTTTAAGCATTTCAATAGGATCTATAGCGAACCGCGGGGCCTGGATTTTCACAATCCCTCGGCGAGCCGGAAGCCTGCGGCCTGGGCCTCGTCTTCGCTGCAGAACCAGCGCTCGCCCCTCACTTCGCGCACTTTTCGCCCATCATAACCCGCCGACCATGGCATGGAATAAATCCGGCCCGCCCCCCGAACCAGTCCCTTGATCGGGCAGCCTTCCGGGGCGGTACGCTTGGCCTCCGCCCAGATTTTGGCGCGCCAGGCCTCGGGCCGCTCGTTCGATCCCTGCCAGATACCGGCCTTTTCCGTCCGCGCGAGTTCTTCCTCGCTCGCATAGGGAGAACCGTCGAGGCTGCTGGCAAAGACTTGGCCCGCGCGCACGAGTTCGCGTCCAATGTCCAACTCGCCGGAACGGCAGTTGGCGACTTCGCTGCCGCTGCGGATTTCGCCGCTCAGTTCGCAGGTGATGCGCTGACGGCGCAAGAGATGAGCGAGTGCGCTTTCGGCAACGGCGCCGCAATCGACTTTGCGCCCATTGCCTCTTTCGCACGTCTGCCCGGCGGCAGGAGCTTCGATACCCGCGAGACGGATCAGGCGCTTGTTGAGGCGCAGCGTATCGCCCGACGATGCCGACGCACGGCCAGATAGAACGGTCTCCCGGTCGATCGCCGCGTCGGTACTCGACAGGCCAGACACGGCAACGGAGGTCAGCTTCGACTTGGACTCGTGCCTGCCCTTAGTGCCACCCTGATCCTGGGGCGACAGCAGCGCGCCGAAGCCGAAAACGGCAAGTCCCATGGCAGCGAGCGGCAGCAGGTTGGGTTTGAGCTTGCGCCACCGCCGGGGCATGTCGCCGGCATAGAGTGCGGCAAGCGACGCCGCGCCCTTGACGCCTTGTGGCATCTGCGGCCGCGAAATGGGAAGGTCACTTACGGTCTGCCTCGCGGACGCCCAAAGTGCCGCCGCTGCCGCCGCAACCGTCCGTGCCGTCGCGATCATCATGGCGACAAAGCGGGTCTTGGCGTGCTCGGCGCCCTCAGCGGCCTTGGCCTTTACCGCGCTCAGCTGTTCCTGTCCGGCTTCGATGCCGCGGTCGCGCGCGTCCTTGACCTTGGCGATGGCCGCGAAACGCGCCTCATCGACACGTTTCTGGCGGTGGGCACGACGGACCAGGATGGTGGTACGTACGTATTCCTGCCACTCGAAACCTTCGCTCCGCTTGCGCCAACCAAACATAGGTTCTCCCGCCCAAAAAACGGACTGATTCACTCTTGTGGCTAAAATCAGCGTTAAAAATGGCGGCGCTGCGGCAGAGGCGGCGCTCGTCCCCAGGGACTATTGCCCCAGCTCACTTCTGCTCGACTCAGTGATAGCCCTCTCCGGCGCGGACTTTGCCGCGGAACGTCCAATAGACGAAGGCGGTATAGCCGAGGATGACCGGCAGCATGAGCAGCGTTCCGACCAGTGTGAACAGTTGCGACGAGGGTGCCGCCGCCGCTTGCCACACCGTCATTGCGCGTGGCACCAGATACGGCACGTTGGAAATGACGAGACCGACAAAGCCGAGCAGGAACAGCGCTATGGCCGAAAAGAACGGCTGCGCGTCCTTGCGATTGATCAGTCCCGACCAGCAGCTGTAGGCGGCGAGTGCACTCAGCACCGGCACCGGCGACAAAAGCAGAATATTCGGCCACGAGAACCAGCGGTCGGCGATGTGGGGCACGGACAGCGGCGTCCAGACGCTGATGACGAGGAGCGCCGCCAGCGTCAGCAGCAGTGCGCTTTCAGCCTTGCCCCTGGCCCACAGCTGCATGGCGCCCTCGGTCTTCATGACCAGCCAAGTGGCGCCCAACAGCGCGTAGCCGGCGACCAGCGCCAGGCCGCAAAAAAGCGGGAAGGGCGAAAGCCAGTCAAGCGCCCCGCCGGAGAAGTGGCCGTCAGTCACCGCAATGCCCTTGAGCAAGCCTCCGAGCACGACGCCCTGGAAGAACGCCGCGACGATCGACCCCCACGTAAACGCCTTGTCCCAAAATTGGTGTTTCGGCTTCGCTACCCAGCGGAATTCGAAGGCAACGCCGCGAAAGACCAGCGCCAGCAGCATGAAGGTGACCGGCAGATAGAGCCCCGACATGATGACGCCGTAGGCCTTCGGAAAGGCAACGAATAGCCCGCCGCCGCCGAGGATCAGCCAGGTCTCGTTGCCGTCCCAGAACGGCGCCACCGTGTTCATCATGACGTCGCGGCGCTCTTCCTCCGGTGCGGCGGGGAAGAGAATGCCGAGCCCGAGGTCGAAGCCGTCGAGGATCACATAGAGCGTCACGGCAATCGCGAGGATCGCGGCCCAGACCAGCGGCAGCCAATACGAGATCGCGTCCATGACTCACTCCTTTTCCCGTGCACTCTCGTGCATGGCGGCCCGAGCGCCTTCTTCAGCCGCCGAAAGCGGGCGCGAGGGCACGCCTTCTTCCGTCTTGATGGTTGCGGCCACGGGCCCCTTCTCGATCAGCTTGTTGATGAGCAGGATACCCATCGAGAATACGACCGTGTAGACGATGACGAACAGTACGAGGCTCGTCAGCACTGGCCAGAAGGACACGTTCGATACCGCGTCCGCCGTTCGCAGCACGCCGTAGACCAGGAACGGCTGGCGTCCCGTTTCCGTCACCCACCATCCAGCGACGATGGCGATGAAGCCGAGCGGCCAAGCGTAGCTGAGCGCGCTCAGATACAGTCCCTTGTCGAACAGCCTGCCGCGCCACCACTGAAATGTGCCGAACAGGCCAATAGCGATCATGGCGAGGCCGCAGCCGACCATGATGCGGAAGGCAAAGAAGACAGGCAGCACCGGCGGACGGTCTTCCGGCTTGAAATCCTTCAAGCCTTTGAACGTCCCCGTCAGGCTATGGGTGATGATCAAGCTGGCGAGGTTCGGGATGGCGATTTCGAAGTGGTTGGTTTCATTCTTGTCGTCCGGCCAGGCGAACAGCACGAGATCGCCGGGCTTGGAACCGTCCCAATGCGCTTCCATCGCCGCGACTTTCGCCGGTTGATGATGTGCCGTGTTGAGCCCGTGCATGTCGCCGATCACGAGCTGCAAGGGGGCGAGCACCGCCACCATGCCAAGGCCCATGCGCATCATGGTCTTGGCCTCCTCCACGAAGCGGCCGGAGACGAGATAGCGGGCACCGACCGAGAGCACGACCAGCGAGGTGGTGAGGTACGCTGCGGTGAACATGTGCGCGAAGCGATAGGGGAAACTCGGGTTGAAAATGATCGCGATCCAGTCCAGCGGGTAGGCAATGCCGTCCTTCACCTCGTGCCCGGCGGGCGTCTGCATCCAGCTGTTGGCGGCGAGAATCCAGAAGGCCGAGAGCGACGTCCCGGCCGCGACGAGCACGGCGGCGGTCACATGCAGATTGGGCGAGACACGCGTCCAGCCGAACAGCATGACGCCGAGAAATGTCGCTTCGAGAAAGAAGGCGGTCAGCACCTCATATCCGATCAGCGGTCCGACGACGTTTCCGGCGACTTCCGAGAACCGGCTCCAGTTGGTGCCGAACTGATACGACAGCACGATGCCCGAGACGACGCCCATGGCGAATGACACGGCGAAGATCTTGGTCCAGTAGCGGGCGAGGCGGTGGAATTTGTCGTCCCCGGTCATCCGCCAGCGCACCAGTAGCGTCGCGATGAAGGCCGCGAGGCCGATCGTGAAGCTCGGGAAAATGATGTGGAAGGTGACGGTAAAGGCAAATTGGATGCGGGCCAGCATAATGGCTGCGGCGTCCATTCCATGTCCTCTCGAGTGGCCGGATCAATCGGGAACGGCAATGATGGACTGAACCGGGGCGGCCGTCGAGGCGGCAATAGGTACGCGACGCGGGATGCGTGAGGGAGGAGTTGAGCCGATGCGCGGGGCGGCAAGTTGGCGCATCAGCGCTGGGCCAGCGCCGGCTCGGGCAGTGCCCAGATCATCACCACGCCATCGGGACCGCCGGTCACCAGATGCCGGCTTTCGCCATCGAAGGCGAGCGTGCGCGCGCCCCTTTCAAGCGAATTGAGCGTCCAGAAGCTATGCGTATTCTTCAGGCCGCGGACCCGGACGCTGCCGTCCTCGGCTGCCGTCGCCAGGTATTCGCCGTTGCCCGAAAAGGCGATGCTGGTCACCT
Source organism: uncultured Alphaproteobacteria bacterium (assembly GCA_963732525.1). Lineage (GTDB taxonomy): Bacteria > Pseudomonadota > Alphaproteobacteria > Rhizobiales > Hyphomicrobiaceae > Hyphomicrobium_B. The sequence continues at coordinate 66,516 of CAVSZX010000024.1, forward strand.
TCGACTTATGCGCATTGTAGGTCCGCATGGTCCGGCCCGATCCCGCCGCGAGCAGGCGCACGCTGCCGTCGAGACTGCCGGAAGCGATGAGGCTCGCGTCATTCGATACTGCGAGCGCGGTGATGAAATCCGAACTGGTTCTGAACGTCCGCTTCAGCTCCCGCGTCTCGAGGTTCCACAAGCGGACCGACTTGTCGGCGCCGCCCGAGACCAGCCATGCCCCGGATGGGTCCGAGGCCAGCGCCTGCACGGCGTTTTCGTGTCCTTCCAGAACCTTGAGCGGCGTTGTTTCCGACGACGTTTCCCACAGCGCCACCGTCCAGTCGTGACCGGCGGCGGCGAAGCGATCTTCCGAGCCGGTGAAGCTCGCCGCCCAGATGCTCGCCTCGTTCCTCTTGAAGCGATAGAGGCGCTGCTTCTTTTCAATGTCCCAGATGTTCGTGCTGCCGTCGGCATGGGTCGTCAGCGCCCGGTTGTTGCGCATCGACAGCGAGGTTGCCGGGCCATCGTCCATGTAAATGGCACCGGCGGGTTCCAGCGTTTCGCGCACCCAGATCTTGAGTGCACGATCGTCGCTCGCCGTAACGATTAGGCGGCCGTCGCCGGAAAGACTCAAGTGCTCGACCGGGCCGTCGTGCGCCTTGAGCTGCGCCGTGGCGGTCAGCGTGCGATCCGCCACTTGTTGCGGGATTGGCCCGTGGTCACGGGCGAAACACCCGGATCGACGAGTGCGCGCTGGATCTGCTCGGGATAGCTGAGCAGCAGCGCCGAGATTGCCGCCGCGATCGCCAGTTTGCCGCGCAACCCGTGCGAGGCTCGAACCTCACGCTTAGGCGCGGCAGCGAGGAGAGGTATTTCGACGGGCCCTGCGGGGACGGCGGCTTTCGCCCGCGCCGGAACTTTCGCGCTTCTGCCCTTGGCGGCGGCATTCTTGCTGGATTGTTGCTGGCTTCGGGCTTGCCGGCGACGGGTTTTTTCGCCGCCTCATTTCCTGCCGGACGCGGAGGCGTCTTCGGTTCGCGCCGGCTTGCGCAGCGCATCGAGAAAATCGAGCAGACCGCCCGCGGGACCTGGCGCATCCGGCGGCGGCGGTATGGCGGTCGACGCCGCCTTGTCCGGCGGCAGTGCTGCCTTCGCCGCCTTGGGCTTCGCAATTTTCTTCTTCGGCTCCGGGACGTCGCCCCGAATGCGCGCCAGGATGCCGGGCCTCTTGGGTTCCGGTGCCAACAGGGCGCTGCGCCATTGCGCCACGGATCTCGGCCGCGCGTCGATGGTCAGTGCCATGCCGCGATCGATGGCTTCCAGGAACGAGGCGCGATAGGTTCCGCGCGCCGCCTCCGTCGCCGAGACGTACTCGTCATTCAGCATGCGCGAGGGGGAATCGGGTGGCCGGCGGCCTGCCACCACGTGATAAAGGGTTGCCGCCAGTGCGTAGATATCGGTCCACGGCCCCTGTTGCTTGCTCGTCTCGGCGTACTGCTCGTAGGGGCTGTAGCCCGGCTTCACCAGCGCCGACACGGTCTTGGTCTTGGAATGCGCCGCAATATCGCAGCGCGCCGCGCCAAAATCGATCAGCACCGGATCGCCCGACTTGCGCAGGATGATGTTGTCGGGCGCGATGTCGCGATGCAGGAATTCGGCCTTGTGGATCGTCTCCAGCGCCTCGAGCAGCGGACCGACGATGCGATCGATCTCCTTCTGGCGCGGCGCCCGGTTGAGGGTCTTGAGCCAGGTCTTGAGGCTTTGCCCCTCTTCGAACTGCAGCACCATATAGGCCGTATTATTGGCCAGAAACGACCGGTACACGCGCACGATGTTGGGATGATCGAACTTGGCCAGCGTCTGCGCCTCTTCGAGGAAGCGGTCGAGGCCCCATTTGTAGTCGCTGGCGCAGTCCTCCGAGCGAGGGCTGGCATCCAGCCCCTGGCCGCGCGCGGCGAAGTCGCCGGGAAAATATTCCTTGATGGTGACGAGGCGGGAAAGCGCGGCCTCGCGCGCAAGATAAGTGACACCGAAACCGCCCGCGCCAAGGACGCGGTCGATGGTGTAATCTCCGGCCAACTCTGTTCCGCTCGGAAGAGCGATCAGGTTCGTCATGTCCCCGGTTCTGCGTGCAGTTGCGCCCGGCTCGCCGCGGCCGGGACCTTGCTACAAACTCGGCCTCTTCAGTGAAAACGCTCCGGCATAAAAGACCTGCAGACCGCGAGTCACTTTGCGCACGAATATGGCACTTAGGAGGGCGATGAACCAGAGCTGAACAATTTCAAGCGGTGTCGCTTTCCGGCCATGATGACGCCCGTTTCATGGGGCGAAATACGCTTCCATGTGGGAGTATCAGCGTAATCCACGACTTCTGCGCGTCGCCCTTCTGGCAATTTCGGGCGTAGTCATTCTTGTCGCGCTGCTTTTGACACCCGGCGCCGCCGATCGGGGTCTCGCCAGCGACAAGTCGAATTTTGTCGCCGGGCCATTGCCGAGGGCTATCGCGCCGCTCCGGCCCTTATGCTCGGCATGATCCTGCTCGGTGCCATCCCCTGCATCGCCTTGATCATGCGCCTGCGCCAGGAATTCGACTTTTCCGACGCGGCTGAGCCGCAGACTTCCGGCGACGGCGACATCGCCGAGGACGAGCACCGAGCCGCCCGGACACGCGTTCCTGGAGGTTGTCGGACCGTCCAACACGCGCTTCGACATTCTTCACGATTTGCTGCGCATCGGCCGCGCCGAGGACAACGACATTCGCATTCCCTCGGAAGGCGTGCAGCGCTATCACGCGGCCATCTCGCGCGAAGACTTCGGCGACTACTCGATCACCGATCTGACCGGCCTCGACGGCAGCGGGGTCATCGTCAACGGCCAGCATTGCGGCGCCGCCCGCCTGCACGACGGCGACATCATCGAACTCGGCCCCGGACGTCTGCGTTTTCATGCCGGTCTGGTCTGACCGGGCCACTCTTTGGGGCTGATCTGTGGGCGCCCGCAACAGTCAACTTTGTCATAGCTTTGCCGCCGCTCCTCGCGTTATCTCTGGTGCGAACAGAGCCCCCATCCGGCCGCCGACGTGTCACTTCACAAAGAGCTCATGATCCGCTTCGAACATGCCGTCGCCGCCACGCGCGGCGCCCGCGACAATCAGGAAGACACCGCCGCCGTCTGGCCCAACGGCGCCGATCGTTCGTCCGCGCCCTCTTCGCACCCGTCCGGCGGTGAAGCGGGCTCTATGCCGTGCTCGCCGACGGCATGGGCGGACACGCGGGCGGGGCGGTCGCCAGCCGCATGGTGTGCGAGGCCTTCCTCGCGACCGCGCCATGCGCGCCGGGTCCGATCCGCGATCGCCTGTCCGCCGGTCTCGACGCCGCCAACGACGCGGTCGCCGCCAAAGTCACGAGCAATCCGCTGCTCTCCGGCATGGGCTCCACGATCATCGGCGCCGTCTTTTCAAACAGCGGTCTCGAATGGGTCAGCGTCGGCGACAGCCCGCTCTATCTGGTGCGGGGCGGCGAAACGCGCATCCTGAACGAGGACCACTCGCTGGCCCCCGAACTCGACGATCTCGTCGCCAGGGGCCGGCTCAGCGCCGAGGAAGCGGAGCGCGATCCGCGCCGCCACATGCTGCGCTCGGCGGTGACGGGCGAGGACATCGACATGATCGATCTGCCGCGCGCGCCCTTTGCCCTTCAGCCCGGAGACGTCGTGGTGCTGGCGAGCGACGGCGTCGATACGCTGGAGCCGGAAGACCTGTCGCGCATCGTCGCCGAACGCACGGCGGACAGCCCCGAGGCCGTGGCCCGCGCCCTCATCCGCGCCATCGACGCCGCCCGCGCTCCGCATCAGGACAACGCGACGGTGGTGGTGGTCAGGGTTGAGGGGTGAATTGCCCCTAGGTCGTCACTGATCACTCATCTCGACAATGACGTTTCCCTTCTTCCTGCCCGAAATCGACGCGCGCGTGTGCGGCGGCAATGTGAGCCAGCGGGAAGCAGCTGTCGATTACGGGCTTGAAAACTCGAGCTTCGCACAGTCTCTTCAATTCGGTGAGGTCCTCTGCGCGTTCGGGTGCTGCGCCCCCGCTGACGGTGAGGCCGCTGGACATGGATTGAAAGGGCGCCCGCATTAGTTCTCCAAGTCCAGCCGCAACGATGAGCAAACGACCCTTCGCATTGAGCGAATTCCGGCTGCGATGGTAAAGAGCGTTGCCGATCGTATCGAGGATGATGTCCCATCGCTCGTTGAGGCGTGCGAAATCCTGCGTCCTGTGGTCAATCACGGACTCGGCGCCGAGCGAACGCACAAGACCGCCATTGGCGGCCGAGCAGACGCCGGTGACATGTGCTCCAAAGTGCTTTGCAAGCTGAACTGCGGCCGAACCTACCGAACCCGATGCGCCGTAGACGAGCACTCGTTCCCCGGGTTCGAGTTTGCCGGGACCGCGCAGAAAATGGAGGGCCGTCGTGCCGCCGAACGATATGGCAGCGGCTTCCGCGAAGCCGAAACCTTCCGGCATTGACGCGATGGCTCCATCCTCTGCAAATGTCTTCAACTCGGCGTGACAGCCGAACTTGCCGCCGCTGAAGGCGAAGACCCGGTCGCCGCGTTTGAACCGCGTCACGCGCGCGCCAACGGCCTCGACGGTGCCGGCGAGTTCCGTGCCGAGGATCGGACGACGCAGTCGTGTAATTCCAAAAATCAAACGGGCCGGCAAAGTAAAGCCGCTCGGAAAATTCGAAGATCGAACCCGCGCGTCGCCCGAGGAGACCGTTGAGGCATGAACGCGGATGAGAACTTCGTTGTCCTTGGGCACTGGTGTTTCGACGTCGCACACTTCGACGACGTTCGGTCCGCCATAGGCCCTGCAGACGGCTGCACGCATGCTTTAATCCCATTCGATTGGCGTGAAGAATTCCAGCGCGACGTTTCGCTAAAAACCTTGTCGCAGTTGCGGCGCGTATCGCGCCCATCCTTCAGTAGCTTGACTCCCCGTGACATCGGGGGCGACGGACACTCACCAATTCACTGGGCATTTGTCTTTGTCGCCTCTGATCCGGCGTCAGTCCTTGGTACTCGCGCACGCATCAGATGCAGCCGCAGACGCGGGGCCTCACTGTCAGCTCGATGCGGAAGCTTGCGTGGATCCCGCCCGCAGGATCCGGTGACGTGCCGTCACCGGCGGCGGGATGAAGTGCTGTTGCCGGTTGCCGCCTTTAACCATCCCAAAAATAAATCTTCAAAAAAGTTATCCCCGCCCCCCTGGCGCGCATCGATACTCCACGCATCCGCTTCACCAAGCGCTCGTGCCGGGACGCCACACGAGCGGAAGCGGAGGCAACGGACTGCACGCCCGCAACGTACGCAGCGTGCTTAAAGCAACCGCCGTCCGCGAGGGGTGCGACGCCCTCGTGGAGAGCAGCCTCCTATTAAAGTGGCGGCGCAGAGACTTGACACTTCGTTGCCGCGGACCGGTTTCAAGGGACGCAGTTTTTTTAAAAGAGCTCTTTCGCGGCCCTCGCGGCCGGTCCGCTCTTTATTGCTTTGCTCACGGCGACTCCGACTTCGCGGAGCCGGCCGCCGTTCGCGTTGGTCCGTCGCTTGCGGCCGGCTGAGGGCGAAGGCAGGAACGAGAGTCGCAAGCGCCAAGCAAAGAGTCGGTTGGCGCGTGGGCATTCCATCGTTTGTCATCCCGGCCGGAGAAATTGCGCGTGCGCAATTTTGGAGAGCCGGGACCCAGGAGACTTATCGCGCGAGAGTCTGGGTCCCGGGTCTCGCAAGTGGGCTCGCCCGGGATGACAATCCTCCGGTGGTGTTGCATCACCCGCGCGTTCCGGCGGCTCCCGAGGGGGTCAACGGTCGGAGTCGGAACGCGCCAACAAAAGAGCACCGGTCGCCGTTCGCGTTGGCCCGTCGCTTGCGGCCGGCTCCCGCCTCCGCGGCCGAAGCCCTTCGGCTGGCGAAGGCCCGGAACGAGAGTCGCAAGCGACAAGCAAAGAGTCGGTTGGCGCGTGGGCATTCCATCGTTTGTCATCCCGGCCGGAGAAATTGCGCGTGCGCGATTTTGGAGAGCCGGGACCCAGTACACTTCCTTCGCCTGCGTTCCTGGGTCCCGGGTCTCGCAAGTGGGCTCGCCCGGGATGACAATCCTCCGGTCGCGCTGCATCACCCGCGCGTTCCGGCCGGCTCCCTCACTCCCCACCCCCCGTCCCCTCCGCCACCTTCCTGATATGCGCGGCGATATGCGGATGCTTGACCTCGATGCGATGAAAATCCTCCTTGTGCAGCTTCAACAGCCGCACCTTGGACGAGGTCACGAAGGCGCCCGGATGCACGTCGTTGTCGATCATCGCCTTGGCGCCGAAGAACTCGCCCGCTCGAACGTCTGCCGCCCCTCGGCGTGCAGGTGATCGACCTTCCCCGAGGCGACGAAATACATGGCGTCGCCCTTGCCGCCCTTGGCCACGACCTCGACATTGGGCGGCAGATTATGGGCGTGCAGCATCGGCATGATGTCGGCGGCCTGCTTGGCGTCGAGTTCGGACAGCACCGGCACGCGCGACATCAGCGACCAGGTGACGACGAAATCGCGCCGCTGCAGTTCCTGCGCGAAGCCGGTCGAGATGATCGCCACCGGCAGCGCCAGGATGCACAACCCGAAGACCATGGTCATGCCGCCGACGAAGCGGCCGAGCGCCGTAACGGGCGTCACGTCGCCGTAGCCGACCGTGGTCAGCGTCGCGATCGACCACCACATGGCTTCGGGGATCGAGCCGAACTTGTCGGGCTGGGCGGCGCTTTCGAGGTGATACATGATGGTCGAGGAGAACAGCAGCGCCGTCAGCAGCAGCAGCGACGCCCCGACCAGCGCTTTCCGCTCGTTCTGGAGCACGCGGATCAGCGTGTGCATGGCGGGCGAGTAGCGCGACAGCTTCAGGAAGCGGATGAGCCGCAGCATGCGCAGCACGCCAAGGTCGAGGGGCAGGAAATGCTGCAGGTAGAACGGCAGGATGGCCATCAGGTCGATGATCAGCGCCGGGCTCTGGGCCAGGCTCAGCCGTGCCCGCCAGGGTTTCAATCGCGACAGGAACGGCAGTTCGACCGCCGTCCACAGCCGCAGCACGTATTCGACCGTGAATACGAGCACCGTGAACAATTCGAAGTCGTAGAGCCAGGCGCCGTAGCGGGCATGAATGGCGGGGACCGTTTCGGCGATGATCGCGATCACGTTGCAAATGATGAGCAGCACGATGGCGGTATCGAAAATCCGGCTGGCCCGATCCTCGCCATGGCCGATTTCGATCACCTCATAGATCCGCCGCCGCCACGTTGAAGCGCCGGCAGCGGCGCTTGGCGCGGCGTGTTCCCCCGCCCGCGCCGCCGTACTCGTTCCTGGGGCGGCATTCCCGGCCCGTTCCTGCACGCGTCCCGTCCTCTTCGCTTCATTGCGGCTGCTGCAAATGGCCGCGTCGCAGCGCAATCATAGGGCGCGGCCCGCGGCCCTGTCTTGTTCGGGACAATTCGATCTGAGAAATTCGCGGCTTTGCCGTCGAAAACACTGGAAAACGCCAAAGGAGGCAGGGGGCGGCCGGACCCGTCCGCGGCCTCGCCTCGCTGCGCCGGCGCCGGTTTTTTGGCCGCAGGTGCTTGGCGAGCGTCGAACGAAAGTACAATATCCGCCCGCCGGGCAACACTAGCTGCCCGCTGGGCACCGGGGACCGTCCAGCCCGAAGTCCACTCGATCCCGCCTTTTTTCGATAACCCAAATCGCCGGGGCAACCCGCCGCACAAACAAGAAACCTTGGGAGGAACTCAGCCCGTGTCCGTAAAGTCAGACATTGAAATCGCCCGCGAAGCCAAACAGAAGCCGATTGCCGAAGTCGCGGCCAAGGTCGGCGTTCCGGCGGAGGCGCTCGTTCCCTACGGCTGGACCAAGGCCAAGGTCTCCTTCGACTTCATCAACAAGATCCAGGGCAACAAGGACGGCAAGCTGATCCTCGTGACGGCCATCAGCCCGACGCCCGCCGGCGAAGGCAAGACGACGACGACCGTCGGCCTCGGCGACGGCCTCAACCGCATCGGCAAGAAGGCCATCATGGCGCTGCGCGAGCCGTCGCTCGGGCCCTGCTTCGGCGTCAAGGGCGGCGCTGCCGGCGGCGGCTACGCCCAGGTCGTGCCCATGGAAGACATCAACCTGCATTTCACCGGCGACTTCCACGCCATCACCTCCGCCCACAACCTGCTCGCCGCGATGCTCGACAACCACATCTATTGGGGCAACGCGCTCGGCATCGACCAGCGCCGCATCCAGTTCACGCCGCGTGCTCGACATGAACGATCGGGCGCTGCGCTCGATCGTCAACTCGCTGGGCGGCGTCTCGAACGGCTTTCCGCGCGAAGACGGCTTCGACATCACGGTGGCCTCCGAAGTCATGGCCATCCTCTGCCTGTCGAAGGATCTGAAGGATCTCGAGCACCGCCTCGGCAACATCATCGTCGCCTACACGCGCGACAAGAAGCCGATCCGCGCCCGCGATCTGAAGGCCGACGGCGCGATGACGGTGCTCCTGAAGGATGCGCTGTCGCCGAACATGGTGCAGACGCTGGAGAACAATCCAGCCTTCATCCACGGCGGCCCGTTCGCCAACATCGCGCACGGCTGCAACTCGGTGCTCGCCACCCGCACGGCCATGAAGCTCGCCGACTACGTGGTGACGGAAGCCGGCTTCGGCGCCGACCTGGGTGCTGAGAAGTTCTTCGACATCAAGTGCCGCAAGGCCGGCATCGCGCCCTCCGCCGTCGTCATCGTCGCGACCGTGCGCGCGCTCAAGATGCACGGCGGCGTCGCCAAGGACGAGTTGAAGAACGAGAACGCCGCCGCCGTCGCCAAAGGCTGCGACAACCTCAAGCGCCACATCGAGAACGTCAACAAGTTCGGCGTGCCGGCCGTGGTCGCGGTCAACAAGTTCATCACCGACACCGACGCCGAAATCGCCGAAGTCAGAAGGCCGCCGAAAGCATGGGCACGAAAGCCTTCCTGTGCTCGCACTGGGCCGAGGGCGGCAAGGGCACGGAAGGCCTCGCCCACGACGTCGTCAAGGTGATCGACGAAGGCAAGGCGAACTTCAAGCCGCTCTATCCCGACGACATGAAGCTGCGCGACAAGGTTCGCACGATCGCCCAGGAGATCTACCGCGCCGCCGACATCTCCTGCGACAGTCCGTCGAGAAGCAGTTCAAGGATCTCGAAGCCGCGGGCTTCGGCCACTTCCCGATCTGCATGGCCAAGACGCAGTACTCGTTCTCGACCGATCCGGCGAAGCGCGGTGCGCCAACCGGCCACACCGTTGCCATCCGCGAGGTGCGCCTGTCGGCGGGCGCCGAGTTCATCGTCGTGATCACCGGCGAGATCATGACCATGCCGGGGCTGCCCAAGGTCCCCGCCGCCGATACCATCCGCCTCGACGACAAAGGCCAGATCCAGGGGTTGTTCTGAGTCGTAGCCCCGATATCTCCCCCTCCCCCTTGCGGGGAGGGGTTAGGGGTGGGGGTAACGCAAAAAGCGTGATGGTTGGTCGTTGCTCGCCTAATTGCAAAAGCAAGAAGTAAGTGCCTTGGGCAAAGGCTACGAGTGCCAGGGTCAGTCAAACCACCTTCAATCCGCCTGGCTCTTCACCCCACCCCTAACCCCTCCCCTGAGGGGAGGGGAACTGAACGGAGCGGAGCCGGCATGAGCGACGAGCACAAGGTACTCAAACGTAATTACGGAAAGCTCTTCGACGCGATTTCCAAAGTCCTGTTTGAGCAGGACCCGGTTGGAATTAGCTTTGTCGACAACACAGATGAATATGATCCGGAAACCGGAACAATCATTCCGCGCCTGAAATCTGCGCGGTCGGCTGAAGATGTTCAGTCGATCGTCTATGAAGAATTCTGTCGCTGGTTTGGCGCGGAAACTACGGGTCCTAAAGAGTTTATACGCTACTGTCTCTGATCAGATTTGGGACCTATGGTCTGAATATCGGAAAAGCTCCGAACGGAAATAACGCCCCTCCTCCTCATCGTCGCCGCGGGTTGTCTCGTCAGCGCCATATCGATGCGCGTCATCGATCCTGTCGTCCCCGCAGTGGCACGTGACTTTTCCGTCCGCCCGAGACGGCGAATTGCGTTTCGATATGTTGCAGGGAAATTCCAGTGTCCCAGAGACGTGTCAGGTGCATTCCAGAATTGTTCCGGGGGCGTTTTATGCGCCCCCGGTCTCGGTTCTAATTCGTTTATGTGGCGTATCTCGAACAAACGTCATTCGCACTCTTCACGGAACCTCCGGCACGCCCAACGCTGGCCGTCGTCGCACTTGTCGTCCCAACGGCTGCATTGATCTCGATGACGATGACGGCGGCCTTCCGATCCAGCTGCGATACTGAGCAACGCGGCGGCGGTAGCCGCAGCAGCCAATCCCTTGCCGACGTCATGGCGAGTTTGGAGCGGAACCGCCGATGTTGCCTTTAGATGAAGGTGTGACTTTTGCGCTCCCGGTGAATTTGGAGTTGGAATTCGCCTCAGTTGCTTTGACACGGGTGCTCGTGGCTGTGAGTTTGGAACCGTCAACGGCTTTGACACTCGTAGTTGTACAGTCGCTTCGGCAGCGTTGGCTGTTAAGGCAAGGCTGCAAATCGAGCCCGATAAGTGCAGCGTGTTGGCGAAAATTCTATTCATAACAATTTATGCTCCCGACAATACCGGGCTAGCCGCGCTCACTAGACCCGATGGGTTGGACGACGGCGCGAGCTAATCCAACATACATCGGGCAAGAGTGTTGGCTATGGGCCGGCCTGGCCATCGGACGATTTCCGGACTTCGGTCGCATTCAGCGGAAAGTCTCGCAATTAAGCAATTTCAAACAGAGATGCGATGCAGGATTCAATTCCGACCAGAATTGCTCCGCCGCGCTGCGAGAAGCTAGAATAGCAAGAATAGTATAGCGCGAGAATTTTGCCGCTGGCCGACCGCTGTTGGGGCAGGTGCTGAGGCAGGTGTAGGTTGGGTAGAGGCCGTTTTTCACTCGGCCGAAACCCAACATCAAGACCGCGGCCATTGCAACGAAGTAGTTGGGTTTCGCGCGGATTTCGCGACGGAGACACAATCTGCTAAAGCCGAGGCCGCACTCTACCCAACCTACAAGTGGCGGACACGCCCCATGCCCCTCCTTCTCATCCTCGCCGCCGGTTGCCTCGTCAGCGCCATGACGATGCGCGTCATCGACCCCGTCGTGCCGGCCGTCGCCCGCGACCTCGGCGTTGATGTCAAGACGGCGGCGCTGCTCGCCTCCGCCTTCACCTTTCCCTACGCGCTGGGCCAGCCCATCCTCGGCTCGCTCGGCGACGCGCTCGGCAAGGCGAAAATCATCAAGTTGAGCCTCGCGATCGCGCTGGTCTGCATCGCGCTGGCGGCAATAGCCCCCAATATCGAAGCGCTGTTCCTCGCCCGCATCGTCGGCGGCGCGGCGGCGGGCGGCATCATTCCCCTCGCCTTCGCCCTCGTCGGCGACCGCTTTCCCTTTGCCGATCGCCAGATCGCGCTCTCGCGTCTGCTCATGGCCATCATCGCCGGGCAGATGATCGGCGCGCTTGGCTCCGGCGTGCTCGCTGCCTCAGCCGGCTGGCGCGCGTCCCTCGCCGTCGCAAGCGCGCTGACGCTCGCCGCACTCCTCGTCATCGTGCTGCAATTGAAGCCCCGCCCGCTCGCCGAGCGCCCGCGCTTCACGCTTTCCGGCATGCGTGCCGGTTACGCGGAAGTCTTCGCCAATCCGAAGACGGCCGTCTGTTTCACGGCGGTCTTCGCCGAGGGCATCGTGATCTTCGGCCTGTTCCCGTTCATCGCCGTTCTCTTGGAGCAGCGCGGCGCCGGGGGCCTCAAGGAAGCCGGCTTCGTCCTCGCCGGTTTCGGCATCGGCGGCTTTCTTTATACTTTCCTCGTGCCATCGATGCTGCCCCGCATTGGGCTTATGAGTATGATCCGCTCGGGCGGTGCAATCTCGGCGCTGGGCTTCGCCGCGCTTGCCCTCGGCGCCTCCTGGCCCGCGGAAATGGCGGCTTTCGTGCTCATCGGCGTCGGCTTCTACATGGTGCACAATTCTCTGCAGACCGAGGCGACGGAGCTCGCGCCGAACAATCGCGGCGCGGCGGTCGCGGCGCACGCTTTCTTCTTTTTTCTCGGACAAGCCGCGGGGCCCCTGCTCTATGCCGCCGGGCTCGCCGGCCTGGGGCATGAGCCAACGCTACTCCTTGCGGCGGCGAGCATGGCGGCCATCGGCTTCGCCACCGCCTATGGCCTCATTGCCCGAAGCCACCCTAGCGGATCGGCGCCTTGAACACGAAAAACGCGCCGAGGCAGATAAATGCGAATCCAACGGCATGGTTGATCGTGATTTTCTCGCCGAGATAGAGCACCGAAAACGCCGCGAAGACTGTGAGCGTCACGACCTCCTGGATCGTCTTCAGTTCCGCTGTCGAATAAACGGCCGAGCCCCAGCGGTTGGCGGGCACTGCAAGGCAATACTCGAACAGCGCGATCCCCCAGCTCACGGCGATCGCCAGAAGCAGCGGGCTCGATTGATACTTGAGATGGCCGTACCAGGCGAAGGTCATGAAGACGTTCGAGCACAGCAGCAGCAGGATCGGAGTCAAATAGGCACTGGTCATGGTCGCGTCGGACTTTCGTTTGGCGTTCGGGAGACGAGAGGGCTGAATTAGCCTAGCGTGGCTGCCTGAACAATCGCCACGCCCGCACCAATCCTGCTCAGCATTTAATCACGGCGCCTGCCTGCAAGCCGCGACAGGCCCGTAATTCCTGCGCTCT
>CAVSZX010000025.1:0-25218 GCA_963732525.1 uncultured Alphaproteobacteria bacterium
AAGTTCTCGGACAGTCAATCTTCGATTTCAAGTTCGAGGACTTCACGCTGAAGGCTATGAGCCCTGGCCGCACATCAAGGCGCCTGTTGCAGTGTAGAGATACTTGATGTCGTGACCGTTTTGGGCATCGGATGCTGAGCGTCAACAATTCCCTTCTGCAACTGATCGGAGTTGGAGAGCGGGATGACCTGGCAACGCGATCGTTGGCGTCGTAAACGACTTCGGCGCTCATCTCGTCACCGTTGAACGTCCCTTCAGCGGCGTTCCGACAGCTTCCCAAAGTCCGGCCGTAAGGACATCGGCGGCACCGTGGGCGATGGCGCGAGCGGCCCTGGCACCCGTGCTGTAGCCTTGCGTGAATTTAATCACGTCGTGGCGGGCACCGGCTTTGGTTTCCGTTGCGACCGGCGCGCCAAATTCAGACACTACGAGGTTTCGCGGCGTCCCCGGCGACAGCAGCGCCAGGTTTTTCTCGGCCGGTTGGTTGGCTGCCATATAAACAGCGCAGCCGTTCAATGGCAGGGCAGAAAGTGAGATTGCGGCAAGGCGCAGTGCGACGGATTTCATTTCGTCGTTCCCCCTAATATCAGCGGCAAGACTATTCATTTCCGACGGCGGCGGACGATGGGGTGGGGTGAGCTCAATTGCAGATAGTTGCGGAGAGCGCTGTTCTAGTGCCCTTGTGTTGCCGGCTCGCAACGGTTGACGCTGGCGCACTTACTGGTGTTGACATGACGCGTTCAATTAACCGCAATTCGCGGGATGACGGAGTTATATGATCCTCTCTCTCATCGTTGCAGTCGCGGAAAACGGCGTCATCGGCAAGGACGGCGGCTTGCCCTGGCGGCTTTCCTCCGACCTGAAGACGTTTCGTCGCCTGACCATGGGCAAGCCGGTTCTCATGGGCCGGCGGACCTTCCAATCCATCGGCAAGCCGCTCGACGGCCGCGACAACATCGTCATCACCCGCGATCCCTATTTCGACCATGAAGGCGTCTCCGCCGTCGCAAGTATCGACGAGGCGCTGACGCTCGCGCGCATCTTGGCAACGACGCGCGGCGCCGACGAGATCATGGTCATCGGCGGCGCCGGCATCTATGAAAAGCTGCTCCCTTTCGCGGATCGCATTTATCTCACCCGCGTGCACGCCGAACCCGAAGGCGACCGGCATTTCCCGGCGCTCGATCCTACGCAATGGGAAGAAGTCTCGCGGCAAGCGCTTCCTAAAGGCGATCGCGATCAGCATGCCGCGACGCTCCTTGTCCTCGAGCGCAAAGTCCGTCAGCACAAAGACCCGCCCCAAGGTTAACCAGCTCCGTACCGAGACCTTGAATTAGCGGCAGGAAATCCTACTTTTCCAAGAGTTTGGCGCTGCCCGGCTCCGGGTTTGCGCCGCGTCACCCCCTGCCCTATAAGCACAGCCATGATCGACGCAGACACGACGAAACGGCGGCCGCTCCGGCAAACGAGTGCGGCCATTTCTTTCAATGCTTTCCTTGCCCGGCCCGACGCTCACGAGACTGATCGCGGCGAGCCCGGCACCAACCGTCCTTAAGAAACGAGGCCATCACTCATGCCCTGGAGTAATCAAGGCGGCGGCGGCCGCAAAGGTGGCGGCAACGGCGGCGGCCCGTGGGGCCAAGGGCCGTGGGGCTCCGGCGGCGGTGGTGGCGGCAACCAGCCTCCCGATCTCGATGAGATCCTGCGCCGCGGCCAGGACAAGGTGAAGCGCGTCATGCGCGGCGGCGGTGGCGGCGGTCCCGGCGGCGGTGTCGGCGAGGGCGGCGTGCCGCGCGGCTTCCTGTTTTTCCTCGGTATCATCGCCTCGCTGCTCGCGGCCTTTTTCGTCTTCACCTTCCGCGTCAATCCCGACGAGCAAGGCATCGTGCTGCGCTTCGGCAAGTTCGATCATTGGGAAGGTCCGGGGCTGCACTTCCGCATGCCCTATCCGGTCGAGGAAGTGCCTGACCCCGAAGGTCACGCAGCAGATGACCACCGAGATCGGCGCCGTCCGCTCGAGCACCGCAACGCCGGTGCGGAGAGCCAGGACAGCGGCCTGATGCTGACCGGCGACGGCAGCGTCATCGACATGCACTTCAAGGTCTTTTGGCGCATCAAGCAGGAAACCGATCCCGTCACCGGGCAGATGGGCGTCGAGCAGTATCTCTTCAACATCGCACCAGCCCGAGGTCACGGTGCAGCGAGGTCGCGGAAAGCGCCATGCGCGAAATCGTCGGCCAGACCAACCTGCAGCCGTTGCTGACCAGCGGCCGCGACAAGGCCCAGCAGGACGGTCGCGGCCTGATGCAGATGATCCTCGATACCTACAGGCGCCGGTATCACACATCGATCAGGTGCAGCCTGCTCGAGGCCGATCCTCCGGGCCCCGTCATCGCCGCCTTCCGCGACGTTGCCGCCGCCGGCCAGGACAAGGAACGCTTCATCAAGGAAGCGCACACCTACGCCGACCGCATCGTACCCGAGGCCAAGGGCGAGGCGAGCCGCATCCTCGCCGGCGCCGAAGGCTTCCGCGACCAGACGATCGCCGAGGCGACGGGCCAGGCCGCTCGCTTCCTCAAGGTCTATGAGGAATACAAGAAGGCGCCCGAGGTGACCCGTCAGCGCCTGTTCCTCGAAATGCAGGAGCGGGTGCTCTCGGGCGCCGACAAGATCATCTCGACAGCAAGGGCGGACAGGGCGTCGTGCCATTCCTGCCGCTCGACCAGTTGCAACGAAAAAGCCGGTGACGGTCGAGGGAGGTCAGTGATCATGCGCAGTTTCTTTGCATTTCTTCTGTCGTTGATCGTGCTGGCGGCCGTCGGGTTCTACGCTTCGGCCTTCATCGTGCATCAAAACGAGCAGGCGCTGGTGCTGCGCTGGGGCGAGCCCAAGCGGTGATCACCGAGCCGGGCCTCAAGTGGAAATGGCCGTTCGTCGATACGGTCGATTATTTCGACAAGCGCATCCTCGAAGTCGATACGCCGCGAGCAGGAGGTGAACGCCGCCGATCAGCAGCGCTTGAAAGTCGATGCCTACGCCCGCTATCGCATCACCAACCCCTTGCAGTTCTATCAGAACGTCCGCACCGACGAGCGCGTGCAGCGAGCGTCGTCGCGCCGAAGATCGAATCTGAAATCCGCCGCGTGCTGGGCGGCGCGACGCTGCAGGAGATAGTGCAAGGACAAGCGCGAGATCCTGATGAAGCAGATCGCCGAGCAGGTCAACAAGGAAGCCAAGCGAATTACGGTATCGAGGTCGTCGACGTGCGCATCAAGCGCGCCGACCTGCCCCAGGAGAACCTGGACAAGGTCTTCGAGCGCATGAGGGCCGACCGTGTGCGCGAGGCGACGGAGCTGCGCGCCGAGGGTGACGCTGAAAAGAACCGCATCAGCGCCGACGCCGACCGCGCAGGTGACGGTGATCAAGGCGATGCGACGACAAGTCCGACCAGATGCGCGGCGACGGTGAGGGCGAGCGCAATCGCATCTTCGCCGAGGCGTTCAGCCGCGATCCGGATTTCTTCAGCTTCTATCGCTCGATGCAGGCCTACGAGCAGGCATGAAACCCGCCGATACGCGCATGCTGCTGTCGCCCGACAGCGAATTCTTCCGCTATTTCGAGGACCCGATGGGACGCAGGGGCGCTCCGCCTCCGGCACCGGCGCCGCAGCGATGAACGACATCCTGGCCGGCTTCGGGGTGGTGCTGGTCTTCGAGGGCCTGCTCTGGGCGCTGGCACCGCAGTTCGGCCGGCGCATGGCGCGCGAGCTCGCGGCACCTGCCCGATCGCCAGCTCGGATTGTTTGCCTGCGGCATGGTCGCCGCCGGCGTGATTTTTCGTCTGGCTGGCGCGCGGCTAAGGCCTCGGTCTCGGGCCCGGAACGTACCCGTCGCTTGTGCTTTCTCCGGCCGGCCCGCTGGCGCGTGCGACGCCATGCGAACGCCGGGATTGTCCCGCATCGAAGAGCGCCGGCTGTGTGTTTGTCGTTGACGCTGCCCGCGAGCCGGCCCCAAGCCTTTTCGCTCAGGGACGCCGCCTTAGGGACCGAACCTGGAGCTCGACATGCGTCACGCCGTTCGCCTCTGCTTCGCCTTCGCGCTCGCCATACTTGCCGCCGGCGTTGCGCCGATCGCTGGCATGCCGCGCCGAGACCGGCCGGCCTCGCTGGCGCCGCTCGCCGAGAAGCTGCTCGACGCCGTCGTCAACATCTCGACCAGCGCAGACCGTCAAGGGCCCGCAGGGCGTGCCGCTGCCGCAGGTGCCCAAGGGCTCGCCGTTCGAAGAGTTCTTCGAGGACTTCTTCAACAAGCGCGGCGGCGCGCCGCGCGTCGCGACCGCAAGGTGTCCTCGCTCGGCTCCGGCTTCGTCATCGACGGCAAGGAAGGCCTCATCGTCACCAACAATCACGTCATCGACGGCGCCGACGAGATCATCATCAATTTCCACGACGGCTCCAAGCTCAAGGTCGACAAGGTGATCGGCAAGGACACCAAGACCGACCTCGCGCTGCTCAAGGTGACGCCGAAGAAGCCGCTCGTCGACGTCAAGTTCGGCTCCTCCGACACGCTCAAGGTCGGCGACTGGGTGATGGCCATCGGCAATCCCGTTCGGGCTCGGCGGCTCGGTGACGCGTCGGCATCATCTCGGCCAAGCAGCCGCGACATCAATTCCGGCCCCTACGACGACTACCTGCAGACGGACGCCGCCATCAACAAGGGCAACTCCGGCGGCCCGCTGTTCAACATGGACGGCGAGGTCGATCGGCGTGAACACCGCGATCATCTCGCCGACCGGCGGCTCGATCGGCATCGGCTTCGCCGTGCCCTCCGACACGGTCGTCGCCGTCATCGACCAGTTGAAGCAGTTCGGCGAGACGCGGCGCGGCTGGCTCGGCGTCAAGATCCAGACCGTCACCGAGGACATCGCCGAGACGCTCGGCGTCACGGAGAACACCGGCGCGCTCGTCTCCGCCGTCACGCCCGACGGCCCGGCCGCCAAGGGCGGCCTCGAGGCCGGCGACGTCATCATGAAGTTCGACGGCAAGGACGTGACCACCATGCGCGGCCTGCCGAGGATCGTGGCGCGGACGCCGATCGGCAAGACGGTCGACGTCGAGGTGCTGCGCAAGGGCAGACGCAAGACCTGCAGGTCACGATCGGCCGGCTCGAGGACGAAGAGGAAGCCGGCAGCGAGCCAGGGATCGCCGGAAGAGCGACAAGCCCGCAGGCCGAGGCCCGCCAAGCGACGCCGCGTGATCGGCCTGAAGCTGGCGCCGCTGACCGACGAAGCTCGCGCCGAAGTACGGCATCGACGCCAAGATCAACGGGCGTGCTGGTCGACGAGGTCGACCCGAAGAGCCCGGCGGCGCAGAAGCATCAAGGCCGGCGACGTCATCGTCGAGGCGGCGCAGGAGCCCGTGACCGAGCCGGAGGACGTCGCCAAGAGCATCGAGAAGGTCAAGAAGAGCGGGCCGCAAGACGGTGCTGCTGCGGGTCGAGGACGCCAAGGGCGAAATGCGCTTCGTCGCGGTGCCGCTCGACAGCCGAGAGCGCAAGCAAGAGTAACGCGCGGCAATCGCGCAAATTTCGGAGGCCATTCGTGTCGGAACGTCACGGCATTCTCGATACCATCACCGACAGCCTCGCGCCCGTGCATCCGGACGGCCACAAGTTCGTCGCCATCGGCGCGGTCGGCGGCGCTGCTGTTCTTTCTGCTGTGGCCGCCGCTCGGCTGGCTGCTGCGCTGGTCACGGCCTGGATCGTCTATTTCTTCCGCGATCCCGACTCGCGTGACGCCGCTGCGCGAGGGCTCGTCGTCGCCCCCGCGCGACGGGCGCATCTCCGATCGAGCAAGGTGCGGCCGCCGGCCGAGCTGGGCTTCGGCGACGAGCGAGCGCGTGCGCATCTCGATCGTTCCTGTCGGTGTTCGACGTGCACATCAACCGCGCGCCGGTGGCCGGCCGCATCGTGCGCTCGGTCTACGTGCCGGGCGCCTTCCTCAATGCCGCCCTCGACAAGGCGAGCGAGGAGAACGAGCGCCGCGCCCTCGTCATCGAGACGGCGGCCGGCGGCGAGATCGCCGTGGTGCAGATCGCCGGCCTCATCGCGCGCCGCATCGTGACCTTCGTCGCGCGAGGGCGATAGCGTCGGCGTCCGGCGAGCGCTTCGGCCTCATCCGCTTCGGCTCGCGCGTCGACGTCTATCTGCCGCCCGGGCGCCAGGCCCTGGTCGCGTCGGGCAACGCGCCATCGGCGGCGAAACGGTGCTCGCGGACTGCAAGTCGGAGGAGCCGGAGCGCGAGGCGCGCCGCGCCTGATGCAGCGAGACGCTGGCGCCGCGACGTCAGGTGTTCGATTTGAATTCGAATTGAAGGAGGGTTGTCATGGATCCCGTCCTGCCGACGACTCGAAGAGGAAACGAAGCGCCGCCGCCGCCGGCCGCTGTTCCGGCACGCGCGCGTGCCCGTGCGCATGCTGGTGCCGAACTTCTTCACCCTGCTCGGGCTCTGCGCCGGCCTCACCTCGATCCGCATGGGGATCGAGGGGCGCTACGAGCTGGCGCTGGCGGCGATCGTGTTCGCCGCCCTGCTCGACGGCATCGACGGCCGCATCGCGCGCGCTGCTGAAGGCGTCGTCGCGCTTCGGCGCCGAGCTCGACAGCCTCGCCGACTTCGTGAATTTCGGCGTCGCGCCGGCGTTCCTGGTCTTCAACTGGGGACTCGGTCGACCTCAAGAGCGCTCGGCTGGATCTGCGTCATGATCTTCGCGCTCGCCTCCGCGCTGCGCCTCGCCCGCTTCAACGCCGCCATCGACGACGAGCAGCCGAAATGGCAGTCGAACTATTTCACCGGCATGCCGACGCCGGCCGCGGCCATCGTCGTGATGCTGCCGCTCTATGTCGACCACCTCGGGCTTCGAGGCGCTGAAGTCGCCGCTCGGCCTGAAGTTCGTGCTGGTCTACACGCTCTTCATCGGCTTCATGATGGTGTCCACCATCCCGACCTTCTCGGGCAAGCTCATGGGCGAGCGCATCTGGCGCGAGTGGGTGCTGCCGATCTTCATTCTCGCCATCGGCTTCGTCGCCATGCTGTTCTCGTACCCTTACGAGACGCTCGCCGCCTCGACGCTCGGTATATTTGGCCATGGTGCCGGTCAGCTGGAAGCGGTTCCAGGCCAAGGTCGAGCAGACGCGCGATCTCGGGGCGGAAGCGGCAGCGGCTGACGCGACTGCTGCCGCCAAGATCCCGGCAAACGAAACCGCACCCGCCGGGCCGGCAGCGCCGCCGGGCACGGCGACACCCTCGCCGGCAGCTTCGCCGGCACCCCCGTCTCAAGGGCGCGGCGCGGGTCTTTCCGCTCCGCCCCGGCGATCCGCAGCGCTGAACGAACCGACCGGGGCACACGCGGCATATGAAAATCGAACGCCTGGCGATACCGGACGTGATCCTGTTCACGCCCAAGATCTTCCGCGACGAGCGCGGCTTCTTCTCGGAAGTGTGGAACGCCCGCCTGCTCGCGGACGCCGGTATCGATCTTGAATTCGTTCAGGACAACCACGCCTTGTCTCGGGATAGTGGCGTCGTGCGCGGCCTTCACTTCCAGCTCGCGCCGAAGGCCCAGGACAAGCTCGTGCGATGTCCGAAAGGCGCCATCCTCGATGTCGCGGTCGATATCCGCCGCTCGTCGCCGACCTTCGGCAAGCATGTTTCTGCCGTGCTCTCGGCCGAAAACTGGCAGCAGCTTCTCGTGCCCAAGGGCTTCGCGCACGGCTACGTGACGCTCCAGCCCGACACGGAAGTGCTGTACAAGGTGACGGAGTATTATTCGCCGCAAGCCGACAAGGGGATCGCCTGGGACGATCCGGCGCTCGCGATTGGCTGGGGCATCGAGCCCGGCAAGGCCATTCTCTCGGCCAAGGACAAGATGCAACCGAAACTGCACGACGCCGAGAAGCTGTTCGATTGAGGCGCCCGTCTACGTCGCGCCCTCGACCAGGTCGATGAGCTTCGGCAGGCAGACCGAGGTCAGGTCGTAGCGGCTGCGGATCGTGTCGCGCGCCGCCGTCCGCAGGCCGGCATAGCGCTCGGGCTCCGACAGCGTCTCGATCAACGTTTGAGACCATTTCCCGGCATCGAAGAAATCCACGAGCCTGCCGTTGACGCCATCCTCGATGACCTCCTCGACGGGCGGCGTCCGCGATCCGACGACGAGCGCGCCGGCCGCCATCGCCTCGAGCATGGACCACGACAGCACGAAGGGAACCGTCAGGTAGGCGTGCACGCGCGTCACCCGCATCAGGTCGAGGAACGTCGCGTGCGGGACCGTGCCGGCGAAGTGCACGCGCGTCAGGTCGAGCCTGTCCTTCACCTCGTCGAGGTAGATATCTTTCCAATCCGGCCCTTGGGCGGCCGCGTGCCGTAACTGAGGCCGTCGCCGCCGATGATGACGACGCGCAGATTTTTCCGTGCCGCCATCACCTCGGGCAGCGCCCGCATGAACGTGTGGTAGCCCCGATAGGGCTCCAGGTTGCGGTTGATGAAGGTCAAGATCTCGTCGCCCTGCCGGAAAGGTCCGGCGACACCTGGCAAAGTCACCGAGACGCCTTTGCCCGGGCGGATCGCGTTGGTATCGATGCCGTCGTGGACGACGCTGATGCGCTTCTGCAACTCGACTGGAAACGTCTGCGCCTGCCATCGCGTCGGCGAGATCGCCATGATCGGCGGCGTTCATGGCCAGCAGCATGTGCGCCTGGCGCGAAGTGATCCATAGGGCCTGGGCCAGGTCGACCTTGGCCATTTCGGGATCGAAACCGGTATCGAGACCGAGCGGACGGTAGAAGAACTCGGCATAGGCGAGAAGGCGGGCATCGGGCCACACCGCCTTGAGGAACAGCGTCTCGCCCCAGCCCATGTGTCCGAACACGACGTCCGGCCGGTAACCGGTTTTATCTCTCAGGGCTTGAGCTGCCTGCGCCACCGCCTCGCCCCGGCTGCTCACGTCCGCGAACGTTTTGGCAAGCCGGAATGTCGCCATGTCGAAGCTTCGCGGCTTTAGTCTGTAGCGGACGACCTTCACCGGCGACGGCCGCGGGTTCCCCTCCGCCGTGAGTGCCATGACTTCGTGACCGCGCGCGGCGAGGGCCGGGGCGAGGTGCACGAACTGGCCTGGGAAATTCTGGTGTACAAAGAGGATGCGCATCGGCGTCGGTCCACCTCGAGGCGGCTGATTGCGGGGCCACAACGCCGGACGGACGTTCAATCAGGTCTTTACGCGCCGATTCTCCGGCGCCGCAATAGCGAAAGGCCCTTAATCGGCGTTGAAGAGCGTCAATTCCTTAAAATCAACGGGCCCGCTGAATTCAACACGCCCTCAATTCAAATGAAACGTCACGCCGGCGCGGACGACGGTGTCGGAGGGATCGATCTCCACGGCATTGACGGCGCCGCTCAAGGAGAGTTTTTCGGCGCCGTAATCGTAGCGCAGCGCCTCGAGGCGGACCGACATGTTCGGCAGCACGTAGGATTCTGCGCCGATGCCGTAGACCGCGCCGACGAAGGTATGATCCTGCGAGGCCGAGAGGCCGGCGCCGTCGGTTTCGACAAACGTCGAGCCCTTCCAGGCGAAGCCGGCGGTGGCGTAGAGCAGCGCCGGTCCGACCGGCACGCCGACGCGGCCGCGCAGCGTCGCGCTCCAGTTGCTGTCGAGCGATCCGCCGCCGCCGCCAAAGTCGATAGCTGGCGTTCGAGCCATCGTAGTTGAGGTCGCCCTCGACGCCGGCGACGAAGGTGCCGAAGCCGAGGTTGTAACCGGCATGGCCGCCGCCCGTCCACGCCGAGGTGTCGGACGACGAGATGTCCTTGAAGTCGATCGAGCCCCACGAGCCGCCGCCGTGGAAGCCGACATAGGCGCCGGTCCAGATGGGAGCGAGGGGATTGGCGCGGGCGGATGCGGCGGTGCGAAAGCAAAAGCGCCGTTGCGGCAATCGCCAGCGATGCGGCGCGGCTTGGAGCGTTGAAGCACTGACATGATACGCACGTCCCTCGTGAAACGCGGCTACAACTGGCCGTCACCAGGGATCGGCTCCGGCCATGGCGGAAGCATGGTTGAAAAAGGATAAATTCGCGTTAACGCCGCGTTAGCAATTGGGCACTTTGCGGGCGCGTTGCGACTCTCCTTCGTCGAGCCGGCCGGAGCGGGCGAGCGTACTCGCTGAGAGCTTGTTCACCCCCCCTCCTCCCATTCGAAGGCGAGAATGAGGGGCCTACTTCGTCTCTTCGGGCGCGCGGTGGTAGATGTCGTCGGTGCGCATGATGTCGTCCTCGCCGAGGTAGGAGCCGATCTGCACCTCGATGATCTCGACCGGCACCTTGCCCGGGTTCTCCAGGCGGTGCCACTGGGTCGCGAAGATGTAGACGCTCTCGTTCTCGCGCACGAGCTTCTCGATGTCGCCGATGACGACCTTGGCCGTGCCCTGCACCACGATCCAGTGCTCGGAGCGGTGATGGTGCATCTGCATGGAGAGCTTGCCGCCGGGCTTGACGTGCAGCAGCTTCACCTGGAAGCGCGGCCCGATGTTCAAGCGTCTCGAAATAGCCCCAGGGCCGATAGTTGCGGAGGTGCTGCTCCTGCTCCTTGCGGTTCGACTGCTTCAGGCGCTGCGACGATCTTGGAGACGTCCTGCGTGCGGCTCTTGTCGGCGACGAGCAGCGCGTCGGGCGTATCGACGATGACGAGGTCCTTGACGCCGATCGTCGAGACGAGCGACTTCTCGGAGTGGACGTAGCAGCCGCTGGTGTCCTCGAGCACGGCGTCGCCGTGGACGTAGTTGCCGTTGTCGTCGCGCGGCGCGATTTCCCACAGCGACGACCACGAGCCGACGTCGTTCCAGCCGACATCGAGCGGCAGCATGGCCGCCGGCGTCGGTCTTCTCCATCACGGCGTAGTCGACCGAGATGTTCGGCGACGCGGCGAACGCCGCCTTGTCGAGGCGCAGGAAGCCGAGGTCGTCGTCGGCGCGCGGCAAGCGCGCCGCGGGCCGCTTCGAGAATCTGCGGCTCGAGGCGCGCGAGCTCCTCGAGGAACGTGCGGGCGTTCAGCACGAAGATGCCGCTGTTCCAGAAGTAGCTGCCGTCGGCGAGATAGCGCTTCGGCCGTGGCCGTGTCGGGCTTCTCGTAGAAGGCCTCGACCTTGAAGGCGCCGCCGTTGAAGCCTTCGAGCGCCGCGCCCTGGCGGATGTAGCCGTAGCCGGTGTGCGGCTTCCGTCGGCTTGATGCCGAACAGCACGAGGCGTGCCCGTTGCCGCGACTTTGGCGGCGCGGCGGACGCCCTCGACGAAGCGCGCCTCGTCCTTGACGACGTGGTCGGACGGCATGACGGCGAGAACGGCGCCGGGGTTTTCGCGCAGCGCGGCGAGCGCCGCGACCGCGATCGCCGGCGCCGTATTGCGCGCGATCGGCTCCAGGATGATCGCCTGCGGCTTGATGCCGGCGCGGTCGATCTCCTCCTGCACGAGGAAGCGGTGATCGTTGTTGCACAGCAGGATCGGCGGCGCGAAACCCGGCGTCGCGTCTTCAGCCGCGTCAGCGTGGCGCCGAGGAAGCTCGAGCTCTGGCCGTTGAAGAAGCGGATGAACTGCTTGGGATACATGGCCCGCGACAGCGGCCACAGCCGCGTGCCCGAGCCGCCGGACAGGATCACTGGAAAAATGGCGCTCATGAGCTCGGGTCGTCCTCCCGCCCCGTGCGGCGATAATGCGATGGGCAGTGTTAGGACGCCGCCCCCGCCTGCCGCAACGCGCAATCGACATGGGAAAAGATATTCAACCGGGACGAACGTGCTGCCAATCTCCCGCCATCGTTGCGCCGGCGGCCGCTGGCCGAACTCGCGGTCCGCGCAGCGGTCTGGTGCGAGACATTTTTCTATGCGATTGCCGGACCTTGAGCGATCAGGCTCCGTTTTGCTGCCGCATCAGCCGGTCGCGCAGAGAGCGCAGCGAATTGCCGCCGCCCGCGGGTGCGGGACGCATCAGCGACGGGCTGAAGCTGCGAGGGACGGCGCTCGCCGGTTGCAGTTGCACGTGATCCGTAGGGGCTGGAGGCCGGCGCCGGCGCACTGGTGTCGCGGCGCGCGGACGTCGACTGGCGAGCCGTCGGGAAATGTGCGGCTGCGCCTGCTGCGGCGGCGCCGGGTTGCGGGCATGGGGGTCGGGATAGGCCGACGCCGGGTTCACCGCCGGGAACTCTCCTCGTAGGTCTTCGTTCGGCACCAATGCCGACGGCATCCGCCATCATGGCCATCTGCGAGCTCAAGTCGCCGCCCGAGCCGATGCCCGAGGCGCGCCAGCGTTCGACGACCTGTTCGAGGAAGCCTTCGTCGCCGAGCGACTTCTGCCACTTCTCGGAGAAGCGTGCGGTCGAGGAGCGCGGCAGTGCGTTCTTCGGCAGTTCGTCGAACTTGATGCGGACCGGCAAGCGACATGCCGTCACCGAAGGCGATGGCTTCGCGCTGGCCGAGCGAGGGCAGGAATTCGAGCAGGCCCGAGCCGGTATCGGCGACGGCCGACTGGACGATGGCCTGGTCGCTTGTCGTTGGACATGCGCAGCGCGAACACGGTGTTGCACTGGGAAAGGATGGTCGGATCGATTTCGGACGGGCGCTGCGTCACGATGCACAGCGATGCGCCGTATTTGCGGCCTTCCTTGGCGATCTTGGCGATCGCGCGTTTGCACGGCTCGAAGCCGAGCGCAGGAGTTCGCGGGAACGTAGCGATGGGCTTCCTCGCAAACCAGCGTCACGGGCACCTGGCCCTCGCTCCACAGCGCGAAATCGAACGTCATGCGGCACAGCACCGAGACGACGACGTTGACGATCTCCGGTCGGCAGGCCCGTCAGTTCGAGGATGGTGATCGGCTTGTCGTTGACCGGCACGCGGAAAATGCGGCCGAGAACCTGCGTCATGCCGTCGTAGACGGTCAGCGAGCCGAACATGAAGCCGTAGCGGCCGTCCTGGGAAATCGTGTCGATGCAGTTCTTGAGCTGGCGATACGGCGCCAGATCCCTCTTGTTCTCGAGCTTGCCCATGCGTTCGTCGATCAAGGCGGTGAGATCGGAAATGCGGTAGGGAACGGGCGTATCGACGGTGTAGCGGCCGGTGTCGAGCAGGCCGCGGCGCAGCTTGGTGCTTTCAGCCGTGCGGCCCGAATTGTAGCGGCTCTTGGCGATCGGGATCAGTTCCTGGAGAACTTCGATCTCGGCCTTGCGGTTGTTGTCGCCGATCAGGACCTCGACGATTTCCTCGAAGTTCAGCAGCCAGAAGGGCAAGCTGCATGTTGCGCGGGGAGATGACCTCGGCCCAATCTCCGAAGGCCGTCGCATATTCGTTGTGGGGATCGAGCAGCACGATGTGGGCGGCCGGGTGCTTCTCCAGGATGGAGCGCAGAATCGAGGGCCGTGGTGCACGATTTGCCGGTGCCGGTCGTGCCGAGAATGGCGAAGTGCTTGCCGAGCAGGTCGTCGACGCGGACCATGGCCGGGATCGAGGAGTCCTGGCGGATGCAGCCGACGCGCACCGAGCGGTCGGTGTCGCCGCAAAACGCGATGGTCAGTTCGTCCTTGGAGGCGACGCGCACGCGGTCTCCGAGCGCGGGATAGATCGGTGACGCCGCGATTGAAGCTCGCCTTCTTGTCGTCGGCGCCCTTCCACAGTTCGCCGACGAGGCCCAAGTTCCGCGATCCAGATTTCGGCATCGCCCTCGCGCTGGGCGGGAACCGGAACGCTCAAGGCCGAGACGATGGCGAAGACGATGGTGTTGGCCGTGTCGATCGCGAGCAGCGTGCCCATTTCAGGGCGATCGTTGAGCGAACGCGCGCGGCCCGTCCTGCTGGCCGTCGAGCAGGACGATCGCCTTGGAACCGGTCACCGAAACGATGCGTCCGATGGAGGCATCGTTCTGCTTTCCCGGGCGGCCGCTGGTAGGCATTGTCAACTGCATTGCTCAGATCCTGTGTGGTGACGGCTAAATGCCCGTTCGGGCCGCTTGCCCGAACCGGTGCTCGCTGGTAGCGGAAACGGAATTGCGTGAGGGCAACACCACGGAGACTTCCGTGCCGCGGCCCTTGGTTGAGTGGATTTCGATCCTGCCGCCGTGCAGTTCGACGAGGGCCTTGGCGATCGGCAGGCCGAGGCCGGTGCCTTCGCGCCAGCGCGAGCGGCTGCCGTCGACCTGGCCGAAGGGGGTCAAGGCAATGGCGATTTCGTCCTCGGACATGCCGACGCCGGTATCGCGAATGAAGATGGCGATGCCGCCGGTGTTGACGCGCAAGGCTTCGATGGTGACGGTGCCGCCGCGTGGCGTGAACTTGATGGCGTTCGAGATCAGGTTGGTGAAGACCTGACGGAGCTTGACGGCATCGCCGCGCACCGCCGGCAGGTCGATGGCGATCACGGGCACGACGGAAACGCCGGCTTCGCTGGCCATGAGACGGAACGAGCCGATGCAATTCTGGATGATTTCTTCGATGTTGATCTCGCGGGCGTCGAGCGTGTAGCGTCCGCTCTGGATCTTCGAGATGTCGAGGATGTCGTTGATGACGGACAAGAAGGTGGCCCGCCGCATCGTTGATGAGCGTCGCGTATTCGACGATCTCGTTCTGCGGCAGCGTCCGCTTCTCGTGCTCGGAGAGCAGTTTCGAAAAGCCGATGATGGTGTTGAGCGGCGTTCTCAGCTCATGGCTCATGTTGGCGATGAATTCGCTTTTCACCTTGCTCGCGAGTTCGGCCTCGATGCGGGCCGAATGCTCGGCAACGCGCGCCCGATGACGAAGCACTGCGTCGCCAAGCAGCGACGAGTATTCGTTCATCAGCGAATTGACTTTTCGAGTTTCCGAAGGCCCCGTTCAACATCGGTGTTCCACGCAAGCTTAGTAATCTCTGCATGCTGAGCCTAACGGCCAAGACCTAATGGGGCGTTAAGCGTCGACTGAATTTCGGACTGTTGCCAATGCAATCGGAAAAGATTGCATGTGTTTGCGCGTGTCGGCGGGCCGGCGTTTGGCGACACGGGTGGAGCAATGTTGCGAGACCGCAACAGGTGACGCGCTCGTACAAAGGGTTGGAAACGCGATCGCGAAAACCAAGGGGCCGCGCGGCGAAACTTTGTTAGTCTCGCCGCCGTCAGCGGAGGGGAAGAGTGTGCGGGCAATCACGAGACTGAAGCCGTCGATCGCGGCCGGACTGCTGCTCGCTGCGGCAGCGTCAAGTCCCGCAGGCGCCGGTCCGGCCATCAATCAATTCGAAATCAAGGATCTGCAGTCGTCGCCCGGCGATTTCGAATTTCAGAGCCAGAATGCCTGGAGCAGCGGACAGCCACGCCGCCAGGCGCTCGAGACGGCCCCCGGCGTCTTCGCCTATGACGACAACACCGTCATCCGGCAGCGCGAGGCGCTGGAGATGCAACTCGGCGTCACCGACTGGCTGCGCTTTCGCGTCGGCGTCGAGTACGAGCAGGGCCGGCTCGACGATCCGGCAACCTTCGGCGAAGCGAATTCCTTCGGCGGCCTGCAGTTCGACGAGGTCTCCATCGAGGGCGTCGTCGTCTTCGTCAAGCCGAAGAAGGACGGCATCGGTCTCGGTTTGCTCATGGAATACGGCTCTCCCGGTGCATGCCAAGGACGAGGCGTCCGAATTCTTCATCGGCCCGATCCTGGAAGCGCATAGCGGCCCCTGGTCGCTCATCACCAACACCACGTTCGTGAAGCACATCGGCGGCACCGGCGACGCCGGGCGACACCGACTACGTCCGCGACGACAAGCTGCGACTTCGCCTACTTCGCGCAGCTCAAATATACCGTCTCGCGCAACTGGGCCTTTGCGCTCGAAGGCTACGGCACGATCGACCGCATCGGCGATACCGGGCGGCGCAACGAGGCGCAAGCGCTGCTCGGCGATCACGACCAGCACCGCGCCGGCCCCGTCGCCTACTATACATTTTATCCCTGCCCGCCGTCGCTTACCGCTGCCGCCGAAAAGGCGAAGGCGGCGGCAAATCTCGGCGGCGACGATGACGATGGCGCCAAGGAATGGTCGGTTTCGGTCGGCTCTGGCGTGCTGTTCGGCATGAACCCGAATACGCCGGATCTCACCTACAAGCTGTCGATCGAGGTCGATTACTGACCTGAGCCGGGGATCTGCACCTTGAGCGGCGGCTACTTGAAGACGTAGCCCTGCACGACGGTTCTGTCGTCGGCGGTAAGGCCCAAGGGCGCCTGCGGCAAATCCTTCGTCCTTGCAGTCGCCGACGGCATAGTCGACGTTCGCCAGCGCCGCGCGGTCGACACCGGCATCGCCGGAACTCTTGACGATTTCGCGGTTGACGATCTTGCCGCTCTCATCGACCGTAATGCGCACCTGGGCGTTGCCGACGACGCGCTTTTTCGGCGCGAACTTGCATTCCTGGAACAGCTTGGCGAGCTTGCCGCGGTATTCCGCCAGCGCCATCGTGTCACCGCCGGTTTTTGCCGCGCCGGTGCTGGCGTCCTTGGCAAGCGCCACCTGCATCGGCTGCTGCACGTCTTCCACGGGCTTCACTTCCTGCGGCTTGATCTCGGGCGGCGGCGGCGGCTCCTCGGTCTTGACGACGTTGTCCTCGACCGCGGTCTCGGACTTCGAGGTGATCGCCTGCTGCAGCTCGTCGACGGGCTTCGCTTCCTGCACCGGTACGGGGGGCGGCGTCTCGACGGGCGTCACTTCGGCCGTGCGGATGGTCTCGATATCGTCCCCGAGCTTGACGATGCCTTCGAGGCCGACACCCTGTTCGACCACGAACTGGTCGTCGCCGCTGCCCTGCTCGAAGGCCTGATACTGGCGATTCTCGCTGGTATGGCCGACCAGCGCCCAGGCAAAGGTGCCGTGGGCGAGAAGCGAAAGACCGACAGCACTGGCACGAAGCAGGTTCATTGCTGGTGGCGTTCCCTTTTGTCTTTCCTTTTCGGCGCCGTTTGCCGCAGTGAATTCGCGTGTTGCGCCGTCGTATGGCAAAAACTTATGGCGACGGAGGGGCGCCGCCCGCAGGCGCCGGTCCGCCCTGAAGCCGCGTCGAGAGCAGGGACACGCGGGCGAATCCGGCCTGCCCCACTTCGCCGAGAAGCTGCATGACGCTGCCGTACTCGAGCTTGCTGTCGGCGCGGACGTAGACGACGACGTCGCCTTCCGTGCCGCGCATGGAGGTCAGTTTCGGGATCAGCTGTCGCGGGTGACGAATTCGTCGCGGATCTGCAGCCGGCCGTCGCCGGTCAGCGTCACGACCATCGGCTTCTTGCTCTGCCCGACCTTGGCGGCGGACGACTTCGGCAACTGGACCGGCACGCCCGAGACCATCAGCGGCGCCGCCACCATGAAGATGATGAGCAGCACCAGCATCACATCGACCATCGGCGTGATGTTGATTTCGGCCATCGGCTGGTAGCCGCCGTCTTCGCCGTTATCGTTGCCGAGTGCTTGAACGCCCATCGCCATCAGTACGACTTCCCTGCACGCAATGGCTCGACGGAGGCCTTCTGGCTCGTCTCGGGGCCCGACTTCGAAATCTGCTTGGCGAGTTCGCCGATTGCGGTCGCCGGCGCGCGCCGCAGCGCGTCCGAGTTTGACGGCGAAATGGTTGTAGAACATGACCGCCGGAATGGCCGCGGCGAGGCCGAGCGCGGTCGCAAACAGCGCTTCGGCGATGCCGGGCGCCACCGTCGCGAGGCTCGTGTCCTGCTGATGCGCGATGGCCGTGAACGAGTTCATGATGCCCCAGACCGTGCCGAACAGGCCGATGAAGGGCGCCGCCGAGCCGACCGTCGCCAGGAACGGCAAGGCCGGCTTCGATGCGTTGCAGTTCGGTCTTCAGGGCCGTGCGCATGGCCTTTTCCAATCGCGCGCGCACATCCGATGCGGCCTTCGCCGCGCGAGGTGCCGTCGGTCGCTTCGCTTTCCGCGGCGGCGAGCAGCGTGCGCGTCAGGCCGCACCGCAGCTCCTGCTTCCGAGGGCGCTCTCGCTGCGCTTTCCATGGCGCGGCAGATCGCGGCTCAAGGCGAAAGCCGGAAGGTCTTTTCCAGGATGATGGCCCAGCACACCATCGAGGCGAGCACGAGCAGGATCATGACGCCTTTGACGATCGGGTCGGCCCCGAGAAACATGCTGTAGAGGGAGAACTCGTGGGCGATGCCCGCGGCATTCGTTTCCAAAACGCGACTTCCTTACTTCGAAATTTGCACGTTCGTGAGCGTCGATGTCGTCAGCTTCTGCAGGCAGTCGGTCTGCGCCCCGGCGTCGGTCTTGCACTCCATCACCTCGTTGACGAGGAAGGAGCCGATCTTGTCGCAGCTGACGCCGTCGAGCTCGAACAGCTTCACGGTCTTCTTCTGCGGCTTCAGCGGTGCCAGATCGAGCGCGAAGCGCCGGCCGATGACGCCATCCGACTGGAAGAGAACGAGATCGAGCTTGTAGCTCTGGAACGTCGCGTCCGAGCTGCTGTTGACGACCATGTAGGCGCGGCAGCCCTTGTCGTAGGTTTCAAGCTTGTTGAGCTCGAGGGCGATGGCGCCCGATGCCGGGGCCGCTGGTGCCGTTTGTCCGCCGGCGATCGCGGGCGCAGCCGTCATCGCAACAACCGCAAGCACGCGGAGCCGGCTTGCGGCGGATACTTTCTGAATCACGCTTGAACTCACTTCGCTATGTTGGTTCCGGGATTGCTGCCGGAGTGCTGCATGTACCGATTTGCGTCGCCCGCGCCTAGGGGCACGCCACAGCAAATCTGCGTGATGTTATAGCGAGCGCATGGGGTTTTGGTCGATGGCTTTTTTGGAGCCGGAATCAAACCCGTACAGGCAACTCGATGACGGACGTGTCAGGCTGCCGAGCACGGGAAATCTTCCCTCGATGGCAAGAAAAACTGCCCGCGACCCGGAGGCGATGATGTCGCCGTGCAACATCGGCTTTGCATTAGTCATCCCAGGGGCTTGTAGGGAAATTTTCACACCTTGACCCTTTGATGGTCGCAAGTCTCAGTGATTTGCAGCGTTGGAACCGCGCGATGTGGTGAATGTCTCCGGGGGGAGATGTCATCGGCGGCTCATCAGAGCGTTCTGGGGAAGTCCTGAAGATGACAAAAGGTAAACGAGCCGCCGGGCTAACCGGCGCATCAATTATGTGGCTCGCCGCCGCGTCCGGCGCCATGGCGCAGGAGCAGACACCGCCGCCTGCCGCCGAGACGCCGCCCGCGACCACGGCGCCAGTCGAAGCACCGCAAGCCCCGCGACGACGCCCCCACACCCGCACCGGCACGGCACCGCCGCCAGCCGCTACGACCCCGGCACCGGCAACGACGGCACCCGCCGCTACGCCCCCGCCGCCTGCAGCCTCAACGCCGGCCCCTCCGGCGCCACGGCGCGACGCCGCCGGCCGCCGCAAGCGATAAAACGAAGTTGCCCGACGTCGAAGTCATTCAATCGCAGCCGAAACCCGAGACGGTGCAGCCGGAGCAACCGGCGCCGCCCAAGGTTGTGGTCAAGAAGAAGCCGCCGGAAGCCCCCGAGCCGCAGCCTGTCGCGGCACAAGCCAAGCCCAAGCCGAAGCAGCGCCGCAGCCGCAGCCCGAGCCCGTGCAGGTGGCCGAGCCGCAGCCCGCCGCCCTTCCCGCACCCGCGGGCGGCCCGCCGGCGGGCGATACGCAGGTCAAGATGTCACCCATCGCGGGGAGCGAAATTCCGCTCGACAAGGTTCCCGCCGCGGTCGGCCGAGTGACGGCCGCTGACGTCCAGAAGGACGGCTCGCGCCAGGTGCAGAACGCTTTGCAGCAGCAGGTGCCGGGCATCATCCTCTCGGATACGGCGGGCTCCGGCTTCCGCACCGACGTTTCTTATCGCGGCTTCGATGCCTCTCCCATCGGCGGGCGCTCGCAGGCGCTGGCCATCTACTTCAACGGCATCCGCATCAACGAAATCGTTCGGCGACACGGTGAACTTGGATGCGATCCCCTCGATCGCCATCAGCGACATCGCGGTGGTCGGCGGCAATCCGGTGTTCGGCTTGAATGCCATCGGCGGCGCGATTTCGATTACCCCGAAAGACGGCTTTGAATTCCAAGGCGCCACCATCGACGTCATGGGTGGCTCGTTCGGCCGCCGTCAGATCGCCGCCGAGGCAGGCGGCAGAAGCGGCAACTTCTCGGCCTACGCGGCCGGGGAATATGTCGCCGAAGACGGCTTCCGCGATTTCTCCGAAGCCCAAGTCAAGCGCATGTACGCCGATCATCGGCTTCAAGGGCAGCGCCGTCGAAGTGCACGCCAGCCTCAACGCCGCCAACAGCATCGCCGGCGTCGTCACTGCCGCGCCGGTCGAAGTGCTCGCCGTCGATTACGGCCGCACCTTCACCAACCCGCAGGATACCGAATATGAAGTCTTCATGCCGTCGTTGCGCGGCAGCGTGAAGGCGACGGACACGCTGACGCTCTCGGGCCTCACCTACTATCGCCGCTTCAAGCAGAACGTGCTCGACGGCAACCTGTCCGAGGTCGCGCCGTGCACGGCCGACGCCGACAATTCTGTGCCTCGCGGAAGGCGGCGTCGAAGAGCCTGTCGAGGACGCGAACGGCGAACACGGTCGCAGCGGCGGTCTTCGGCGAGGCGATCGGCTCGATCGAACGCATCAATCAGGACGCCAAGAGCTACGGCGGCACGGCGCAGGCGGTCGAGAGAGTCGCATCTGTTCGGCCGTCCCAACCAGTTCCTGGTCGGCGTCAGCTACGACCACGGCAAGGTGCGCTACGACACATCGAGCGAGCTCGGCACCATCGGCGAGCGTTTCGTCGTCACCGGCTCCGGCATCATCGTCGTCGAGCCCGACGATCTGGCGCCGCGCGATCTCATCGCCGAGAACAACTACTACGGCCTCTATTTCTCGAACACGCTCGACCTCACCGATCAGCTCGCCGTGACCGTCGGCGGCCGCTACAATCACGCGACGATCGAGCTCACGGATCTCACCGGCGACTTCCCGGAACTCAACACCACCAACAAGTATTCGCGCTTCAACCCGATGGTCGGCGCGACCTACAAGTTCGGCAACGGGCTCTCGGTCTACGGCAGCTATTCGGAAGCGAACCGCGCGCCGACCGCCGCCGAACTTGGCTGCGCCGAGCCGGAGAACCCCTGCTTGATCGAAAGCTTCCTCACCGACGATCCGCCGCTGAAGCAGGTCGTCTCGAATACCTGGGAAGCGGGCTTGCGCGGCGAGCACACGTCTTGGGACCGCCAGAAGCTGACCTGGAGCCTCGGCTATTTCCGCACCCTCAACACTGACGACATTTTGAACGTCGCAGCGGAGACGACGGGCCGCGGCTTCTTCCTCAATGCCGGCGATACGCTGCGCCAGGGCTTCGAGGCCGCGGTCGGCTATCAGAACGACCGTTTGTCTGTCTATGCGTCCTACTCGCTCGTGGATGCGACGTTCCGCAATGCGCTCGAGTTGCCCGCGCCCAACACGCCCGGCGCCGAGCCCTGCACAGGCACCGATCCGGCCGATGAGATCAATTGCAACTTCGTCTCAGAGCGGCGACCATCTGCCCGGGCATTCCGAAGCATCGCTTCAAAGCAGGCATTCAATACTGGCTGACGCCGCAGTGGAAGGTCGGCGCCGATCTCGTCGCTGCGTCGAGCCAGTTCTTTTTCGGCGACGAAGCCAACAACAACACGAAGCTCGCCGGCTACACGCGCGTCGATCTTTCGACCTCCTACGACGTCAGCGAGAACGTTCAGCTCTACGGCCTGATCAAGAACGCCTTCGATCGGCGATATGGTCTCTATGGCACCTTCTTCGACACCGAAGAGTCGACGGCAGCCTTCGAGGCCGCAGGTTATGATGATCCCACCGATCCGCGCAGCGTCACTCCGGCCCTGCCGTTCGCGGCCTATGGCGGCATCAAGATGAAGTTCTAAGTAATCTCCGGATGCATGGAATTGCGGCTCGCCTGAACGCCTCCCCCTAGAGGGGGAGGGGGGACGCACACCCATCGCACCAAAAAGAAAGGCGGCGGGTACATGGCCCACCGCCTTTTCTCGACGCACTCCCGAAGTCTCAAAAGATCCTAAAGCCCGGCGGGGACGAAGCTCGCCGAGATGACCTCGACGCGCGGCTGTCTCCTCGATGCGATCCTGGACGCGATCGATCTCGGCCAGCGTCACCGCCAGCGCCGCCGCGACGCTTTCCAGCCCCGGGTAATCCCGGCAATCGCTTTCGATGTAGAGCAGCGTCTCGCGCACGGTCTCGAGGTCGATGTGGAGCCTGGACGGCTTGCGGCGCGCGAACTTGAACACTGGCGTTACCTCGAACTCGATCGATCGCTTTAAGACTTTATCAACCATTTCCCTTATCGCAGAAAGCGCCGTTTCGCGCAAGAACTCCGGCGTTGTCCCATTTCGGGACAAACGATTGTTATTGCTGCTCTATTTGCTCCAACCTTCCTTTACCTGTCGCGGGCAGACTGCACCTCAGGGACGGGCGTGAGTTGGAGTGTGCGAGCGTGGTGCGTAAGCCGGGCATATTGATCATCGTGGAGAATCTGACCGTTCCCCTCGATCGCCGCGTCTGGCAGGAAGCGCGCACGCTTGCGGAAGCGGGCTACGACGTTTCCGTCGTCTGCCCCAAGGGCGGCAAATACACCAAGCCGTATGAAGTTCTCGAAGGCATCCACGTCTTCCGCCATCCGTTGCCGATAGAGGCAGACGGGGCGCTGGGCTACGCGCTCGAATACAGCTGGGCGCTCGCCTGGGAGTTCGCGCTCTCGGTCAAGGCCTACTGGAAAGTCGGCTTCGACGTGGTGCAGGCCTGCAATCCGCCCGATCTGCTGTTTCTCATCGCCGGCTTCTGGAAAGTTCTCTTCGGCAAGCGCTTCGTCTTCGATCACCACGACATCAACCCGGAGCTGTTCGAGGCCAAGTTCAACAAGCAGGGCCGCTTCCACAAGCTGCTGCTGTGGCTCGAACGCCTGACTTTCAGATGCGCCGACGTTTCGATCGCGACCAACGAGACCTTCAAGGACATCGCGATCAATCGCGGCGGCATGGACGCCGACAAGGTGTTCATCGTCCGCTCGGTGCCGGATCTGACGCGCTTCAAGCGCCTGACGCCGGCGCACGAATTGAAGAACGGCCGCAAGTTTCTCGCCGGCTATGTCGGCATCATGGGCGCCCAGGACGGCGTCGATCTGCTGATCGAGGCGATGGACGACCTCGTCAACGTCAAGGGCCGCCGCGACATCCAGTGCGCCATCGTCGGCTCGGGCACCGAGCTGCCGAACCTGCAGCGCATGGCCACCGCCAAGGGTCTCGACGATTACATTACATTCACGGGCTTCCTCTCGGGCGAGCCGCTGCTCAAGGCCTTCTCGACCTTCGACATCGGCGTCATTCCCGACCCCAAGAACACCTACAACGACAAGATTTCGATGAACAAGGTGTTCGAGTACATGAGCCTCGGCATCCCGTTCGTGTCGTTCGATCTGATCGAATGCCGCAAGGCTTCGGGCGACGCGGCGCTTTATGCCGGCAACAACGATCCCAACGAGCTGGCCGGCAAGATGGCCAAGCTCGTCGACGATGCCGACCTCGCCGGTGCCTTGAGCGAAGAAGGCCGCTCGCGCGCCCGCATGCTGCTCAAGTGGGAAAACGAGCGCGCGCGTCTGCTTGCCGCTTACGACTGCGCCCTCGACGTTCCGGGCAAGGCCAACGCTGCGTGCCACCGCCGAAGCGGCCTGAGCGATCAACACGCTTGCGCATCGATTGTCATCGCGAATGCGCCGCCTTGCTCACTCCTCCGCCATCCCGGATGCGTCGCACAGCGCCCGTCCCGCGTCGCGATCCAGTCGCGGCACGCTCTCTCCAAATTGTTTTCACGGCATCGCGCAATGCGACGATGCACGATGTGCAAAGCAGGCCTGGCCTTCGCCGCGCCGCTTGTTCAGCTTCGTCATTCCCGCCTGATCCCGGAATCGCGCGTGCACGATCACGGGACGGGGCGGGGACCCGTCGAAGCTTCAACACGCGTGAAGCTTCGGCCCGCGCGAACGAGCGCCAGGCTTTGCTTCCCCCTTTCGAGGGGGGACGAAGAAACGCCTTGGACTTGGACGGGCCAGCTCAAATTTCAGCCAGGCACGAAGGCTCGTCCAAGTCCTTAGGCGTTTCAGATGGGGGTGGTTTGCAACGTGCGCCGCGCCTCACCCCCACCCGGTGCGCCAAGGATGAGTTAGAACGCGCTTGCGGCCGGCTCGACGAAGGAAAGTCGCAAGCGCAAAAAAGAGCGCGGCCTAACTCACGGCGCACCGCCCCCCCTCGAGGGGGAGGAAACGGTTGCCGCCTTTAACCAACGCCAAAAAATTCTCGAAAAAAAGTTATCCCCGCCCCCCTGCACCCGCTTGATACTTGCACCCGACCCGCCGTACTTCGAAGGGCGCACCTCAGAGCTTGTGGTGTGCGTTGCGGATGGGGCCTGTCACGCTCCAGGGTCTAAGCTGCCCCGGGATTGTCTGCCGGCCTCGATGACCCTGGATGGGTTGACGAGGTTCAACTCCTGCTCGGTGAACCGGGATGCACGGGAGGATGGCGGTATTCGAAGCGCTGGTGCGGGAAACCGCTCCGGGCTCGAGAGCTCGAAGTCCTCAAGGCCCATCGTGGCCGCTCGGATCTGATCCGGAGGAACTGAGTAACCTCGAGAGGCATGTGCGTGGGGTGGCGAAGGCTGCATCACGGAACAAACAGAACAATAAGTCGAGGCCTCGCCGCCCCGCCCTTCACTTCACTTGCTCACGGCAACTCCCCTGCGGGGAGCCTGCCGCCGTTCGCGTTTGCCGTTTCGCGCCGGCCGGTTGCGCTCGGAACACCGGTGGCGCTGCATCACCCGTGCGTTCCGGCAGGCTCCGCGAAGTCGGAGTCGGAACGCGCAAGCAAAGGGGAGTCGCCAACGACCAGCAAAGAGTCGGTTGGCGCAAACAAAGAGATCCCGGTTGGCGCGTGGGCATTTCACTGGTTGTCATCCCGGCCGGAGAAATTGCGCGTGCGCAATTTTGGAGAGCCGGGACCCAGGAGACTTATCGCGCGAGAGTCTGGGTCCCGGGTCTCGCAAGTGGGCTCGCCCGGGATGACAATCCTCCGGTGACGCTGCATCACCCGCGCGTTCCGGCAGGC
>CAVSZX010000026.1:0-20156 GCA_963732525.1 uncultured Alphaproteobacteria bacterium
ATTATGTTAACCTATTCGTTACGAGACTACGTATTGCTGGTGCGCGTCGGCAACCGGCAAGCGGCAAGCGGCAATCGCAGCAAGGCAACGGGCAGACGATCTTGCTCGGCATTTGGCGCTCGGGGGCCAGAGCCCCGAGCGCGGTTTGCCTCGAAAAATAATAAGCCGCGAGGTCATCTGCGACCTCGCGGCGGAAACGAGTGCGGCTTGCTGGGTACCCAGTGCGGCTTGCTTGGTGCCGGACTTACTTGGTGCCGGTCTTACTTGGCGCCGGTCTTAGCGGTGCCAGTTGCAGACGCGCTTGGTCGTCACGAATTTGTGGCCCCACTTCCACTTGACGGTGCGCACGATGTGGCAGGTTCGGTGTTGGCGATGGCTTCGCCAGCCGTCGTTGTCGTGCGCGGATGCGATGGCCGGCGCGGCGGTGGCCAGGATACCCGCAAGCGCGATGGACGAAATAAAACGGTTCATTGTGTGATCCTTTGATTGAGCAGGGACGCCAACGCAGCGTCTGACATCAAGAACGGGGAGCACGCTTGCTTCCGTCGCACGAATTCGTCGGTTGACGGCAACAAGCGCGAACGCCTTGCGCACGTTCATCGGGCATTCATTGCACATTCATCGGGCGTTCATTCTGCAACCGGAAGCGACGGCGATGTGCCGAAGGCCGAACGTTCGCGTCGCAGCTTTCACGTTGGCGTGCCGCTCTAATCGCGTTCGTCTCTCTGCCGCTTTGGCAACGCACGTCATCCCCGCGCCGCTGCAACCGCGTCCGTCCCTGCGCCGCTCTTGCGGCGTTCGTCATCCTGTATATGCCCTGGCCGCTCTTGTAGGGTGGTTTTGCAACCGGAGCCCGTCGTCATCCTGAGTGCCTTAGCTCGTCGTACGGGCATGGGCCCGGTTGCAAAGGTCTTTTTCCGGACAGTCGCACGGGACCCGCCGCCAAGGCACGATCCCGCATACAGGACAGGATCAAGCCATGACACTCATCACCGCCGCCGGCATCGATGCCGGCAAAGCATTTCTCGACGTCGCCTTCGCACCCGGCACCACATCGTTCCGCGTTGACAACACGGCCGCCGGCATCAAGCTTATCCTGACGCGTTTGAAGCGCGCCGGAATAACCCGCGTCGTTCTCGAGGCCATCGGAGGATATGCCCAACCGCTGGTGCGGGCACTCGCCGCTAAGGGCTTCAGCGTCGGCCTCGTCAACCCCCGCCGCATCAAGGCCTTCCGCGATGCCGAGGGGCGCCGCGCCAAGAACGACAGGCTGGACGCCGCCCTCATTGCGCGCTTTGCTCTCATCATGACCGATGCCATCAGACCACTGCCCTCCGAAGCCCAGCTCGCCGTCAAAGCCCTTGCACACCGGCGCAGACAGCTCGTTGACATGATCGCCATGGAGAAGACGCGCCTCAAACAGGCGATCGATCCCGGCATCGTGCAAAGCCACCGCACAACCATAAAAAGTCTCTCGACCGAGCGCTGCGCCATCGAAGAAAAACTCGATGCCGCGCTGGCCCGCGATCCCGATGTGGCGCGCCGCCGCGAGATCCTGACGTCGATCCCCGGTATCGGCAGACAGGTCGCAACCGTACTCGCAACCGACATGCCGGAACTCGGCACCCTCGATCAAAAAGCCGCCGCAAGCCTCTCAGGCCTCGCCCCCCAAATCCACCAAAGCGGCATGACGCCAGGCCGCGCTCATATCGGCGGCGGACGGCCATGCGTGCGGGCCGCTCTTTACATGGCAGCTCTCTCAGCCGTGAGATCGAACACGCGCTTCAAGGCGATCTACACCGACATGCGAACCAAGGGCAAACCCGCAAAAGTCGCGCTCGTCGCCGTCGCACGAAAACTCGTCACCGTCGCCAATGCACTCGTCAGAGCCAACGCCACGTTCGAGAAAAATCACGTGGAACGCACTTGACAAAACAACACAGTCGCCCGCCGCCGCTCGCCACTGGCGAGCGGATCCT
This sequence comes from uncultured Alphaproteobacteria bacterium, assembly GCA_963732525.1. Lineage (GTDB taxonomy): Bacteria > Pseudomonadota > Alphaproteobacteria > Rhizobiales > Hyphomicrobiaceae > Hyphomicrobium_B. The sequence goes on from CAVSZX010000026.1 coordinate 1,980, forward strand.
GCGGGCGGGCCTCCGCCGCGCCGAAGCGGCTTCGGCCGCGCAGGCGGCATCCACGCAAGCGTCCGCATGCGACCGGTGTCGCATCCTCGCGCCTGCGGCTGCATCTGATGCTTGCTCGAATGGCCGCCTCTTGGACCGCGTTCGCTTGCGTGCTCGACAGTCTCGGCTTGGACGGGTCCCCGCCTGGTCCCGGGATCGCGCGACGCGCGAACCCGGCGCGGGGATGACGGTGCTGATTGAGTGACGCGCAACTTCCTCAGCTTGCGTTCCCGGAAGCCGCGAGTGACGCGTCAGCGAAACAATGCGGCTATCCGGGATCGCGTCGTTTGGGGCTTCGCGCGAATTCTACAACCGAAGCGGTCCCGGGTCTCAGCAACTTTGCTGCGCTTCGTTGCTCGCCCGGGAATGCGGGTGGAGGGAGGTGGGCTCGCTCTCTCAGCGCCGTCATCCCGGCGAAGGCCGGGACCAACGACCAGATTCAGCGAAATGAATTTTTGAATGACGCAGGTTTGATGCCCCATCGTGGCACCGCGCATGTGGACGCTTGCCGTGGGTCCCGGCCTGCGCTGCCTTTGGCATCGTCGCGTGCCGCGACGCCGGGATGACGACAGCGGGGAGAGTTCACTCCGCTGCCGTAGACCTGATTCTCCTCGGACAATTCGACGATTTTGACTTAGCGGGTGCTCTGTTTCACCGGCGACATGTTTTAGTCGTTCCCGAAATCATGAGCTCGAGTCAGTTGATCGAGGTTTGAGGAGCAATTTCTACGAAATCCTCCCTTTCGTCGTTCCACTCGAAGGCAACCGGAGCACGTCGGTCCAGGAGTGCGAGCATTCGGTCATCGCAATTGAGAACAGCTCCGAGCGACACAATTGAGAAGTTTTCTGGGTCGTTCAAATGCATGGCATCCTCTGACGCCGTGAGCCTCCAGCCGCTGTCTTCTTCTCTGATGGGCTGTTCGCGATAAAGATATGTAACTCGTTTTCGATCCGACAGAATAGATTTCGTCACGACACAACGAGCGAGCCACCGGTCCGTCGATGACGGAACAGGATCGGGAATACTGACGGCAATGATGTGATGAGGTTCAAACTCAACCGTAGAACCTAACGACAAGTTCTCGACGTCCTGGGGGACGTTGTCGAGAATCCCAACGAAGCCCCATTTGGTTGTGACAGTAATCTCGACCCACATTCGCTCGGCACCCGGACCATTCGGGTGCGGTGCGGCAAGTTCAAAAATGAGCTTGGCGTGATCGCCCGGCCTTAACAGTGCAATCGCCTCCTTTGATGGCATATGAAACGTGTATGGTGCTGCCGCCGCCCTTTCTTGAGCGTTCCCGAGTGTCCAATTTTGTTTGGACTGTCCGAGCATCACAACTCCTACTCCGCCGCTGCTTGTCCCCATACCCCAACGGCGCATTCAGCTTCTCGATCAAGTTCGTCGCTCAAACTGTCATCCTCGGGCTTGTCCCGAGGATCCATTCATCCGCTCTTTCCGGCGCTTGCGGCGCGATGGGTCCTCGGGACAAGCCCGAGGATGACACCGGTCGTGCGGCCCGAGTTGCGGCTCAGGCGCAAGGTCACTCCGCCGCCTGCTTGTCCCCATACCCCAACTGCGCATTCAGCTTCTCGACGAGGTCCGCTGCGGCTTCGGGGATGTTGGTGCCGGGGCCGAACACGGCCTTGGCGCCGGCGGCGAAGAGCGTCGTCGTAATCGTGCGGGGGAATGACGCCGCCGACGACGATCATGATGTCGCCGCGGCCTTCCTTGTCGAGCGCGGCTTTCAGTTCCGGCACCAGCGTCAGATGTCCCGCCGTCATCGATGAGACGCCGACGACATGCACGTCGTTCTCGACGGCTTGGCGAGCGGCTTCATCGGCGGTTGCAAACAGCGGCCCGATATCGACGTCGAAGCCCAAGTCGGCGAAGGCCGAGGCGATGACCTTCTGGCCGCGATCGTGGCCGTCCTGGCCGAGCTTGGCGATCAGGATGCGCGGGCGGCGGCCGTCGTTTTTGTCGAAGGCTTCGACCAGGGTCTTGACGCGATCGACGCTCGGGTTCATCGCCGCTTCCTTCTTGTAGACGCCGGAGATGGCGCGGATCTCGGCCTTGTGGCGGGTGAAGACTTTTTCCAGCGCATAGGAGATTTCGCCGACGGTCGCCATTTTGCGCGCGGCTTTGACGGCGAGGTCGAGCAGGTTGGCGTTGCCCTTCGCGCCTTCCGTCAGCGCGTCGAGCGCGGCTTGCACCTCCGCTCTCGTTGCGTTCGGCGCGGAGGCGGGCGAGCTTGGCAAGCTGCTGCTCGCGCACGCTCTTGTTGTCGACTTTGAGGAAGTTGATGTCCTTGTCGCCCTTGATCTGGAATTTGTTGACGCCGGTAATCGTCTGGCGGCCGCTGTCGATGCGGGCCTGCGTGCGGGCGGCGGCTTCCTCGATGCGCATCTTCGGGATGCCGGCGGCGATCGCCTTCGCCATGCCGCCCTGTTCTTCGATTTCCTGGATGTGCGCCAGGGCGCGTGCCGCAAGGTCGTGCGTCAGGCGCTCGACGTAATAGCTGCCGCCCCAGGGATCGATGGTGCGGCAGGTGCCGCTTTCCTGCTGCAGCAGAAGCTGCGTGTTGCGGGCGATGCGGGCGGAGAAGTCGGTCGGCAAGGCGATGGCTTCATCGAGGCCGTTGGTGTGCAGCGATTGCGTGTGGCCCTGCGTCGCCGCCATGGCTTCGAGGCAGGTGCGCGTCGCGTTGTTGAAGATGTCCTGCGCGGTCAGGCTACCAGCCCGATGTCTGCGAGTGCGTCCTGAGCGAGAGCGAGCGGTCGTCCTTCGGGATTGAATTCCTGCTTGATGAGCTTCGCCCACAAGCAGACGCGCGGCGCGCATCTTGGCGATCTCCATGAAGTAGTTCATGCCGATGGCCCAGAAGAACGACAGGCGCGGCGCAAACGCGTCGACGTCGATGCCGGCGGCGACGCCGGCGCGCACGTACTCGATGCCGTCGGCAATGGTGTAGCCGAGTTCGAGGTCGGCCGTCGCGCCCGCTTCCTGCATGTGATAGCCGGAAATCGAGATCGAATTGAACTTCGGCATGTGCGCCGAGGTATAGGCGAAGATGTCCGAGACGATGCGCATCGGAGGGCGCGGGCGGGTAGATGTAGGTGTTGCGCACCATGAATTCTTTCAGAATGTCGTTCTGAATGGTGCCGGCGAGCTTCTCAGGCGGCACGCCCTGCTCTTCGCCCGCGACGATGAAGAGCGCGAGAATGGGCAGCACGGCGCCGTTCATGGTCATCGAGACGGTCATGTCGGCAAGCGGAATGCCGTCGAACAGCGTGCGCATGTCGTAAATGGAATCGATCGCCACGCCCGCCATGCCGACGTCGCCTTTGACGCGCGGGTGGTCGCTGTCGTAGCCGCGGTGCGTGGCGAGGTCGAAGGCGATGGAGAGGCCCTTTTGTCCGGCGGCGATGTTGCGGCGGTAGAAGGCGTTGGAATCTTCCGCCGTCGAGAAGCCGGCATACTGGCGGATGGTCCAGGGCTGCAGCGCGTACATGGCGGGGTAGGGACCGCGCAGATACGGCGCGATGCCGGGCATGGTGTCGAGGAAGTCGAGGCCCGCGGTGTCGGCGCCCGTGTAGACGGGTTTCACCGGAATGCCCTCGGGCGTCTCCCAGATGCGGTCGTCGGGGATCTCCGGGGCCTGCGCGGCCTTCGCCGGTTCGTCGAGAGCGATCTTGGTGAAATCGGGGATGCTGGACATGGGTGCCATCTCGACTTTTTGGAGAGAAAGGTTCGTTAAGCCAGGACGGTGCCCGAGTAAATCTCGGCGACAGGAATTCGGCCGAGATGCTGTTAAGCCGCACCGAATCCGGCGCTTGGCGGACCTCGCCATGCTTGGGCCACGCCCCGTCGGCGTCGCGACGAAACACCTCGACATGGACGCGCTCGCTATCGACCACGACGATCTCCTGGAGCGCCGAAATCGTGGACATGGCGTAGATGCTGTCCCAGGTGTCCTTGTGGTTGGAGGGCGAGAGCATTCAATGATGAGGACGGGATCGGGGAAGGTCTTGGCGGCCGAGGGCGGTGCGCAGGTCACGGCGAGATCGGGAGCACGGACGTTGTCGTTGGCGTGCAGCTGCGGCTGGACCGGCGCTTCGGTACCGACCCGGCAGGGGAGTTTCTTTGCCCGCAGGTGGGCGCCAGATGAGATAGGCCAGATTCGCCTGGATGAGCGCATGCGTGCCGCTGGCGGGCGACATGGCGCGGACCTCGCCGTTGACGAGTTCGAGCTTGCCCAAAAGCCCGCCGCCGTCCCAGTCCATGAATTCGGCGGCGGTCATGCGGGGAAAGTGTCTGGGCTCGGCGCCGGCCATCCACGTCTCCAAGTTGCGCTTTCGCCTCCACCACTACCACACCAGCGCCAGTGGATGAAGCGGCGAAGGCCAGGGTTTTGTTCGGCGCAGGCGGCCGGCGCGCGGAACGCGTGTCGCCTGCGCCCAAAAAAAAGACCGGTCCGAGGGGGAACCGGCCAGTTGGGGATGGGAGGAAGGAAGTGCGTGGGGGCAGTGAAAAATTGCATCAGTCGCGGGCGGCGCCCGCAATCAAGGTTAAAAGGGCGAGGCCGGGGATCGCGACCACCATGCCCAAGGAGAACGCCGCATACTCGTTTCCGGTTTCATAGACGGCGCTGAAAGCCTGACCGACCTCTGGAAAAGCGGCGGCAAAGACCGTGACGACGGTGGTGAGCGCGATCGTGGAGCTGGTCAGCAGGCCGGACATCGGGGTCTCTCCTCAAATTCTTGGCTTCAGACCGGGGTTACCCAGTCTGTCGTCTCGAGGAGGAGAATGGTTCAAAGCGCGTTGGCGCGCTGTTCCGGGCGTGACACATTTTGATTGGCGCTTGGCGACTCCGCTCCGCGGAGCCGGCCGCCAAGCGCGGGAAAGGGCGCCGGTTGAATGCGCTTGGCGAGCACGGCGTTCCGCGCGCCGGCCGTAAGGCGCGGCAGTAGATCGCCGGCCGCAAGACGCCGGAAAGTCAAGACGCCGATTACCGGCCCGCCATGCTGAGACCGTAGACGTAATAAGCCGCCAGTCCGACCATGAGCGGGATGATGACGACGTGGGCGATGCGCAGGACGCGCTCGGCGCCAACGCGTTCGGCAAAGATCGGCGACACCCGCAATATCGATATGCCGATCATCAAGCTCACCACCATGTAGGCGAAGACGAAGGCGCGGTCGGAGATCGTCGCCGTGTCGCTATCGATCTTGGGCAGCGACAGATACAGCGCCACGGCCGAGAGCAGCGCCGTCACCTGGATGGTCACGACCGCCTCGAAGTGGTGGCGCGGAATGAAGATGGACAGATACGCAACGAACATGATGAAGCCGAGCGGGACGGCGACGCGCAGGAGATAGTCCGTCGTCTCGCGCTGCATGACCCAGGTGAAGCTGGTCTTGTAGAACGGCACGACGCTCGGGCCATGCGTGTAAGCGTCGATCACCGGCACGAATTCCTGATCGTAGCCGACGTACTGGTCCTTCGCGGTCCAGCCATCGACGCTGACGCTATGATCGCGCAGCGCGAACGGCGGTGGCTGCACGATGAACGGCGCTCCCCCGGTCTTGGGCTGGATGACGATCGCGAAGCGCTGGGTGTCGAAGGGGAAGTTGGCGAGACGCGGATCGAACAGAAAGCGTCCCGACACGCGATAGAGCCGCATGCTGTCGGGGTAGGACGGGCTGGCGCCGCCGGGGTGAAGCACCTCGACGTTGATCTGGCGTCCGCCGCTCGACTGGGCGTCGAGATAGGCGTTGACGAACTCGAGCCGGTCGATGGTGGCGTTGTCGTTGGCCCGCATCGAGAGATAGAACTCGGCGAAGAAGGTCTTTTCGTTCTCGTCCATGCGATTGGCGCGGATGAGATCGACGTCGACGTAGAGCGTTTCCATCGGCCTCAGCGAACCGTCCTTGGAGCGCACGAACTGGAAGGGCGCGAGTTGCGCCCGGCCGAGGCCTTGCGGCAGGATCATGATGAAGGGATCGCGGGCGGCGGCGCGCGTCTTGCCGACGAACGACCAGGTGTCGAAGGCACCCTTGAAGGCGCCGCGGCCCGACCGGTACGTGTTCGACAATTTATCGACGATCTCGGCGCGCAGCCGCGCGAGGTCGGTCGTGCGCTCTTCGGTTCTGGCGGCTTCCGCGATCAGCGACACCATGTCGGCGAACTGGCTGCCCGTGCTCAAGGCTCTGAGGTTGTCCTTGTTGAGCGGATCGACGTATTCGACGTCCGGCCGCGGCTTGCATTCGCCGTTCGTCCAGCCGGGCGCGGCGGCGTTCTTGGCGCCTTCGAAAATCCAGGACGCCTCGTTCTGCGGCGTGATCAGCTTGCGCAGGCGGTTGTTGTAGACTTCGGGCGGGCTGTCCCAGCCGAGATTGTAGAGGGCGTTGGGGTAGGCGTTGGCGACAGCAGCGTCGATGCCGTCCAGCCGTCCGGAAAGGAACAGCGCCGGCGTCAGCTTGGCTTCGACCAGCGCCTTCATGAACTGCTCGGCATTGGCGTTGCCGATATAGAGATAGATGAGATCGGGATTCTTCGCCTTGAGGGCGGCGACGGCGTTGGCAATCTCGAGCGTGTCGATCTTGTTGTCGGTGGCGGCGAGGCGAATGTCGTCGATGAGCCGTCCGGCTTCGAGCGCGCTCTTCAATCCGTCGCCGATGGCCGCGCCGCCGACGCTGTCGCGCAAACCGACGAACGCGGCGCGCTGAAAGCCGAGCTGGCGCGTGAAGCCGGCGACGATCGGCAGGCTATCCTCGTCCTGCGAGGCGCGCGTCGTGAACACATTCGGGTAGGGCGCAAACAGCGAATTGACGGAAATGTCGGAGATGAAGGGAATGTTGCTGCCCTTGATCTCGTCGCCAAGAGCCTCGAACATCGGCTTGGCGCGCGTCGGGTTCGATTGCCCGATCATGGCCAGCATCTGCGGCTCGGCGAGCGCGCTCCGCATGTTGGCGATGACGCGGTTCTGATCGCGCTCGTCGTCGAGGAAGACGAGATTGATCGGGCGGCCCGAGATCCCGCCCTGGCGGTTGATCTCTTTCTGCTGCAGGGTGGCGAGCTTCCTGATGGCGGCGATGGAGCCCGAGATCGTAGCAATCGTCTTTTTTCGAGCTGACGAAAATCCCGATTTTGAACGGCGGGCCTGCGGCCTCGGCCAGGATCGATGGCACGCGCCGGGGTTGCCACGCCGGCGACGATGGCGGCGACGACGCGCGGTTGCGGCGAGGCACGCCAGGGTCCAGGAAATTCGACGACAGAGCCCGAGGCCCGTTTCAACCAGCGTCTGCAAAATCGCGTCTCCCCCAAGACACCCGAAACGGGCGCGGCCGATAGTCAGTGACGACGAGTTTGGCAATACGATGGGCGCCCTGGCAAGCGCAATGCTTGCGTCGAGCCGCGCGCCCGCCCACCAAGCGGGCATTTCGCTCATTTCGTGTGCGTTTTCGTGATGGGTGATGGTGACGTGTCTATTGGCTTCAGAGTCTTTGCGAATCTAATGGAAATCGCGGCGGGCCAAGAACTCCTCGCCCTTCGAGGGGGGAGGAGAAGATGGCGGCGTCCCGTGGTTTTCGTAAAGATTGAAACACTTCAGCCGAGCTTTTTCTGCAGTTCGCCAAGCGTCGCGACGGCGTCCGGGCATCGCATGGAGCGACGATCCCGATCCGAGACCTCAATACCAGGAAGACGATTGGGACAGGCGGTAAGGTGCATGCAGATCTATGGAGTTGCGTGTGCCCTTGCCGCGAAGGCGTAAATGTCGAGCAAGGCATGAGCGACGATGAGTGGCCAGAGCTTGCGTTGCTTCAAAAAGTAGAACGAAAAGAGGATGCCGACGATGCACGCGCTCGCAGCGCCGATGGCCCCTTGATAGATGTGGTAGATCGTGCGGAGGATGACACTGGCCGCAACGGCGGTCCAAGCGGGATGATTTTTCAGGATGCCCGTCATCAGATAGCCGGTGACAAACAGCTCTTCGAACAGGCCGTTCGTGACCGACACCGTGACGACCGCTGCAAGTGGAACGGTCTGGGCAACAAGAGATGACATAGACGTTTCGTACTGATGCTTGAAGTTATCCGGCAGGGCCCAGTACATGGCCGCATCAACGAGGAGGACGGCGAGCGCCAGTCCCACGCCAGTTGCCGTTTGCTTCAAAGTGATACCAAGTCCGAGCGACCGGGGCGTCCAGCCGCGCAGCCACAAAATCGGGACGAGGACGGCAAAGAGCAACACTTCGAAGGCGGTTAGGACGTAGAAGTCTGGTTCCGACATCGGCGCCGCGTCAGCGGGCGAAAGCGCGGCGGAAAGACTTCAGTAGACGAAGAAGCCGAAGGCGATGAGCGTCACAAACACTAGTTCGGTGCGATCCGAAAGGCTTCGGACGATGGCGCTGGGGCCGACTATGTTCAATTCTCGGCCCTACCCCAGCTTCTCCTGCAAGCCCTTCAGCGTCGCAACGGCGTCGGCGCCGGCAAAGAGGAATTGATCGATGCCCGCGGCTTTGAGCGATGCTTCCTTGTCGCTCGCGCGGCCCGCCATGAGAACGAACGTCGCGCCGGCAGCCTTCAAGGCCTTGGCGGTATCATCGGCGAGCGTCGCATAGACGGCATCGGAAGAGCAGAGGCAGGCGGCCCGGGCGCCGGAGGCCTTGAACGCCGCAGCGGCGTCTTCGGCCGACGTGTAGCCGTCGCTCGTCAGGGCCTCGATGCCGCCGGCGGCGAGATAGTTCTTGGCCCAGGTCGAGCGCACGTTGTGGTCGGCGATTTCGCCCATGTTGGCGAGGAACACCTTGAAGCCGCCCTTTGCGTCGGCCGCATCGCGCAAGGCCTCGAAGGCTTCGCCGAGCCGGTGGGCTTTGAGCGGCGTCACCTCGATCTCGGGTTTCGAAATCGGCGCCATGACCGGGCGCGGCCACGGCTCGGCATGGATGCCGTCGTCGCCGAGAATGGGAAACGCCGAGATGCCGGTCAGATCGGCGCGTCCGAACGCGACTTGCTTGGCGCGCGCCTCGACCGACTTTGCGAGCATTTCCTGGATGTAGCCGGTCGTCAGAGCCGACCAGCATGCCGCCGCGCGCCTCGATGTCCTGGAACACCTCCCAGGCCTTCTGCGCAAGCTCGCTGGTCAATTGCTCGACGAACCAGGAGCCGCCGGCGGGATCGCTGACGCGGCCCAGGTTGCTTTCCTCCTGGCAGACGATCTGGATGTTGCGGGCAACGCGGCGGGCAAATGCGTCCGGCTTGCCGAGCGCGAAAGTGAAGGGGAGAACGCAAATGGCGTCGGCGCCGCCGAGCGCCGCCCCGGCGCAGGCAATCGTGGTGCGCAGGATATTGGTCCAGGGATCGCGCCGCGCCATCATGCGATACGACGTCGGCACGTTGATCTTGACCTTCGCTGCGGCATCCCCCGCACCGCAGGCGTCGGCAACGCGCCAGATGAGCTTGCGCGCCGCGCGCAGCTTGGCGATGGTCGCGAACTGGTCGGCATCGGCGGCGAGCGCGATCGTGATCTTCGCCAGCATGTCCCTCGGCGCGATGCCGGCGCGTTCGCCGGTGCGCAGATACGAGACCAGCGTTGACAGCATGGCCGCCAGTTCCTGCGCCTCGCTGGCGCCGGCGCGCGTGATAGATGACGCCGTCGGCCGTCAAGGCCGTGACGTTCGCCATGGCGAGCGACGCCTTGGCGAGCGCGATGGCGCGGGCGAGCGCGGTTTCGAGCGGTTCGTGCAGCGCACCCTGCATGGCGAGCGTGCCGAGCGGATCGGCGCCGTAAGAACCCTGGCGCGCCTCGTTGGCGATGCCGCGTTCCGCCCAGACGGCGTTGAGGGCGGTCGCGGCGTCGAAAGCTGCTTCGCCGGCGATGAGGGCGATGGGGCAGACGTCGAGCAAGTACGCCGTCGAGGGCTTTCGACAGCGTCTCCTTGTTGGCGGTAAGGCCGATGCCGCCGACCTGCAGCAAGATGCGAATTGACGCCGCCCTCGAGGTCTTCAAGGATGGCTTTGTTGGCGACGGCCGCGTCCTGTTCGATATGGATCGTGCGGATGTCCCAGCCGAGCCCGTCGCGCAGCAGCGAGGTACCGCGCGTATAGGGGGCGGCACCGGGCAGGGCGCCTTCAGCCGAGACGAGCGCATCCTTGCGGGCATAAAGCGGTTTGACCGCGACGCCGTCGGCGGTGCGGGTGACGAGGCGCTTGTCGAAGTCCGAGCCCTTCAGCGCCTTGTCGATGAGACCCCGCCACTGGTCGAACGTCGGCGCCGGAAAGCCGCTGGCGAGTTTGAGATTGGTCGGGGTCGAGGTCATGTCCGGCGCGATCCGCTTGTTGAGGCGACTGAAGCCCAATCTATAGACGGGGCATGCACCGCAAGACGAGGCAAAAAAGCAGGTGCCAGGCGTCGCCATTGCCGCGCCATGGTGGAGCCAAACCGCGTCAGGGGAACAGTTTTATCGATGGGGGTGCAAATTCGCCGGATTTTCTATGCAACTGCAATTTGCAATGGCGCGCACGGCCATGCCAAGAGGTCGCGGTATGGTTATTCGCGCGAGTCGCGGGGCACATTGAGGCTCCACCTCGTTTCCGTTCAGTCCGCCGGACGCCGCAGCAGCCGGTACACTGCAGCCCAAGGGTGGAAACATGAGCCAGTCGGTTCTTCAGGACGACAAGATCTTCATCGGCAAGAGTGTGAAGCCGGAATACCTGGAACTGCGCCTCGCCAACCGTCACGGGCTGATCACGGGCGCAACCGGCACGGGCAAGACCGTGACGCTGCAGGTGCTGGCGGAAGGATTTTCGGCCGCCGGCGTGCCGGTCTTTGCCGCCGACATCAAGGGCGATCTTTCCGGCATCGCCGCGGTCGGAGAGCCGAAAGACTTTCTCGTCAAGCGGGCGCAGGAAATTGGCCTTGCGCCTTACGAGAACCGCGCCTTCCCGTCGGTGTTCTGGGACGTGTTCGGCGTTGAGGGCCACCCCATCCGCGCCACGCTCACCGACATGGGGCCGCTGCTGGTCTCGCGCCTGCTCGAACTCAACGACGTCCAGGAAGGCGTCTTGAACATCGCCTATCGCGTCGCATCGGATGAAAAGATGCCGCTCGTCGATATCCAGGATCTGCGCGCGCTGCTCAATGATCTGGGCTCGCGCGGCAAGGAAATCGCCACCAAGTACGGCAACGTCGCGACGGCCTCGGTCGGCTCCATCCAGCGCCGCCTGCTGGTGCTCGAGGAACAGGGCGCCGAGCACTTTTTCGGCGAGCCGGCGCTCGACATCAACGATTTCCTGCGCGTGGCTCCTGACGGACGCGGTGTCATCAACGTGCTCGCGGCGGATAAGCTGATGCAGGCGCCGCGCGTCTATGCCACGTTCCTGCTCTGGCTGCTCTCGAAGCTGTGGCAGACGCTGCCGGAAGTCGGCGACCAGCCGAAGCCGAAGCTGGTGTTCTTCTTCGACGAAGCGCATTTGCTGTTCGACGACGCGCCGAAAGCCTTGATGGATCGCGTCGAGCAGATCGCACGGCTCGTGCGCTCGAAGGGCGTCGGCGTCTACTTCATCACGCAAAATCCCGCCGACGTGCCGCGCACCATCGCGAGCCAGCTCAACAACCGCATTCAGCACCGGCTCAATGCCTTCACGCCCCAGGACATGGCCGGCATCGACGCGGCGGCGAAGACCTTCCGGCAGAACCCGGCGCTGAAGACGGAAGAGGTCATCAAGGAGCTGAAAGTCGGCGAAGCGCTGGTCTCGATGCTCGAGAACAAGGGCGAGCCGTCGATCGTGCAGCGCACGCTGATCCGCCCTCCGGAGGCGCGCATCGGGCCGGTATCTGAAGAGGAGCGCCGCGGCGTCATCGAGTACAGCCCGTACTACGGCAAGTACGAGGCAAAGCAGGACCGCGAGAGCGCGAGCGAAATTCTCGGCCAGAAGACGGAAGCGGCCGGGCAGGAAGCGGACGCAGGCGGCGGCGGTGTCGGTGGTTGGCTCGGCGGCGTCCTGGGCGGCGGCCGCGGCGGCGCGAGCGGGCGCAAGAGGCAGGGCATGGGCGACATGATCGGGCGCGAATTGCAGCGATCGATTGCGCGGACGGCGGCAACGACGATCAAGAACATCATCATCAAGTCGATCACCAAGCGCTGATCGGCGGCAGTTGATCGCGATCAAGGTCGCCTTCCGGCGCCGGGCCTTAGCTGCGGGCATTGGCCGTCAGCGGAGGTGCAGATGCCGTTTGCGAGATTGGGACACGCCTTTATTGCGGGCGCGCTGTCTGCGTTGCTTTATCCGGCCCCGCACGGGCCGATCCGGGACGGCTCGAAGACAAGGGCGAAGCACTGCTGATCAAGCATTGCGAGCGTTGCCACGCGCTCCGCGCGACGGGCGACAGCACGCACAAAGAGGCGCCGCCGTTTCGCCAGGTCGTGACGCGCTATCCGCTCGACAACCTGGCCGAGGCACTGGCCGAGGGCATCGTCTCAGGTCACAAGGACATGCCCGAGTTCGTCTTCGCGCCGTCTGATATCGGCGGCATCCTCGCCTATCTGGAAAAGCTCAAGGCAGAAACCCACGGTGGCAATGGCGCGCCCAAGGCGGCCAAGCCGTAACGAACAAGCGCCTCAAACGAAGGAGCGCCTCAACGTATGGGCGCCTGGCCGGCGGGATGCTTCATCCACTTGGTGCCCGGCCGCCGCAATTTTGTAGGCCGTGTCATAGAGCGCCGTCTGATAGACCGGATCGATGATGGTCTTGGGCTTTTCCGTGAAGGTGTCGGGGACCGCGATCAGGTTGAAGTCCGCATGGTCGTCGTCGGCCAAACGGTAAATGCGATAGATCTCGCTCCAGTTCTGGCTCTTGATCAGCGTCGCGATGGCGCGCGTGGCGATCGACAGCGTCTTCGCCTCCACGACCTGGGCCTCGGGTGAAATCTTGCCATTCTTGACGAGATAAAGCTTGCGGATCGGCGGCTTGGGATAGAGCCGGTCGAAGGCCCGGAACGGCGCCTGGACGGGAAGCACGAACGTCTCGCGCGTGGTGCCGCCATCGACGTGGAGTTCCTCGTAAGGCTTGCCGTTGACTTCGACCGGAATAGAGACGGGCGGGAAGGCGCCGGGAATGGCGGACGACGCCAGGATGACACTCCTGAAGAGTTCAAGCGCCTGCTTGCTGCCGACGCGGGCGATCTCGCCCATGTTCCAAACGACCGGGCGCTGGGCGTCGAGGTTCGTCGTCAGGACCATCAGGATGCGGCCGCGGGCGTACTGGGCGGCGACTTCTCGCAGGAATTCCGGCGTCACGTACTTTTCGAGCAGGTTGGCCATCGGGCCGGTGTCGGCCAGCGCCGCGCCGCCGAACAAGACCAGGCAGGATCTGCGCCACGACGATTTCGTTCATCTGGTACTGGGTCCAGATCTCCTTCAGTTGCGGGATCGTATTTCGGACCAAGATAGGCGAAGGGCGCGATAATGGCGCCGGCGCTGACGCCAGTCACGATCTCGAATTCCGGCCGGTCGCCGCGTGCCGTCCATCCGGCAAGGAGCCCGGCACCGAAAGCGCCGTCGGCGCCGCCGCCCGAAAGCGCCAGAGTTTCGATCACCGGTCGGCCGTTCAGCGTTTTGGCGTCACGCGCCAGCGGCGGCAGGTTGGGCAGTCGGCGGCGGACTTCGGCAAGGACGTCGGTCGGCACTTCGTCGCCCCAGAAGCGGACGCTCGGCATATGCACCACGACGGCCTGTTCGGCGAGCTTCGGCGTCGGCGATGCCATTGCGCTGCATGGTTGCGGCACAGCCGGCGAGGCAGAGCGCAAGCAGGGGCAAAGACATTTCAGCCGGAACGACAAGTCTGGAATTCCCCACGCATTGGAGACGCACTGACAGGATCGCAACCGAGCACGGCGACAATCGCCGCGCGCGACCGACACCTGCGACCTCGGCAATGCCAAACCCGATTTTTATTATCATACACGTTACCGGCACGCGCGCGCAACTCGCGAAATCACTCCGATTTTGCCGGCGCAGTCCCAAGTTTCCGCTTTATTTCGGTCAGTCCGTAGAGATAGGCCGCTTCGACGAGTTCGCTGTGACGGCGCCAGTCGAGCGCCCCCATGCCCTCGGGCGTCGGCGGCATCAAAAGCCAGTCGCCGGCCGCGAGATGCCGCTCGAAGTGGTTGCGGTTGGCCATTAGGCTCCGAATGAGCACGGTGGCGGCGCTGGGGGCTTTTGGCAGCTCGCCGCGCGACCATGGGTTCATGGACCTCCATACGAGTTCGCGCCGCGCCGGCAGCTCCCGGTAGTCGACGCGGCTATGGTCGTCGATGGCCGGACTGAAGGTCACGACGACGTTGGGGCCGGTCTTGATCTGGTGCATGACGTCGATCGGCACATTGGCGATGACGGAGCCGTCGACCAGCATCTGTCCGCGCTCGGTATAGAGCGGCGGCAGCAGGGCGGGGATGGCCGCACTGGCGCGGATGGCGGACCACACCGGGCCTGTGCGGTGAACCTCGAGCGAGCAGTCGGCGAGATCCATCGACACCGCGAAGTAGGGCTTCCACAGGTCCTCGATCAGCGTGTTGCCGTACTCGGTCATGAGGTGGCGGTCGAAGTGCGTGTGATCGAAAACGGAGTAGCGGGGAATGGTATAGTGCTGCAGCGCCTTGCCGGTGATGAACATGCGGTGGATGCGCTCGTCGATCTCATCCGCCGGCATCTGCGAGGCAAACGCCGCAGCCATGGCGGCGCCACCCGAGGTGCCGACGAAGATGTCGAAGTCGATGCCGCTTTCGCCGAAGGCCTTGTAAAGCCCGACGTGCGCCGCGCAGTAGGCGCCGCCGCCGCAAGCGACGAACCCGAGCGCTTCGCCCATGAGGAAGCGCCAGACCCGTTCGGCATCGCTGGCGATGCCGGCCGCCACGTGGTGGTGCATGGCGATGCTTCGGTTCGCGAGCCAGTGGCGCGTGCCCTGGACGCTGCCGTGATGCGAATGAACCAGGACGAGGCGGTGCTGCGGCCGCTGGTCTTGTCCGGCGGCGAACCGTTCAAGCGCGTTGAGCGCGACGGGACCGCCGACCGGACCGTCGCCCGAGCCGACGAACACGACTTCATCGGCCTGGCGAATGGCCTTTTCGCTCCACGGCGTCAGTTCCGCATCGGCGACGAAGAGAACCGTATCGTAGGCGGCTTCCAGATCGTTGAGGCGCTGCGTGGCTTCGATGGCATCGACGGGGCCGCTGCCGATCAGCTCTTTGGCGCGCGAAGAGTCGAGCACGAGCGACCTTGGCCGCGCCGCGGCAATAGCCGTGAGCGCCGCGACAAAACCGGCGGGCATCTGGCCTTCGCCGGCGCGGACGAGCGCAATGGTGCGCGGACGCGGGCGCGGCAGAGGACTTGCCTGCAGGCGGTAATTCTTGCGCGTCTCGGCGGCGAGGCGGTTCGACAGAGCGGCGGCGATTTTCTGCCAGATCGCCGGCGCGCGGGCGGAAATCTCGTCGAAATCGGCGCGCGTCAGGGCGACGACGACGCTGTCGCGGATGGCCCTCACCGTCGCGGTGCGGGCGCCGCCGGCAAAGAAGGCGATTTCGCCGATGGGAGAACCCGCCGCGATCTCGGCGACCGGTTCGTCGATGCCGTCGATTTCGACGGCGAAGCGGCCCGAGACCACGACGTAGAGGCGATCGGGCGCCTCGCCCTGGCGAACGAGCGCCACGCCCCTTTGAATGGCGAGCGGCGCAAGGCGCGATTCGAGCAGCTCGAGATCGGCGGCGCTGAGGTCCTTGAACGTCTCGACCGCGGCGAGGCGAAGGGAAGAAGTGGGTTGAGACGGCATCGGGGCGCCCGCGCTCGCTGATTTATGAGATCAAGCTAGCACGAAGCGCCCCGGAACTTCACATCGTCATTGCAGGAAGGTTGACGTCGTTGCGTGAAAGGTTGATCGGCCTCGATCAGCCGAGCATCTGCTCGACGTGTTCCCAGTTAACGAGATTGTCGAACCAGGCTTCGAGATACTTCGGCCCGGGCGTTGCGGTAATCGATGTAGTAGCTGTGCTCCCAGACGTCGCAGCCGAGAATGGGCTTCAGCCCATGCATCAGCGGGTTCTCGCCGTTCGGCGTCTTCGTCACCTCGAGCTTGCCGTCCTTGATCGCGAGCCAGGCCCAGCCGGAGCCGAACTGGGTCAGGCCGGCGTTGATGAAGTCGGCGCGGACCTTGTCGAAACCGCCGGCCGCCTCGATGAGCTTCTCGAGCTTGCCCGGAAGCTTCTTGCCGCCGCCGCCCTTTTTCATCCACTGCCAGAAGTGCAGGTGGTTCCAGTGCTGGCCGACGTTGTTGACGATGCCGGCGTTCTTGTCGGCGAAGGCCGCGGCACAGATGTCCTCGAGGCTCTTGCCTTCGTACTTCGAGCCGGCGAGCAGCTTGTTGCCGTTGTCGACGTAGGCGAGATGATGCTTGTCGTGATGGAATTGCAGGGTCTCGGCCGACATGAAGGGCTGCAGGGCGTCGTAAGCGTAGGGCAAATCGGGAAGCTTGAGGGTCACGGGCGTGTACTCCGTTCTGTGGCATGCGGATCTGGGTGGTTTGGGAAGCTCCATAGGTAGACCCTCGGGGCGGTGTGGCAAACCCGGGGTCATGCAATCCGACGGTGACCTGCGCAGCACAGCCTGCGTAGCCGGCGTTGAACGTCCGGAGCCGGCCCTTGCTGCGTACAGACGCCGCTGAGCGCTGCAACGTTCGGTTCCCGACATGATGTTTCGCCAGCATCAATTCATCAGGTCTGAGTCGCGCCGTCCGGACTGGAAGCCGGCGGTATCGCGGCCACTAAGACGCCGTCATTGGGATCATGGTATAAGCTGAACGTATCGTCCGCTCGATGCGACGGAAGAGGTCGCGTGCGGCGTTGATAGGACCAGGAATGACGCCTGCATCGGGGAGCGCCCGCAAATTTATGGCCAAGCCATTGAAATATCTATTTACATTAGCCTTGCCCTGGCGGTGGCCGGGTTTGGCGCGCTGTGGATGCTGAACGGGCAGGGCCCGGAGCGCGGCGGCGTCGCCTACGACACGGCGGAAGCCGCCAAGGGCCAGATCCGCAAGATCGTCACCACCTCCGGGCCGGTGCGGGCCCTGGTCACCGTCTCGGTCGGCTCGCAGCTGTCCGGCCAGGTCGACAAGCTGTTCGTGGACTTCAACAGCGAGGTCAAGGAGGGCGACGTATGGCGACCATCGACGCGCGCACCTTCGAAGCCAAGGTGGCCCAGGCGCGCGCCGATCTTGCGGCCGCCAAGGCGGGTCTCCTCAATCAGCAGGCGGCGCTGCAAGCGCGGCGAAGCGGTGCTCGAGCAGGCGGAGCGGGCGAGCGGGCGGCAGGAGGCCCTGCAAAAAAAGGGTTACTCGCCCACCGCGACGCTCGACAATGCCAAGCGCGATTTCGAAATCGCCAAAGCGGAAATAGCGGTGGCCAAGGCGCAGATCGAAAGCGCCAAGGCAACGATCGCGCAGCGCGAAGCCGCCCTGAAGCAGGCCGACGTCGACCTCGATCGCACCAAGATCGTGGCGCCGATCAACGGCACGGTGATTTCGCGGACCATCGACGTCGGCCAGACGGTCGCTGCAAGCCTGCAGGCGCCCGAGCTGTTCAAGCTGGCGCAGGACCTGAGGCGCATTCGCCTCGAAGCCCAGGTGAACGAGGCCGACGTCGGCGTGGTCTCGGAAGGCAACACGGTCACCTTCACGGTCGATGCCTATCCCGAGCGCACCTTCGAAGGCAAGGTCACACAAGTGCGCCTGTCGGCGACCGAGCTGCAGAGCGTGGTGACGTACACCGTCATCATCGAAGCCTCGAACGACGACCGCAGGCTGTTTCCCGGCATGACGGCCAACGTCAGATCGAAGCCTCCAAGAAGGACGGCGTCATTCGCATTCCCAACGACGCGCTCCGCTTCAAGCCGCGCGCCACCCAGGCGGCGGCCCCCGGCGGCGCCGGTGATCGTTCCGACCGCGTCGTCGCCCGCCTCAAGACGGAACTCGAATTGACGACGAACAGGAGGAGGCCGTCCGCGGCGCTCTGCAAAAATCCGGCCGAACGCGCCGCGGCGCCCGGCGGCGCCCAGGCCGACAGCGCCGATCCCGCGGGCCTGCGCCA
>CAVSZX010000027.1:0-40346 GCA_963732525.1 uncultured Alphaproteobacteria bacterium
GGAGAAAAGATGTCACGGAGTAACTTCGCTGAAAAGCGGGCGCTGATCACAGGAGCGTCGAGCGGCATCGGCGTTGAATTCGCGGATCTGTTGGCGGCTCAGAAGGTCAATCTCGTGCTGGCGGCGCGTCGCCGCGAACCGATGGAAGAGCTCGCTGCCGGTCTGCGGCGCAAGCCGGCGTCGATGTGCTAGTCGAAGCCATCGACCTCGCATCTCCGGGCGCAGCTGCTCGCCTAAAGAACAGCCTCGACGAACGGTCAATATCGATCGACATCCTGGTCAACAACGCCGGTTACGGATTGCAGGGCGATTTTCTGGAAACGCCGATTGAACGCACAGTCGATATGATCCAGCTCAACATCACCGCGCTCACCGAGCCACTATCTATTCGGCCGTGACATGGCCGAACGGGGCTCTGGCCATATATGCTCGTCGCCAGCCTCTGGCATTTCAGGCCGTAGCCAGCTTCGCGGCGTATGCCGCAACGAAGGCCTATGTGCTCGCCTTTGGCGAGGCGCTGCACGATGAGGTGCGTTCAAGCGGCGTGGTCGTGACCACCCTTTGTCGGGGCACACCGCGACGGGCTTCGATGCGGCAGCTGGCGCAACCGCCTCGCCCGTGTTGCGTCTTCTTACGATGAAGGCGCGTCCGGTCGCCGCGAGCGAAATCCGAGCGCTCGCCGAAGGGAAAGCGACCGAGGTCGCGGGCCTATCAAACAAGATAGCCGCGTTTCAAACCGCTTGACGCCACGACCGATGCAGATAGCCACAATGAGAAGAATTGTTGGCCCTTAGGATATAATGAGGGAAGCGAAAGTCCGTTTTGGGTCAAAACACCCAGTCGGGCGATTGATGCTCGACAGACGCGGTAGGATTGAAAGCGGTCACTGGCGACCGAAAATCGATCCGAGCCGGATGCAGCGCAGCAATTTTCACGACGACGCCACGCATAATGGCGTTTGCGGAAAGCACACTTCCACTGACTGTCTGCGTCAGTTATCCGTCGGTATTGGCCCTCCCGTCGCGTGCCGATAACTTTCCCGCGCTACCGCGGGTGGGGGTACAGCTCCCATAGATGCAAAAACTCCGCAAGCCCTTCCGCTCGTGTGGGGTCCAGAGAAGCGTGGCGCGGACGTGGCCGGACCTTTTCAGGTTGACCCGGAGCTGTCGAAAATCACTTGTTTAGCAAACGGTTCGAAGCGACCGGCATTGCTGTAGCTTCTCATTCGCACTGCCAGAAGTGCGGGCGGGCACAGGAACGACCCTCCACAAATGCCGTGCCAAGGTCGATAGTCGCGATCACGAGACGAAGTCTTACTGTGCATCGTCTTGCAGGCCTTATGATGAGCGGGACCATACTGAGGCGACTGCTGGCGTCGGTCGCACTTGCGCTGTTAAGCACTTGTTCTGCCTTCGCGGGCGAACCTGCGCGGTTTGCATTGCTTATTGGCAATAAGGCTTACGCCGAAAAGTCGGCCCACTCAAAAATCCCCACGATGACGTGGCCCTTATCGAAGCTTCGCTCAAGAAGCTTGGATTTACGATCACGGTCTTGAAAGACGCTAACTATAGGGCCATGGACATCGCCCTCAAGCGGTATGTTCGCGAGGTCAGTCGTGCGGGACCCGACGCCATCAGCTTCTTCTATTACTCGGGTCATGGCATATCGAACCCAGATACAAAAATAAACTATCTCATTCCCATCGACGTCAAAGAGCCCGATGACGAAAAAATCTGGGATGAGGCCTTTCAGCAGAATGTCGTCATCGACGTGCTGAGCGGGCAAGCGCCCAAGGCAACCCACTTCGTCATCTTCGATGCATGCCGAAACGAGCTACACATCACAGGACCGTCCACTAAGGCTCTTGGATCCGACAAAGGCTTCGTCGCCATAAACACGACGCCAGGAATATTGATCGCATACGCGACAGCAGCAAGTAAGTCCGCTTCCGATTTGGGCGAAGGCGGTGGGCCATACGCGAAGGCTCTTTCTGAGGAAATCTTGAAGCCGGCATTGAAGCGTGTCGATGTTCCGCACGGTTCAGATCCGTGTAAAACAAGCCATCAATCAGGATCCGTGGCTTTCTTTCCCTTCGCTTCCCGAAGTGTATTTGGCTGGCAAGGTTGAAAAGCGCAACCACCACCAGTCCCAGTTCCGATCCTTCGGTTGAAGCGGAAAAAGCCTGGATGCAAGTGAAGGAAACCACGAGCCTACTGGCGTTGGACATATTTATTCAGCGGTTTGGGGAGCATTTTTTGCCGAACTCGCAAAGGCGCGTGTCGTCGAATTGAAACAAAAAGCCGAAGCCGAGCAGCAGGTCGCAACCGAAGCAAAGAGGAAAGGAGAAGAGGAGGCCAAAGCCAAAGCCGAATTTGAGCGCCAGCGCATCGCATTGCAGCAGCAGCAAGAACAGGAGAAGAGAAAGGAGGAGGAACGAACCCGGGTCAAGGCGGAAGCAGAGCAGACATGGGAATCAAGGTCAGGACTTGGCCAGTATTCCGGCGTTGGAAACATTCATCCGTCTCTATGGCGGCTCATTCTATGGCGAACTCGCCAAGACGCGCGCGGCCGAACTAAAGCAACAGGCAGAGGAAAAACAACGGGCTGCCGAAGCGGCGAAAAAAAGGGTGAAGGGACCGGCAAAAGTTGCGATGCTGACGCCCGCTGGCCGGGAACAAATTGTCGCGGGGCCGGACAAGGATAAGCTGACCCGCGATCTCCAACGTGGCGAAACGCGTTGGCTGTGACCCAGACGCGACATTGGGCAATTGGGGTAGCAAATCCAAGTCAGCTTTGGCAGATTTTGCGCGCCACACTTATCTGACCCTCGCCATTGATGAACCGACACTGCCGCCCTCAATGCCGTTACGGCTGAAGTAGCTCGTGTATGTCCGCTTCAATGCGGGAAAGGGTAAAAGAGAACGATGGCAAGTGTATTGATGCCCCTAAGGCGCAACGGGACTCTGCCGAACGCGCTGACAAAGCGGTGCCACGTGCACGTGAAATCGCTCGTGAGCCGAAGCCGAAAGTGCCACGCAAATCTTCGGGTCCTTGTTACTCAACCGGGGTCCTATTAACAGACGAACAAAAGGCGGCAAACCCTGGTCTTTGCAACTGACCAAAAATCGAACTTTTGGAAATTTCTGTTCCTCGTTGAAAACTGACACTCCGCTGCCGCCAAAGTTTGCCGCTTCAGGCGCAGAAAGGTTGAATTCGCTCATGCTGACTTAGACTAGCAGCAGCGCAGCGGGATAGCAGGGCCGCCAGAGCTGAATGATTTCGCATCTGGCATTTCCGAGATTCCACATCTGCAACTCCGGATCTTTTAACAATACTCGTTTACAGGCAGCCGATCGAGCTTGGCCACGCCGTTTCGAGGTGGCGCACCAAGTTCCGCACGACACCCAGGATCGCTCAGCACCTGCGATCAATGCAAGGAGCAGCAGTCGTCTCGTGGCGTCAGTTTCTCAACGAACGATCTCGTAGTCCACCGTGGTATATGCCCACCCATTTAGGTCGTCGGCTTCTCCGCCCGCTCGCCCCCTGGCAAGAGCCTCCTCGATCTGACGGACGAGGCGCATGAAGTAGCTCACGGGCGCATTCACGGGAACGAGGCCTTTCTCGCGCAATGAAGGGATCGACGCGAAGCGCTCGAGGTCGAAATCGGGGGGTGCAACCAGCGCTAAGAGCTTGCCGCGTCCTATAGGCTCGACTGCCTTGAAGGCCGTGGTATCCGTAGCCTTGTCCGGAATATTGATCGCTTGACTCGCTGCGAAGCGATCAACCGCTGAAGACGGCACAAATTTGTTCGGGAAGATGACTAGCGCCTCGCCCTTCGCATTCACGTCAATGATGACAAGGTGTCCTTCGATCGTGCTCGACACCTCGAATACAACCTCCTTGCCCAATGCCACGCGATTGCCTCCGCGAATTCCGACGGTCACCTGCCCCTTCGCCGAACCTAGAAGGCCTTGCATGTGGCGCAGTCCTTCCGCCAGCTCGCGCTCCGTGATGGCGGCGGTTGCTGCGCCAGGCAACCTTCGCTAAAACACCGGTCAGCGGACCGATTTGCTTCTGTAGCCAATCGGCGTAGTGAGAGACGCGCGTGTAAACTCCGTAGGCCTCAGCGGCCGCGCAACCCTCTCCCCAACTCGACGACGCCCACTTGATAGGGGCAACCGTCTTTGTCATGCGCTATTAGCGGACCACCACTATCGCCCTGACAGCTATCCTGTCCGCCCTCCTCAAGCCCGGCACAGATCTGACCGTCGCCGATCAGCGCCTTGCCGTATCGGGCCTTGCACGACGACCCGTCGACGGCCTCGACCGCCGTTTCGAGAAGGTTGCGGGAGCCAGCAAACAGGGTTTCGCCTCCCCCTTCACGAGAGTACCGGTTGAGCTTGTTATTGCGGGCGGTCACGCCGAAACCCGCCACACGCACCTGGGTACGCGGCGCGGGATTGGCCTCCTGTGATAGCGCTAGACGCGCCTTTGGACCGGTCCACGGTCGGTCGAGCCGCAGGAGCGCGATGTCGTTGCCGACGTTTTCCGCTATGCGATTGAGCGCGCTGTATACCGACATTGCGGTGGGCTCCATGGGGGCCTGTTCGATGGCCGCCGTGGTAGATTTCATGAATGATAACCTTTTCAACGCCGAAGACATTCTTTGGTTGTGTTTTCGTGAGGTCAGCCTCCCCAAGAACAACCTCAAGCCTCGCCGTGAATTCTTGGCCTTTGTCGCCAACAGAGGCGCCGTTTTGCTGTTGGTGTAGTTCGGCATGCAGTGAGCGGCCGTGAGCACCCATCGCTCATCGATGGCCGTGCCGCCGCAGAAATAGAATGAGCGCTGGCCTTCTTGGGAATGGAGGCGGATGGCTGCGAGACCAGGCCAGTCCTGCAGCCGCGCATCGCTCCCGCCAAAAATCTTGGTGCGGTCAGAGTTGCAGGCGGGCGCCTGCGCCCGTGACGCGACTGCGCTCGCCACAAGGTACGCAATGCCGATCACAATCCCACGCCACGACATCACCCCTCCGATATACCATCGAGGTCCGCAATGACATAGCGAGCATGCCATGCGGCACCTGCTTAAAAACGCGACCGCACAAATGCTATACGATCCAAGTCGTCTTTGGTAGACGGGCCTATGATACCCCAAAGTCTGCTAGATCGAACTGTCGGCGGCCTGTTAATAAAATGTCGGACGGTGATTTGGAACGATGGGCAACCCCGTGTAATTGACATCAGCTCCTGCGGAGGGTTTCGGATGACGGCCCATCGTGATGGGTGCGGCGAGCGCTGGGGCCGTCGTCGGAAAGCCTCCAGGGAAGGAACCCGCGAGAGATTGGATGAGGTAAGAGCCGCGCGCTATGGGGATTTGTGCGGCGACCGAGGGCTGAGCGGCGTTGGATTGCACGGCTGTTTTGAACAGAACGTATTCGCAGCAGCGCTATGCGGCGTGACGTGTGCGGGAACCGCGCACGGGAAGCGGTCGATCTGGGGCCATTTTAGACCGGGCGGCACCGTCCAGCGTGATTTTGACCATGCGCCGTTGCGGCCGGCATGCAACCAGCTTGAAGAAGGGTTCGCGACCGTGTGGCGGAGATCGATGTGCGTGGTCATGATGTGTCGATCCTGACGACAGCTGGCGCGGGAGACGGGCGATGGCGCGGTTCTTCTCCGCGTTCGAACGTCTCGACGATGCGCATCGGCGACCCGCAGCAGGGGCATCGCCGGATGGGTTCTTCGGCTTCGGCCTGATCGTCGCGATCCCTTGGCGGTGCGCTCGCTTCGAGCAGTTTGCGCATGCGGGCGAGGTTCTCTGCCTTCGCGGAGCCCGCAAATAGCCCGTAGTGGCGGATGCGATGGAAGCCTTTGGGGAGCACGTGGATGAGAAAGCGGCGGATGAACTCAGGCGTTGCCAGCGTCATGGTCTTGTAGCGGGCGGGTCCCTCGACGCGATAGTCCTTGACCTTGAACGTCACACTCTCTTGATCGGCGGCGAGGATACGCCGGTTGGAGATGGCGACACGGTGCGTATAGCGCGAGAGATAGGCGAGCACGGCTTTGGGGCCTGAGAACGGGCGCTTGGCATAGACGAACCACTTGGCTTTGCGCAGCGGCGCGAGGAATGTACCGAACGCGTCCGCCTGTGCGAGATGCGCATGTTCGCCGAAAAAGACGAGCTTTCCGTCTTCGTGTGCTTCAACGAGCTTCTCCAGCATCAAGCGGCGGAACAGCTTCGAGAGCACGTGAACGGGCAGGAAGAAGTTGGGCTTCCTCGCGATCCAGCGCGTGCCGTCGAGAGATAGCCCGCCGCCGGGCACGATCATGTGGACGTGCGGGTGATGCGTCATCGCCGAACCCCAGGTATGCAGCACCGAGGTGATGGCGATCCTGGCGCCCATATGCTTGGGATCAGCCGCGATCGTGGTCAGCGTCTCGGCGGAAGCCTTGAACAGCAGATCGTAGATCACAGCCTTGTTCTGATAGGCGATATCGGCGATCTGAAGACGGCAACGTGAACACGGCATGGAAGTACGGCACCGGCAAAAGCTCGGCTTCCCGTTCTTCCAGCCATTCGCGCGCCGCCGCGCCCTGGCACTTGGGGCAATGCCGGTTGCGGCAGCTGTTGTAGGCGATCGTTGTGTGGCCGCAGTTCCCGTTCTCGCAACGCGCAACGTGACCGCCGAGGGCTGTCGTGCGGCAGCTCTCGATGGCGCTCATGACTTTCAATTGCCCCAAGCTCAGGTGTCCGCGGTTGGCCTCACGCCACGCGGATCCGTGACCGCGGAAGATATCCGCGACCTCCAAAGACGGACGGCTCATGAAGACCGTACGCTACTGCGGCGGTGCCTCGGGCTTTGGCCGGATCGGCGTCAGCCGGTCGAGCGGGCTCATCACTTCGCGGATGATGCTGGTCGCGACCTGCGTATAGCGCGCCGTCGTATCGAGCTTGGCGTGACCGAGTAGGACTTGAATGATGCGAACATCGATGTGCTGCTCGAGAAGATGGGTCGCAAAACTATGGCGAAGTGTGTGCGGCGCAACCCAGCTCGGCAGTCCTGCGAGTTCGGCCGCCATGTGACAGATGCGGTTCAGCTGGCGGGGTGTCATTGGGCCGATCTTATCGCGCCCGGGGAACATATAGACCCGGGGCCGCGCGATTCTGTACCAGTCGCGAAGCAGGTCGAGGAGCTGAGGCGACAGCATCGCGAAGCGATCCTTCCGCCCCTTGCCCTGCTCCACCCGGATCAGCATGCGCTGGCTGTCGATATCGGCGACCTTGAGGCCAACCACTTCCATCGCCCGCAGCCCTGCGCCGTAGGCGACGCTCAGGGCCGCCTTCGACTTCGGGTTCGGTGCCGCCTCCAGCAGGCGCAGAACATCTTCCGGCGGTAGTACGCGCGGCAGCTTGCGCGGCTCGTGGACGAACACGAGATGCCGCGTCGTCTCCGGCTTGTCGAGTGTGGTCTTGAAGAAGAACCTCAGCGCCGTCACGGTCGCGTTGATCACCGGCGGATTGGCGCCTGTCTCCGTCAGATGCAGTTGGAAGATCCGAAGCTCTTCGGCTGTCGCCGTATCCGGCGAGCGGTTGAGAAACGCCGCAAGCTTCTTGACGGCGCGGATGTACTCGCGTTGGGTGTCGTATGTGAAATTGCGCACGAGCATGTCTTCGATCATGCGCTGGCGAAGGGGACTGATTGCGAGCGTTCCGCGCGATGGGCTGATGGGCTTAATGCTCATTGGAGGGCTCCTGTCTTGAGGTGAGGTTGTGAACCCCTCGATCCTCAAGCCAGGACGCTTCCCATCCCGTTATCGCCGCCCGGTTCGCGGCTCAATCTCCGCGCCAGTTACCCCACCGGTGCCTGGCGCAGCACCCTCCCGCGTGAGCGGGTTCGTTCTTTGACCCGTTGCAGTCCCGCAGAGTTGTTACCCATCAATAGCAGCTTGTGCAGCTTTTGGCTGTGGATAGTCCGTGCTTTGACCATCGCGCCTATCATCGAATCCGCTCAACCTTTCCAGTGGCTTGGAAGAGTGGGAGCACCAGCATGGCAAAGAAGAAAAAGGCAAACAGCGGTACCATCACACTTCGGGGCAGGAGAAAGTATCGGAGCTCCCGCGGCTGAAGAAGATCATGCATACTTGGCAGACTGCTTCGTAAAACTGCCGATGATAGAGCTTCTTAAAAGATGTTCAAGATCCGCACTGCATAGTGTTGGGGCGTACGGGTTCTGGCAAGAGTGCCCTGACTATGGCATCTTGAAAAATCGTTACGTGATTCCTCACGGATCAATCCAACCGAAGCGTCATTCGAGTATGTGGCAAACTCAACGATCATTCGGTATTTCTCAGACCTCGGCGTCGAGCTGCACGTGTTCTATCAGTATCTTTGGAAACATATTGTTGTGATACACGTCATTCGCGAATGTCTTGGGAGTCTAAAACTGAAGAGAACTTCAAACTTTTGGTTGAAAAATTGCG
Source organism: uncultured Alphaproteobacteria bacterium (assembly GCA_963732525.1). Lineage (GTDB taxonomy): Bacteria > Pseudomonadota > Alphaproteobacteria > Rhizobiales > Hyphomicrobiaceae > Hyphomicrobium_B. The sequence continues at coordinate 8,482 of CAVSZX010000027.1, forward strand.
CGTGGCCGTCTTACGCGATCAGAAGAAATCTGTCGCGATTAAGTATTTGGAGCGTTGGAATAATGGGTTTTGGATCGACGCTGAAGAAGTTTCGAAAGAGATCACTTCTGGGGTTGCGAAAAAGCTGTCGGCGGAACTCGGCATCTCTCCAGACGCCCTGGAAGCGAAACTGTCCTACGAGTTCTCTAATGACGAAGAACGACGAATCATCAAGTCACGAGCTCAAAGGATAGTCAATGATCTGCAAATGAGGGAACTAAACGAGACCATCAGCGCCTTGAACGATCTAATGTCCGCTCGGTCCTCGGGGTATCATATTCTGATTGATGACCTCGATGCTGAATGGGGTGGAAATGTTGAAACACAATACGAGCTGATCCGTGCATTGATCGAGTGTATTAAGACGTTCCGAAGAATATCCAATCTCAAGATCGTGGTTGTGGTGCGCGAGGACTTATATGAAGGGATGATCCGCGCCGTCAAAGACGTTCGTTTTCAGCCCGAGAAATTTGATGGGCTTTTATGCAGAATCCGCTGGAAAGATGAGCAGTTGCACCAGGTTGTTGTGGCTCGTCTGAACAAGCTTTTTCGTCAACGATATACCGGTCAAAGCGTTTCATGGGAGCACATCCTTCCAGCGGAAATCAAAGGTGAGCCTGTCAAAAGCTACATCGTTGACCGTACACTAAAGCGTCCTCGGGATGTCATTGCCTTTATCAATAAGAGACTTACTGCTGGTGAGGGCGTGAATTTGCCCTTACCGGCGCGAGTCATTTCGTCGAGTGAGCCAAGCTACTCGCGCGATCGAGTGAAGGCGCTTATTCGCGAATGGGAGGCGTGCCATCCATTAATGCAAACGTATCTTGAGGCAATATCGCGTGGAAGCCACAGGATTGCCGTAAGGGATCTTGAAAAAAGGGAGCAGACCAACTTGATGCAATCGCTCTGGAAGTTGATGCGCTCACTCGAAAGCCAATCGATGATGTCGAGCAAGTGGCCGCGAGAGTATTTGAACGGAACAAAGAGCTGGTTTGGCCAAAATTGGCGCAAGCTTTGGTCGCCTGCCTCTTCAAAGTCGGAGCTTTGGCGGTGAAATTGCAGCCTGATACCCCGTACAAGTACTGTTATGATGAGCACTCGACAATTCAGTCTGCCGAGATATTGCCAGAATCGAAGATCATGCCACACCCCATGATTGGGCCGAGGACTCCCGGCAAACAACGGTGCCGAGGCAGCCTAATTGCACTCGGCGGTTGACAGTTGCTTCTGCTTTCTTATTTGCAATTCCGGTTGTGCCTCAAAGCGGATCGCGAAGCTTCGTGCATCACCTGTCGGCATTCCATCCCGACGTCAGACTCGAGCTGATCCGCCACCCCCCCACCTCACACGATCTTCTGCCCCGTCTTTTTCCAGTCGTTCAAGAAAATCTCGATGCCCTTGTCGGTCAAGGGATGCTTGACGAGCTGCTTCAGGATCGCCGGCGGGATGGTCGCGACGTCGGCGCCGATCATGGCCGCTTCCTTGACGTGATTGATGGTGCGGATCGAGGCGGCGAGGATGTCGGTCGAGAGATCGGGATAATTGTCGAAGATCACCCGGATCTCCTTGATCAGATCCATGCCGTTCTGGCCGATGTCGTCGAGGCGGCCGATGAAGGGCGAGACGAACGTGGCGCCCGCCTTCGCCGCAAGCAGCGCCTGCGTCGCCGAAAAGCAGAGCGTGACGTTGACCATCGTGCCTTCACTCGTCAGCGCCTTGCAGGCCTTGAGGCCGTCCAAGGTCAGCGGCACCTTGATGGTGACGTTCTTGGCGATTTTGGCGAGCGCGCGGCCTTCCTTCAGCATGCCTTCGGTATCGGTCGCGGCGACTTCCGCCGAAACCGGGCCGGGAACGATGGCGCAGATTTCCTTGATGATATCCTTGAAGTCGCGGCCCGCCTTGGCCACGAGCGAAGGGTTGGTCGTCACGCCGTCGAGGAGGCCGGTTGCCGCCAGATCCTTGATTTCGGCGACGTCGGCGGTGTCTACGAAGAATTTCATTCTTGAGCGTCTCCCGAGCCCTGGCGCTTGAGGCCGGGCAGTCTTGTGCTGCATCCCATTTGAGGAGGCCGGTTTAGCCTAAGTCGCGCGTCCGTGCACCACCTGCATGCAAACGCCCGGGCCACGGCAAAAAATCGCTCGAAAACCGCGAAATTCCGCGTGCCTCACCGCCGCCATCTTGCGCGCCTCCTGAGGTGGCCTAGGTTAACCTCTTGATTCGTGCGTTGCGGTAACTCTTCAATTGGAAACTCTCCTCGATAGTTTGGGCCTCAAGGACAGTCCTGGGCGAAAGCGCGTGCCGGTGGTGATGCCGGTCGCCCTCGACCAGACCTACGACTATTTCGTGCCCGAGGGCATTGAGGTCGCGCCGGGCGCGTTCGTGCTGGTGCCGTTCGGGCCGCAGAGCCGCATCGGCATCGTCTGGGACGAACCCCGCGGCGAGCAGAAGCCGGTCAACCCCGCCAAGATGAAGGCCCTGACCGACCGGCTCGACGTGCCGCCGCTGCCGCTGTTATCACTCCGCTTCGCCGAGTGGATCGCCAAGTACACGCTGGCGCCGCTCGGCATGGTGGCACGCATGATGATGAGCGCGCAGGCCGCCTTCGAACCGGATAAGCCGCGTTTCGGAATTCGCCTTGTGCCCGACGTGCCGCCGCCCTCTCGGCTGAGCGAGGCGCGTCAGCGGGCATTGCAGATGGCGGCCGACGGTCTCATCCGTTCGAAAGCCGAACTGGCGCAATTGGCACAGTGTTCGACCGGCGTCGTCGACGGTCTGGTGAAGTCGGGAAACCTGGTCGAAGTGGCAATTCCCGAGAAAGGTTTTCCGCGTCCCGATCCGCGCCACCATCAAACCGAGTTCAACGACGATCAGGGCCGCGGTGTCGAAGCGCTACGCAGTGCCGTCGACGCTCAGAATTTTTCAGCGACCCTGCTCGACGGTGTCACCGGTTCGGGCAAGACGGAAGTCTATTTCGAGGCCGTGGCGCGGACGCTGGAACTCGGCCATCAGGCGCTCGTCATGCTGCCGGAAATCGCACTGACCAGCCAGTTTCTCGATCGCTTCGAACGGCGTTTCGGTGTGAAGCCCGTCGAATGGCATTCGGCCTTGTCGCCGCCGGAGCGCGGCCGCATCTGGAAAGGCGTGGCGCGCGGGGATGTGCGATGCGTCGTCGGCGCCCGCTCGGCGCTGTTTTTGCCGTTCCCGGAACTTGGCCTCATCGTCGTCGACGAAGAGCACGACCAGGGCTTCAAGCAGGACGACCGCGTGCACTATCAGGGACGCGACATGTGCGTCGTGCGCGGCAATCTCGGGCAGTTTCCGGTGGTGCTGGCGTCGGCAACGCCTTCGATCGAAAGCCACGTCAATGCCATCACCGGCCGCTATCGGCACGTCGTTTTGAAGGGGCGCTTTTCGGGGACGGAGTTGCCCGATGTCGAGGCCATCGATCTGAAGACGGAAGGCCCCGAGCGCGGCAAATGGCTGGCGCCGCGTCTCGTTGGAGCCATGCGCGAAACGCTGGCCCAGGGCCGGCAGTCGCTACTCTTTCTCAATCGCCGGGGCTATGCGCCGCTCACCCTTTGCCGTTCCTGCGGGCATCGCTTCGAGTGCCCGCAGTGTACTGCCTGGCTGGTTGAACACCGCTTCAAGAAGCGCCTGAACTGCCACCATTGCGGCTTCTCATTGCCGCTTCCGGAGAAGTGTCCGAAGTGCGGCACCGCCGATAGCCTCGCCGCCTGCGGTCCTGGCGTCGAGCGCGTCGCGGAAGAAGTCGCCGAGCGATTTCCGGAAGCGCGCCTCGCACTCTTGTCCTCGGACCTCATTCCGGGACTGATCGAAATGCGCGAGATGATCCACCGAATCGAGCGGCATGAGATCGACATCATCGTCGGGACGCAGATCGTCGCCAAGGGCCACCATTTCCCCGATTTGTCCCTGGTCGGCGTCGTCGACGGCGATCTGGGTCTTGCGCATGGCGCCGACCCGCGCGCCGGTGAGCGGACTTTTCAATTGCTGCATCAGGTAACGGGGCGCGCGGGCCGCGCCTTTGCCCATGGCCGGGGCTTGGTGCAGACCCACATGCCGGAGCACCCGATCATGGCGGCGATTGTCGCGGGCGATCGCGAGGCTTTTCTCAACTACGAGGTCAAGACCCGGCAGGCGGGCCTCCTGCCGCCTTATGGCAGGCTGGCGGCGATCGTTGTCTCGGCGCGGGACAAGGGCCTGGCGGAAAGTACGGCGCGCGCGGTCGTGCGACTAGCGCCGAATCCGAGAAGATAACAATTCTCGGACCGGCAGAAGCGCCGATCGCCATCGTGCGCGGCCGGCACCGCTGGCGCATCCTGGTGAAAAGCCCTCGCGACATCGACGTGCAGAGCTACCTGCGGGCTTGGTCGGCGGCGCTGCCCGCGGTCAAGGGTGACGTCAGGATATCGCTCGACATCGACCCCTACTCGTTTCTGTGATTTGATTATTGACTTGGCCCGGCCTCAAGCGAAGCGCGCCAATGCCTCGGCGCGACCCGTCATGAACAGTACGCCGACACTGCTGCCGGTCTGGTGGCGGCGTTCGCAGTCGGCCGCAAAAAGTTCGTCCGGAACGGTCAGGCGGAAGGTTTGTGGCTGGGGCTGGTCGTCGGGGAATTCGATAAGGGCCCCCATCGGGGACACATTGGTCACGCGGCACGAGACCGAACGGCCGTCCTTGAAGCGCGCGACCGCCCGCAGATCGACGTCGCGTCGCGAGAATGTCCGGCGCTCGTGCGGTATGCGTGCCGAATTCGTGCTCAATGACATATTTGGCTCCGTGTCTCGGGTGCGAGAACTTGCCCACCCTACCGGCGCCGTCCCAATATGAAGTAAGATCGGAGGCATTAACTCTTCGCTTATTTATCTGCAAGTTTAGATTGAATATAGACACTTGATACAATCTTTAGATGTGGTTCGTTGCGACAGGCCGGCGGGGACGTGCAAAGGTCAACACTGACGCTGACGCTATTGACGGGGTAAAGGCCATGAGCGGCGCATTAGATCGGGTTCTTGCCTCTGCCGTCGCGCGCGGCTCCGCGGCAGGCATCGTATGCTCGGCGGCCTCGCGGGCAGGCGTAATCTATCTGGGTGCCAGCGGACGCCACAGCATCGCCGCCGACGCGCCCATGACGATCGATACGATATTTCGCATCTTCTCGATGACGAAAGCGGTCGCTGGCGTCGCAGCCGGGCAACTCGTCGAGCGTGGGCTCCTTGACCTTGACGCGACGGTCGAGAGCATCCTGCCGGAATTTGCGTCGCTCAAGGTGCTCGAAGGATTCGACGGCGATTGCCCGCGGCTGCGCCCGCAGCGCCGCAAGGCGACGGTGCGACAGCTGGCGACTCACACCTCCGGCCTCGTCTACGAGTTTTGGAACGCCGATATCGCCAAATATCTTTCGGTGACCGGACGACCGGGATTTTTATCCGGAAAAAAACAAGGCATCGAATATCCGCTCGTCTTCGACGCCGGCGAGCGCTGGGACTACGGCGTCGGCATCGACTGGCTCGGACAGATCATCGAGAAGGTCAGCGGCAAGCGGCTCGACCAATATTGCCGCGACGAGATCTTCGCGCCGCTCGGAATGTCGGACACCGATTTCGAGTGCCCGCCGGAAAAGCGCGGCCGCTTGTGCGCCGTGCATCAGCGCCAGCCGGACGGCTCCTTGAAAATAATCTCGCTGGATCCGCCGTCGAATCCAGAAATTTATGGCGCCGGCTACGGCCTCTATTCGACGGCGCGGGATTTTGCCGAGTTCCTGCGCATGCTTCTGAACAAGGGCCGTTCGGGGGGCGTCGAGGTCCTGAAGTCCGAAACGGTCGATCTCCTGCTGCAGAACCACATAGGCGACCTCGAGGTCGGCAAGCTCACGACCGTCATGCCCGCCATCAGTTGCGACGCCGAATTCTTCCCCGGAATGGTGAAAAAGCACAGCCTCGTCGGCCTCATCAACACAGAACCAGCGCGCGGCATGCGGGCGGCGGGCAGCCAGTGCTGGGCAGGGGCACTGAATACTTTCTTCTGGTTCGATCCGGCAAACGGTGTCGCCGGCGTCGTTCTGATGCAGTCCATTCCATTCGCCGATCCGCTCTGCGCCGACGTTCTGGTCGAATTCGAGAAGGCGCTTTACGCAGATCTTTGATTGCCGGCGAACTCATAGCGTCCGGGCTACACACTAAAACGCGCGGGGCAGTCTCCTGTCCCGCGCGCAGATTGTTGGTTATCGCGTCGTCCCTAGGCGTCAGGTGACCTTTTCGCCCATAGGCATGCTGCGGATACGCTTTTTCGAAGCGGCTTGAACTGCATTGGCCAACGCAGCGTGGAAGGGCGGCAGACCGGGTTCGCCGACGCCGCTCGGGCGCGATGGCTTGCCGTTGATTATGTGCACATTCACCTTCTTCGGATAGTTCGACATCCGGGCGATGTTGAAGTCCGTGAAGTTAGACTGTTCGACAGCACCGTTCTTAAAGGTGATGGCGCTGTAGAGCGCCGTCGACATGCCCTGCACCGCGGCGCCCTCGATCTGAGCACGAACGCGTTCTGGGTTGACTGCAAAGCCGCAGTCGATCGCTGTGTGCACTTCCGGTACGCGGATGGTGCCGTCTTTGTCGATTTTGACGTGCACAACGGTTGCAACATAGGATTGCCACGCAATGTGCGCGCAGATGCCGAGGCCTTCGCCTTCGGGAAGCTTCTTGCCCCAGCCGGCTTTTTCCGCAGCTACGTTGATGGCGTTCTTCAAGCGCGCCGTCTCCATCGGGAACTCCTCGATCGGATCGCCGTAGTGCCAGAAGTCCTCGGGGAAACCGAGTTCCTTGGGGTTTAGCGTCCGGTCCGTGCCGACGAGTTCGAGCAGGAAGTCTTTCGGGTCTTTGCCGAGTTGATAGGCCGCTTCACAGACGGCGGAGCCCGTCGCCCACAAATGCGGAATGTTGGCCACCGACCGGAACCAGCCGATGCGCGTTTTAGCCATGGCCTTGCCGTCCTCGCACGAGACGTTCGGAATCTCGTAGGGGACGTTCACATGGTCCATGCCCTGTTCGATGAAGAACTTGTAGCCGCTATCCGCGACGAACGTCGAAATGATCGACGGGGCCACGGAACGGTGCCGCCACGCCGTACATTTGCCCTTGTCGTCGAAGGCCATTTCGACGCGTTCGACCGATACCGTGTGGTAGAAGCCTTGGCGGAGATCGTCGTCGCGCGTCCACTGTAGTAGTATCGGCGCGCCGCCCATTTTTTGTGAGACGAGGGCCGCTTCCTGGATGAAGTCGGACTTCGATTTGCGGCCGAAGGCGCCGCCTAGAAGCGTCATATGGAGTGTCACGTCTTCGGGCTTGAGCTTGAGCGCACCCGCTACGTCGTTCTTGGCGCCGAACGGGCTCTGTGCCGGGGCCCAGACTTCGGCCTTGCCGTCCTTGATTTGTGCGACAGCCACGAGTGGTTCCATCGCGGCCTGGCTGATGTGGGCGGCGTGATAGTCGGCCGAGAACGTCTGCTTTGCTGCCTTGAAGGCGGCGTCGACGTCGCCTTGTTTGCGGATGACTTTGCCCGGCTGAGCGGCTGTTGCTGTCATTTCCTTGTCGTAGGCGACTGAATCATAGTCGGCATTGGGACCATGATCCCACTCGATCTTCAGAGCTTCGCGGCCCTTTATCGCGGCATATGTGGAGTTCGCCACCACGGCAATGCCGCCGAGAACGCCAAACTTGCGGGGGTTCTCGAAAACGCCGTCGATTTGATGCACGGCTTCGACACCCGGCACCTTCAGCGCAGCAGAGCCGTCGAAAGACTTCACTTTGCCGCCTAGAACCGCGGGTCTCGCCATCACCGCGTACTTCATACCGGGTAGCCGCACATCGGCGCCGTAGATCGCCTTGCCGACCGTGATGTTATGGTGGTCGTGGGCCTTGATCTCGCCCTTGCCCATGTAGCGGTATTCGTTCGGGCTCTTGAATACGAGCTTGTCAGCGGCGGGAACGGGCAGTGCCATCGCAGCCTCGGCGAGGTCGCCGTAGCCGATCGACTTGCCGGTTTCCTTCTTGTCCTTGTCCAGAACGACGACCGCGTGGTTCTTGGCCACGCACAGCGAGGGATCGACGCCGAGTTTGGCGGCTGCCGCCGTTTCCAGCATCGTGCGCATCGCGGCCCCGCACTGGCGCATGGCCTGGATGAAGTGGCGCATGCTGCGCGAGCCGTCGGTGTCCTGGTTGCCGTACTTCGGCTCATCGCCCTCAGTCGCGACGATTTTCACCTTCGCCCAGTCCGCTTCCATTTCGTCGGCAACAACCAGCGGCAAGCTCGTCGAAATACCGGTACCCATTTCGGCGCGGTGCGACATGATCGTGACCGTGCCGTCTTTGGCGATGGCAATGAACACCTTGGGGTTGTTCACTGTCTTGTTCGGCATACCATCGCCGCCCGTGCCGTAAGGCTTCAGGGCTTCTCGAGCACTCGCCGGCGTCAGATCGACGGCGAGGATCAAGCCTGTCGTGGTCAGCAAACCGCCAAGAACGCCGCGACGGCTGACATTTTCGATTTTGAAGTGCAGCTTCGACGCTGCCTGGCCCGAATTTGCTCGGGCTGCTTGTTCGAGATAATGCAACATGTTCAAACTCCTCCCGCCGCGAGACGAACGGCCTCATGAATGCGTTGGTAGCAGCCACATCGGCACAGGTTACCTTGCATCTCTTCGACGATCTGTTCGTCGGTCGGTGCGCGGTTTTTGCTGAGAAGCGCTGCGGCCTGCATGATCTGGCCCGCTTGGCAGAAGCCGCACTGGGGCACGCTCAATTGCCGCCAGGCCTTTTGCACGGGATGCTCGCCATCCGGGCTCAAGCCTTCGATTGTTGTGACGTTCTTTCCAGTCGCTTCACTCGAGTGGCGTTGTGCATGCTCGTACGGCAACGCCGTCGACATGCACTGTGCAGGCGCCGCAAGCGCCGATGCCGCAGCCGTATTTCGTGCCGGTCATGTTCTGCACGTCGCGCAGAAACCAGAGCAGAGGCATCGCTGGATCGCCGTCAAAATTGACGTCCTTGCCGTTCACGTTGAGCTTGACCATTAATTACCTCCCGGGCTGTTCAGGGCTGATTGGGCTTTTCACGCTCTTTTATTGTTAGCCGACACTCGTAACGCCGGACTTCGAACGCCGGCCATTTGGCGACGTCCGTCGTCTGCGCCGGCACGGTAGATGTGCCTCACGAAGCTAAGCTATCGTACTTGCGCGAGATAGGTGTGCCAACGAATTGAAGGTATGCGCAGGCGGGGCGCCGAGAAACGAAAAGTGCTTCGAGACTGTCGCGCGGTACGACGTCCTCAGTCGACTATCTTTAATCAACTGGATGTCTGCCGGGCATTACCGGGGTACTACGTGCCGGACATTGTCCGTGGGCCGTGCGCCGCTCAGGATTTTTTCCCGCGCGATGTCTCGCGTAGTGCCGCATATTGCGCCATGAGGTCCGGCCGCCGGCCGCGCGTCAGACTTTCGGATTGCTCACGCCGCCATTTTTCGATTTTTCCGTGGTCGCCCGAGAGCAGGATTTCGGGGATCTCGCGTCCTTCCCAGTCGCGCGGCTTAGTATATTGCGGGTATTCGAGTAGTCCGTTTTCGAAACTTTCGTGCTTCAGGCTTTCATTCGCGCCCAAAACTCCAGGCAGTAAGCGGATGCAGGCATCGAGCAGCACCATTGCCGCGATTTCGCCGCCGGAGAGCACGTAGTCGCCGATGGAGATTTCTCTCATGTTATTGGCTTCAATGACGCGCTCATCGATGCCCTCGAAGCGGCCGGCAAGCAGCGTCACGCCTGGCCCTTCCGCAAGTTCGTGGGCGATGGCTTGAGTGAGTGGCGCGCCGCGCGGACTGAGATAAATGACGGGTGCATCGGGAGCCTTTGCGTGGGCGTGATCGATGGCCGGGCCGAGCACATCGGCGCGCATCACCATGCCGGCGCCGCCGCCCGCGGGGGTATCATCGACCTGGGCGATGGCGGCCGAGACCGAAATCACGGATCGGAATCGCGGCAAGCGACCAGATGCCGGCGACAAGTGCCTGTCCCGACAAGGAAAGCCCGAGCGGCCCCGGAAACATCTCGGGAAATAGGGTCAGCACCTGGGCCCGCCAAGAAACACGTCCATCGCTGGCGGGAAAGTGGGCCACTGTAAGCCTTACACGCCTTCGACGACGGTCATGTCGAGCGAGCCCGCGCCCTGGCGCAAGGCCTTGGCGGCGGTATATTCGGCGCTCTTGGCGTAGCCGATCGCGTGCTCGTAGCTCGGGAACTCAAGAACCGTATTGCGCTGGGCGCCCGTACCTTCGACGATTTCGTGGCGACCGCCGCGCACGATGGCTTTGCCCTCATACTTCTCGAGAGCAGGTTTGGACTTGGCGACGTACTCCGCCCATTTGTCCATGTTGGTGACGGTGGCGCGAACGACGACGTATCCCTTGGGCATGGTATCCTCACGAAAATGGTGCTGGGGTTGCCATACCGCGCCGGTACGGGCTCGGCAACACGGAGCCGGTCGGCGGCAGCGAAATTCGCGATTTGGGCGGCATTATTCGGGCCCGTTTGCTATTTGAAGAACGGGCGAACGCCGCCCATGTCGGCCTGTTTGGCCTCGGCCGCCGCCTTACGCTTCTCTTCCGCCTCGGTGGCAGCCGCATCAGCATTGGACTTGTCCCAGGCAGCAATGTCCTCGGGTGTGCGCGTCTTCATGCCGAGCGCCATGATCGGCGCCGTGAACAGCTTCTTGGCGAGCCTGCGCGAGACTGGTGCCACGAGCTTGCCGGGCGGTGCCGGGCACTGGGCCGCGGCGATCTCGGGATTAATTTCGGTCTGCTGCCACACCGGATTTACAATGTAGCGCCTTTCGCACATGGCGATGCGGGGCACGAATTTCGATCGGTCGAAATCGTCGTAGGCTTCTTTGAGCGGGTGCCAGCTCGCCGGCCGCCGCATGCCCGGTGTGCCGGGCGATGTTGGTCTCGATCATGCGGAATGGAAAAACGTGGAGCGGCACGCGCTCCTGGCCGCCATCGATGGCTTCGCGCGCGAAAGCGTAGATTTCCTCAATCAGGCCGTCGGTCATGGCGAAACAGCCGATACTGACGCAATTCCCATGCACCATAATGAAATCGCCGGTGCGTCCGAGGGCTTTGTCCAGGGCGTTGGGATAGCCGATGTTGAGGGCGAGGTGGTACTTGCTGCCCGGGTTCATGCTGCCACGGCCGAGGCTGTAGAAACCTTCGGGCGCCATGCGGTCGCCGACCGACTGCTTCGGCCCGAGCGCGCCCGACCAGTTGCAAATGGGATAGGTCTTGACCAGCACGAAGCGGCCGTCCTTGCGCGCCTTCCAGACTTCGAGTTCCAATTCCTCTTTGAAGACCCGGAGGTAGATCGGCGCCTTGGATTGGAGCTTGGTGCGGGCGAGGTATGCGATCGTTTCGCCGGCGAGCGGCTTCACCGCGTCGGCTTCGGCGGCTTCGACGCTTGAAGCCGTGATATCTTGAGACATGACAAGCGCCGCCGCGACGGCGAGCAATCGAAGGGCGCGCAAACGCACGCCGGACGGAAAACGCATGACTAATCCCGCATGACCCTGTTGGACATCGCGTCCGAGCATTCGCCTATGCGCCCTCTATGGTTAATCGATCGTTAACAACGTTTGCCCCACCCGCGAGATTGGTTGTGGTCGTTCATGTGGCGAAAGAATGAAAATCGCAGCCATTAGCGCGTAAAAAGCGTTTTGATCAGGCGCGAGCGATATGCTCGAAAAAGGCCATTGCGGCTTCGCGCGGGTTTGTAGCGGCGTTGATCGGCCGGCCGACGACGAGATGGTCGGCGCCGTCGCGAAGGGCCTTCTCGGGCGTGGTGATGCGAGACTGGTCCCCGGCCTCACCGCCGGGCAGGCGGATACCAGGCGTGACAATGAGGAAATCAGGGCCGGTCGCCGCCCGCACTGTTGCTGCTTCATGGCCCGAGGCGATGACGCCGTCGAAGCCGGCGGTCTTGGCCAGCCGGGCACGATGAAGCACCAGATCGGCGGGCGCCATCGTCGTGCCCTGCTCGGAAAGGTCCTTGCCGTCGAGGCTGGTCAATACGGTCACGGCCAGTAGTTTCAGCTTGGAATTGTCGCGACCCTTGATTGCGGCAGCGAGCGTCTTGGTGTCGTGACCGTGAACAGTGAGGAAGTCGACACCGAGCTTCGCCGCGGTTGCGACGGCGCGCTCGACAGTATTGCCGATGTCGAGGAGCTTCATGTCGAGAAAGACTCGCTTGCCTTCGTTCTTCAGTTCGCTGGCGAGGTCGAGACCACCGACGAACAGCAATTCCAGCCCGATCTTGTAGAAGCTCACCTTGTCGTCCAGGTGATCGACGAGATCCCGTGCGGCGTCATACGTGGGCATGTCGAGCGCGACGATGAGCTTGTTCTTAGTGACGTCGTTCATGGCGATTCTCGTTGTCATTCCCTCTCTCCGTCCTTTTCGGCGAGTGGGATATTTAACCGTGCAGCACGTGGGCGGCGCGGGCGAGTTTCTGGATCAGCTGCTTGAGGGATTCCTGACTGTCCTTGTTCTTCAAGTGGCCATTTTCTTCAAAGGCGTCCATGGCGCGCGGCACCGCGAACTGATCGGGAAGCACCAGCGCGCCGAGACCGAGTTCGAGCACGAGGCGGAGCTGCGACAGGCCGCGCAAGCCGCCCATGCCGCCGGGCGAAGCGGAGCCGAGCGCAAAGACGCGTGTCTTGAAAACCTCGAGCGGCGCTTCGCCATCGTCCTTCGTGTGGCTGACCCAGTCGATCGCGTTCTTCAAGAGCGGCGAGAAAGAGGCGTTGTACTCCGGGCTCGCGATGAAGATGCCTGAGTGCACCCGCATCAGTGCTTTCAGTTTACGCCCGTTCTCGGGTGGGCCGTCGCGCACTTCGTCGTCGCCGTTGTAGATCGGCATCGGGTAATCGCCGAGGTCGGCGAACGTGCCGGCGATGCCGTTGGCGTCGGCGATCATCTCGCCCAGTTTCGCCAAGCGCTTGTTCCACGATTTTTCCCGCGTACTGCCGGAAATGAACAATAGACGCGGCGCGGACTTGTGTGTTGACGGCATGGAGAAACGGTCTCTGGCGAAAGGAAGCTTCGATCACGTGGAAGTGGAGCCAACGTGTATCTGGATTTGCGGGAGAATCCAACGCCGCGACGTTGAGATTACAATCATAATGAAACGTGTTTTGGAGTTGGACTCCTAAAAGCAGGTCGAATGCAGTTCCTGCATCGCCTGGCCGAGACCGGTGAGCGAGTAGGTATCGGTAATGTTGGTGCCCGTCGCAGTCGTGGCGGTAACCGCGAACTTGTTGCCCTTCTTCATGGCGTCGATGAGTTTCAGCTCCTGTGTCGCATCCTGGACGTAGGCACGCTCATCAGCGGAAAAGAGTTTGAACGAGGCGTTATTGACGGCGACGGAAATGTCGCTGTTCTTTTTCGCCGGGAACCCAAGGCGAATACTCGGCTCGGCCTTGACGCCCTCTTTCGGCCAGGCGGTGATATAGACGCGCGGCGGCTCGCGCGGCGTGTCGGCGGGATCGCTCGATTTCGGCTCGCTGGTCAGGAAACAGAACAGGTGCGGCGACTTCTCGTCCGTGTACAGCGACCAGTCCTGGAACGACGCGAGCCTCGATACGGCTTCGGCCTGCGCGACGGGAACGGCAGCGACAGCGAACACCAGAACACACGCAGAAATCAGACACGGCCGCGTGCGGCGCGCTGGAGTTACGTACCCCATATTCGGGCGAGCCGGCATTCAAGGTCCTCCTTCGCGGATCGGCCGCTCGGCAAAGCGGGCGAGCGACTTGACGCGATCATACATCACGATGGCGCCGGCCATGGCGACGTTGACGCAAAAGCTGGTGGGGATCTTGACCACGTAGTCGCATCTCTCGAGCAGTGCCGGGGACAACGACCCCATCTCCGGACCAAGCACGTAGGCGGCGCGCAAAGGATGGCGAAAGCTCGGCAAGTCGATGGCATCGTCCAGAAGTTCGATGCCGACCAGCTTGCAGCCCTGCGGCAGAGCCATTTCCTCGAGCGAGCGCCAGTTGTAGTGGGGAAGATGCCATTGCCCTTTCGAGGTGTCGGCCCGGGCCTCGAGGGCCTGGTAGGACGCCCCGACCGTGAATGTGAAACTGGCGCCGAATCCGTGTGCGGACCGCATCAAGTTGCCGAGGTTCAAGGATTTGGACATGCGCTCGGCGCCAATGGCAAAGTAGCCCTTGGAGCTTGGCGGCCATTCGGTAGTCGATCTTCCAGTCATCAACGCGTGCCCGGGTGGTTCAGGTAGCCCCGAATTGTTCGGTTGGCTCAGGTCTTCGGCGCGTTTAAAGAGCTTGCGGGCGTCCGATGCAAGCCGGAAAGCGGGGCCCATTGCCGTTCCATACAGGCTCTTGAGGGATGTCGCATGAAGGCAGCGCTTTGCACGAGCCTTGAGGGGTCGGCGGGATTGCAGATCAGCGACATCGCCGAGCCGAAAGCCGGCGCGGGCCAAGTCGTCGTCGCGGTCAAGGCCGTGGCGCTGAACTTCGCCGATACGCTCATCACGCGCGGCAAATATCAATACATGCCCGAATTGCCATTCTCGCCCGGGGCTGAAATCTCAGGCGTGGTCGAGCGCATCGGCGACGGCGTCGCGGGCGTCAAGCCTGGCGACAAGGTGATGGCGTACGTGGGCTGGGGCGGTGCTGCGGAGAAGATCGCCGTCGAGGCAAAGGCCTTGGTGCCGGTGCCGTCCGCTGTTCCCCACGAGGTGGCGGCGGGCTTGAGCGTCGCTTACGGCACCGCGCTTCACGGCTTAGTGGATCGCGGCCGGCTGAAAGCAGGCGAGACGGTCGTCGTAACGGGCGCCGCCGGAGGCGCCGGACAAGCGGCGGTCGAGGTCGCGAAACAGTTAGGCGCGCGGGTCATCGCCGTCGCGTCCTCGGATGAGAAATGTCAGACCGCGAAGGCAGCGGGCGCAGATGAGACGATCCTTTTTCCCGGCGCCGACCTCAAGGCCGCCGTCAGGGCGTTGACGGGCGGCAATGGCGCCGACGTCGTCTACGATTGCATCGGTGGCGATGCCGCAGAGCCGCTGGTGCGGGCGCTTGCCTGGCGCGGTCGCTTTTTGGTCGTCGGGTTCGCCGCCGGCGAAATTCCCAAGCTCCCCCTCAACCTGCTGTTGGTGAAGGGCGCTGAGGCAGTCGGCGTTTTCTGGGGCAAATCCGTGCGCCGCGATCCCGCGGCTAATCGCGCCGGGATGGAGCAACTGATGCGCTGGGTGGAAGCGGGCCGGCTGAAGCCGCGCCTCCATGCGACCTATCCCCTGGCGCGCATATCCGAGGCACTCTCGGTGATCGAGACGCGCGCAGCGCAGGGCAAGGTTGTTGTTACACTCTAAGAAATAACTCCGGCTTCGAACAGTTTTGTAAAGCGAATATTTGCCTTCCGGACCGCATGGTGCGCGCGGGTGTGGTGGCGCGTCGCCGGCCAACCCAAGTATTGCGTAACGAGTTGGTAAGATGCGTATTCATCAGGCGCTTTTGAGCGGTGCCGTATCCATGTCGATGTCGATCGGCCTGGCGCCGCCGGCGATGGCACAGACCTTTTTTCAAAAATTATTCGGCTTCGGCTCGTCCAATGCGCAGCCTGCGCCCGCCGCCCGGTCGCAGACCCTTCCTGCGCAGAGGTTTTACAACCGCAGGCCGCGCCACGACTTCAAACCCGCCGAGGATACGGGCGAAGAAGAGATCGGACCGCCGGACAGTGGCGGGCCCTACCGCACCATCTGTGTGCGCGCCTGCGATGGCTATTACTTTCCGCTTCGCCATAACGCCTGGAGGCGCAACTTCGGCCCCGACGCCAAATCCTGCCGCAACGCCTGCGGCAGCGAGGGCCGGCTGTTCTATTATCCGCTGAACGGCGGCAACGTCGATACCATGGTCGATCTCGCCGGCCAGCCATACAAGGAGACGAAGACCGCCTTCGGCTATCGCAAAGCCCTCGTCAAAGGCTGCAGCTGCAAGCCGGCGCCGTGGACTTACGAGGAGGCGGCACGCCATCGAGGCTACGAGGAAACGGAGGCGGCGGCACTCGGCCAGAGCCGCATGCAGCCGACCAACGCCAGCGAAGAACCTGGCGCAAACCAGGACGATACATCAGCGCCTGATGTGCCCGGTGCTGAGCCCGTGACCCCGGCTGAAGCCGAAGCGAATGACTCAAAGGGTGCCGTTGCCGCCCTCGACGCGGCTGGCGGCGTCGCTCCGGGCTCAGAGATCGAGAGCATGGCGGTGGCAGAACAAGGTCCAAGTGTCGCCGTTCCGGCTTCACCCGTCAGTCCTTGGAAACATCGCGCCACGGCGGCCGATACATCGGTGATAAAGCGGCGCCGGACTCGGTCGGCCAATTCGGAATTGAAGAAAGCAACGTATCAGGCGGGCTTCGGCGTTCAGTCTTTTTGGCCCTTCGAAATCGAAGTACGTCTGGCCGGGCGACCATCGCTAACGTCAGACGGTGCTACTCCTCGACGTGCACCAGGATGGACTTCAGCAAACCTGGGAAACGCCTTTCGAAGCCCGGATTGATCTCGTTATATTTGTTGCGCCCTTCTTGCCGGGTGCGAATGAGGCCGGCTTCGCGCAGCGCCTTGAAGTGAAACGACATGGTCGATTTCGGCAGTGGTGTGCCGGTGGCATCGGTACAGCTCAGTTCGCTGCCCGCGCTCTTCAGCCGACGCACGATCTCGAGCCGGATCGGATCGCTGAGCGCGTAGAGGACATACGGGAGCGAGATTTCACTGAGAGCAGGATGGGCGATCGGGCGCATTGAGCTATCGATTGAACCTTCGTCCGGTATCGGCAATTTCACGAAATAAGACCATGGCAAGTGATGACAGGTGCCCGACGCCTGTCAACACGGCCATAAGGTCAAAACCGCGGGCCGCGCACCTGGACCAAAGCTCCGCCCAAGGCATCAGCGACTTCACGGCGCTCGTCGTCGGTGAGGAACTCCCCGAAGCGGAATAGGCGGCCCTGCGCCGCAATTCGCAGCGACGTGCGGCCGTCAGGGCGATCCTGGCTGAATTGGATCTTGGCCCAGTACGGATTGCAGGCGAATTGCTGGATTTTGCCGTTCGGGTGAACGCGCGTCAGTTCAAGCTTATCCGGCGCCAGATCGACGGTCTCGTAGATCCGGCCAGAGCGGAAATTGAGCTTGAAGGCGAAGTAGATCAGCGCCACGTCGAGACCGAAAAAGCCGAACACCGGCCAGGCGCCCATTATCAAGAAGGCCATCCCCATGACGAAGCTGACGCCGCCGATGATCGCCATCAGGATGAGGAATCCCCGCGGCGTCAGCGAGCGGTGGGGATGGAGCACGAAATGTATGCTCTCAGGCGACTGATTTTCGCTTAGGTTGCCATCCATGAGTACGACCATCCCGAACGATTTTGACGCGAGCCCTCGATGACACCCAAATCCGCGAAGGCACGGCCCCAAAAGAGCATTTCCGGCAGCATCACCGACGTGGGTCAGAAAAACAAGAGTGGAGGCTCTGTCCGCGCGAACAAAAATCATGCAGCTGATTTCGACGCCAAGACTGTGCGGGCCCTGTTCGCCGCCTTTGCCAAGCTAACGCCTGAGCCCAAGGGCGAACTCGAGTACACCACGCCCTATACGCTTCTGGTCGCCGTCGTGCTTTCTGCCCAGGCAACGGATGCCGGCGTGAACAAGGCGACACGGCACCTGTTTGCCCTCGCGGATACGCCGGAAAAAATGCTCCGCCTCGGCGAGGACAAGGTGCGCGACCTGATCAAGACCATTGGGCTCTTTCGCAACAAGGCGAAGAATGTCATCGCGCTTTCGAAACGGCTCGTGGAAGACTTCGGCGGCGAGGTGCCCCGCAATAGGGACGCGCTGGAGACGTTGCCCGGCGTCGGCCGCAAAACGGCGAACGTGGTGATGAACGTCGCTTTCGGCGAGCCGACCATGGCCGTCGATACGCATGTGTTTCGCGTTGCCAACAGGATCGGTCTCTCAAACGGTAGAACACCGCTCGCCGTCGAAGAGGACCTTCTTCGCCTCGTGCCCAAGGCGTACGGCGTCCACGCCCATCATTGGCTGATCCTGCACGGGCGCTATGTGTGCAAGGCGCGCCAGCCCGAGTGTTGGCGTTGTCCGGTCGGCGCCTACTGCCGCTACGAGGCCAAAGTAGAGAAGCGCGATTGAAGGGCCGTCGCACGCAAACGGACGCAATTCGTTACTTCACAGTTCACCATTAGCGATCCGCTAATTTCCTAAACCGGGTTTGAATATTGTTTTGCCCGGCAATCGAACCAGCATTTATCGACTGCAGGGTATTGTGACAGGGTTCGTAATAGGCGATCGCTTCGCATCAGAGTTCCTTTTGTTATGACAAATATCGTTGGCACATCGCTCGACGACGTCCTGCTTGGGACGACATTGGACGACGTCATGACGGGTGACGCGGGGAACGACCGTATCAACGGCGGTGCCGGCAACGACACGATTTACGGCGGTCTTGGAAAAGATACGCTGACCGGCGACGCAGGCAACGACACACTTTATGGCGGCGACGGCAACGACGGATTCTTCGGCGGCGGTGGTAACGACACGATCTACGGCGACCTCGGCGACGACAACATGTTCGGCGACGGCGGCGACGACGCAGCTACGCGGCGGAGACGGCAACGATGCGCTGAACGGCGGCACCGGCAACGACACGCTCTTTGGTGGCGCCGGCAGCAATTCGCTCATCGGCGGCGGCGGTGCCGATACGTTCGTCATAGAGTTGACGAGTCGGAGCACTGACCGCGGCTGTGCGCGCCGACCTCGTGACACTCAAGGCGTTCATGGACGGCGAGCTCGCATCCGCCGGCTCCCTGACCGCACTTTCCACGCAGACGACCTCCAGCACGCTCACTTTGCCGGCGCTGGGTTTGACCATCAGCGGCATTGAGACCGTCAAAGTCTTCGTCGACAACGTCTTGACGCCCATTACCTCGCTCATCAATCAGGCTCCGACGGTTGCCGCCACGTCGTCGATCGCTACGGACGAAGACCAGCCGGTCAGCGGTCAGGTTGCAGCTGCCGATCCCGACGGCGATCCGCTTGCCTACATGGTCACGAGCGGACCGGCCCATGGCGCGCTGTCGCTGGATGCCGCGACGGGGGTCTACACCTACACGCCGGACGCCAATTATAATGGTTCGGACAACTTCAATGTCACGGTCACCGACCCCGCGGGTCTTGCGGTCGTGCAGACGGTGACGGTCGGTATTGTTGCGGTGAACGATGCGCCGGTGGCGGACACTGCCTCTGCGATCGCGACGGACGAGGACACGGCAATCGCCGGTCAGATCGTCGCGACCGACCTCGAAGGCGACATACTGGGTTACGCCATTTCGCAAGGCCCGGCACACGGAACGCTGGCGCTGGACGACGCGTCAGGTTCCTACACTTACACGCCGGGCGCCAATTATAACGGCTCGGACAGCTTCTCGGTTGCGATTGCCGATCCCTCCGGCCTGTCCGTGATTCAGACGATAACGGTCGGCATTGCCGCTACGAACGATGTGCCAGTGACGGCTGCCGCGTCGGCGATTGCGACGGACGAAGACAAATCGGTAACTGGCACAATCATCGCCTCGGATATCGATGGCGATACGCTCGCATTCGCCATTTCGACCGGACCCGAGCACGGTACGCTGGCGCTGGATGCCGCGACCGGTGCCTACACCTACACACCGGCCAGCAACTTTAGCGGTTCCGATAATTTCGATGTCTCCGTGACAGATCCCTCTGGCGCTTCGTCTATGCAGCGCGTCTCCGTCACGGTCAGTGCCGTTGCCGACCAGCCGACACTCTCCGTCGTCAACCCGATCATCGTCCCGGCGGGCGTCGTGCTTGCCGGGCTTTCGACCAACGACACCATTACCGGAACCGTCGGCGCGGACAACATTTCAGGTAATGCCGGCAGCGACACTCTCAACGGCGCCGGCGCGACGACGATCACGGTTGGCCTCGATATTATATCGCAGCTCGCCGACCTCGACGGTTCGGAAGCGCTGTCGATCAAGATTTCAAACCTTCCTGCGGGCGGTGTGCTCTCAGCCGGAACAGCGAACGGGGATGGAACCTGGACGCTGGCTCCGGCTGACCTCGCCGGGCTCAAGGTGACGGCCACTGTCACCGCCGGATTTACGGTCCACATCGATGCGACGGCCACCGAGACAAGCGGTGCAAAGGCCACCGCCGTCGCCAATATCGATGTCGTGCTCAGCCCCGACGCCAACGTTATATTTGGCGGCGCCGGTGACGACAGGATTACAGGCGGCAGCGGCAACGACAAGCTCTATGGCGGCTCCGGCAACGACACGATTTTCGGCCACGGCGGCAACGACTCGATCTACGGCGGTAAGGGCAACGACGTCATTTCGGGTGGCGACGGCGACAATCTGCTCCGCGGCGATTCGGACGACGACCTGTTCTATGCCGACGCCGGCAACGACACGATTATCGGCGGCACCGGCTTCGATACGGTGGATTACAGCGCCGCAATGAGCGCCATCACGGTCGACTTGTCCAAGAAGACTATCGCGGGCGTGACCACGGGCAACGACACTGTCAGCGGTATAGAAAAGGTGATCGGCACGGGACTTGCCGACACGTTCAAAGGCGCCAGCGCCGACGACATTATTTCGGGCGGCGGCGGTGACGACTGGATTCGCGGCATCGCGGGCGACGATATCTTGAGCGGCGGCAGTGGCGACGACGACTTCTTCTGGGAGAAGACGGACGTTGTCGACTCGAAGGGCAAGAGTGTCGGTCTCGATCACATCACGGACTTTGGCGCGGGCGACGTGCTCGATTTCACGAAACTCGTGTCGCTCGGCACGAAGTCGCTGTCGAGCATGGTCAAGGTCTCGGACACGAGTGCGGGCAGCACGATCTCGGCCAACATCGCCGGCAAGTTCGTCGATGTCGCCGTGCTCGACGATTTCCATGGCAAGACGGCTGCCGACCTCGTCCACGATGGCTTCCTGCTGATCGGGTGAGCCTGCGCAGCTTTCCCGAGCTTAGTAATCGAGCCGCATCGCAAGCCCGGCTTTCGCCATGTACGCTTTGGCTTCGCCAATCGAATATGTTCCGAAATGGAAGATCGAAGCGGCGAGTACGGCGCTGGCGTGGCCTTGTTTGACGCCATCGACGAGATGATCGAGCGTGCCGACGCCGCCGGACGCAATGACCGGCACGGAGACGGCATCCGAAATCGCGCGCGTCAGCCCGAGATCGAAACCCGCTTTCGTGCCGTCGCGGTCCATGGACGTTAAGAGGATTTCGCCGGCGCCGAGCGCCACGACCTCTTTGGCATACTCAATGGCGTCGATACCGGTCGGCTTGCGTCCGCCGTGGGTGAAAATCTCCCATCGTGGAGTTTGGCCTTCGCCCGAAACCTTTTTGGCGTCGATGGCGACAACGATGCACTGGGCGCCGAATTTTTCCGAGGCTTCCTTGACGAATTGGCGATTGAAGACGGCGGCAGTGTTGATCGAGACCTTGTCGGCGCCGGCTTCGAGCAGTTTCCTGATGTCGTCGATCGTGCGCACGCCGCCGCCGACGGTCAGCGGCATGAAGCAGCGTTCCGCCGTGCGCTCGACGATATCAAAGATGGTGTCGCGGTTTTCGTGGCTCGCGGTGATGTCGAGGAAGCAGAGTTCGTCGGCGCCCGCCGCGTCATAGGCGGCGGCGGCTTCGACCGGATCGCCCGCGTCGATGAGATCGACGAAGTTGACGCCTTTGACGACGCGGCCGTCCTTGACGTCGAGGCAGGGGATGATGCGGATTTTGAGGGTCATGGGGGAGGGTTTAGCGCGAGGTAGGGGGTTGAGCAAGTTGCAGACTCCGCGCAAACGGCCAACTTCCGCCCGCTTCTGGAAGCCTGGGTCGCGCAAACACTAAATTTCTTGCGCTCATGTCAAAGCGTAATCGTGGCCGGACCGATCAGGCTTACGAAGCGTGGAACTCTTGCTCTGACCGCGCACCCCAGTGATTGGCCCGAACACAGCGAATTCGTCAATGCCGGGTGGCGGAAATTGAAGCAACGTTTGGTTCGAAAACCGCGTAGTTCAAGACCGCCCTTCAGCCCGATCGATCACCTGATCCCCATCCACTTCTTCTCGATTTCGAGCTGGTCGCGGCGTTTGTCCTCGTCCGTCCTGTGCGGATAGGCGCGCTTCAAGCGCTCCATCTCATCCGGAGACGTCAGTAGCGCCACGACAGCACTAGCGTTGATCTGGTAGGGATCGCAGGGTCCGAGCAACGCATCGATGCGTCCGCGATAGACGACCTTGTCCGACCAGCGATCCTTCGCCTCGGCCGGATTGGCGAGCGTGTTGTTCATGGCGAGGACGATGTGCTCCGGGCCCTCGCTTGCGTCCCAGACTTCGGGAAGCGTATTGAGGGGACAGCCGCCGTTACACAGTTTCTCGCGAATGAGGAAGGCTTTGCCGTCCGCCGTCGCCGCCGGCACGACGCCCTTCATCACCACAACGTGGTCGTAAGTTTCGAGGATGGTCGGAACATAGGTTTGCGACACGTCCGAGAGATATCGCCTTGAAGTCAGCCGTCCGCGAAACACGATGTCGACGTCGTCGATCGCGTCGATGAGCACGCGCAGCCGCACCTCCTTGCGCGTCTCGTCGGAGATGGTCCTGTCGGCGGGCGAGACGTACTCCGATTGGTTGTTCAACCGGCACTTTGACGGCGGTGCGGCGACGCAAGGAGCGGCCAGACACCCGACCGCGACGACGGCGGCAGAAACTCGTCGCACGATGTTCGCAGTCGGACCAGGCCACACACGCATGCTGTCGTCTCCAACAACGCCTGGAGCTTAGTCGGATGTAGTGCGAAGCGCAATTGTTGCCGTCAACTCACTCGAACGGTGACGCGGAGATAAGTGGCCGGAATGGTCGTCGCAGCGGCGTTCGTGCTCTTGTTCTGACTGTCGAAGAGCGCGTCCAGTTCCCGCTTGAGTTCTTCCGCGCGTCCGTTTTTGCCGGCGGCGTCGAAGGCGTTCATGGTCGGCCCATAATACTCGCGAAAGACATCGACAAACGCTGCAGGCGTTCCCGGAAATTCAAACGTGTAGGTATCACGGGCGAACGATACGTTTTCCTGCGGAACCCCGGCACTGATAAATCTTTCGATCACGTTGCTTTCCACGCCCCAAGTCATGGGGCTCACGAAACCTTCCGGCGGCGGTGGTGAATAAGCAGAACTGATTTTTAGGATCTGGGCGACCAAGGTCGGGTCGTTCGGGATCCAGTTACCCATGACAATGCGTCCGCCGGGGCGCGTCACGCGCACCATTTCCTTGGCGACGTCAAACGGTTTCGGCGCGAACATGGCGCCGAACATGCTGACGATGAGGTCGAAACTCCTGTTCTCGAGACCCTGCAGGTCCGATGCGTCGCCGACCTGAAATGCGCAATTGGAAAGGCCTTCGCCTTTCGCGCGCTTGTTTCCGGCCGCCACGAGGTATTCCGACGATGTCCACGCCCAGCACGTCGGCGCCGAGTTTTGCTTCAGGGATTGCCGTTGTCCCGTCGCCGCACCCGAGGTCAAGCACCTTCAGCCCCTTGGTGACGCCGAGAGTTTGAACGAGCGCCGCGCCGCTGCCGCGCATGGTCTCTGCGATGCGGGTGAAGTCACCTTTTTCCCAAAGTGCCTTGTTCGGGTTCATCTGGCGCCTCCTGTTTGATTGGTGCGGGTATCGATCCGTTGAGCTTAGCAAATTGACCAGGCACAGGACACGGCTCGTTCGACATGCCAAAAAAAAGCCCCGCACCGGTCGGGTGCGAGGCGAAATGATAGAATCGCGTTCGGCGGCCTGCGCGGCGGGCCGCCAAACGCAAAAATCAAGTATTCATCGGCGTCTGGAAATAGCGGTAGCTGTCGGCGCCGGTCTTGGCGAGGTTGCCGAGGCCCGGGAACGGGAAGTGGAAGGCGATGAACGGGATCTTGTCGGTCGAGAGCATGTCCCAGACTTTCAAGCGCGTCTGCACGGCCTGCTTTGAATCCATGTCGTAGACGAACTCGATCTTCGGCGTCTCGACCATCAGCACCGAGTGGTGCCCGACGTCCGCCGTAACGGCGAGCGTCTTGCCACCGGACGCCACCATGAAGATGGTGTGGCCGAGCGTATGTCCAGGAGCGTCCATCGCCGTGATGCCGGTGATGACTTCCTGACCGCCTTTGATGAAGGTCATCTTATCCTTGTGGGGGAGCAGGTTGTCGCGCGCGAGCTTGACAAAGCCGGCCATATCCTTGTTTTCGAGAAGTTTCTCATCCGTCCAGAACTTGAAGTCGGCTTCGTTGACAAGACCTGGGCGTTCGGGAATACGCTCTTGCCGTCCTTATCGACGAGACCGCCGGCGTGATCGGGATGGCAATGCGAGAGGATCACCGCATCGACGTTTGCCGGATCGATGCCGGCGGCCTTCAGGTTTGCGGGCATTTTGCCTTGGTTTTCGCCGAACATTTTCGACGCGCCCATGCCGGTATCGAACACGGCGATCTTCGAGCCGGTGTTGACGACGGTGATATTCTGCTGGAGCACCATGTGGTCTGCGGCCAGGAAGTTTCCTTCCAGATGTTTTGCCATCTCTTCCATGGTCTGCTCTTTCATCAGCTTGCGGCCGTCGCCGAAGTCGAGCGGACCGTCGGAGATGACGGAGACCTGCATGTCGCCGTGCATATGATGATAGAACCCGGCGGGTTTGGCCGTTGCGATCGGGGCTTTGGCGAGGGCCGGGACAGGGCCCAGAACACGCGTCGAGAATGCTGCTGCAAGGCCGGTTCCTGCGAGTGCGAACGCTTGGCGGCGGGAAAGGTACGTTATTGCTCATGGTTGTTCTCCTTGATGCACGTCGGTATGTTTGATTGGTACCTGCGCCTTTGAGTCGATCTTAGCGCGGGCCGAAAGAGCGCGGTTGTCATACCCGCCCCGGTCACCGCCCTGATCCGCGCGTTTCGAGGATCAGCCATGCGCATGTGACAGGCATGTTGCGGGCCACCATAGCGAGGACGGAGGCCTTAAGTGTAGTATTCGCGTAAATACAGGATCAGGCGCCGCAATGGCGCGCGATGAGAGCCAACGCTGACTTCGGATCGATACGTCCGTCGTAGAGTGCGCGGCCGGTGATGGCGCCTTCGAGCATGTTGTACTCGGGGCGGAGCAAGGCTTCGACGTCGGCGATCGAGGCAAGCCCGCCCGAGGCGATGACCGGGATCTTCGTCGAACGCGCCAGCTCGGCGGTGGCGGGCAGGTTCAGTCCCTTCAAAACGCCGTCGCGTTCGATGTCGGTATAGATGATGGCCGAGACGCCGGCGTCCTCGAAGCGCTTGGCGAGTTCGATCGCCGAGAGTTCGCTCGTCTCCGCCCAGCCTTCGACCGCGACCTTGCCGCCTTTGGCGTCGATGCCGACGGCGATGCGGCCCGGGAAGTTTCGGCAGGCCTCGCGCACCAGCGCCGGATCGCGCACGGCAACAGTGCCGAGAATGACGCGGCGGATGCCTTTTTGCAGCCAGGCCTCGATCGTCGCGAGATCGCGAATGCCGCCGCCGAGCTGGGCCGGCATTTTGATGGCCTTCAGGATCGCCTCGACCGCGGCGCCGTTGACGGGCTTGCCGGCAAAAGCGCCATTGAGGTCGACGATATGCAGATATTTGAAGCCCTGCTTCTCGAAGCTCGCTGCCTGATCGGCTGGGTCGTCGTTGAACACCGTCGCCTGGCTCATTTCACCGAGCTTCAGGCGGACGCACTTGCCGTCCTTCAAATCGATTGCCGGAAAGAGGATCACGGTCGCTCGCTTGCCGCCGCTCGCCCGAGCGGCCATGAGATTGCTTTCTTTCGCCCGCATGAATAGGGTCTCATCCGATCCGTCAAGTCATCGCCCGAAGTCATCGTAAGGCGATCGTGTCGCGTTTCAATAAAGCGTCCCATGGCAACTCACTTCATTTCCCGTCCCAAGCGTTCGATTGTGCCCCGTCCCCTCACCGAAGAGGATGCGGTCAATATTTGGATCGCCCGATGGCTCCGGGTGCGCCCCGCCGAACTCGTGCGCCGCTACGCCTGTGACCCCCGCCGTCTTTATGAAATCTGGGAGGAAGTGCGCTTTCCGGGGACCCGCGGCAAAGCGCTGGATCTGTTCCGGGCCCGCTATCCGGGTCTCCAGGACCGCATCGATCCGGGCGCCCATAAACGTTTCTCCAAAGCTGCCCATCCCGACCAGATGACATTGTTCGGTGAACCCAGGCTCTAGTCAGCCGCCACGCAGAGTTGCATATGGCCTCTGCGCCCCGATTTCGCCTGCATTCAGGGACGGAACGGTGAAAACCTCGTGAGAACAACGGCGAGGAACCCAACAAGAACATTTTTCGAACAAGGGCTGGACAGACCCGATAGATTCGTGCGATGTTCTCACTATGTTCAGGGCGCCACGAAAGGCGCACCATCGGGGTCCAAGTTGGCGTTCTCGACCCCGCCCCCAAGACCCAAAAGGAGAGCCCCATGCGCACCTATCTGATCTCGTACGACCTCGCCAAGCCGGCCCGCAACCAGCACGTCCTGGCGCAGGTGATCATGGGCCTCGGAGACAAGTGGGCGCGCCCGCTGGCCAGCACCTGGTACGTCGCCTCGAACCGCGAAGAAACCGAGCTTGAAACGGAACTCCGCGATCTGCTCGGCGAAGAGGACGGCCTTTTGATCCAAGCGGTGAAGCGCGAAGCCATCCTGACCAACACATCGATCCGCTGGTTCCGCCAGCGCCGTGCCGGCCTCGATATTCCGGCCGACAGCAACATCATCGCTTTCCCGATGCCGCCGGCCGCTGAGCCGATCGAGCCGGAACTGCCTTTCGCAGAGGCCTGCTAAGGATTTCGCGTCGCGTCCGGGTTGCCCCAATGCTCCCTCGCTTGACCCTCCGGACAGACGCGGAATTCGCCTCCGAAAAAGCCGGGGTCCTTGCCCCAGGACCCCGGCTCCCCACTTCACGCGTCCACGTCGTTGCCCCTCGCGTCGCCTAAGCCGATCAGTAGTGCTTTGCGTTGTTCTCTGGTTGAGTTTCGAGTTGTGTTCTCAGTTGCGTCAGGCGTCCTTCGCTCCCCCGAGCCTTCCCCCACCGCCCCCCGAACCCCGGAACGCCGCCCATGAAAACCTATCTCATCCATCACCGGCCCCATTCCCCCGACCAGGACACCTGGGCCGTGTCGTTCTCGCTGCCTTACATCGCCAGCCAGTACGCTCGTGCTGGCGACGGCATCTGGTACGTCAAGACTTGGCTGACGGCCGAGCAGATCAAGAAGCGCCTTGCCATTCTGTTCGACGACCAGGATGAGCTGCTCATTCAGGATTTCGGCCGCGACGGCGTGTCGATGAATGCCTCGATCGCCTGGCTCGACGGTCGACTCGAGGACGAGGAGCCGGTGACGCTGTCCATGGGCTCGGACCGCGCGCGGCGTTCGCGGCGATCGAGGCGCTGGTTCGCGAACTGACACGGCCGTACTCGGCACCGATGTCGCGCGTCGCTACGGCGTCCATGTGAGGAAATTGGCGAGCAGCTTGAGACCGAGCGTCTGGCTCTTCTCCGGGTGGAACTGCGTGCCGGCGATGTTGCCGTCGCGCGACCATCGCCGTCACCGGCCCGCCGTAGTCCGTCTCCGCGACGACGACGCGAGCGGTCGCTGGCCGCCAAGTGAAACGAGTGCACGAAATAGGCGTGCAGGCCGTTGTGGCCCGGTCGGAATGCCGTCGAGCAGCGCGTGCGGGCGCACGACGTCGAGCGTGTTCCAGCCCATGTGCGGGATTTTCAGCGCCGGGTCGTTCGGCTCGATGGCGCGCACCTCGCCCTTGATCCAGCCGAAGCCTTCGGTCACTTCGAATTCGAGGCCGCGCTCGCTCAGGAGCTGCATGCCGACGCAGATGCCGAGAAACGGCCGGCCCTTGCTTGCGCACGCGTGTCTTCCAGCGCTTCGCGCATGCCCGGCACGGCATCGAGGCCGCGCTTGCAATCGGCATAGGCGCCGACGCCCGGCAGCACGATGCGGTCGGCGCGTGGCCACGTCTTCGGCTCGCGAGCTGACGATGATCTCGGACGCGCGTCTCGCTTTCGCGCGCCGCCCGCTCGAAGGCCTTGGCGGCGGAATGCAGATTTCCCGACCCGTAGTCGATGATGACGACGCGCTGCATCGGCTTCGCCGTGCCAGAGCCTTGGCGCCGAACGGCCAGCGCGTGCCGCTTGCCGCCGGCTGCCGGCGACGCGGGCTTCTGCTGCCGCTGTGATGATCGGCTGCGACGGCAGCCAGGATTCGAAGAAGCGGCGCTCGCAATCGCCGATGTTGCGGCCCGTCACGGTGCCGAGCGTGCTTCCAGCCGGCGCGGTCGAGCATGAAGCGTTCGATGCTCGAGACCTCGAAGCCGAGATAGAGTCTGAGCGCCGCGAAGATGAGCGGATCCAGCCCGGATCGGCGCCGATCGCAGTCGAGCGCGGCCGAGCACGCGCGACCGCCGCGAGATAGACGGCGAGCGGCCAGCCACAGGCGCTTCATGGCGAGGCCAAGCGGCGGACAGGAGCGCCGTCGCCCAGGAGAAGCCGTCCTTGACGAAGCGCAGTTCGTCGGCCCGGTCGACGCGGTCGGCCGCGGGATGGGCGGCTCATGTACGGTATAGGTCACCACGGCATCGTGCTGCTCACTTCACGAAAACGTTCGAAGTGCATGCCCGCGACGATTCAGCCTGCGAGCGTTCCCTTGGTCGACGGGATCCGGCCCGCCTGCCGCGGATCGAGCGCGATCGCCGCCTGCAGCGCCCGCGCCAGACCCTTATAGCAGGTTTCGGCGATATGATGATTGTTCTCGCCGTAAAGGTTTTCGACGTGCAGCGTGATGCCGGCGTTCTGGGCGAAAGCCTGGAACCACTCGCGGAAAAGCTCGGTGTCCATCTCGCCGAGCTTGGGCGCCGAGAAGTTCGACCTGCCAGATCAGGAACGGCCGGCCGGAGACGTCGACGGCGACGCGCGTCAGCGTTTCGTCCATCGGCAGATGCACGTCGGCATAGCGCACGATGCCCGGCCTTGTCGCCGAGCGCCTTGGCGATCGCCTGTCCCAGCACGATGCCGGTATCTTCGGCGGTGTGGTGGAAATCGATGTGCAGGTCGCCCTTGGCGCGCAGCGTAATGTCGATCAGGGCGTGGCGCGCCAGCTGCTCCAGCATGTGGTCGAGAAAGCCGATGCCGGTTTTGATGTCGTAGGCGCCGGTGCCGTCGAGATCGACGGTCGCCGAGATCTCGGTTTCCTTGGTCTTGCGGGTGATCGTGGCCTTGTCGCTTCAAGGTCGTCTCCGAGTACGCTGCGCACCGGGCATGTCCGCCGACGCGCCAGCCTGCGCTTGCGCCGCACCGGCACGAGCGTTTATCAGCTCGAGCCCGCGCCAGGAAATGGCTTTGGATGGCTCGCGCCCGGTCTTGTATCCGAATCCGAGCCTGCCTATCTCAACGCGAGGCCCATGAGCACTCAGTCACAAAATGCCTCCGATTCGTCCTGGCACGCCACGACAATCTTGACCGTCCGCAAGGGCGGCAAGGTGGTGATTGCGGGCGACGGCCAGGTGAGCCTCGGCCAGACCGTCATCAAGTCCAATGCCCGCAAGGTGCGCCGGCTCGGCAAGGGCGACGTTATCGGCGGCTTTGCCGGCGCCACGGCCGACGCCTTTACCTGTTCGAACGCCTCGAAGCCAAGCTGGAGCAATACCCGGGCCAGCTGACCCGCGCCTGCGTCGAACTCGCCAAGGACTGGCGCACCGACCGCTATCTGCGCCGGCTCGAAGCCATGATGCTGGTCGCCGACAAGGAAGCGACGCTGGTGCTGACCGGCACCGGCGACGTGCTGGAGCCCGAAGCACCACGTCATGGGCATCGGCTCGGGCGGCAACTACGCGCTCGCCGCCGCCCGCGCGCTGCTCGACCAGCCGCTCGAGCGCCGAAGAGATCGCCCGCAAGGCCATGGCCATCGCCGCCGAGATTTGCGTCTACACCAACACCAATATCGTCGTCGAAAGCCTCGACTTCGGCGCGCTGAGCACGATCGACGATAAAACCGGCCCAACGACCGAGCCGATGACCAACTTTCTCCCCGCGAAATCGTCTCCGAACTCGACCGCTACATCGTCGGCCAGAACGACGCCAAGCGCGCCGTCGCCATCGCGCTGCGCAATCGCTGGCGGCGCCAGCAGCTGACCGGGCGATCTGCGCGAAGAAGTGCTGCCCAAGAACATCCTGATGATCGGCCCGACCGGCGTCGGCAAGACGGAGATTTCCCGCCGCCTGGCCAAACTGGCCGGCGCGCCATTCCTCAAAGTCGAAGCGACCAAGTTCACCGAAGTCGGCTACGTCGGCCGCGACGTCGAAAGCATCATTCGCGATCTTGTCGAAGTCGGCATCGCGCTGGTGCGCGAAGCGCAAACGCAAGGAAGTGCGCGCCAAGGCCGAAAAAGCCGCGGAAGAGCGCGTGCTCGATGCCCTCGTCGGCGCTGCATCGCTCGCCCGCTACGCGCGAAAGTTTCCGCAAGAAGCTGCGCGCGAGCGAACTCAACGACAAGGAAATCGACATCCTGGTCGCCGACGCCGCGCCGCAAATGCCGATGTTCGAGATCCCGGGCGCGCGCCGATCGAGCACGGTCAACATCGGCGAGATACTCGGCAAAGCGCTCGGCCAGCGCAGAAGCCGCGCCGCGTCACCGTGAAGGACAGCTACGAACTGCTGATCAGCGAGGAAAGCGACAAGCTGATCGATGCCGACCAGATCAACGCCGAGGCCGTGCAAGCGGTCGAAAACAACGGCATCGTTTTTCTCGACGAGATCGACAAGATCTGCTCGCGCGGCGACGGCAGCACGCGGCGGCGTCGACGTTTCACGTGAAGGGGTGCAGCGCGATCTGTTGCCCCTGATCGAGGGCACGACGGTCGCGACCAAGTACGGGCCCGTGAAAACCGACCACATTCTGTTCATTGCCTCGGGCGCATTCCACGTCTCGAAGCCGTCGGACCTGCTGCCTGAATTGCAAGGCCGCCTGCCGATCCGCGTCGAACTGCAAGCCCTGACGCGCGAGGATTTCCGCCGCATCCTCACCGAGCCGCGAAGCAAGCCTCATCAAGCAGTACATTGCGCTGATGGCGACGGAGGGCCTGACGCTCGAATTCACGACCGACGCCATCGACAGGCTCGCGGATACCGCCGTTGCCGTCAATTCGAGCATCGAAAACATCGGCGCGCGCCGCCTGCAGACAGTGCTTGAACGCGTGCTGGACGAAGTCTCATTCGAGGCGTCCGACCGCGCCGGCCAGGACGGTCAAAATCGATGCCGACTATGTCGAAGATCGCGTCGGCGCACTGGCCAAGAACGCCGATCTGTCGCGGTTCATTCTCTAAATAAAAAAGAAGTGCCGGGCGGCTCGGCCCGGCACTTCGCTCTTCTCCCACGTAATTTCGAGTGTTGCTGGCGGTGGAATGCCGTGGTGTGCGACGGCAACGCCAGTGGAACAACCGGGCGATGACCCGAACCTCGCAAATCCCTATTGAAATGTCGCCGCGAGGTTCAGCCGCCATTTACGCTTGCAGGACCTTTATGCCAGCAGCGCATTGAAGAAGCGCTGACGGGGCCGTGAAAAATTGATCCGAATTTGTGGGGTCGCGGAAACCACGCA
>CAVSZX010000028.1:0-44515 GCA_963732525.1 uncultured Alphaproteobacteria bacterium
CGCGCCCGGCATCACGGAAGAGAACATCCAAAGCCGCGTGCGCGGCACCATCCTGATGGCGATCTCAAACAAGTTCGGCGGCATGGTGGTGACGACCGGCAACAAGAGCGAAATGAGGGTCG
The DNA here is from genome assembly GCA_963732525.1 of uncultured Alphaproteobacteria bacterium. Taxonomy (GTDB): domain Bacteria; phylum Pseudomonadota; class Alphaproteobacteria; order Rhizobiales; family Hyphomicrobiaceae; genus Hyphomicrobium_B. The sequence continues at coordinate 123 of CAVSZX010000028.1, forward strand.
GCTACGCGACGATCTATGGCGACATGAACGGCGGCTTCAATCCGATCAAGATCTCTACAAGATGGAGGTGTACAGCCTCTGCCGGTGGCGCAACAGCAACCCCCACGGCGCGGTCGGGCCCGGCCGGTAAGTCATTCCTCGCGATCCACCAAGCGCCAACGGCGGAACTGCGCGAGAACCAGAAGGACCAGGTCGCTCCCACCCTATGAGGAGCTCGACGACATCCTGCGCTGTCTCGTCGAGAACGAGCTGCCGCTCGCCGACATCGTCGCGCGCGGCCACCCCGGCGACGGTCAAGAAGATCAACCGCCTGCTCAACATCGCTGAATACAAGCGGCGGCAGGCCGCACCCGGCGTCAAGATTTCTGCGCGGAATTTCGGCCGGGATCGGCGCTATCCCGATCACCAATAGGTTCCGCGAAGACGTGAACGGATCACCGCGATGCCCGCTTCGACAAGGCCCGCCATGTCGTCAAGCCATCGGGGAGCGGCGATAATTTATAAGCGCGGGCCCATCGCCAAGTTAACGCGCGTTAGGGCTTTCTAAAGTCTGATCGTGCGAGCCTCAGCAAAATCGCACTTGGGGCGGCCACGAGCGGCCAGGAGTGGCATGGGCAGAGCATTAGTGGAGGCGGCGCGGCGGCCGATGTGGCATATCGAGGACCCCGCGCGAGCCGGTCACTCATTGCGCTTCGGCAAGCACCGATCGCCATTTCCGACATCACCGGCATCAGCCTCGAGGAAGTGCGCACGCGCAATGTCAAGGGCCTGGTCACCGGGGCGTTGCGTTCTTCTGCGTTTCGGGAACGCTGGCCTATTTCGTGGTCGAGCAGGGTGTCATGCTGAGGTTGCTGTTCGGCGGTCTGTTTCTAACCGGCCTTGGCCTTTCAGGCTTTCATGAAGCGTCACGATGAAACAGATCAGCCACTACGAACTGATGCTGACACTCGCCGACGGGCGGAGGGTCTGTTCACCAGCACCGACCGCGCCGACATTCAGGCGCTGGCGCTACGCATCGCGCCCAAACGCGGCGAATAGGCCGCCACAACGCAACAGACTTGCCTTCGAGAGCGGCGAGGCTAGAGTTTCAACTCTGATATTTGGTACCGATCCTGTGCCGTCATCCCCCCCTTCTCTCCCGGCCTTGGCCGGATGACGAGAAAAATTGCAACTATCTGTCGGGTATGGAACGCGAGTGTGCGGCGCAAATCGAGCGAGAAATTCTGATCCGACCATGAAACCCATCCTCCGCTTTGCGCCAAGTCCGACAGGGCGCCTGCATATCGGCAACGTGCGCACGGCAACCCTCAACTGGCTGTTCGCGCTGAAGCACTCCGGCACCTTCATCCTGCGGCTCGATGACACCGATCTCGAACGCTCGACGGAAGAAAATGCTGAAGGTATCCGCGACGATCTCAATTGGCTGGGGTTGAAATGGACGCGGGAAGAACGCCAGTCGCTCAGGACGTGCGCTACGAGGCGGCGGCTTCAAAGCTGCGAAACGCGGGCGTGCTTTATCCGTGCTACGAGAGCGAGGACGAACTCGATCGCAAGAGGAAGCGCCAGCTCCGCTCTGCATAAGCCGCCGATCTACGACCGCTCGGCGCTGAAGCTTCCGAGACCGAGCGGGCAAAAATCGAAGCCGAGGGGCGTAGGCCGCATTGGCGCTTCCGTTTGCCCAATACCTCCACTGAGCATGGACTGTTCCTCAGCCGACCATCGTCTCGTGGCACGATCTCATTCGCGGCGATCAACCGTCGATCTGGGGTCGCTGTCGGACCCGGTCTTGATCCGCGCCGACGGCACGTTTCTCTATACCTTTACCAGCGTCGTCGACGACATCGAGTTTGGCATCACGCACATCGTGCGCGGGGAAGATCACGTCACCAACACAGGCGTGCAGATGGCGGATATTCGAGGCTCTGGGCGCGGAAGCTCCGGCGTTCGGGCATCATTCCTTGATCGGTGCCGACGGGCAGGCGTTGTCGAAGCGCCTCGGCGCGCTCTCGGTGCAGAGTTTCCGCGACGGTGGGCTCGAGCCGATGGCGGTACTCAGCCACGCGGCGCTGGTCGGGACGTCGGATTCGATCGAGCCCACGAAGACGATAGCCAACTGGCACGCTGTTCGACTTCGCCAAGATCTCGAAAGCGCCGGGACGCTTCGACCTCGAGGAACTAAGGGCCTCAACGCCAAGCTGCTGCACAAGCTCAGCTACGACGAAGTCGCAACGCGGCTCGAGGCGATGGGGATCACAGGCGGCGAAGCTTTTGGGAAGCGGTGCGCGGCAATCTCGCGGTCCTGGCCGACGCCAAGAAACGGTGGAAATCGTGAATGCAGCATCACACCTGTCGTCGAGGATGCGGCGTTCTGCAAAAAGCGGCTGCGTCTCCTGCCCGCCGAACCCTGGTCGCAGGAGACATGGGGCGCATGGACCAACGCGGTGAAGGCTGCGACCGGCGCCAAGGGCGGGCACTGTTTCATCCGCTCCGGCTGGCATTGACTGGCACTGAACAGGGTCCGGAGCTGAAAGCGCTGCTGCCGATGATCGGGCGAAGGAAAAACGCTTCATCGGCTAGGCGCAAACCAGATTAAGTGCCATCGTAAGCGGCAATATTACCGCTCACATGCAGGGTGGCCTGTCGGGCCCTGCGCACCCAGCCGGAACATTCGCCCGCTTAGAGCGCGTCACCGGTATAGTCGCCTATCTTGCAGGCGATGTTGCGTGCCGCCAGCGCTTGCACACCCTTGCGCCTCCGCGTTGGACTTGATCGGTCCGGCGATCAGATCGAGTTCGGGTCGGCGGCGTCGCCGTTTGCAACGTAGCGCGCCTGCATGTTCTTCAGCGGATCGCCGTGGCGGTCTGCCAGCAAGCTCCAGCTCAAGCGCAGACAGCTCGATCGAGCCCCCCGACGACAGGATAATGCCGACCGGCTTGGGAGCCGGACGGATAATGGCCGTCGTGAAGGCCGTCGCCGCCGGCGCCTTGGCGTCGGCCGCGGCTTTTGCGTCAGCCTTGGCCGCGGCTTTCACGGTTGCGGTTTCGACGGCGGGCCGTGCGGAGGCATCGGCATTGATCAGCTTCGGCTGCGCCGGCGCCACGACCGATTGTATGTCGTCGGGCTGCGACGGGGAAGGCGGCGTCAAGGTCAGGCCGGGCGCATCGATTCGCAATCATGCTGCATTTCGATTTGGCCGGCATCGGCTTCGCGCTGAGGCGCGGCAACGAGGCCCGCGCCCGGCTCCTTCGTCTCGATGGCGTGCTGTTCATTTGATGTGAGCTTCTTTTCGAGCGCCACGGAGCCTGCGCTGTCTGAGGTGTTCCCCGGCGCTGTGGGATGCGACGTCGGTCTTGACCTTGGCAAAGATCGTAGCTCCAACCTGCGAGATGCTGTCGCGTACCGGGCTCGGATCTCGGCGGCCAGCCGGGCGGATGCCCGGTGACCTTAGTTCGACTGCGGGTCCCCTGTGACGCTGCTCGATGGCGTCAGGTCCCTCCTTCGGGAGCAGGCTCGGGCGACGCCCACTGGCCATGCACCATATAGATCGCGGCGACATGTCTTCGAAGGTCCACATCACGACATAGGGCGTGAACAATGGCCGGCGGCGAAATGGCACCGGTGGCGGCGTCGGGGTCAACTGTGGCGCTGCTCGCCACCGGCCAAAATCGACATCCTAAAAATTCAAGCTACTGCAACAAAAGAGAATGCGTTGGCCGGGCGTCGGATCTTCGCGCTTGAGGGCGGGCTGAAGTAGCACACGGGCGGCCCGTTGCATTCGGGATTTCGAACACCTAACTCACGTGATTTATTTGATAAGATCGTGGCCCACTTGGCCTAGTCGTCGCTGCTAGTATGTGTACCCCATACAGTGTTTACAAAAGCTTGTGGATTATTTATAATGTGCACATGGCTCAGGTTATTGATTTAAATTAATAAATGCCGTAATTCTTGAGCCGTATGCGGCCCAATCCACAACTTCGGGCCGCCAGTGCTGTGGCTCTTGCCGCGCCCAGGTCGCGGGCGCTATGGAATGCGCGAAGGGGGGAGCCCTGAAATTCTTGCCGGTTGCGTGGTTCGTCCGTTGCAAGCGTGGGTCCGGCGGGCGGGAATAAGGGACGGCTGCTCCGTCGAACACTTGAATTCGAACTCCAGGGTCACGTTGAGCCGTCCAAACAGCCTGCTGATCGTCGTGCTCGCCGCCGGCAAAGGCACGCGCATGAAGTCGGCGCTGCCGAAGGTGCTGCACAAGGTCGCCGGCCGCTCGATGCTGGGCCACGTGCTGGCGCTTGACGAAGGGCGCGACAGATCGCCGTCGTCGTCGGGCCGGACATGGAAGCGGTCGCGGCGGCGGCGAAGGCCGAGCGCCCGCCGGCGAGATCTTCGTCCAGGAGGAGCAGCGCGGCACGGCCGACGCGGTGCTCGCCGCGCGCAGGCGCTGCAGCGCACAACGGCGACGTGATCGTGCTCTATGCCGACACGCCGCTGATCCGGCCCGAGACGCTGGCGCGGCTTCGCGCCCGCGCTCGATCGCGGCGCCGGCATCGCCGTGCTCGGGTTTCGAGGCGCCGATCCGACGGGCTACGGCCGCCTGATCACCGACGGCAAGGAACGCTTGCTCGCCATCCGCGAGGACAAGGACGCAAGCCGAGCCGAGCGCCGGATCGAGCTATGCAACTCGGGCGTCATGGCGTTCCGCTTGCCGAACCTGGCCGGCTTGCTGGCGCGCATCGGCAACAACAACGCCAAGGGCGAGTACTATCTCACCGACGCCGTCGAGATCGCGCGCGCCGAGGGCTGTGCGCGCCGCCGTCGTCGAGTGCGACGAGGACGAGGTGCTCGGCGTCAACTCCCGCGATCAGCTGGCCGATCGCCGAAGCGCATCTGCCAGACGCGCGCCGCGCGCCGCGAACTGATGCGCGATGGCGCCACGCTGATCGCGCCCGAGACGGTCTGGCTTCCTACGACACGGCATCGGCCGCGACGTCGTCATCGAGCCGAACGTCTTCTTCGGCCCCGGCGTCACGCGTCGCGGAGGGCGCCGAGATCAAGGCCAACTGCCATATCGAAGGCGCCGCGATCGGCGCCGGACGCGCGCATCGGGCCGTTCGCGCGGCTGCGGCCCGGCGCCGAGCTCGGCGCCGACGTGCACGTCGGCAATTTCGTCGAGGTCAAGAAGTCGACGCATGGGCGCAGGGCGCCAAGGCCAACCACCTCGCCTACCTCGGCGACGGCACGCGTCGGCGCCAGGGCCAACATCGGCGCCGGCACCATCTTCTGCAACTACGACGGCTTCAACAAGCACAGGACCGAGATCGGCGAGGGGGCCTTCATCGGCTCGAACTCGTCGCTCGTGGCCCCGGTCAAAATCGGCGACGGCGCCTATGTCGGCTCGGGCAGCGTCATCACCAAGGACGTCGCGCCGGCGCCCTCGCGCTCGAACGCTCGGCCCAGGAGGAGCGCCCCGGCTGGGCGGAGAAGTTCCGGACCATGATGGCGCGGCGCAAGGCAAGCAGCCGCAAGCTCGCACGCAATTTGCAGCATTGACGCTGGTGCATGACGCGGACTTGCGCAGAAACAGTGACAGTGCTGGACATGCTCGAGCCTGAAACATTCTGTGACTTGAGAACGGCGTTAACCTCGTCACATCACGGTCGACGGGGCGCGCCAGCATAAGGGGATAATTCGCCATGTGCGGCATCGTTGGAATTCTCGGAAAACGGCGGTCGCAACCGACCTCGTCGATGCGCTGCGCCGGCTCGAGTATCGCGGCTATGATTCGGCCGGCATCGCCACCGTCGAGAACGGCCACCTCGAGCGCCGCCGCGCCGAGGGCAAGCTCGCGCAATCTCGAAAGGCGCCTGATCACCGAGCCGCTCGCAGGGCGCACCGGCATCGGCCATACGCGCTGGGCGACGCACGGCCGGCCGACCGAGCGCAACGCGCATCCGCACATGACGGCCAAGGTCTCGGTCGTCCACAACGGCATCATCGAGAACTTCCGCGAGCTCAAGCGCGAGCTCGACGCACAAGGGCCACGTGTTCGAGACCGACACCGACACCGAAGCCGTCGTCCATCTCATCACCGATGAGATGCAGACGGGGCTCGGACGCCGGTCGAAGCGGTGCAGGCGGCGCTCTGAAGCGGCTGCAAGGCGCGTTCGCGCTCGGCATCATCTTCGCCGGTCACGACGATCTGATGATCGCCGCGCGCCAGGGCTCGCCGCTCGCCATCGGTCATGGCACGGGCGAGATGTATCTCGGCTCGCGACGCCATCGCGCTCGCGCCGTTCACCGACACCATCACCTATCTCGATGAAGGCGACTGGGCCGTACTGCACCGCTCCGGCGTCGAGATCTTCGACCGCGGCGGCAAGCGCGTCGAGCGCCCGATGGTCAAGTCGGTCGCCAGTTCGCTGCTCGTCGACAAGGGCAATCACCGCCACTTCATGGCCAAGGAAATCCACGAGCAGCCGGAAGTCATCAGCCACACGCTCGCCAACTACATCGACATGGCGGCCGGCACGCGTGCACTTTCCCGATCTCGGCATCGATCTCGCCAAAGTCGCGCGCGTCACCATCTCGGCCTGCGGCACGGCCTATTATGCCGGCCTCGTCGCCAAGTACTGGATCGAGCGCTACGCGCGCGTGCCGGTCGAAATCGATGTCGCCTCCGAGTTGCGCTATCGCGAGGCGCCGCTGCCTGAGGGCGGGCTCGCCGTGTTCGTCTCGCAGTCGGGCGAGACCGCCGACACGCTCGCGACGCTGCGTTACTGCAAGGCCAACGGCCAGCGCATCGCCTCCGTCGTCAACGTGCGCACGTCGACGATCGCGCGCGAAGTCCGACGCCGTGCTGCCGACGCTCGCCGGGCCCGAAATCGGCGTCGCCTCCACCAAGGCCTTCACCTGCCAGCTGTCGGTGCTCGCCTGCCTCGCGATCGCCCTCGGCCGCGCGCGCGGCACGATCAGCGCGCGAGAAGGAAGCGCGAGCTCGTCAAGGCGCTGATCGAGGTGCCGCGCCACATCTCGATCCATGCTCCGCAACGAGCAGCAGTTCGAGGCCATCGCTCAGGAGCTGTCGAAGGCGCGCGACGTGCTCTATCTCGGCCGCGGCACGAGCTATCCCGATGGCCCTCGAGGGCGCGCTGAAGCTGAAGGAGATCTCCTACATCCACGCCGAGGGCTATGCCGCCGGCGAGCTGAAGCACGGGCCGATCGCGCTGATCGACGAGAATGTGCCGGTGATCGTGGTGGCGCCGGAGGACGAACTGTTCGAAAAGACTGTCTCGAACATGCAGGAGGTCGCGGCGCGCGGCGGCCAGATCATCCTGATTTCGGACGCGCCCGCCGAGAAAGTGTCGGCTGCAAGCTGGCGGCCCACATCCGCATGCCGAAGGCGTCGGCGTTCACCAGCCCGCTGATTTATGCCGTGCCGATGCAGCTGCTCGCCTATCACACGGCCGTCGTCATGGGCACCGACGTCGATCAGCCGCGCAATCTGGCCAAGTCCGTGACTGTCGAATAACGGGGAAAAAGCCTTATCCGGCGGCCCTAGATTTGCCTCCTTCACGTGGTTGGACTACGGTCCGGTCTGAAGAGGGTGCGGCGTTCTAGTTGGAAAGCAACCGGTTTTGGGGGATCGGGCGATGGGCTTTATGAGCCGTGCAATGCGCTGCGCGCCGGTATTCGCCGTTGCGTTGTTGATGGCGTTCGTACATGCGGACGGCGCGGCCGTTGCCGCTGCCAAGAAGCCGCAGGCAGCGGCTGCCGGGGACGGCGCACAAGCATCCAAACAGGCTGCTGCCGAGGCCGCCAAGCGGGCTTTCGAGAGCGGCATCAAATCCTATTCTGCCGGCAAGTATCAGCCGGCGGTCGATCAGCTGAGCGCGGCGCTGCGCGGCGGCGGCTTGAACAGCAGCGACATGGCGCGCGGGCTCTATTATCGCGGCCTCGCCTACAAGAAGCAAAACAAGCCCGGCCTCGCGATCTCGGACCTGACGAGTGCGCTGTGGCTCAAGAACGGCCTCTCCGACAGCGAGCGCAAGAGCGCGACCGCGGAGCGTGCCGAAGCCTACAAGGCCGCAGGTCTCGGCGACGGCAACAGCGGCGCCGACACGGTGGCCGTGTCCGACCCCAAGGCAGAAACTCCGCCGGCACCGTCCGCTGCGCCAACCGCTGCTGCTGGTGCACCGGCTGCGGCGCAGCAGGCCGAGGCTCCTGCACCCGCACCCGCCAAGCAAGCCGCCACCGACAGCGGCATTCCTCAGCCGCTCTCGTTGGGCGGCGAGGCCTACGTGCCGCCCGCGCCCAAGGTGCGCAGCGTCCAGGCGGCGCCGGCCGGCCAGCAGGTTGCAGCTGTGGCAGAGGGCGGTGCAGCCAATCGATCGGCCGTGATCGAACAACCGGCAAGCGTGCAAGATGCTGCACTTGCACGCACGGCGGCGGCCAAGACTGCAACCCGAGCCGACAGTGCGGCAACCGAACCGGTGCTCAACGCCGCACCAAATCCGAACGGTGCCTTCCCGTCGGAAAAGCCGGCGACGGGCGGTCCCTCAACGCTGTCGGGCTTCTTCTCGAACCTGTTCGGCGGGTCCGCGCCGGCCGCAAGTGAGCCGCCAGCAGGCGCGCCGGCCGCGAACGTCACGACCGCTTCCACCGGCCAGACCACCGGCCAGACCACCGGCCAGTACCGGCCAGATCACCGGCCAGACTGCGGCACCGCAGACCTCGAGCTGGTCGAATACGGCCTCGCTGACGGACGGGGCGGCCAGCAAGGGCAAAATCGCCAAGTCTGTTGCGGCCGCCGCTCAGCCTGTGAAACAAGCCGCTGCAACGCCGCCCGCCGCAATGGCCGAGCCGAAAGTCAAAGGCGGCAAGTACAAGCTGCATATCGCCGCCGTGCGCTCGCGCGCCGAAGCCGATGCACTTGCCAACAAGCTCTCCCAGGAGCACGGGGGCGCTCTGCAGAGCCGGGCCCCTTCCGTCGATGAGGCCGTCATCGGCTCGATGGGCACCTTCTACCGGGTGCGGATCGGCTCCTACGCCACGGCCGAGGAACCACGCGGCCTTTGCAACACGTTGCGCAATAGTGGATATGATTGTCTCGTCGTGAGCAACTGAGGCGGCCGCCGCAAGAGCGGAGGCCGTCCGGGACGAGGCAATGATGCAAAGAGCCTGAGAAGTCCGCAAAGAGCCTGCCGAAAAGCCGTCTGCCGAGCGCGACCGCAGCGAAGCGCAGTTGACCGCCAGCCTGAAGCGGCTGGCGCGCGACGACGGATCGGCGACATGGCATCTCGGCGCCCGTTTGCGCAACGCCTTCCTCACCGGCTTACTGATCGTGGGCCCCGTGACGATCACGCTCTACATCATGTGGTGGCTGATCAACTGGGTCGATGCCTGGGTGAAGCCGCTGCTGCCGACCCACTACAATCCCGATACCTATCTGCCGTTTCCGCTGCCGGGCCTCGGCCTCATCGTGGCGATCATCGGCTTGACCATCATCGGCGGGCTGGCCGCCAACCTGCTCGGGCGTTCGCTGGTCTCGACGGGCGAATTGATGCTGGGCAGATGCCAATCGTGCGCAACGTCTACACGGCGATCAAGCAGATTTTCGAAAGCGTCATCACGACCGCCGGGCCGAAGCAGAGCTTTCAGAAAGTCGGCCTGATCGAATTTCCCTCGAAGGGTTGTGGAGCCTGGTGTTCGTGACCGGCGAGACGACTGGCGAGATCGTCGATTTGAAGCCGGGCGGCGAGCACGATCTCCTCACCGTGTTCATGCCGACCGGCATCGTGCCGCCGACGGGCTTCATCTGCTTCGTGCCGCGAAAGGACGTGCAGCTGCTGTCGATGAGCGCCGAAGAAGCGGCCAAGGTGATCCTCTCCGGCGGCATCGTGATGCCGGAGCCTTCCGCCAAGCTCGAAGGGACGCGGCGCCCGCGCTTCGCGAGCCTCCGATCTGCCGGCGGCTCTGAAGGACGCAAGCCACCGCCGCGCCGGCTCTACGCCGCCCTGAACAGCCGGGCGGCTTCGTCGCATTCGAAAAGATAGAGCAGCGTGCGCAGCGCCTCGCCGCGCGGCGTGACGAGGTCGGGATCGTTTGCGAGGATCAGCCTGGCATCGTCGCGCGCGGCCGCCAGAAGCATCTCGAAGCCCGGCACCTCGGCAACGCGGAACCCCGGCAGGCCGCTCTGGCGGGCGCCCAGCATCTCGCCGCCGCCGCGCAATTCCAGATCCTTTTCCGCGATCAGGAATCCGTCTTCCGTCTTCTCCATCATTTCGAGCCGCGCCTTGCCGTCTCGCCCAAGGGCTGCTTGTAGAGCAGCATGCAGAAGCTCTCGCGCGAGCCGCGCCCGACGCGTCCGCGCAGCTGATGCAGCTGGGCCAGGCCGAAGCGCTCGGCGTGTTCGATGACCATGATATTGGCGTTCGGCACGTTGACGCCGACTTCGATGACGGTGGTCGCCACCAGGATCTTGAGTTCGTTGGCTGCGAACGCGGCCATGGTCGCGTCCTTTTCGGCGCGCGAAGCGCGCCGTGCAACAGCCCGACCGTATCGCCGAAAGTCTGCTTCAAATGCGCGTGGCGTTCTTCGGCCGCCGCCAGCTCCGAGACCTCCGAACTCTCGATCAGCGGGCAGACCCAATAGACCTGCGCGCCTTCCGCAAGCTGGACGCGCATGCGCTCGATCAGCCGCTCGATGCAACTCGAGCGGCACGGCCTTGGTGACGACGGGTTTGCGCCCGGCCGGTTTTTCGGTGAGCTTGGAGACGTCGAGATCGCCGTAATGCGTCATCAGAAGCGTGCGCGGGATCGGCGTCGCCGTCATCACGAGCACGTTGGTGGCGCCATTCGAGCCTTTAGCCTGAAGCGCCAGGCGCTGGTGCACGCCGAAGCGGTGCTGTTCGTCGATGACCGCGAAGGCCAGATCCTTGAACACGACGTCGGATTGAAAAAGCGCGTGCGTGCCGATCAGGATGTCGATCTCGCCCGCCGCCAGCCGCTTTAGGATGTCTCGTCGCGCCCCTTGCCCTTCTCGCGCCCCGTCAGCAGCGCGATGCGCAACCCCGCGGCCTCCGCGAGCGGCGCGATCGTCTCGAGATGCTGGCGGGCCAGAACTTCCGTCGGCGCCATCAAGGCCGCCTGCGCGCCCGCCTCGACCGCAATCGCCATGCTCATCAGGGCGACCGCCGTCTTGCCCGAGCCGACGTCGCCTTGCAGCAGGCGCAGCATGCGGTGCGGAGCGCGAGATCGGCGGCGATTTCCTTTAGCGCCGTGAGTTGCGAGTTGGTCAGCTTGAAGGGAGGGCGCCGGAGATATGCGCGCGCACGCGCCCGTCGCCCTGCACGGATCGCCCGCGCTGTGCTTTCATGTTCTGCCGCACGAGCCCGAGCGCCAACTGCCCTGCGAGCAGTTCGTCGAACGCGAGGCGCTGCCAGGCGCGGGGAGGCGGGCGAAATGTCTTCGCGTCGTCGGGCGGTGCAGTCGCGTGAGCGCGGTTTTGAAGTCCGGCCACCGCGCGCTTTGAGCCAATCGGCGTTCTGCCACTCGCTGAAGTCCGGCACGCGTTCGAGCGCCTGCCGCGCCGCCTTCTGCAGCACCTTGCCGGAGAGCCCGGCGGTCAGCGGATAGACCGGTTCCAGCATCGGCAGTCGTCGCGCGCTTCGGGCGCCACGATGTAATCGGGGTGGGTCATCTGCAGATTTTCGCCGTAGCGTTCGATGCGCCCCGAGACGTAGCGCGTTTCTCCGACCGGCAACTGCTTCTCGACGAATTTGCGCTCGGCGTGGAAGAACACGAGATCGAGGCGGGCGCTGTCGTCCTCGCAGGTCACTTTATAGGGAGCTTTGGTGTTGCCGCGCGGCGGCGCCTTGTGTTTCAGGACGCGCACCTTGAGCGTCGCGATCGTTCCCGGTACGGCGTCGCGCAACGAGCGGTTCGGCGCGCCGGTCGATGACGCCTGTGGGCAGATGCCACAGCAGATCGATCACGCGCGGTTCGCTCGCCGGCGGCAGGTTCAGGCACTTCTTCAAAAGCAGGATGAGGCGCGGGCCGATGCCGCCAAGGACTGGGCGGAGGCGAACAGCGGGTTGAGGACAAGCGGGCGCATGAGGTCAGGCCCGCGGGCGAAGCGGCGCCGCTATGGGCAAAGCTCCGCCGATCACGTATAGCGGCAAATTCGCTCATGGCAGGGTTCTGAACGTTCGGTTCTCATTTGCGGATTTCGTCTGCGGCGCTATATCAACCCGGCAGTGGCCGCAAAGGTGGCCGATCGGCCGGGTCCCGTCAAGCGGGCGGCTCGGCGTTTTCCAAGCATAAGCAGAACTCTCAGCGAGACGGATCAAAATTTTCGCAACCATGACGGACGACGTCGACATGCGCCGCCGGCGCGCCCTTTATCGGGCGAACCACCGCGGCACCAAGGAAATCGATCATGTCGTCGGGCGCTTTGCCGAAGCGCGTCTCGATACCATGGACGTGGCAGCGCTCGATCGTTTCGAGCGCTTTTTGGCGTTGCCCGATCCGTTGCTGCAACGCGATTCTTCGAACCGCGGCGCGGTGCCGCTCAGCGAATTCGCGGACCTCGTCGCGGAGGTGCGCGCTTTTCACGGCCTCGCCGCCACCAAGAACGGCACCGATGAATGAGCAAGGAGCAGAGGCGGGCGCACGATCATATCCGGCGTGCCGGAGGGTCTTGATGCGCGCGTCATCGCCGACCTCACGCTCGCCGCAGCCACGACGGCAAGGCGGGGCTTCATATCCACGTCGCCCGCGACGACCGGCGCATGGAACAGCTCGAGGCGGGGCTGGCGTTCTACGCGCCGGACATCAAGGTGATCGCGTTCCCGGCCTGGGACACGGTGCCTTACGATCGCGTCAGCCCGAACTCTGAAATCGTCTCCAAGCGCATCACGGCCCTCGGCCGCCTCGTCATCGGCTCGTTGAAAGAGCCGGCGGTGATCCTGACGACCGTCAACGCCGTTCTGCAGCGCCTGCCGCCGCGCACCTTTATTCGCGGGGCGTTCAGGCCGGTGGCGCCGGGGCAGCGCATCGACATGGGTGAATTGCAGAAGCGGTTGTCGCTTTACGGCTTCCAGCGCGCCAGCACGGTCATGGAACCGGGCGATTTCGCGGTGCGCGGCGGCATTCTCGATCTCTTTCCCCCGGGCCGCATCAATCCGATCCGGCTCGACTTTTCGGCGACAAGCTTGAGAGCATCAAGTCGTTCGACGCGCAGACACAGCGTTCCACCAAACCGGTGCAGAAATTCGCGCTGATGCCGGTCTCGGAAGTGGCGTTCGGAGACAGCCCGACGGCGCTGTTCCGCACGCGCTACGTCGAACTGTTCGGCGGCGCGACGGGGGATGATCCGCTCTATGAAGCGGTAAGCGGCGGCCGGCGCTATCAGGGCCAGGAGCACTGGCTGCCGTTCTTTCATCCGCAACTCGAAACGCTGTTCGACTATGCGGGCGGCGCCGGCATCAGCTTCGACCACATGGCGGACGAAGCGGTCGAGCAGCGCTTCCGCCAGATCCAAGAGCACTATGAGGCGCGTGTCGACAGCCTCGAAGGCCAGCGCTTTGGCGCGCCGCCTTATAAGCCGGTGCCGCCGGACGCCATGTTTCTCGACGGCAAGGACTGGAACGATCACTCACCGCCGCGCCATGTGACGCGCCTGACGCCGTTCGAAGACCCGGGTGCGTCGAACATCTACGCCATGAAAGGGCGACAGGGGCGCTCCTTCGCCGCCGAGCGGCAGGACCCCGATGCCAACGTCTTTGACGCGGTGGTACGCCACATCGGTGTACTTCATTCAGGACGAGCGCCGCGTCATCGTCGCAGCCTGGAGCACGGGCGCGCGCGAACGCCTGATGTCGCTGCTCGCCGACCACGGCTTGAAGGACACCGCCAAGACCGAGAGCTTCGCCGAGGTCCAGGCGTTGAAGCCCGGCGTGACGGCATTTGCCATTCTCGGTTTGGAGCAGGGCTTCGAGACACCGGACTTCGCCGTCATTGCCGAACAGGACATCCTTGGCGACCGGCTGGTGCGCCAGAGGAAGCGCGCGCGCAAAGCAGCCGACGTGCTGACGGAAGCGACGAGCCTGTCGATCGGCGATCTCGTCGTGCATGCCGATCACGGCATCGGGCGGTTTTCCGGATTGCAGACCATCACCGCGCTTGGCGCGCCGCATGATTGTCTCGAGCTGCATTACGCGGGCGGCGACAAGCTGTTCCTCCCCGTCGAGAACATCGAGCTTCTGACGCGCTACGGCGCGGACGAGGGTGATGCCCAGCTAACAAGCTCGGCGGGCTTGCGTGGCAATCGCGCAAGGCGCGGCTCAAGAAGCGCCTGCGCGAGATCGCCAACGAGCTGATCAAGATCGCTGCGCTGCTACTATTCATGCTGCAGGCGCCTTCGAATGTCGCGGCGGCTTCCTACGAGGAGACCGGACAATCGCGGCCTCGTTGAGGATTCTCGGGATCTGGCAAACCCATGGTTCGCGTTCACCCAGATCCTCGACGACCGCGTCGATGCTCGCCGCCTGATCCTCCGTCTCCTCGTAGGGAAAGCGCGCCACGAACTCGTCGAAGGCGCCTGCCGGCGCATGAATGGCGGGCGCTTCGCGCAACTGGCGCAGCGCCGCGATTTTAATCAACTCATTCGCAATCTCGCGCAGGCGCTTCTTCAAGCGGGCCTTGCGCGACTGCCAGGCGACGCCGCCGAGTTTGTCCAGCTGCGCGTCACCCTCATCCGCTCCGAAGCGCGACAGCAGCTCGATGTTCTCGACGGGCAAGAACAGCTTGTCGCCGCCCTGATAGTGCAGTTCGAGGCAGTCGTGCGGGGCGCCGAGCGCGGTGATGGTCTGCAAACCGGCAAAACGGCCGATGCCGTGATCGGCGTGGACGACGAGATCACCGACGGCGAGGCTCGTCGCTTCGGTCAAGACGTCGGCGGCGCGGCGCTGCCGTTTCGCTGGCGCACGAGACGGTCGCCGAGGATGTCCTGCTCGGAAATGACGGCGACATCGGGCGTCTCGAAGCCGTGCTCCAGGCCGAGCACCGCGAACGCCGTAATGCCGGGTTTCAAGGCGAGCACGTCGGCAAAGCTCTCGGCCTTGGCCGTGTCGCCGAGGCCGTGATCGTGGAGCAGAGACATCAGCCGTTCGCGCGCGCCCTGCGTCCAGGCGGCGACAACGGCGCGGCGGTTGTTCTGGAGAGTGCCGCGAATGTGCGTGACGACGGCGTCGAAGACGTTGGCATCGGGATCGGCGCGTTCGGCGGCGAAGGTCCGGCCTTGGCGCCCGCGCATGCCATAGACGTTCGACGCCGAGGGATCCTCGAACGGCGTGATGCGGGCGACGGCGCGGGCGGCGAGCTGCTCGCCCCACTCCCGGCCCGAGAGGAACATCGCCTCCGGCGGCACGGGCTTGTAGGGCGGCGCCCCGAAGCGCTGGCCCTCGAGGCTTTCAACCCGGGCTTCGTAATGCTCCTGGACCTGCGCGAAGCGCTGCTCCGTCGCCTCGTCCGCCATATGGTCGAAGCTGATGCCGGCGCCGCCGCAATAGTCGAACAGCGTTTCGAGATGCGGGTGGAAGAACGGCAGCCAATGCTCCTGGCCCTGATAGCGCCGGCCCCCGCTCACCGCCTCATAGAGCGGATCGTCGCCCGTCGCACCGCCGAAGAGCTCGACATAGCGCGTGCGGAACAGAGCCGTCGCACTGTCGCCGAAGGCCACTTCCGAGACCGGCATCAGCGCGAACTTCTGCACCGGCTTCGTGGTCCTCTGCGTCTGCGCGTCGAAGGCTTTGATGCTTTCGAGGTTGTCGCCGAAGAAGTCGAGGCGCACGGGATTGATGCGTCCCGGCGGAAAGAGATCGAGGATGCCGCCACGCACCGCGAACTCGCCCGGCTCCATGACGGTGCTGGCGCGCTGGAAGCCGTAGAGCCCCAACCGCTTCACGAGTTCGCCCATATCGATGCGCTGGCCGGGTGCAACCGGCTTGAAGGCGCCTCGGATGAACGTGCGCGGCGGCAAGCGCTGCAAAATCGCGTTGACGGTGGTGAGAACCAGCGTCGGCTCCTTGAAGCGAGCCGATGCTGAGCCGGCCGAGCGCGGTGATGCGCTTCGAGACGATCTCGGCATTCGGGCTGACGCGGTCGTAGGGCACGGTGTCCCAGGCGGGAAACGCGATCGATTTCGTCGCCGGAGCGAAGAACGCGAGACCGGCTTCGAGCTGATCGAGGCGGCGGTCGTCGCGCGCCACATGGATGTGCAGCCCCGCCCCGCCGTCGCGCCCCGACGCTTGCGCGAGATCGGCAATGACGCGTGCGTCGAGACCTTCCGGCACGCCGGAAATGGTTGTGCGCGAGCCTTCGTGCTTTTTCGTCATTTCAACCGTTCGACGTGCTCGAGGGGGCAAGGCCGTGAAAAGCCCGTAAGTCCGCTATGATGTCTACAAATTCGCTATCGGGTGTGCCGCTGGTGTCGAAGAACCAATGTTGCAGCAGCGGATCGGGGAGTGCCAGGAAGCCCTCGAATTGATCCAGCGCGCAAGCGGACATGGCCTGAACACGCGCCTCGGCATAGCGCCCGACGAGGTGGTCCATTTCCTTGGTGCCGCGATGATTGGCCCTATAGAGTGCGCGCCGGCGGCGCGTATCGACGTCGTCCGTCATTTCCCCTTCGACAAGGTTCGGCCCCTTCGGCAAGGTTCTGCTTATGCAATTGGATAAGAGCCGCCTCGTGCTTGACGCGACCCCTTCGACCGGCCAACTTCCGCCAGCCTGCCGGGTTGATATAGCGCCGCAGACGGAATCCGCAAATGAGAAGAATGTTTAGAGCCCGTAATGAGCGAAATGGCCTGCTGAACGTGTCTCCGCCTGCACCTTGCGGGGCCACTGAAGCATCGCGGGCCTGAGTACAATGCGCCCGCAAGTCCTCAATCCCTTGTTCGCGTCGGCGCAGACCTTGAGCGGTATCGGGCCGCGCCTTGCGCTGCTTCTCAAGAAGTGCCTGAACCTTCCAGCGGGCGTCAGTGAGCCGCGTGTCCTCGATCTCCTGTGGCACCTGCCAACCGGCGTTATCGACAGGCGCGCCGAGCCGTTGGTGCGCGATGCGGTTGCTGGAACCATCGTGACGCTCAAGGTGCGCGTGCTGAAGCACAAGGTGCCGCCGCGGGGAAACAACAAGGCGCCCTACAAGGTGACGTGCGAGGACGACAGCGCCCGGCTCGATCTCGTCTTCTTCCACGCCGAGCGCAAGTTCATCGAGCGCCAGCTGCCCGTCGGCGAAACGCGCTACGTATCGGGACGCATCGAGCGCTATGGCGAAGCGATGCAGATGTCGCATCCCGATTACATTGTGGCGCCGGACGCGCGCGACGAGATGCCGTTGCTGGAGCCGGTCTATCCGCTGACCGCGGGACTGTCAGGAAAAGTCCTGCAGAAGGCGGCACGCCAGGCGCTGGAACGCGTTCCGGAGTTCGAGGAGTGGCAGGACGCGGCCTGGCTCAAGGCGCGCGAGTGGTCCGATTTCAGGACTGCGCTGACGCATCTCCATCGCCCCGAGGCCGCGGAGGATGTTTCGCCCGCCTCGACCTCGCGGCAGCGCCTCGCCTTCGACGAACTTCTCTCCGGCCAATTGGCCCTGGGCCTCGTCCGCCAGAACATGAAGGCGCAGCGCGGCCGGCCCGTTTCGGGCGACGGTCATGTCCTCGCGAAAATCGCCGGTGCCCTGCCCTTCACCCTCACCAACTCGCAACGCAAGGCGCTGAAGGAAATCGCCGCCGACCTCGCGTCCGAGGGCCGCATGCTGCGTTTGCTGCAAGGCGACGTCGGCTCCGGCAAGACGGCGGTCGCCCTGATGAGCATGGCCATCGCGGTCGAGGCGAACGCGCAGGCGGCGCTGATGGCGCCGACGGAAGTTCTGGCGCGCCAGCACGTCGAGACGATCGCCCCACTCGCCGAGGCCGCCAATTTGCGCATTGCCCTTCTTACGGGCCGCGAAAAGGGCAAGGGCCGGAACGAGACATTGAAGCGCCTCGCAGCGGGCGACATCGACATCCTGATCGGCACGCATGCCCTCTTCCAATCCGACGTGGTCTTCAAGGACCTCGCTTTCGCCGTCATCGACGAGCAGCATCGCTTCGGCGTTCACCAGCGCCTGGCGCTGCAGGCCAAGGGCTCGAACGGCGCCACCAATGTTCTCGTCATGACCGCGACGCCGATCCCACGCACGTTGCTCATGACGCACTACGGCGATCTCGAAGTCTCGCGCCTGACGGAAAAGCCCGCGGGCCGCAAGCCGGTGGTGACTAAGGCCATCCCGATCGAAAGCATCGAACGCCTGATCGATCGCCTGCGCGTCCAGCTTGCGGAAGGGGCGCAGGTCTACTGGGTCTGTCCCTTGATCGAGAGTTCCGACGTCTCGGAACTGGCGGCGGCGGAAGAACGACACGCCCACCTGAAGCAACTCTTCGGCGACGTCGTCGGCTTGCTGCACGGCGCACTTCCCGCGGCCGAGAAGGACGCGACCATGGCGGCGTTCGCGGCCAACGAACTCAAGATCCTGGTGGCGACGACGGTGATCGAGGTCGGTGTCAACGTACCGAACGCCAACATCATGGTCATCGAGCACGCCGAGCGCTTCGGCCTTGCCCAGTTGCACCAGCTGCGTGGTCGCGTCGGCCGCGGCAGCAGAGAGAGCTTCTGCATGCTGCTCTACAAACAGCCGCTTGGAGAGACCGCGAAAGAACGTCTCGAGATGATGGAAATGACAGAAGACGGCTTTCTCATCGCGGAAAAGGATCTGGAGCTGCGCGGCGGCGGCGAGATGCTGGGCAGCCGTCAGAGCGGCTTGCCGGGTTTCCGTGTCGCCGAGGTACCGGGGTTCGAGATGCTGCTCAAGGCGGCGCATGACGACGCCCGGTTGATCCTCTCGAACGATCCCGATCTCGTCGGCCCGCGCGGCAAAGCGCTCAGAACGCTGCTCTACCTGTTCGAATGCGATGAGGCCGCGCGGCTATTCAGGGCAGCTTAAGCCGGCGTGCGGTTTTTTGCGTCCTTCAGAGCCGCCGGCAGTTCGGAGCGGCTCGCGGGGCGGGCGCCGAGTTCCTTCAGTTTACCCCAAGCCTCGGGCATGACGATGCCGCCTGACAAAATGACCTTCGCGGCCTCTTCCGCCGTCATGGCGAGCAGCGTCACGTTCTTTCGCGGCATGAAGCAGATGAACCCCGTCGGCGGCACGATGCCGGTCGGCATGAAGACGGTAAGGAGATCGCTTTCGCCGCCCGGCTTCACCTCCACGATCTCGCCCGCCGTCTCGCCGGTGACGAAGACGAGGCTCCAAATACCCTTCGAGGGGAACTCGATGAGACCGACTTTCTGAAAGCTCTGCTTTGGCCCGGCGGTAGTGATGACGCTTTCGAAGATCTGCTTGATCGCCGTGTAGACGTTGCGCACGATCGGCATCTGCCCGAGCATCAGCTCGCCCGACGAGATCAGTGATCGGCCCAGCAGGTTGGCGGCGAGCGAGCCGATGATCGTGAGCCCGATGATCGCCACCAGAAGTCCGAGGCCCGGCACCGGGAACGGCAGGTAGGTGTCAGGATTGTAGTGGGTCGGCAGCAGTGGCTTCACCCAGGCGTCGACCCAGTTGATGAGCGCCCACATGATATAGAGCGTAATGGTGACCGGACCGACGATAAGCAGGCCGGTGAGAAAGGCGTTGCGCAGGCGGGCGCCGAGATGCCATCCGCCCGCACCGTCGTCACGGGCGAGGCGCTTCAGCCCGGCCGTCAACTGCGCTTCGGTGCGCTCAGTCTCAGGTTGGGTACTCGGCTTTGTCGGCGGTGCGCTCATCATCTCGTCTCATGGTGCCAAACCCGCCCCCGGCGGGATAGGACCCAACCCGCCCGGCGCAGGCTCATCCTAGTTACTTACGACGAGACAATCATATCCACTATTGCGCAGCGTGTTGCAAAGTCCGCTTGGCTCGTCGGCACCGGCATAGGAGCCGATACGCACCCGGTAGAACGTTCCCATCGAGCCGATGACCGCCTCGTCGACGGTCGGCACGCGGTTGGGGAATGCGGCGGCGTGCTTGCTGACGAGCATTTGGGCCAGTGCCTCGGCCTCGGCGCGCGAACGGAACGCCGCGATGTGCGCCTTGTACTTGCCGCCTTTGACGGCAGGGGCGGCCGGAGCGGCAACAACGGGTGGCGGGGCAGGCGCGGCCTTCTCGGCGGCGGCTTGCTTGACCGGCTTAGCCACCGTCTTTACGTCGGCGGGGGCGCCGGTCGCGCTGTTCCAGCTCGAGGCCTGAGGTTGTGGGGGGCGCCCCCGTGGCGGCAGTTGCGAGGTTTGCAGGCGGGGCCGGCTTGGAGCTGGAGAAGAGGTTCGAGAAGAAGCCGCCGATGCCGGACTGCCCTGAACTCTGTGACCCGGAACTCTGTGGCCCCGAACTCGGCTGCGCTTCGGGCGCGGCGGCCGCGCTGCTGCCCGGGGCTTTGGCGGCCTCCCCGATCTGACGCGGCTGGTCCATCGCCGCAAGCTGATCTACGCCGGCAGCCGTTCCAGCAGCACCACTTGCGGCAATCGTCTGCGGAGGCGCCGTGGCCGTTTCGCCTCCTAAGGACAAAGGTTGCGGCACGCCGGTGTCGGCGGCCCTGGCGTCAACCGTCTTGGCGGCGGCGGCAGGGGTTGCCGTTGCGGTTTGCGGCAGAGGTGCGGGAACCACGGGCGCCGGTACCGCCGGGGCAGCCACCGGCTGGGCCGCTACTTGTTTCGATGTGGCCTTTGTTGCGGCGGTAGTCTTGGCCGCTGCTGCGACGGGCGCGGCGGCGGCGTTGGGGTCGGCGACGGATACTTCGTCGGCGCCCGTGTTGCCGTCGCCGAGCCCGGCCGTCTTGTAGGCCTCCGCCCGTTCGGCGAGTGCCGACTTGCGATCGATGTCGTTCAAGCCGTTCTTCAGCCACAGCGCACTCGTCAAATCGGAGATCGCGAGGCCGGGCTTGGCGAGCTTCTTGTATGCGAGACCGCGGTAGTAGAGAGCCTTGGACATGTCGCCGCTGGTGAGGCCACCGCCGCGCAGCGCCGTGCTGAGTGTATCGATAGCGGCCTGATGCTTGCCAACCTGATAGGACTTCACGCCCGCCTCGTAAGCGTGCTTGGCGGCTTCGGCGGCTTTCTGCTGGGCTTGCGCCGGGGTCGCCGGCTGTTCACCGCTGCCTGCTTGCGGCGCCGGTGCCTGCGTGCCGGCATGGGTGTCGATGGACACAATGAAAAGTGCAGCGCCCAGCGCTACGGTTGCAGCCGCCGCAATGCGTGCTGCCCGCCAATGTCGGGTCATAATTCCCATTTCCCGGATCCTTCCCCAAACCCGTGGCGTCCCGCCGACGCCCGGCCCCAGGCCTCGACGCTATTGGAAGCAGTGGAAGGAGGCAAATCTAGGGCCTTGGATTAACCCTGTTTTCCCCGCTATTCGACGGTGACCGACTTGGCCAGATTGCGTGGCTGATCGACGTCGGTGCCCATCACCACGGCCGTATGATAGGCGATGAGCTGGGTGGGGACGGCATAAAGTAGCGGGCAGGTGAAGGCCAAAGCCTTCGGCATCTTGATGTGGGCCGCCAGCTTGCAGGATACTTTTTCCGCAGGCGCGTCCGAAATCAGAATGATTTGGCCGCCACGCGCCGCAACTTCCTGCAGGTTGGAAACGGTCTTTTCGAACAGTTCGTCTTCGGGCGCAACGACGATCACCGGCACGTTTTCGTCGATCAGTGCGATCGGACCGTGCTTGAGTTCGCCTGCCGCATAGCCTTCGGCGTGGAGATAGGAAATTTCCTTGAGCTTCAGCGCCCCTTCGAGCGCCACAGGATACGACGTGCCGCGGCCGAGATAGAGCACATCGCGCGCCTTCGACAATTCCTGGGCGATGGCCAGGAACTGCTGCTCGTTGCGGATGATGGACGAGATGTGGCGCGGAATTTCCATCAAGCCTTTGACGATCTCGCTTTCCTTCGCTGCCGTCAGCGTGCCGCGCGCCCGGCCGAGGGCGACGGCAAGACAGGCGAGCACGGCGAGCTGGCAGGTGAAAGCCTTGGTCGATGCGACACCGATCTCGGGACCTGCGAGCGTCGGCAGTACGGCATCGGATTCGCGCGCGATCGTCGAGGTGCGGACGTTGACGATCGCGGCGATGCGCTGGCCGTTGGCCTTGCAGTAGCGCAGCGTCGCCAGCGTGTCGGCGGTCTCGCCCGATTGCGATACGAACACCGCCAGACCGTTCTCCGGCAGCGGCGCCTCGCGATAGCGCATCTCGGAGGCGACATCGATATCGACCGGCACCCGCGCCAGCTTCTCGATCCAGTACTTGGCGACCAGGCCGGCATAATAGGCCGTTCCGCACGCCGAGATGCGTGACGCGCTTCGACTTTCGTGAGATCGACGCCGAGGTCGGGGAAGTTCACCTTGCCCGCCGCCATGTCGATGTAATTGGCGAGCGTATGCGAGATGACTTCCGGCTGTTCGTGAATTTCCTTCGCCATGAAGTGGCGGTGATTACCCTTGTCGACCAGCAGCGAACTCGCAACCGACTTGACCATGGGCCTGTCGACGCGAGTGCCGGCCCGGTCGTAGATTTCGACTCCGGAGCGGTGCATCACGGCCCAGTCGCCTTCATCGAGATAGGTGATGGCGTCGGTAAAAGGCGCGAGCGCAATGGCATCGCTGCCGAGATACATTTCGCCCTTGCCGTGGCCGATGGCGAGGGGCGAGCCCTGGCGCGCGGCGATCATCAGATCGTCGTGGCCGGCGAAGATGATGCCGAGCGCGAAGGCGCCCTGGAGCTTCTGCAACGCCGCGCGCACCGCCTCGACCGGCGGCAAACCTTTCTGCATCTCGTCGGTGATGAGATGCACGACGGCTTCCGTGTCGGTATCGGTCTCGAAGACGTGGCCGTTGCTTTTCGAGTCGCCACGCAGTTCGCGGAAATTCTCGATGATGCCGTTGTGGACAACCGAGACCTTCGACGTCATGTGCGGATGGGCGTTGCGCTCGGTCGGGCGTCCGTGGGTTGCCCAGCGCGTATGTCCGATGCCCGTGCGGCCCGGCGAGCGGCTCGGTGATGAGACGGGTTTCCAAATTTTCAGTTTGCCTTCGGCGCGGCGGCGCGCGAGATGGCCGCCCTCGACGGTGGCGATGCCGGCCGAATCATAGCCGCGATACTCGAGCCGGCGCAGTGCATCGACCAGATCGGTCGCAACTGCGGATTTTCCAAGAATTCCAACGATGCCACACATCGCAACCTGCCCCCGAATGCTGGCGCCCCGGTAACCGAGTTTGACCGAGGTTAACGCCCATCTCAATTCACAGAGTGTTTCAGGTTTTCTCGGGGGCAAGCCCGCACGTCCGACACTAACACGTATTTCGGCGCCGAGATGCCACAGGCGGCGTCAACTGCACCGAAGAGCACTGTGCAAATTGCGAGCGTGCGGCGTTAAGACTTGCCCTTGCGTCGCGTCATCAAGGTCCGGAATTTCTCGGCCCACCCGGGCCGCTCCTCCTGGGCCGAGCGTTCAAGCGCCAAGGCGCCCGGCGCCACGTCCTTGGTGATGACGCTGCCCGAGCCCACATAGGCGCCGGCGCCGATTTTGACGGGTGCGACCAGGGACGAATTCGAGCCGATAAAGGCCCCTTCCCCGATCTCGGTCAGTGACTTGTTGAAGCCGTCGTAGTTGCAGAAGATCGTGCCCGCGCCGATGTTGGCCTTGGCGCCGACGGCACCGTCGCCGAGATAGGCCAGATGGTTGGCTTTGGCGCCCTGCCCCATCCGCGTGTTCTTGAGCTCGACGAAATTACCGATATGACATCGTCCGCTAGGAGCGCGCCGGGCCGCAAGCGCGCAAACGGGCCGATGCGGGCACCGGCGCCAATCGAAGCGCCCTCGATATGACAGTTGGCCTTGATTTCAGCCCCTCTCGCAACGCTGACCCCGGGCCCAAAAAAGACATTGGGTTCGACGTGCACGTCTTCGGCGAGCTCGGTATCGTGCGACAGCCACACCGTCTCGGGGGCAACAAAAGTGACGCCGGAGAGCATCAGTTCGCGGCGCCGGCGCTGTTGCCAGAGACCTTCCGCGATCGCCAGCTGGTCACGCGAGTTGACGCCCAGCACCTCGTCCTCATCGCATTCGACGACCGCAGCCTCATAACCGTCGGCGCGCGCCAGCTCGATGGCGTCGGTCAGATAGTACTCGCCCTTGGCGTTGTCGTTGCCAATGCGGCCGAGAAGTCCGGCCAGGTTTCGCACGCGGAAGGCGATCACGCCGGAATTGCACAGATCGATCTGGCGTTCGCCGGGACTTGCGTCCTTGTCCTCGCGGATTGCGACAAGCTTGTCCTTGCCGTCGGTGATCAGCCGCCCGTAGCCCGAAGGATTGCGGGCGCGGAATCCCAGGACTGCGACGCCGGCGCCGAGATCGAGGCGGGCGCGAAGCCGGGCGATCGTCTCGGGGCGAATGAGAGGTGTGTCGGCGTAGAGCACGATCACGTCGCCGTCATGGCTAGCAATGGCGCCTCGCGCGGCGAGGACGGCGTCCGCGGTGCCGCGCTGCTCGGCCTGGACAAAGATTTCGCCGGCGGGGATTTCGGCCTTCGCCGCCGCCGCGACCGCTTCCATGTCCGGCCCGACGACGGTTGCGATTTTTGTCGCGCCCTTCGTCAAGGCCAGCACGTGGCCAGCATGGAGCGACCGGCAACCTTGTGCAGAACTTTCGGCTGCGCCGATTTCATACGCGTGCCCTTGCCCGCGGCCAGCACGACGCTCAGCAGTCTTGGAGTGCTCATCATGACCCTGGAGTTCGAATTCAAGTGTTCGACGCGGACGGCATCCTATTCCCGCCCGCCGGACCCACGCTTGCAACGGACGAACCACGCAACCGGCAAGACTCAGGCTTTCCCCTTCGCGCAAGTTCCATACCGCCCGCGACCTGGGCGCGGCAAGAGCCACACACTGGCGGCCCGAAGTTGTGGATTGGGCCGCATACGGCTCAAGAATTACGGCATTTATTAATTTAAATCAATGACCTAAGCCAGGTCTTCACGGTCCAGATGATCCACAGCTTCTGAACGCTGTATGGGGTGCACATTCTTGCCGCAACGCTTGGCATGGGCCACGATCTTATCGAACGAATCACGTGAGTTAGGTGTTCGAAATCCCGGAATGCAACGGGCCGGCAGTTGTACTTCAGCCCGCCCTCAAGCGCGAAGATCGACGCCGGCCAACGCGTTCTCGAGGGTTCGTAGCTTGAATTTTTAGGATCGATTTTGACCATGACGACAGCGCCACAGTTGACCCCGACGCCGCCACCGGTGCCATTTCGCCGCCGGCCATTGTTCACGCCCTATGTCGTGATGTGGACCTTGGGAGGCATATTCGCCGCGATCTATATGGTCGTCGCCATGGCGTCGCCCGACCTGCTCGAGGATCTGACGCCATCGAGCAGCGTCATTGCCGACCCGCAGTCGAACCAGGGTCAGCGGGCATCCGCCCGGCTGGCCGCCGAGATCAACGCGCTGCGCGACAGCATCTCGCAGGTTCAGCTCGATCTTGCCAAGGTCAAGACCGACGTCGCATCCCACGGCGCCCGCGAACGGGATCTGACGGCGCAGCTCGTGGCGCTCGAAAAGAAGCTCGCGTCGAATGAACAGCACGCCATCGAGACGACGGAGCCGGGCGCAGGCCTCGTTGCCGCGCCTCAGCGCGAAGCCGATGCCGGCCAAATCGAAATGCAGCATGAATTGCGAGTTGATGCGCCCGGCCTGACATTGACGCCACCTTCCCCGTCGCAACCCGACGACATGCAATCGGTCGTGGCGCCGGCGCAGCCGAAGCTGATCAATGCCGATGCCTCCGCACGGCCCGCCGTCGAAACCGCAACCGTGAAAGCCCCGGCCAAGGCTGACGCAAAAGCCGCAGCCGACGCCAAGGCGCCGCGGCAACGGCCTTCACGACGGCCATTATCCGTCCAGCTCCCAAGCCGGTCGGCATTATGCTGTCGTCGGGGGCTTCGGTCGACTTCTACGCTTGAGCTGGAGCCTGCTGGCAGACCGCCACGGCGATGCGCTGAAGAACATGCAGGCGCGCTACGTCACGAACGGCGACGCCGCCAACCCGAACTTCGATCTGATCGCCGGACCGATCAAGTCCAAGGCGGAGGCGCAAAAAGTGTGCAAGACGCTAGCGGCACGCAACATCGCCTGTAAGATAGGCGACTATACCGGTGACGCGCTCTAAGCCGGCGAATGGTCCCGATCGGTGCGCAGGGGCCCGACAGGCCACCCTGCATTTGAGCGGGAACATTGCCGCTTTCCGATGGTGCTTAATCTGGTTTTGCGCCTAGCCGATGAAGCGTTCTCATTCGCCCGATCAACGGCAGCAGCGCTTTCAGCTCCGGTCCCTGTTCAGTGCCGGTCAATGCCAGCCGAAGCGGATGAAACAGTGCCCGCCCCTTGGCGCCGGTCGCAGTCTTCACCGCGTTGGTCCATGCCCCCCATGTCTCGTGCGTCCAGGGTTCGGCTGGGAGGAGCGCGGCCGCTTTCTGCAGAAACGCCGCATCCTCGACGACAGGTGTGATGCTGTCATTCACGACCTGCCACCAGTTCTTAGCGTCGGCCAGGACCACGAGATTGCCGCGCACGGCCTCCCAGAAGGCTTCGCCCCCTGTGATCCCCATCGCCTCGAGCCGCGTTGCGACTTCATCGTACGTGAGCTTGTGCAGCAGCTTGGCGTTGAGGCCCTTAAGTTCCTCGAGGTCGAAGCGGCCCGGCGCTTTCGAGATCTTGGCGAAGTCGAACAGCGCCGCCAGTTCGGCTGTCGTCTTGTGCGGCTCGATGGAATCCGACGTCCCGACCAGCGCCGCGTGGCTGAGCACCGCCATCGGCTCGAGACCACCGTCGCGGAAACTCTGCACCGAGAGCGCGCCCAAGCGCTTCGACAACGCCTGCCCGTCGGCACCGATCAAGAGACTATGATGCCCGAACGCCGGAGCTTCCGCGCCCAGCGCCTCGAATATCGCCATCTGCACGCCTGTGTTGGTGACGTGATCTTCCCCACGCACGATGTGCGTGATCCCGAACTCGATGTCGTCGACGACGCTGGTAAAGGTATAGAGGAACGTGCCGTCGGCGCGGATCAAGACCGGGTCCGACAGCGATCCCAGATCGACGGTCTGATCGCCGCGAACGAGATCGTTCCACGAGACGATGGTCGGCTGAGGAACAAGTCCATGCTCGGTGGAAGTATTAGGCAAACGGAAGCGCCAATGCGGCCTGCGCCCCTCGGCTTCGATTTTTCCCCGCTCGGTCTCGGAAAGCTTCAGCGCCGAGCGGTCGTAGATCGGCGGCTTATGCAGAGCGAGCTGGCGCTTCCTCTTGCGATCGAGCTCGTCCTCGCTCTCGTAGCACGGATAAAGCACGCCCGCGCTTCTGAGCTTTGAAGCCGCCGCCTCGTAGCGCGTGGTCCGAGCGACTGGCGTTCTTCCCGCGTCCATTTCAACCCCAGCCAATTGAGATCGTCGCGGATACCTTCAGCAAATTCGTCCGTCGAGCGTTCGAGATCGGTATCATCGAGCCGCAGGATGAAGGTGCCGGAGTGCTTCAGCGCGAACAGCCAGTTGAGAGTCGCCGTGCGCACGTTGCCGATGTGCAGGCGCCCTGTCGGGCTTGGCGCAAAGCGGAGTACGGGTTTCATGGTTGGATCAGAATTCTCTCGCTCGAATTGCGCCGCACACTCGCGTTCCATACCCGACAGATAGTTGCAATTTTTCTCGTCATCCCGGCGAAGGCCGGGATGACGGCACAGGATCGGTACCAAATATCAGAGTTGAAACTCTAGCGTCGCCGCTCTCGAAGGCAAGTCTGTTGCGTTGTGGCGGCCTATTCGCCGCGTTCGGCCGCAATGCGTAGCGCCAGCGCCTGAATGTCGGCGCGGTCGGTGCTGGTGAAGACGACCCTGCGCCCGTCGGCGAGTGTCAGCATCAGTTCGTAGTGGCTGATCTGTCTCATCGTCAGCGCTTCATGCAAGCCTGAAAGGCCAAGGCCCGTTAGAAACAGACCACCAAACAGCAACCTCAGCATGGCACCCTGCTCGACCACGAAATAGGCCAGCGTTCCCGAAACGCAGAAGAACGCGAACGCCCCGGTGACGAGGCCCTTGACGTTGCGCGTGCGCACTTCCTCGAGGCTGATGCCGGTAATGTGGGAAAGCGCGATCCGGTGCTTGCCGAAGCGCACTGCGCGCTCGGCACCGCGGACGTCCTCGATATGCCACATCGGCGGTCGCGCCGCCTCCACTGATGCTCTGCCCATGCCGCTCCTGGCCGCTCCTGGCCGCCCCTCGTGCGATTTCACCGGCAAAGCTCGCACGATCAGACTTTAGAAAGCCCTAACGCCCGTTAACTTGGCGTTGGCCCGCGCTCATGAATTATCGCCGCTGCCTCCGGGCTTGACGACGTGGACGACCTTTTTTGAAGCGGGCATCGCGGGTGATCCGCTCACCTCTTCGCGGAATTTATTGGTGATCGGGTAGCGCCGGTCGCGGCCGAAGTTGCGGGATGAAATCTTCACCCCCGGCGCCGCCTGCCGCCGCTTGTATTCGGCCAAGTTCACGAGCCGTTCGATCTTTTTCACCGTTTCCGCCGCGTGTCCCCGCGCGATGATGTCGGCCAGCGGCATCTCGTTCTCGATCAGACAGCGCAGGATGTCGTCGAGTTCTACATAAGGCGGCAGCGAATCCTGATCCGTCTGATTGGCACGCAACTCCGCCGTCGGCGCCTTGGTCAGAATGCGCTCGGGGATGACTTCGCCCTTGGGCCCAAGCCCACCCTCGGGCTGATGCCCGTTGCGCCACTGACTGAGCCGGTACACCTCCATCTTGTAGAGATCCTTGATCGGATTGAAGCCGCCGTTCATGTCGCCGTAGAGCGTCGCGTAACCGACCGACATCTCGCTCTTGTTGCCGGTCGTCACCACCATGCCGCCGAACTTGTTTGAGATCGCCATCAGGATGGTGCCGCGCACGCGGCTTTGGATGTTCTCTTCCGTGATGCCGGGCGCGCTGCCGGCGAAGAGATCCTTGAGGCTCCAGGTCAGCGCCGCAACCGCCGGCTCGATCGAGACCTTGTCGTATTTGATGCCGAGCGCCCTTGCACACGCAGCAGCGTCGGCGAGGCTCTCATCCGACGTGAATTTCGACGCCAACATGATGGCGTGAACTTTGTCCGGCCCGAGCGCATCGGCGGCGAGTGCCGCGACAAGTGCGCTGTCGATGCCGCCCGAGAGGCCCAGCACGACACCCGGAAATCCGTTCTTCGCGACGTAATCTCTAAGCCCCAAGACGCAGGCGCGATACGCCGCCGCGTCCCCCTCCTCGATCAGCGTAACGTCGCCCTTTGAACACACCCAGCGCCCGTTCGTCTTCGACCAGTGCGTCAGTGTGATCGCTTCCTCCCACGCCGGCAGCTGCACGGCGAGGCTTCTATCGGCATTCAACACGAACGAAGCGCCGTCGAAGACGAGTTCATCCTGGCCGCCGACCTGATTGAGGTAGACCAGCGGCAGCGAACTCTCGGTGACGCGTGCAACTGCGACGTTCATACGGTTGTCGGGCTTCGGCCAGTCGAAGGGCGATCCGTTGGGGGAAACGAGAATTTCCGCGCCGGATTCAGTCAGCGTCTCGACGACCTCGTCCTTCCAGATATCCTCGCAGATCGGCACGCCGATGCGCACGCCGCGCACGTTGATCGGCCCCGGCAGCGGCCCCGCCGAAAAGACACGCTTTTCATCGAACACGCCGTAGTTCGGCAGGTCGACCTTGAGGCGCACGGCGGCGATTTTTCCGCCGTCGAGCAAGGCAACCGCGTTGTAGAGGTGGCCGTCCTCTCGCCAGATGGTGCCGATCAGCATCGCGGGACCATCGGCGCAGTCGCGCGCAAGCTTTTCGAGCGCTGTGTGGGTCGCATCCTGGAAGGCGGGCTTCAGAACCAGGTCTTCAGGAGGATAGCCGTTGAGGAACAGCTCCGGCAGCACCACGAGATCGGCATCGAGAGCCTTGCTCTTCGCATGAGCCGCGCGTGCCTTCTCCGCGTTCCCCGCAAGGTCTCCGACCACCGGGTTCAACTGTGCCAGCGCGATGCACAAACGTGATTCCGTCTTCGTTCGCATTGACTCTTGCCATTATGATGCTGCTCGCCGGGATACGCCGCCTTGTGCGCGTATCGGCGTCCGGTTATAGTCCGGGCAGTGTTTATGGGGCTATTTTTTTCGTTGATATTGCGATGTTGCGTAAATTGGTCAGAGTTTTGGCTGGCCTTTCGGCCATTGTCGTTCTGTCGTCCCCGTGCTGCGCGCAGGGTCAGGCCGGACAGAACGTGGCGACGTCCCGTCCCTGGACACCCCCGTAGCGCCTCAGCCCCCCGTAACGCCTCAGACTGGCCAAGCCACGCCAAAGCCCGCTCCCAACATGGCGATCATCACCGACGATGAGCGCGGCGAGCGGCTGTACATGAACGTGTGCGCGCAGCGCTTGCCGCAATATGTCCAAACCCTTCAGCAGGGGCGCACATCCAGCGACCCCTTGCTCAGCAAGTTCGACACCAACATCAAAGCCGACGCGGAAGTCCTGCGGGCCCTCCAGACCTATTGTGGAACGGGCCGCTTCATCCTTGGCGGCTTCGACGCCGACGGCAAGTGTGTGGAAAGAATTGTACTGGGCCCCCTCCACGCCGAGCTCATCCGGCGACTGATGACGGTGCGGCCCGAACCGGCCGACATCGTCGCCCTCGGCTGCGTTACGACCAAGGAAAGCCTGAAGTTCTGGACCTACCGCGCGACCGGGATCATTTTCACCCAAAGCGAAATCGAACGTATCGAAATATCGGGCGCACAGATCGGTTACGGCATCACCTTCAGCGGTACCGCTGTTCCAGGCGGCCTGGATATCGACGCCACGTCGATGGGGCGCATTCTCGAGTTCACCGCCAAGAGTTCGATTGGACGGGAGGGCGCGCCCAACAAGGGGCTGCTCATCTCCCGCTCGGCGCTCGAAGGCTCGATCCATATCAGGGACACAACGTTCAACGCCTCCCTCAATGCCACCGGCATGAAGGTCGACGGCTCGATCGAGATTTTCAATTCCGCCTTCAATGCGAACGC
Organism: uncultured Alphaproteobacteria bacterium; assembly: GCA_963732525.1. GTDB lineage: Bacteria > Pseudomonadota > Alphaproteobacteria > Rhizobiales > Hyphomicrobiaceae > Hyphomicrobium_B. Next base: position 31,330 of record CAVSZX010000028.1, read on the forward strand.
CCAATTCGACAGATCCACGGTCGGCGGCCAGGTGCGGTTGGAAACGGTCACGGGCAAGGGCTACCTGAGCCTCGATCTCGTCGGCGCCCGCTCGCTGTCGATCACCAAGACGACGCTCGCGGGACATCTTTACGCGAGCCTGATGAGGATTGACGGCAACGTCGATATCAGCGGCAGCACATTCGGCAAGTCGATGTATTTCAACCGGCTTGCGACCCGGCAATTCAGCATGTCCGACTCAAGAGTGGGTACTGATGGGGATGCGCAGTCCGGCACGCTCAGTCTGTCTGCCGCCACCCCTGGTACGATCGCGATCGAGAAGGCGACATTCACGAAGCAGATCTTTTCCGGCAACACGCGGGTCGGCGCCTACGACCTGAGCGACGTGACGACTCCGAGCTTCGACTGTACGGATTGCATCATCGATCAATACCTGACGCTGGGTGGCCGCTTCGCCAGGGAGGTGCGGCTTTGGGGTGCCGTCATCAAATCACAGCTGCGGCTGAGGGAAGGCAATGCCTGCGCGAAATGGGGCGACGGTGCCCTGTTGGATCTGCGCGGCATGCAGACGCGAGCGATTGCGGCCGACTACGGCGACCTGCAGATCGAGACGGCTGATGCAACGGCGCCCGCCGGTGCCGCCGTGTGCGCCACCAAGACGGTGCGCACGCGCATTTCGGGCGCCGATTTCCAGCAGATCATGCCCGGGTTCCGCCGCCCCATCGTGCCGGAGCCGGCGGGTTCGCCACAGTCCGCACCAACCGCTCCTGGAGCCTGTTCGTCAATGCCCGATACCGGCAGCATTCTCGACCGCCCCGCCGGCGACATTCTTTGCTGGATCAGCAACGGCCTCAAGACCTCGGACGGTGCGGCGGCCGACTACGACCCCCGTCCCTACCAGCTCATTGCCTCTGCGCTCGAGACGTCGGGGCGCAGCGACACTGCGGTCGATGTGCGCATCGCCAAAGTCGTGGCCGAGGATCGGGGGCTCACAAAGGATTTCTGGTATTATTTGAAAAAGCCGTTCAAGGGGGCGAGCTATTACGTTTCGGGATATGGCTATCATAACGAATGGGGGATGGGCTGGTTCTGCATACTGGTCGCGATCGGCCTGCTCGTGTTCCTTGTCGGCCGCTCACCGCACTCGAGCGGCATCCCGCATATCATCAAGCCCGACGTCTTCGCGCTTCTGTGGTACGCACTGTGGTTTTCGGTCGATCGCGCCGTACCGCCGCTCGCCCTCGACACGACGATGAGCGAATACTCCATCCTGAAATCCTGGGCCCGGAACTATTTTTACGTTCACCGCGCGCTCGGCACCCTCATCATCACCATAGCAATCGCCAGTCTCACAGGTGCCTTCAAGTAAGCGGGCGCGTTTGTGTCGGCGGCCGCAAATGAAAGGGCGAGCAAGAGTGCCTCCCGCTCGCCCCTCCTGCAAAAAACGGATCGTGAAGACCTGCCCTAGGCGATCAGTGTCCTCTGCTCCTCCCTGCCCTCGTGCACGCGCTCCTTCTTTAGCTGCTCGGCGACGAGGAAGGCGAGTTCCAGCGCCTGATCGGCATTGAGGCGCGGATCGCAGTGGGTGTGATAGCGGTCCGACAGGTCCTGCTCTGAAATCGCCGTGGCGCCGCCGGTGCATTCGGTCACGTTCTGGCCCGTCATCTCGACGTGGATGCCGCCCGCGTGCGTGCCCTCGGCGCGATGCACCTCGAAGAAGGCGAGGCTCTCCTTCAGGATGCGGTCGAAGGGCCGCGTCTTGTAGCCGTTGACGGCGGAGATGGTGTTGCCGTGCATCGGATCGCACGACCATACGACGGACTTGCCCGCCTTCTTGACGGCGCGGATCAGCTTCGGCAGATGCGCCTCGACCTTGTCGTGGCCGAAGCGGCAGATCAGCGTCAGCCGGCCGGCTTCGTTCGCCGGGTTCAGGATGTCGATCAGCTTCAGCAAGCCATCGGCGTCGAGCGACGGTCCGCACTTCAGGCCGATCGGATTCTTGATGCCGCGCGCATACTCGACGTGGGCGTGATCGGGCTGGCGCGTCCGGTCGCCGATCCAGATCATGTGGCCGCTGGTCGCGTAGTAGTCGCCGCTGGTCGAATCCTCGCGCGTCAGCGCCTGTTCGAAGCCGAGCAGCAGCGCTTCGTGGCTGGTATAGAAGCTCGTCGCCCGAGCTGCGGCGTGTTCTCGCTCGTGATGCCGCACGCCCGCATGAAGCCCAAGCGTCTCCTCGATGCGCTCGGCCAGTTCCTCGTAGCGATGGCCTTGCGGTGAATCCTTGACGAAGCCCATGTTCCACTGGTGCACGCGCTCGAGATCGGCATAGCCGCCCGTCGCGAAGGCGCGGATCAGGTTCAGCGTCGCCGCCGACTGCCGATAGGCTTCGATCTGGCGGCCGGATCTGGGATGCGCGCTTCGGCCGTGAACTCCGGACCGTTGACGATGTCGCCGCGATAGCTCGGCAGTTCCATGCCGTCCTTCTTTTCCATCGGCGAAGACCGCGGCTTGGCGAACTGGCCGGCGATGCGCCCGACCTTCACGACGGGCTGGCCGCCGGCGTAGGTCAGCACCACCGCCATCTGCAGGAAGACGCGGAAGAAATCGCGGATGTTGTCGGCGCGATGCTCGAGGAAGCTCTCGGCGCAGTCGCCGCCCTGGAGCAGGAAGCCTTCGCCTTCGGCGATTGTCGCCAACTGCTTTTTCAGATCGCGGGCTTCACCCGCAAACACCAGCGGCGGGAAGGTCGCGAGCTTGGCCTCGACATCGTTGAGCGCCTTGGCATCGGGGTAATCCGGCACCTGTAGAACCGGCAACTGCCGCCAGCTTGCGGGTGACCATTTTTCTGCTTTGCTAACCCCTGCCATCGTCGTCAACTCCTGAGCGAACACAAAGGACGGACCCCCGGCAATGCCGCGTGGCACCCGTCCCCGTCAGTTTATCCCAAATCTTGCCGCGGCTTATAGGGGAAATAGCGGGCCCGCGCCAGGGGGCGGAAGCTCCCGTTGTACCCCCTCTCCCCATGCGCTGCGCTTGCATGGGGAGAGGGGAAAGCTTAGCGCCACCTCACCTCCGCCAGCCATCACCCCCGAACCCCGGCGCCTCGTGGCCGGTGCGCGCGACGTATTCGGTGTAGCCGCCGCCATATTGGTGAATGCCTTCCGGCGTCAGCTCCAGCACGCGGTTTGAAAGCGCGGCGAGAAAATGCCGGTCGTGCGAGACGAACAGCATGGCGCCCTCGTACTCAGCCAGCGCCTTGATCAGCATTTCCTTGGTCGCCATGTCGAGATGGTTGGTCGGCTCGTCGAGGACCAGGAAGTTCGGCGGATCGTAGAGCATCTTGGCCATGACGAGCCGCGCCTTCTCTCCCCCTGAGAGCACCCGGCACTTTTTCTCGACGTCGTCGCCCGAAAAGCCGAAGCACCCGGCCAAGGTCTTGAGCGAGCCGATGCCGGCCTGCGGGAAGGAATATTCGAGAGTTTCGAAAACACTCTCCTCGCCGTCGAGCAGGTCCATGGCGTGCTGGGCGAAGTAGCCCATTTTGACGCTGGCCCCGATTGCGATCCTGCCATCGTCCGGCTCGGAAGCGCCCGCGACCAGCTTCAACAGCGTCGACTTGCCGGCGCCGTTGATGCCCATGACGCACCAGCGTTCCTTGCGCCGTACCTGGAAATCGAGACCTTCGTAGATGCTGCGCGCGCCGTAGCGCTTGTGCACGTTCTTCAAGGTCGCCACGTCCTCGCCCGAGCGCGGCGCCGGCTTGAACTCGAACTGGATCGACTGGCGGCGCTTCGGCGGCTCGACGCGATCGATCTTTTCGAGCGTCTTGACGCGACTCTGCACTTGGGCTGCGTGAGAGGCGCGGGCCTTGAAGCGCTCGATGAAGCGCATTTCCTTGGCCAGCATCGCCTGCTGGCGGTCGAACTGGGCCTGCTGCTGCTTTTCGGCGAGCGCCCGCTGCTGGACGTAGAACTCGTATCCGCCCGAATACGTCGTGAGCGTGCCGCCGTCGATCTCGACGATTTTTGTGACGATGCGGTCCATGAACTCACGGTCGTGCGAGGTCATCATCAAGGCGCCCTCGAAGCCTTTGAGAAACGCTTCGAGCCAGATCAGACTTTCGAGATCCAAGTGATTGCTCGGCTCGTCGAGCAGCATGACGTCGGGACGCATCAGGAGAATACGTGCGAGCGCCACGCGCATTTTCCAGCCGCCCGAGAGCTTGCCGACGTCGCCGTCCATCATCTCCTGGGAGAAGCTCAAACCGCTGAGAACCTCGCGCGCGCGGCCTTCGAGCGCATAGCCGCCGAGTTCTTCGAAACGCCCCTGCACTTCGCCATAACGCGCGATGATGTCGTCCATCTCGTCGACGCGATCGGGATCGGCCATGGCGGCTTCGAGGCTTGCGAGATCGGCGGCGACGGCGCTCACAGGCCCGGCGCCGTCCATGGTTTCCGCGACGGCGCTGCGCCCGCCCATCTCGCCGACATCCTGGCTGAAATAGCCGATCGTGATGCCGCGGTCGCTCGAGACCTGGCCTTCGTCAGGCTGTTCTTCGTTCGTGACGAGACGAAAGAGCGTCGTCTTGCCGGCGCCATTAGGGCCAACGAGGCCGACCTTCTCGCCCCGGTTCAGAACCGCGGAGGCCTCGATGAAAACAATCTGATGGCCGTTCTGCTTGGAGATGTTGTCGAGACGAATCATGGAGCCGCGTTGTTTGAGGATGCTGCGGCGCTCTTAAGCGATCGCAAGCGCGCGCGGAAGGCGGCCAAGTGTCTGATGTTAACGCTGAGATTTTGCGACGCCAGCGCAAGTGCCTGATCTTAACGCTGAACTCAGTGGAGCGTGACGCTGGTTTGGGGTAATATCGCTACAGTGCCGAGAGTGGCAAGCGACGCCGGTTCGATCGTTCGAGCCGGCGTTTTTGTTAGAGGGACGGGATGTAGCACGGACGCGCAATGGCATTCAGGACCGGCGCAATTTCGCTCTTGCACAGCGGCTGCAATGTAACTACATTTATGTAGTTCAACGGGGCGGCCTCAATTAAATTCGAATGGGATGAGGCCAAGAACCGGGCGAACCGGATCAAGCATTACCTCAGCTTCGAGACGGCGACTGAGGTGTTTCGTGATCCGCTCCATCGCAGCCTGCCCGATCGAAATCGTCGCGGGAGAGCAGCGCTGGCAATCGATCGGGTTCGTCGGCGGCATCGTACTGGCCATCGTCGCACACACGTACCGTGACGACGGCGAAGAGGAAGTGGTGCGCATCATTTCAGCTCGAAAAGCGACCCGAAAGGAGCGCCACGACTATGAAGGCAACTAAGAAGCGAACGGCGGAATTGGCGCGTCTCGCAAGACTTCCGGACCGCGACATCGATACGTCCGACATCCCGGAGACAGCAGGGTGGTCGAGGGCCGTTGTCGGCAAATTCTACCGCCCGGTCAAGACGCAGGTCACGCTCAGGATCGATGCCGATGTTCTGAACTGGTTCAAAACCCAGGGCGGAAAATACCAGTCCGCCGTCAACGCCGCCTTGCGCGAGCACGTCGCGCGGAAGTCGAAAAAAGTCGCCAAAAGCGGTCGAACAGGTTGAGCGGTTCGTCATCAAGTAGACGTTCCAACTTTGCCTCGATCATTCGCGCACGCCACTATTGGGGGCAGCGACTTACGCGAATACACTCCAGCTCCTGGTACTTCATCGCGGAAACGATGCTCCCAAACTCTTCGTCGGTTTGGGGCTGTCGACTGACGTAGCAGTGGTGACTCTTCCCAACTTTATCGAAGGTGAAATGCTTGGCTGCAGCCTCCTCCCAAATTGCGCAAGAAAGGCAACAATCATCTTCAACATAGACAGGGCCTGGCACGTTTTTTGGATACGCCTTGCGCACTTCGCCCATTCCATCACCGCCCTTCACAACCCCGCCGCCATGCCGCCGTCGACGAGCAGGTCGGCGCCGGTGCAGTAGAGGCTGTCGTCGGAAGCGAAGAACACGGCCGCACCCGTCAAGTCCTCCGGCGTGCCGAGGCGACCCATCGGCGTTTTATCGACCAGGAATTTCCGCGCTTGCGGAATGCGCAGCATGCGGTCGGTAATCGCCGTCTCGATGTAGCCCGGCGAGATCGCATTGACGCGGACGTTGAAGGGCGAATACTCGACCGCGAGACCTTTCGTCAACGCCGTCACCGCGCCCTTGGTCATGGTGTAGGCGGCGAGCGGGCGCACCCCCCGGTTCGCCATGATGGAGGAAATATTGATGATCGAACCGGCCTTCGACTTGCGCAACAGCGGCAGGCAATCGCGCGAGAGGCGCAGCACGCCGTCGATGTTGACCTCGCGCAGTTTCGTCCACTCCGCATCGGAGAGATTGCGCACTTCGCCGCGCACCAGGATGCCGGCGTTATTGACCAGCACGTCGGCGCGGCCCTGCTCGCTTTCAATCCGGCGAAGGAGCGCCGTCACGTCCTGGCCCTTGGAGACGTCGACAAGCATGGACTCGGCCATGCCGCCCGCCGCTTTGATGCGCGCGACCGTCTCCGCCGCCGTCTCGCCGTTGATGTCGGTGACGACGACGTGCGCGCCTTCCCTTGCGAAGCGTTCCGCAATCGCCGCGCCAATACCGACGCCCGCACCCGTGACGATCGCGATTTTTCCCGTAAGTCTCGACATGCAAGTCCTCTGAATTCAACGGCGCGAGTGATAGGGGGTGCAAGGAGCGGGCACAAGGTCCCCCTCTCCCCATTCCTGCACTCAATGGGGAGAGGGTTGGGGTGAGGGGCAGCCGCTTGTTCGAACCTTGTATCCGCCCCTCACCCTAACCCTCTCCCCGTAAGAACGCAGGGCTGTCCGGGGAAAGTCAGGCATATTTCATTTCCAGCTGATTGAGGGGGTGTTTTGGCCGTGTCTTGCAGGCGTTGACTTCGGGCGGTTTGTCGATCCGCGCCATGGATTTGCGGGTGAAGAGTGCGCCTGAGACGAGCTCGGCGAAGCGGATGGGCGGCTGCTTGCAGCCGCTGGCGCGGGCGGCGAGCCGCAACAGCAGATAGGCGATCATGGCGGCATAGAGCTGCAGCTTGACGGCGTTTTCCGAGCGCCCGAGGAAAGTCTTGAGGTTGAGGTTCTGCTTGATCCAGCGGAACAGAAGTTCGATCTGCCAGCGGGCCTTGTAGAGGAGGGCGATCTCGGATGCGGAGCGCGTCATGTCGTTGGTGATAAGTGTCAACGAGCCGCCGCCGTCGCGCTTGATGCGGATGCGCCGCATGGCGATTGAGAGTTTTGCATTGCCTTTCGGTGTCAGCTTTACGTCGGCATCGCTTGCAACCGTGAAGCCATCGCCGCGCTTTTCCGTCAGCCTGAGAGGCCGCCGGCAGACGGGCCTGAAGCGGGCGTTCTGTTTTTGCCGGGTCACGAACACCGCACCGCCGAAGTGCAGCTTTTCCCACCATTTATAGGAACAATAGCCTTTGTCGAAGACGTAGGTTGCGCCCGCTTCGATCGTCACCTCTTTGCCCATTTCGATGTCGTTGATGTTGGCTCCTGTCACGTTCATTTCGCACGGCCGGTCTGATCCCGGCGCATAGACCATGTGCAGCTTCAGGCCTTTGATGCGGCCGTTCCAGGCCCGGCAGGAGATTGTGTCTCGCAGCGGGATGGGAGACGAATCGATGATGCGGACCATCTCCGCACCTTCCTGGCGCAGCGTGCGGCCGGCTTGCGCCGACAGTTTCGCGAACACATCGGCAAAGACGTCTGTCGGGCGGCGCCTGTTGGCGTCTGCGAGCGTCGCGCGCGCAATCCTGCCGGTGCCGAGGTGATAGTGATGATGACTGTTGGCGTTCCACGCGGTCTCGAGTTCGCGCAAGCTCTGCACATCGGCGAGCTGAGCGTAGACCATGGCGACGAGATGATCCCAGCAGCGGAACGATTTGTCATAGGCCTCGGCCTTGTGACGCGCCGCGGCTGTCCCAAGAAATCGCCGTGATACGGGTTTGAGAAGCTGCCTGAAAATGCTATCGGAAAAGTGCATGCCCGGCTCCATTTTCTAAGTCTAGACAACTAGAAAATAGCCGGTTCGCGCCGGTTTGCCTGGGCATGCACCCGCGTTACAGTGACTCGGGTCCCAATTCCCCGGACAGCCCTGCGTAAGAACGGGGAGAGGGGATTCCTAGCTCTCCGGCTCCACCCACTTCTCCCGCAGCGTCACCAGCTCTTCCGCCGCGCTCGGATGCAGCGCCATGGTGCGATCGAAATCGGCTTTGGTCGCGCCGAGGTTCAGCGCGATCGCCGCCATCTGCACTATCTCGGCGGCGTCGGGCCCGAGGACGTGCGCGCCGACGACCTTCTGCCCCTTGGCCTCGACGACGAGCTTCATAAGCGTGCGCTCGTTGCGTCCGGCAAGAACGTTCCGCATCGGCCGGAAGCTCGTCTTGTAAATGTCGAGCAACGGATGCCTTATGCGCGCTTCTTGCTCGGAAAGCCCCACGGTGCCGATCTCCGGCGTCGAGAACACGCCCGTCGGGATCATCTCGTAATGCACCTTGTCCGACTTGCCGCCGAAGGCGCGGTCGGCGAACATGTGTCCCTCACGGATGGCGACCGGCGTCAGGTTGACCCTGTCGGTGACATCGCCGATGGCATAGATCGAGGGGACGGAGGAACAGGCCTCGTCATCGACAATCACGGCGCCGTTGGCCTTCAACACCACGCCCGCTTCCTCAAGACTGAGACCGCGTGTGTTGGGCGCGCGCCCCGTCGCGAACATGATCCTGTCGGCGGCAATAGTCTCGCCCGTGCTCAACGTCGCGACGTGGCCGGCGGCATCGCCCGTGATGGACTTGATGACGGCGCCAGTGACTATTCTGAGGCCTCTCTTTGCATAAGCCTCGCTCAACCCGTCGCGTAGATCCTCATCGAACCCGCGCAAGATTTTCTCGCCCCGGTAGACGAGCGCCACCTCCGAACCGAGGCCGGCAAAAATCCCGGCAACTCGACGGCGATGTAGCCGCCGCCGGAAATGACGATACGCTTCGGCAGGGCTTTGAGATGAAAGGCTTCATTGGAGGTGATGGCGAGGTTGGCACCATGAACGCTCGCATCGACGACAGGCCGACCGCCGGTTGCGATCAGGATCTTACCCGCCATGATCGTGTCGCCGGATCGGGCGAGCCGCACCGTATTCGGCCCGGTGACAACGGCGCGTTCGGGAAAAATAGCGATGCCCGCGCATTCCAGTCCGCCGCGATAGATGGCTTCGAGCCGGTCGATTTCCTTGTCCTTGGCGGCAATGAGCGAGGGCCAGTCAAAATCCGGTTCGCCGGTCGTCCAACCGAAGCCTGCGGCGTCCTCGAAGTCGTCGCGAAAGCGGCTGGCATAGACGAGCAGCTTCTTTGGCACGCAACCGCGGATGACACAGGTGCCGCCGAAGCGGTCCTCTTCCGCGATGGCGACCCGCGCGCCGTACCCCGCCGCGATCCGCGCCGCGCGCACACCGCCGGAGCCGGCGCCGATCACGATGAGGTCGTAGCCGGTCATGTTCATTGTGGGGTCAGTCTCTCCGCGCCGGTCTTCGCCCGTTCAGGTCCGCTTTCGACACGGCGGCCCTGCTTCATACCCGCTGCTCTATTTCTTGCCCGCGGCCATGTCGTCGAGCAACTTTCGGCTGTACTTCACGCCGATTTCGGAACCCTTCTGCATCAGCACCGGCATCGCGGTGGTGAACACGGCAAGCCCGCAACGGATCGCAGTACCATGATTATACCTCTTCCTCGAAATCGAGTTCGTCGGTGGAAATGACGGTGACGCCCTCGGGGCCGGCAATGACGCCCATGTCGGCGAGGCCTATGAAAAGCCCGTTCTCGACCACGCCCGGCACCAGCTTCAACGCGTCGTCCAGTGTCTCAGGATCGGCGATCTCGCCAAAGGCGCAATCGAGAATGTAGTTACCGTTGTCGGTCACGAACGGCGATCCGTCGGCCTTGGTCCGCAGCTTGATCTTGCCGACACAGCCCGCATCCGCCGCCAGGCTTTCGACCAGGTTGCGGGTGGCTGTCAGGCCGAAAGGCACGACCTCGATCGGGAGCGGAAAGGCGCCGAGCGTTTCGACCATCTTGCTGTGATCGGCAATGATGACGAGGCGCCCCGACGCCGCCGCCACGATCTTTTCCCGGAGCAACGCCCCGCCGCCGCCCTTGATCAGGCGCAACGTCTCGTCCATTTCGTCGGCGCCATCGATCGTCATGTCGAGATACGGAGTTTCATCGAGGGTGGAGAGGCGGATGCCGAGAGTTTCCGCCTGCGCCCGCGTCGCCTCCGAAGTCGGCACGCACACGACCTTGAGCCCGGCTTTGACCTTGGCGCCGAGAAGCTCGACGAACATGGCGGCCGTCGAGCCGGTCCCGAGACCGAGCTTCATGCCGTCCTCGACGAATTCCAGTGCCTGCTCCGCGGCGAGCCGCTTGTAATCGTCCGAACCCACGCCATCCCCCTTCGCTGTTAGCCGGTTCACGCGACCGGAAGTTTCTTGGCCGGCGCGCGGAGTCCGAGCCGTTTGACGAGGCTCTTTTGCCGCCGAGGCTAACGCTTGTCTAAGCCCCGCACCCTTCCGTTTCAAGACTGGCTAGTGTGGCGTCCGCAAATACCTTCAAACCAGGCGGCTCGCGCAACGAAGGTGTTTGCGAGACTAAGCCACACGAGAAGGCTACGCTTTCTAGTGTCCTTCAGTCTCCGAAATGCCTTGTTGAGCGTGCGGCAAATTTGTAGGCATTTCGGAGACAGGACACTAGGTCACCGACTCATTAAACCGCATCCAGATGCGGATTGCAGCAAGTTTCACTGATGCGAGGAAGTTGGCGTCGTGCTTGTCGAAGCGGGTGGCGATGGCGCGAAAATGCTTGAGCTGTTGAAGAACCGCTCGACGCGATTGCGGTGCTTGTAGACGCGCGGGCTGAAGGCGGGCGGATCGGTGCGATGGTCGAGGGGCCGGATGTTGGCAAGCGCGCCGGTTCCGCGATCTTCGCTCGCAGCGCGTCACTGTCGTAGCCGCGATCCGCCAGCAGGACGCAATCGGGACGAGCAGCCCGAGCATGTCTTCGCCGGTCCGTCCGTCGTGAGCCTGGCCTTCGGTCAGCTTGAGGAGGATCGGGAGGCCGTGCGCATCGACGACCGCGTGGATCTTGGTCGTAAGCCCGCCGCGGGAGCGCCCCATGCAACGACTTCGGCCGCTTTTTTTTCGCCATTGGCCGCGTGCTGATGCACACGCACGACCGAGCTGTCGATCATCTGGATCTTGCCGTTGTAGGCTTCGGAAACAGCTTGCAAGAAGCTTGTCCCAGATGCCGGCCTTGCGCCACCGGACGAAGCGATTGTAGCAGGTCGTATAGGGCCCATACCGTTCCGGAACGTCCGCCCACGGCGAACCAGATCGGAGCCGCCAGAAAATGCCATTCAGCACCCGACGATCATCGACGCGGGCAACGCCGCGAGACTTGCGCGGCAGCAACGGATCGATGATCGACCATTCGGCATCGGTGAGTTCGTAGCGACGAAGCTGTGCCATCCCAACCTCCACGGTTGAGAGTGTGAATCACTGTTCGCGCCGTTTGGGAATCCCGTTTATGAGTTTGTGACCTAGTGTGACAGGCGCCACATTCCGCTGTAGCCTTTTTTGCAAGGCAACAATTCGGAGACCACATGCGCGGCTGGACCTCGTTTTCGACCTCGACGGAACACTCGTCGATACCGCGCCCGATCTCGCCGCCGCCACCAACCATGTGCTCTCGAAGTCAACTCGCCGGTGACCAATGCGAGATCCGCCCCTTCGTCGGTCATGGTGCCCTTGCCATGATCGCGGAAGCCTTGCGCAGCCACGGCCGCAAGGTGAGCGACGACGAACTCATCGACCTGTTCGAGATCTTCATCACCCACTACACCGCCAGGATTGCCGACAACAGCCGCCCCTACCCGGCATTGTCGCCGCGCTCGAAGCTTACAAAGCCGAAGGCGTAACTCTTGCTGTCTGCACCAACAAAATTGAGGCCCACGCCCGCATGCTGCTCGATGCCCTCGACATGAGCCGGTATTTCTCGGCCCTGACCGGGCGCGACAGTCTCGGCGCGTCCAAGCCCGATCCGAACAACTCAGCCGCACCATCGCCCTCGCCAAGGGCGACCCATCGCGCGCCATCATGATCGGCGACAGCGAAACCGACATCGCCACCGCCAAGGCGGCATCGGTGCCAGTCGTCGCCGTCGATTTCGGCTACAGCCTCGAACCGGTGCGTACCTTCGCGCCCGACGCGGTCATCAGCCACTTCGACGAATTGCGTCCCCGCGATCGATCGCTTGGCGCGCGCCAAGGCGAAACCGGTCTGAAAACCTGCACCGCGGTCGATCAATACGTAAGCACCTTGGCGTCGCCGGTCATCACTTCCTCGATGAAGTGCGCGGCGCCAACGATGCCCGTGCACTCGGGGATCAGGCTTCCTTATGCATGTCGAAGAGATCGAGCCCCGGCGAGCAGCAGTAGAACTTGACGCCGGCGGCGTGCGCTTCCTTGATGAAATCGTAGACCGACTTCGGCGCCCCGGTCTTGGGGTGCAGCCCTTCCGCGACGCCGCGCTTCATCAGCTGCGCCGAGACCGCGGTGCAGATCACCTCGGCGTCGTAGCCCATGGCCGCCGCCACCGACGCCTGGAAGATCGGCGCCCCCAGTTCCTCGCAGTTTTTCGGATCCGTATTGGCCATGATGATGATGAGCTTCTTGCTCATGGGCGCTCCCTGGAGGCTGCTTGAAGAACGGTCATGGTAGCGCGTCGCCGGGTTGCACTCAACCGATGGCGCGCTCAACCTTTGCGCGGGATCACCTTGCGATAGAGCGCGATCGAGGCCGGCAGGATCACCAGCTGGCCGACGAGGGAGGCGAACGAGGCAGACCGCCGTCAAGCTGGCCGAACCGGCGCAGCGACGGCAGATCCGAGAGCATGGTGACGCCGAGCCCCAGCGCCAGCACCATCGTCGTCAGCACGACCGCGGGGCCGATGTGATGGACCGTGCGCCTCAGCGCCTCGATCTCGCGTGCCCGGCCGCGCCGCCGAGCTTGTCCTCCTCCAGGCGGAAGCGGTTGAGGAAGTGAATGGTCGAGTCGATCGCCAGCGAGAACGCCACCGTGATGGCGATGATCGAGGCGAAC
>CAVSZX010000029.1:0-67505 GCA_963732525.1 uncultured Alphaproteobacteria bacterium
GGTTTCCGGGCTCAGGTCGCGTTCGGAGATAATGAGCGACGTGCCGGGCTTCGCGAGTTCCGCGATCATATCCTTGGCGTCCTGCGGCACGCGGATGGCATCGAGCGCGACACTCGCCGCTTCGACGTTCATCGGCGAGCCGACGCCGACGCTGACGCCGCCCTGCTGCTTTTTCTTCTTCGAACCCTCGCCGCCGTCCTGCCCGCCGGCGAGACGGGGCGGCTGGGCGCTGACCAGCTGCCAGGAGAAACCGTTGCCGCTGGCATCGTAATCCATGGCCGTCAGAACGTGGGTGCCGATGGCACCCGGCGGATCGTCGACTTCGATCTGTCCGGTGTAGACCGGTTCGAAGCCCTGGCGGATATAGATGCGCTGCGACTTGAGACTGATGAAAATGGACAACTGCCGCGAGCGGCGCTGCTGCTGTTTCTGCGTATCGATGAGCGCGGTCTGAATAGTGCGCAGTGCGGCGATTGCGGTTTTCACCTCGTCGACGGCCTTGGCCTTCCTGGCGTCGGCCACGTTGAAGCCGGCCTTGGCGTCGGCGATGAGCAGTTGGGCTTCGGCGGCACCGGCACGCGCCTGATCGGTTTCGACGGTAGAATCGAGCAGGCGATCTTCGAGCTCGAGTTCCTTGTCCTCGGCGCGCTGGCGGGCTTTGGCGTCGGCGGGCATCACGGCGGACTGGAGAAATTTCCTGTAGGCGTCCGACGCTGCGGCGCGCGCGGTCTCGGCCGCTGCCGCTGCCCTGAGAACGGCTTCGTGCGGCTGGCGCACGGCCTTGAGCTTGCCTTCGGCGTCGTCGGCCGCGCGCAATGCCGACTTGGCCGCGTCGCTCGCCTCGATCTTTGCCGCTTCCGCGGCTTTCAAGTCGTCTTTCAGCTTCTGCAGCTTTTCCGACAGCATGCGATTGGCTTCGGCGCGCGAGCGGGGTTTGCCCGTGTACGGGATGCGGGCGGTGTCGTCGGCCATGGCTGGAGTGACGGTCATGAGATTGGAAAGGGCGCCGTTTCCGGCCGGTCCTCGATCGTTGGCGGCAAGGCGCGGCGTCGCGCCCGCACCCTGAACCGGAACGGGATCGTTCTCGGGCAGAGGCTTGAAAAGCGCATCGTGCGCGAAGGCCACCGGATTGAGTTCATCGTGCGCGATGATCACGCGGGCGCCGACACCTGTCTTATCGTAGAACGTCTTGGCGAAGGAATAAGGAAGGCGGATGCAGCCATGCGAGGCGCGATACCCGGGCACGACGCCGGCGTGCATGGCAATCCCCGACCAGGTGATGCGCTGCATGAAGGGCATCGGCGCACCGGCGTAGATGTTGCTCTCGTGGTAGACGTTCTTTTCTAGGATCGTGAATACGCCTGTCGGTGTGTCGAAGCCGGGCTGGCCGCTCGAGATGCGCGAGGTCGCGATCTCCCGATTCCCATCCATCAGACGCAGACGTTGTTTGCGCAGCGAGATCAGAACGGTTCGCGGCGAGGGCGAATCCGCGTCTTGGGCCAGCTCGGTCTTGCTCACAACCGGGCGGCGGGCGGTCTCTGCCGAGAGTGGAAGCGAGCCGAGCGTCGCATAAGCAGCAGCAAGCACACAGGCGAAGTAAATGCCGCGGCCAAGACCGGTCGTCAGTCCCCGAAGCTGGCATGAAACGCTACGCACTGGAACAATCCACCCCTACGAACCCCAACAACTCGGCATTCTATCACGTGTTACCCGTGGCAGGCTAAGTCCTGGTTATCAGAATGACCCTGCAACTCTCAACGGCAAGGCTGTTGCTCGGTGTGCGTTTTCGCGCGCCATGTGGCGTCAAATCAACGGTTTACATTAACTCTGCTTAGAGACGGCCCAAGGTAGCCGGCTGGCGCGCCAGCTTTTGTCCCGGCATTAATTCTGCGCCCATTCTGCGCCCGATCAGCGCCCATGTCCCATGGCGAGGGGCCTCTCCAGGGCCTATGTTGGCCTTCCGAAACCAGGATTTGGCCGAGCCCCCGTGTCACAGCATCAAGTCATGAAGCGCCTGATGGCGCCCAACATCACCGCCAAGAAGGGCGGCGAGCCCATCGTCTCGCTCACCTCCTATCATGCCCATACGGCCGCTATCGCCGACAAATACTGCGATTTTCTGCTGGTCGGCGACAGCCTCGGCATGGTCATGCACGGCTATGAGACGACGGTTCCGGTGCCGCTCGAACTGATGATCATGCACGCCCGCGCCGTCGTGCGCGGGATCGAAAAGGGCGCTGGTCGTGGTCGATATGCCCTTTGGAACTTATGAGGAAAGCCCCTCGATCGCCTTTCGCAACGCCGCCCGAGTCATGAAAGAAACGGACTGCGGCGCGGTGAAACTCGAAGGCGGCCGGCGGATGGCGGAAACCATCCACTTTCTGGTCGATCGCGGCATTCCGGTCATGGCCCATATCGGCCTGACGCCGCAGTCGATCAACGTTCTCGGCGGCTTCAAGACCCAGGGGCGCAGCCTCGACCAGTGGGCCGCGATCGAGGAGGATGCCCGGCTGGTGACGGAGGCCGGGGCCTTTGCCGTCGTACTGGAAGCTCTGGCGGCGCCGCTGGCCGACCGGATCACCAAGTCGATTGCCATCCCGACCATCGGCATCGGGGCGTCCGCCGGTTGCGATGGCCAGATCCTGGTCATGGAGGATATGCTCGGCCTGACCCCCAAAGTCGCGAAATTCGTCAAGGAATTCGGGGCTGTGGGCGCGGCCATCGAAAGCGCGATCCGGGGGTATGCCGAAGAGGTGCGGGCGCGGACCTTCCCGGCAAGCGAGCATACTTATGCCCTGAAAGATGAAAACACCGTTCCCCCTGGCGAAACCGCGCGCCGCGGCGAGGTTAGGGTCACGAAAAAGCCGAAAACCCCAAGCACCTGAATTAAAAGGGGGGAATAGACTGTGCGCGGCTCGAGACGAACGGGATGATGCGGCTTGCTCTCCCGGCGGGGTCGGCTATCAAGCACATTGGACCGCGCGGCCGTCCGGTCGCGAGTAAGCGACGATAACGTTTGCTGCTCGCCCCGAACGAACCGGCAAGCAAGACCTGCTGACACATACGATCCGGAGACGACCCGCTAATGACCGACGACCGCGACGCGCTGTTACGTGAAGTCGATGAAGAACTTCGCCGCGAGCAGCTGGAAAAGTTTTGGGCGCGCTACAACGGCCTGATCCTCGGCGCCGCCGCGCTGTTTGTCGCTGCCGTTGCGGGCTACAAGTTCCTCGAGCACAAACGCATTACCGCCGCGGAAGTGGCAGGTGCCGATTTCAATTCAGCCCTCGTACTCGCGGACGAAGCCAAATCGGATGAAGCGCTGAAGGCGTTCGAGAAAATCGCCGCCACCGGGCCGCGCGGCTACGCTCAACTGGCGCAGCTGCATGTCGCGGGCGCCCAGGCGCAAGCAGGCAAGACGGCGGACGCGGTGAAATCGTTCGAGGCGCTGGCGAGCGAAACGTCGGCCGATCCGCTGTTGAAAAGCTACGCCCAATTGCAGGCTGCATCGCTGCGCATGGGGGACGCCGACTTTACCGAGATGCAGAATCGGCTCAATCCGCTAGTCGGGGATTCGAGTCCCTTCAAGATCAGCGCCCGTGAACTCCTCGGGCTCTCGGCCTTCAAGGCCGGCAAATACGAAGATGCGCGCAAGCAGCTCGAGCCCTTGCTGATCGATCCGGCGGCCTCGCGGCCGATCCAGGAGCGCATCAAGGTGGTGATGGCCAAGATCGCCGGGGCCGAAGTGGCAGCGGCACCCGCTGCTGCGGCGCCTGCCGCGCCGGCTGCGACCCCGGGCACAAACGAGACGACGCCCGCTTCGGGCGCGGCCGGGACGCCTGCCGCGGCACCGGCTTCGGACGAACAGAAGAAAGACGCAGAGAAGAAGTAGCAGAGCAGTCACTTCGGGGGACGGCATTTGAAAATGGCCAGGCGGGAGGGACGAATGCGCACAAGGATTACGGCGATCGCCGTGACGTTGGCGGCGCTTCTCGCCGGCGGCTGCGGCAGCGATGGTCCGACGCTACCCAAGCTTTCCGAGCTGAACCCGTTCAAGGAAAAGCAGACGCCGCTGCCCGGGCGCCGCGTGCCCATCGTCCAGACCACCGAAAGCATTTCCGGAAATCTCGCCGACGCCGACCATCCGATCACGCTGCCGCCGCAGCGCGCCAACGACACCTGGGCGCAGCCTGGCGGCGACGCCAACAACGCGCCGGGTCATCTGGCGCTGGCAGGCAGCATGCATCAGGCCTGGTCGCAGAGTGCGGGTGAAGGTTCGTCCAAGACGGGACGCGTCATGGCGAGCCCCATCGTCTTCGACGGCAAAGTTTATGCGCTCGATTCCGAAGGCAAGGTCACGGCGTTCAACCTCTCGGGTGGCAAAGTCTTCCAGGTTTCGACCGCGCCGGAAAAAGAGGATACGGCCGGCGGTCACGGCGGCGGTCTCGCAGCCGAGAACGGCCGTCTCTACGTCGCCAACGGCTATGGCGTCGTCGCCGCGCTCGATCCGGGCTCGGGGCACGTGCTGTGGCAGAAAAATCTCGGAGCGCCGGTGCGCGCCGCGCCGACCGCCTCCGCCGATAAGCTGTTCGTCGTTACCGTCGCCGGACGCTTCTATTGCCTCTCGGGCAGCGATGGCTCGGAACTGTGGGCCGTGCGAGGACTGCCGCAACAGGCAAGTCTGATGACGTCGACCAGCCCCGCCGTCGATGGCGAGGTCGTGATCGTTCCTTATCCCTCCGGCGATCTGATGGCGCTGAAAGTCGCCGACGGCTCGCCGCTGTGGACCGACAGTCTCTCGCGCACGCGCACCACATCGGAACTCGCCTCAATGAGCGATGCGGCCCGCCCTGCCATCGATGGCGGCACCGTGTTCGCGGTTGGCCATGCGGGCCGCATGATCGCGACCAGCATCAAGAGCGGCGAACGCCTGTGGTCGGTCAACATACCCGGCATCCAGACGCCGTGGGTGGCGGGCGATACGGTCTACGTGGTCAACACGCGCGGCGAGCTGATGGCGCTGTCCCGGACCGACGGCAAGACGCGGTGGACCGCGAGCCTGCCTGAATCGCGCACCTGGTCGGGGCCGGTGCTCGCAGGCGGCACGCTCTGGCTCACCTCCAACAAGGGCCGCCTGATCGCCGTCGATGCGACCACAGGAAAGGTCGGTAACCAGGTTGATCTCGGCGAAGCTGTCTACATTGCCCCGATCGTGGCGCAAGGCCGCATGTTCGTCTTGACCGACAGCGCGAAACTCATCGCCCTCAACTGATTTCTGCGCTACAGAACCGATTAGTACCCGGAATCATAAATGGCTAACACGTCTGATCGCAGAGGCCGAGGTGCCCCGAAGGCGCGGAACGCACCGGGCGCCCGGGATCTGCGACCCTTCGGGCGGCCGAAGATGCAGGCCGGGGGCGTCGCGAGGTCTTGGAGATGAGAAACATCGCCTGCGACCTCGCTCCTGCCCGGCCAGCATCTTGGGCCGTCAGCCGTGCTAGCCATTTATGATTCCGGGTACTAGACGCGCGGCCCCGGCTCTGCCAACAGCCCGGGGCCGTCGCGCTTTTCAGCGTCCCTTTCAAGCGCCCAAAGAAACCGTCTCAAGACAGATGTCAGACATTCATACCGTGGCCATCATCGGCCGGCCCAACGTCGGCAAGTCGACGCTGTTCAATCGCCTGACCGCGACGCGGGCGGCGCTCGTCTCCGATATCCCGGGACTGACGCGCGATCGTCGCGACGGCATCGCGGATCTGGGCGGCGCCACGGTGTCGCTCGTCGATACCGCCGGTCTCGAGGAGGCGGCTCCCGGCTCGATCGCCGACCGCATGCGCAAGCAATCCGAAAAGGCCATCGAGGACGCAGCGCTCGTGCTCTTCGTCGTCGATGCGCGCGCCGGCGTGACGCCGGCCGACACCGCCTTCGCGCGCCTCGTGCGTGCGTCCGGCAAGCCGGTCATTCTCATCGCCAACAAGGCGGAAGGGCACAAGGGTACGGATGGCTTCTACGAGGCGTTCGAACTCGGCTTCGGCGCGCCGCTGGCGATTTCGGCCGAGCACGGCGAAGGCATCGGCGATCTCGTCACCGAGATGATCGCGGCGCTGGGACTGAAAATCGAAACGCGCACGCGGAGAAAACGCGGCGAAGCGCCCGAGATCGAACCGCCGCCGCAGGAACTGCAAAGCCAATCCGCGTCGCCATCGTCGGCCGGCCCAATGCCGGCAAATCGACGCTGGTCAATGCACTCATCGGCGAGGACCGCATGATCACCGGGCCCGAACCGGGCCTGACGCGCGACAGCGTCGCGAGCGACATCGTCTACAAGGGACAACGCCTGCGCCTCTTCGATACCGCCGGCTTGCGGCGCAAGGTGCGGATCAGCGAACTCGCCGAAAAGCTCTCCGCCTCCGATGCCGTGCGCGCCATCCGCTTCGCCGAAGTCGTCGTGCTGCTGATCGATGCCGAACGCAAAATCGAAAAGCAGGACCTCACCATCGGCGATATGGTGACGCAAGAAGGCCGGGCGCTCGTCATTGCCGTCAACAAGTGGGACACGATCGAGAACAAGCAGCTGGCCTTGCGCGAATTGAAGGAGACGGTCGGTCACAGCCTGGCGCAGGTGCCGGGCGTCTCCGTCGTGACGCTCTCTGCCCGGGCCGAGACCGGGCTCGACCAGCTGCAGACGGCCATCGTCAAATCGCATGACGTCTGGAACCGGCGCGTGCCGACCAACCAATTGAACCGCTGGCTGGAAGAAGCGCTGTCGCGCCACTCGCCACCTGCCGCCGCCGGACGGCGCATCAAGATCCGCTACATTACGCAGACTTCGACGCGGCCGCCGACGTTCGTGGCATTTTGTCAGCGTGCCGAGGCGTTGCCGAACTCCTACCTCAAGTACCTGACGAACAGCCTGCGCGCAGGCGTTCGATCTGCCTGGCGTGCCGATCCGCTTCAATTTGCGCAAGGGCGAAAACCCCTTTGCCAAGAAATAGACGCGGAACGGTCATGTTTTCGGGGTGTGACGGAGCCGAGATCTGGAACGCCGTCCGGCGAACAGGTAAGTTGCTCCGGCCGGGGCCTCGAAGTCCGGCCGGCGAGCGGGCGTTAGCAGTAAGAGGACAAGCGATATGCGGAAGAATGCGAGCAAGCTGAAAGTGGCCGCCGGCGTGTTGGCGGCGCTGGCCGTGTCGGTGACCGGCGCTCAGGCGTTGCCGAAAAAGGTCAAGGACATGTGCGGTCTGGACTATCAGGATTTTTGTTCGCAATACCATCCCGACAGCGCCGCGGCGCGCAGCTGCTTTGAAAGCAATCGCCGCTCGCTGACCAAGGACTGCGTGCGCGCGCTCATCGACGCCGGTGAGGTTCCTGCGAAATATCTGCGGAAATAAGCGCTGGGGGTCACGTGCGCGGCATAACGCCTGAGCGCTAAGGCGCAGCGGGCGGGAACAAGGCAGCAAACATAAAGAAGGCTGCCGAGTTCACCACCCGCACGGGCGACAGCCGCACGTCTGGCGCCGCTCCGGACCGCTACAGATAAGCTATCCGCGCTCGATCGCAAGGGGCGCGGCTTATTTATTTCTGCAGACCTCGTCCAGCGGCCTGCTCTATTCTGCGGCAAATTTTGCGCCGCGAGTACGCTGAAGGACGCCGCAGTGTCGAACGCCGCCGAAGTCATGTTCTATCATCTCGAGCGCCAGACGCTCGAACGGGTTCTGCCGAATCTGCTGGAAAAGACGCTGGCGCGCGGCTGGCGGGCCGTGGTGCAGGCGGGCAGCGAGGAGCGCCTCGAAGCGCTGGATATCTCGCTTTGGACGTATGCCGACGACAGCTTTCTGCCGCACGGTCGGCGAAGCGCCGGCGCCTCCGGCGAGCAGCCGGTTTATCTCACCATCGGCGACGACACACCGAACGGGGCCGGCGTGCGCTTCATGGTCGACGGCGCCGTGACGCAGGAGTTCACCTCGCCCTCGCGCATCGTCTATCTGTTCGACGGCCACGACACGGAAGCGGTCGCTGCTGCGCGCGGGCAATGGAGCGCGGCAAAGAGCGCGGGATGCGCGGTGACCTATTGGCAGGAAAACGAGGACGGGCGCTGGGAGAAGAAGGCGTGAGGATGGAGTTGAAATTCCTTGGGCTGCTTGACAGGCCCGGGAAGAGGCCGCTCATCACCAGCCCATGAACTATCGCCACGCCTATCATGCCGGTAATTTCGCCGATGTGCTGAA
The DNA here is from genome assembly GCA_963732525.1 of uncultured Alphaproteobacteria bacterium. Taxonomy (GTDB): domain Bacteria; phylum Pseudomonadota; class Alphaproteobacteria; order Rhizobiales; family Hyphomicrobiaceae; genus Hyphomicrobium_B. Next base: position 8,229 of record CAVSZX010000029.1, read on the forward strand.
GCACATCGATACTGGCGCTTGTCATCGAGCACCTGAAGCAGAAGCCGCAGCCGTTCCGGGTCATCGACGTGCACGCGGGGCGCGGCCTCTACGATCTCGAAAGCGTGGAAGCCGGCAAGACTGGCGAATGGGAGAGCGGCATCGGCCGCGTGGTGGCGCACGCCGTTCGCGGCAAGTGCGGCGGCCGCTCTCGCGCCTTATCTCGATATCGTGCGCGGCATGAATGCGGCCGGGACGATACGCACCTATCCGGGCAGTCCGGTGCTGGCCCGCGCCCTGATGCGGCCGGGCGATCAGCTGATCGCCAACGAGCTGCATCCCGAAGATTACGCCGCCCTGAAGACGGCACTGGCGAATGCTCCCGGCACCAAGTTCCTGAACCTCGATGCCTGGGTCGCATTGAAGTCCTTGTTGCCGCCGAAAGAGCGGCGCGGCCTGATCCTGATCGATCCGCCCTTCGAGGCGCCCGACGAATTCGCGCGGCTGGAGCGGGGCGTCGCCGAGGCACTTGAGCGATTTGCAACGGGCGTCTTCGTCATCTGGTACCCGCTGAAGGACCCGCGCGACGTCAGCCATTTTCTCCGCCACCTTCGGCGGGCTCGGCTTAAAAAGGGCGATCAATGTGACACTGAGCGTCGCCGGCCGGGGGCGCGTCCGGGACTCACCGAAACCGGGCGTCGTGGTCATCAACCCGACTTATCTCCTGAAGGAACGCCTGCAAGAGGCACTGCCGGAACTCGCGACCCAGCTGGCGGACGCTCCAGGCAGCGGGTTTTCGTTGCAGGATTTTACGGCCTGAAGGTGCCGCTTACTTGGCCGCATACTGGCCCGCCTGCTGGCCCGATCACCAGTCCATCACTGGCCAGCGGGCATTTGCAGCCTGCTGAAGGCGCCTTTCGGCTTGCGGACAACGGGCGATTTTGCAGTAACTAGCGCGCACCAACCGGGTGGAGAGGCTGAGCTTTCCCCGTTGCGTCGCGTGAAAGGTGCCCGGCGTTACGTGCGCTTCAGGTCGAGGCGAAACGGCTGGCGCAGTGGCTTGCCCTGCTCTATGGTGCGGGCGGGGAACCTGTGCGCTTCCATTCCTCCTCGCACCGCTCGCGGACTCCTGCGCGAGTGACATTGAGGAGACTTCGCATGCGCCAGACTGGCACCGTCAAATTCTACAATACACAAAAGGGCTATGGCTTCATCAAACCCGACGATGGCGGTAACGATATTTTCGTGCATGTCACCGCGGTCGAGCGGTCCGGCATCGGCTCGCTCGCCGAAGGCATGCGCATCTCGTTCGAGACCGAGCCCGACAAGCGCGGCAAGGGACCAAAGGCCGTGAACCTGCAGCAGGCGAGCTGATCGTCCGCACCGGGTTTTGCATTCGCCGACCATTTCCGAGTGACCCTTTCGCCACGCGATATTTTCGAATTGCGTCGCTGGCGGCTCTGCGCCCCAGTTGAGTAGTGCGCTCATGCCGGCAAAGCGGCAGACTTAGGGGGCTTGTCCAGATCCGATGCAGTCGGCTGCCGGCGGCAATGGCATGGGGACCTTCTGCGCTAATCGCTCTTGCCCTGGGATCAAAGGACCCGATTGCGGAATTCAGTGGCGCAAGTACTTTGGAAGGAGATTGGAAAATGAAAAAAGCGATTGTGATCGCCGCGACGATGATTACGGGCGCTCTCGGCATGACCAGTGTCGAGGCGGCCCATAAGCCCGGGCATCACGGCTGCGTCATGGCCGGCGGCGAAGCCACCATGGTGACCCAGGATCTCGCGAAGTTCATGGCCGAGGCGGCCCTGAAGAATTCCATCGCCGCTCATGGTTGGACCGCCAAGGGCGACATCAAGATGAAGTGCGATACGCCGAACGGGCTGCCGCATTGCATGGCCCGTCGGCGGGCCTGCGGCTGATCTCGCGGCCGGCGCAGTCGTCGTCTCGTAATGGAAAGGGCCCGCAGGAGGTCATCCGGCGGGCCCTTACGTCATGACGCGTGCAAACGCTTATGCCTTCGCCATCATCGAGCGCAGAAGTCCGACGATCACCATGACGATGCCGCCGCCGGCGCCGCCCGAGGCGAGCTGCGTCAGGATGGCCATCGGATCGAGACCCGCACCGGCAGCGGCCGGCGGCAGGTTGAGCAGCGAGCCGAGTATCTGGCCGCCGAGACCGCCGCCGACGATACCCGCGAGCGAGTTGCCGAGCGTTCCAAGGCTAAGGTTTTTGAGCAGTGCACCGGCCACGTTACCGCCGAGCGCGCCACTGATGAGCTGAATGATGAGTGTTGTCAGATCCATTGCGTCCTCCACTTGTGATGGGCAGTGCCTGTCCGGGTTTGGCTGTCGCCCCCGGGTCGCAGGTCCGCAATTCCCTACGCCTCCCACAATGGAGCATCTTACGACGTGTGCGCGACAAACGCCGAAAAGCGCCTGCATATGAGGCGAATGGCGGGGAAGCGTGATCGTACAGTAACAAGCCGAAACGAATAGTCGGCTCCCCCATGATTGTTGAAGGAAGCGTTCAGAAGTTTGGGTAAGGTTGGGACGATACCGAGGCCACGCATTCAAGGACCAGACCGATGACACGAAAGATCATTTCAGCCATTTTAATCAGTGGGTTGGCGATTGCTGTTGCGGCTCCGGCGCTGGCCGGCAGCAAGAGCGGCGCCAAAGTGAAGGGCCACATGCGAACGCCGCGGCGGCTATTCCTATAGCTACGCCGACTCGAGTGAACACTTATGGCGACAGCCGTTCCAAGTACGGCTCGGCGTCGGTTTTTCGCGACCCCTCGCTGGATAGGCAGACCAAGTCCGGTCCCTTCGATCACGGCTTCTTCTTCAATTCTGGGCTAGGCGGACCGCATGGCGGCGACAGTCCTTACATGAACTGATGGCGTGAACTGATGGCGCGGCCGTATCATCAGATTTGATACCGCCGTCGGCCGAACGATTGCGAGAGGGGTGGCCTGTGCCGCCCCTTTTTGCGTTTGCTGTCACCGGACGGGACGCGCACCGCGGCACTTTTCTGTGACAGTGTTGCAAGCAAACCCGGCCGAGCCCTGGTCAGGCCATTTTGCCGTGGCTATAACACGGCGAGACTCACTCATGAATTCGCCATTCGCGGAGCGACCTCACATGTACCACTCAACCCGTTTCATTGCCGCAGCAGCGGCCCTGGTTCTGGGCACGGCCGCGTTCGTGGCCCCGGCTTCGGCGGCGTGCACGCGCCTTGCGTTTTCGGTCAACGATTACGGCAAAGACGGCCCGACGCGCGACGCCAAGCAGCTGCTCGACAAGTACGTCGCCAAGTGGGCCAAGGACCATGGCATCGGCAAGTACACGACCGGCAAGAAGGACGTGTCGTGCGAGCTGTTCTTGAATTTCATCCTGTTCGACGAGCACACCTGCAAGGCCGAGGCCAGCGTCTGCTGGGACGGCCCAGCGGTTCCCGGCGTCAAGTCCGAAGCGGCCGCAACGGACGCTCCGGCGTCGGCGGGCGACAAAGCTGCGAAGCCGGCCGTGAAGTCGATTCCAGTCAAAGCTGCCGCCAAGCCAGCCGAGGCTGCAAAGGCGGCGGCGCCCGTCGAGACCGGTTCAACGATCAAGAGCGTGCCGGAAGAAGCGCCGAGCCCACCGGCCGCGATCGAGATCGACGCCCAAAGTCGAAGCGCCCGCGCCCGAGAAGCCGGCTGCGAACTGACAGTTCCCGCGACAGATGTTGTAACGATCGGGCCTCGCAGTCGACACCACTGCGGGGCCTAATCTTTTGCCGGCGTCGTCAAGGTATCGAGTCTGAGGCGGTGGCGCTCGTCGGTGAGGAAGTGGACCGCTGCCAGACCCGCCGTCAGCACCGCGATGGTGGTGGCGCCGGCAATCAGGAACATGATCAGCACCTGATACTTCGCCGCTTCCAGCGGATCGATGCCGGCGAGAATTTGCCCCGTCATCATGCCGGGCAGCGAGACGACGCCGGCCGCGGCCATCGAATTCAACAGCGGCATCATCGCCGTTCGCAGCGTGCGGCGCAGAATATCCTCGAAGGCCTTAAGTCGCGTCTCGCCGAGCGCCAGGCGGCTGTCGATGACGCGCGTTCCCGCCGCGCCGCCGACGTCATGGTGTCGAGCACGAGACCGACGCCGGTCAGCGCATTGCCGACCAGCATGCCGAGGATGGGCAGCAGGAAGCGCGGCGCGTACCAGGGCTCGCGGCTGGATGATGGCCAGGGCCAGGAACGTCGTCGCGAGGCCCGACAGAAAGGCGGGCGAAGCGCCGAGCAGCGTCGCCGTCCAGCTCTTGAAACGCGAGGTCTGGCGCATGATGATTTCGAGCAGCAGGCCGCGGCCATGAGCATGGCAAAGGCGATCGACCACAGCGGCGTCGTCTCAGCGAAGATGAACCGCAGCACGAGCGCAACAGCGGCGAGCTGCACGACCATCCGCAGCGATGCCACGGCCAGGCTCTTTTCGAGCTTCAGTCCATAGGCGAGCGACACGGCGCCGTTCAACAGGACGAGGATCGCCGCGAGCGCCAGATCGAGAGTGCTGAGCGGAATGTATCCCGTCATGGCCGCGCCGCTCCGACGACGCCGGGCTGGCGGGCGAGCTGCAGGCGGACACTGGCGAGGCGGGCGACTGCGTTGTCCTCGTGCGTGGTGACGATGACCGAGCTGCCGGCGAGCAGCTGGAAGCGGATCAATTCGGCAACCAGCGCCGCCGTCGGCTTGTCGAGGGCCGAGACCGGTTCGTCGAGCAGCAGCACCGCCGGATCGTCGATGATCGCCCGCGCCAGGGCGAGGCGCTGGCGCTGACCTGTGGAAAGCGATGCGACCGGCTTGTCGAGATCGGCAGCCGTGAGGCCCAGGGAATGGACGAGGCGTTCGAGGCGTTGGGTAGCGCTGCTGTCGGCGAGTGTAAAAGCCGCGCGCGCCGTCTCCGTCCACCAGACCGGTTCGGCGGAGGCGAAACGTACGCGCTTGCGCCACGCGGGGCCTGCGATTTCGCGCCGCTCGACCCCGTCGAGAAAGACGAAGCCGCTGACGGAATCGAGATCGGCGAGCGCGCGTAGCAGCCGCGTCTTGCCCGAGCCCGATGGACCCTCGATGGCCAGGCACTCGCCGTTCGCTACAGTGAAGGAGAGTGGCGGCAGGGGAGCGATCTTGACTTTGTCGGCGCGCAGCAAGGTCGGCCTCGTCGATCCGGATGGATGCGCGCGAGGCTTAGCAAGTGTTTGGCGTCAGAGCTATGGGGCGCAACCGTATCGAGGCGGCGAATTTCAGGCCGCGACCTGGATCTCGTGAAGCTTCATCTCGATGATGTCACGATTGAAAGGCTTCAGCAGGTAGTCGTCGGCCCCCGATTTGAAGGCGCGGGTCACGTCGGGGATATCGTTCTCGGTGACGAGATAGATGATATAGGGGCGCTTTTCGAGCACCGCGCGCCGCAGGGCCGCGATGAGGTCGTGGCTGGAGACGCCCGGAATGATCCAGTCGACGAGGATGTAGTCCGGCGCGTCGGTCTTGGCGCGCTCGAGCGCTTCCTTGCCGTTTTCGGCTTCGCTGACCCGGAATGACAGGCTCTCGAAAATGAGCCGGGCATATTTGCGGATCACGGGAGAGTCATCGACGATCAGCACGTGCTTCATGTTCGGCCGGCTCGGTTTCATGATTGGCGGACGTGACGAGCATAGGCGCATGCGCGCAAGGCCGCGCGTGGCCAGAGTTTGCCGCGAAACCTCTAATCAGTTGTTAAAGCCTGTCCGCACACCGGACTGCGGCGTACACGCGGCGATTCAGCCAGAGCCGGACGGCTGCCGGAACGGCACGCTGCGTTCACTTTCGCCTCAGGTTCGGCTTGGCGACCAGCAGAATGTCGACCCCGTCCTTCAGGATCTCGATGCGCATGCCGGCCGTCTGGGCAATTCTGATAGGTGTAGTAGGCCTGGATGCTCATGGCATCGAGCTGCGGCGGATTGCCGGCGACGAAGTCGGTCAGGTACTGCGGTGGGCGCGCGCCGTTGCCCTTGCAGCGCAGCAGGAAGCTCGGCGTCTCGAACGAGCCGCCCAAGGCCACCTCGATCTCGCCGCCGCTGCGGCAAAGCCGTCACGGAACTGGCCACGAGATTGAGCAGCAACTTGACCTTGTCCTTGGCCATGTGGCCGGGCGCGCCGCGCCAGTTCAGCTTGTGCTTGCCTTGGGTGATGCCGACGAAGCCGCGCGAGATCTGCTCGGCGGTGCCGAGGTCGATCATGGCACCGGCGGAGCCCGCGGCGCCAAAGGCAAAGCGCGCGAACTGCAGCCGCGCCGACGCCTGTTCCGTCACATTCCTGATGACGTTCAGGGCATAGGTCTTGGCTTGGGCGTCGTCATCCTCGTCGAGGATCTCGAGGCCATTGTAAATGGCGCCGACGGGATTGATGACGTCGTGGCAAATCTTGCTCGAGATGAGAGCCGCCAGTTCGAGGTCGGTAGGATTGGCGCGCTGGTTCATAATATGCCCCATGAAATTGGACTGGCACGACTGAGATTGGCACAACTGAGATTGGCACGGCTGAAATGCGGGGGCTCAAGCGCGACAGCGCGACGCGAGCTTCGAGGGCCGCTTGCGAATACATAACCCGCTCTGATACATGCGCAGAGCGCGCCATGCCAGCCCCGCTTCGATCCTGACCCGTAATGCCCGGCATTTGGGCCGGGGATGGGGCCCGGCAGCAACTATCGGACGATGAAATACGGTCCCGGGCGCGCTTCAATTCAATTCGTTTTAGGAAAATGAAACTCATGCCGGGTTTGGCCCGTTGAACATCTCACTCACCGCCGACGAATTGGCCCGTCGTCTGCTTCCCGCCGTACTCGAGGCGGGGCGGATGGAGATGAAGCATTTCAGAACCGGCGCTGCCGGTCGAATCGAAGCCCGACCGTTCGCCGGTGACGCTCGCCGATCGCGAGGCCGAGCGAATTGTGGTCGGGGCCTTGGCGCGTATCGTGCCCGCCGTTCCGGTCATTGCCGAAGAGGCGGCGTCGCAAGGGCTCAACCCCGTTGCGGGCGCGAGTACTTTCTCGTCGATGCCCTCGACGGCACGCATCTTTTCATTCGCGGCAAGCCGGAGTTCTCCATCAATATCGCGCTCGTTGCCGATGCGGCGCCGCGTTTCGGACTGATCTACATTCCGCCGACGGGCAAATTGTATCTGACGCGCTCCGACGACAAGTCCTACGTCGCCGACGTGCCGGTGGAGACGAACGGTGCCGATTTCGACGCGATTCCGTTCGCGCCGCTCAAGTCGCGTATTGCCGGATCGAGAAAATCTCGTCGCCTTCAACAGCCGCGCCACGGGCGGAGCCTGCGCCGAGTTCCTGACGTTTCTCGACGTTCGCGAGGCGCGTCCCATCGGCTCGTCGCAGAAGTTCTGTCTCATTGCCGAGGGCCTGGGCGATCTCTACGCCCGCTTCGGCACCACCTACGAGTGGGATACGGCCGCGGGACAAGCCATTCTGGAAGCCGCCGGCGGCTCGGTCGCGACACTCGACGGGGCGCGGCTGACCTACGGCAAAGCGGAGCAGGGCTATCTCAACCCGCATTTCGTCGCCTGGGGCCGTGAGCCGCTGGTCAAGGGATTTCGCCCCGGCCGGGCGGCGTAAGAGCCGCCGGTTGGCATCCGATGGCGCACAACGGCCTCGGATCGGTCACACTTTGGCAAAGTTGTCCGCCGAATTTGGGGTACGATTCTTGACGGATTCGAGCCGGCCAAGCGCGGGGGATCTTGCGTCGGCCTGCAGCAACGAGGGTTCAACTATGCCTGAGACAAATTCAACGCGCTTCCGGCCCGGACATTCCGGCCTTTTCGGGCTTGCGTTCGCAGCCGCCGCGATGCTGCCGCTCGCCGCCCACGCCGCCGACGGCATGGCCGCGGCTTCAGCCGGCGGCATGACGATCGCTGCTGCAAGCCGACGACGCCTACCGTCCGGACGAAGTCAGCCCGCCGCGAGAAACCTATGAGCCGGTGCGGCCGCTCGACGGCACGCGCCGGGGCCCGCCGTATCGCGACAGCTACAGCGGCGGTCGGGCCGATGTGCCGCCGATCGACAACGGCGGGCCCGGCGAGCCTTACGCCGATCCGCCGCCGCGCAGCGAACATTACGAACCCGTGCCGCCGCCGGAACAGGGCGGGCCGGCCGAATTCGGGCCGCTACTACTCGCAAAACGAAATCATCCGGACCGGCGGCGGCTTTTTCGGCTCGGTGAGCAAGGGGCTGGCCGAAGCGGTCGAGTGGGCCTTCCACAAGGCCGGGCGGCCCAACGGCTATATTCTCGGCGAGGACGCAGGCGGCGCCATCGCGGTCGGCCTGCGCTACGGCGAGGGCACGCTCTATACCAAGGACGCCGGCTCTCATAAGGTCTACTGGCAGGGTCCGAGCGTCGGCTACGATCTGGGAGCGGAAGGCTCCAAGGTCATGGTTCTGGTTTACAATCTGCGCGATCCATCCGAGATTTACAGCCGCTTCGGCGGCGTCCAGGGTGCCGCCTATCTGGTCGGCGGCGTCGGCGTACAGCTGCAGAAGTCGGGCGATGTCACCCTTGCCCCTATCCGATCGGGAATTGGCATTCGGCTGGGTGCCAACGTCGGATATTTGAAGTATACGCGTAATCCGACTTGGAACCCGTTCTGAGTCGATCTCACCGAATGAGCGCGCCGGGCTTGCGGGTACGTCCGCAGGCCGGGCGTTGCCGTGATAAAGCGAGACTGCCGGGAACACGCCGTTGATCACCGTCTACAATGCCATGCTGGTGACGTTGGGCTTCCTCCTGGCCGCCCTGGTGACGCTGTTCGTGATGCCGGCCTACCGCCGCCGCATCGACCGGTTTGCCACCGAGCGCTTGAAGCGGGCGCTGCCGCTGACGGAAGCCGAGATCCGCGCCGACAAGGACCGCATCCGAGCCGAGTACGCGACACAGATCCACAAACTCGAAGTCAAACTGGAAGAGGCGTCGCTTTCGACCGCTCGCCAGAGCGTCGAGATCAACCGGCGCGAAGCCCGCATTCACGATCTCTCGGAGGAGGTCGAGGCCAAGAAGTCGAGCGTCGAAGAGAACGAGAACGCGCGCCGCGTGCTCGAACAGGCGATCATGGACCGCCTGCCCAAGGTCGAACAGCGCCTTCTCGAAGCCCGCCGCATGCTGCAGCAACGCGACGACGAAATCTCGAAACTGGCCGATACCGCCGGCAAGCAGACGGAAGCCTTGGAGCAGGCGACGCAGATCAACGCCCAACTCTCCGGCGAGGTCGGCCGCCTCACGACCGCTCTCGAGACGCGAGCCGCCCGCAAGCGCGAATCTATTGGTGATCCCCGCTTCGACGGCGAGGTGGCGCTGCGAACCGAAATCGAAACCTTGCGCGCCAAGACGCGCGAGCAGGGGCAATTGCTCGATCGCCTGCAGGACGGCGGCAAGGCCGTGGTGGACGCGGGCGAAGCGCACTCCGAAGTCGAAAAGCTCAAATCCGCCTTGGCCCGGGCCGAGACCGAGCTGCTGGCCCAGAAGGGCACCGGAACGGCCGCGGCCGACGACAAGTTACGCCGTCTCGAAGACGAGAACCGGGCGAAGACTGCGGAAATTTCGAAACTCAAGGCGGCGCTCAAGAGCCATGAGGATGCCTCCTCGTCGACAAATGCCGACGATGACGTCGCAGCGCTGAAGGCCGAGATCGCGGCCCTCAAGTCCGAGACCGAGGACAAGGAGCGCTCGATCAAGCTGCATAGGGCCGAAGCTGCGGCGAGCAACGAGCGTCTGACGCGGCAGGCCCAGCATTTCCGCGACGAGATTCGCCGCTTGAGCGCGTCGGCCGAGAGCGGTGCCGGCGACGAACGGCGAACGCGTTCGATCGAAGCCGCGCGCCGGTCGCTGGCGTCGCGCATTTCCGAACCGCGGGTGCCGCGCATCGACACCGCGCACGACGGCGGCGCGAGCGACAACAGTGAAGCGCCGAAAGAGCCGCGGCAGACGCCGTATCTGAAAGCCGTCAACGGCGGCGGCGCAGACACTGCGGACGCCGCCGTGGCGGAAGCGCCGGCCGCTATCGAAGGCGGCGCGCAGGAGACGAGGGCCTCGCCCCGGCGCACGCGGCTCCTGGACCGTATCTCCAAGATCGACAAGTCGAGCTGAGCCGGTCTCGATTCCCTTGCCCCGCCGGCGCCGTGCCGTACCCGCCGGAGGTGGGCCGCGGCAATCTGCGGCCCCACAATACCGATCGGTAAGGTTGCCGCCGGTTTTTCGAACCAAGCAGAGCTCAGGCTTCGCGAGCTTGAAGGGCTTCGATCCCAAGGGCGCTATTTGTTGTCACATCTGCTCAGATCGTTAAGCCGGCGTTGCTTCGATCGGGCACAATTCAAAATAGGACAATCCCATGAAGTCTCTTTTCAAGATGATCGCAGTTGCGGCGTTCCTGTCGTCCGGTGCCGCCATGGCCGCCGAGACCAAGATCGGCGGCTGATGCCGCAACACGGCCAAGGTCACGACGATGAAGCCGGTCAAGGCCGAAACCACTAAGAAGACCGCGGACAAGGTCGCCCGCAGCGAAAAATCGAAGAAGTGCTCGGCCGACGCCGACGCGCAGCACCTGCACGGCAAGCCGCGCAAGGAATTCCGCAAGACGTGCATGAAGGCTGCCTGATCTGGCATCCTGCAAGCACGATTGAGGCACACGATCGAGGCACATGGCCGGGCGGCCCTCGAAGGCCCCCGGCGATGCGGTTGATTGCACGGCGGGCCTTGCGGTCGCGCCGTGCTTTACAAACTGTGCCGAAATCCGCCGACGGTTTTGCGGCCAGGCCTTGGCGGCGGCTCGAACGCGGGCGGTTCAAGGGCGGAGAGACGGCGCTTGCGGCCACGACGGGCTGCGTTAGTCTCACGCCTTCTTGGCTGGATGCTCAATTGGCCGCGTAACGCACAATGCATTGCCGCCCGTGCTTCGGCAGCTTCGCTGTTTGGCTCGTGACAAGCGCGGAAGTGGGGCGGAAAATAGGACCGGCCATGCTTGATGCTTGCGACGACCTGGGTCACCACCGCCATGCGCATACTCGTTTTGGAAGACGATTCCCAAACGGCAAGCTTCGTTTGCCGCGGGCTCCAGGATGACGGCCACACGGTCGACGTCGCCATCGATGGCCAGGAGGGCTTGAAACTCGCAGCGGTCCGCGCATACGACGTGCTCGTCATCGATCGCATGTTACCGGGCCTCGACGGCCTTTCGATCGTCCAGTCGCTCCGGCGCGCCGGAGTCCAGTGTTCGATCCTGTTCATGACGTCGCTCGGCGGTATCGAGGATCGCGTCGAGGGCTTGGAAAGCGGCGGCGACGACTATCTTGTGAAACCTTTTGCGCTGCCGGAGCTCGTCGCCCGCGTCAACGCGCTCGGCCGCCGTCCCGCCCTGAAGACAGGAAGTGACGGTACTTCGCGTCGCCGACCTCGAACTCAATCTCATCAAGCGGGTGGCGACGCGCGGCGGTCAGGCGATCGACCTGCAGCCGCGCGAATTCAAGCTTCTCGAAGTCCTGATGCGAAACAAGGGCCGCATCCTGACGCGATCGATGCTGCTCGAGCAGGTCTGGGACTTTCACTTCGATCCCAAGACCAGCATCGTCGAAACTCATATCAGCCGGCTGCGCGGCAAGCTCGACCGATCGTTCGACAAGCCGCTGATCCGAACTTTGCGCGGCGCGGGCTACAGCATCAATGACCCCGACTAAGCTCACCCGCCGCACCGCCGTTCGCATCGCGACGCTGTTTGCGGGTCTGTTCACGCTCGCCATGATCGTAATTTTCACGGTGCTCTATTTCGTGATCTCGAGCGACCTCGGCGAGTACGTTCGCGATCACGTCGATGAGGTTCAGGAAACCATGGCCGCCGTCGGCGAAAGCGGCGGCCGTGACGCGCTCGTCGCCATGGTCGCCAAGCATGCTGCAGTGGCGCAAGCGGACGAAGACGTCTACCTGCTGACGGACGAGTTCGGCGCCTATCTGGCCGGGAATATCAGGCCGATCCCGAGGTTCGACGGCTGGCGGACGATCAGCTGGGCGGAACTGCCGTTGACGGGCGAATGGCGGGCGACACGAAAGAGCACGGCGGTGACCGGGAAATGGTCCCGGGTCAAGGGCGGTTATCTATTCATCGCCGACAGCAACAGCGACGTCGACGATGCCCAACAGATTCTGCTCGACGGACTAGGGTGGGGCGTCGCCCTTACCGCCATAGCGGCGGTGCTCGGCGGCCTCATACTCGGCCTCGGAACCCAGAGGCGGGTCTCGGCAATGGAGACGGCGCTCGATGCCGTGGCGCAAGGCCAGCTCGGCGTCAGGGTGCCGCTCAGCGCTGCCGGCGACGATCTCGATCATGTCGCCGCCTTGATCAATACGACGCTCGAACGCCTGCAGAATCTCATCGTCGAGGTGAAGCAGGTGACGACCGATATTGCGCATGATCTGAAGACGCCGATCGGCCGCATTCGCCAGAAGCTGGAGACGGTTCAGAGCGAGGCCGGCGACCTGCAGGCGTGCCGCGCGGCCATCGGCGCAGCCTTGGCCGAGATTGACGGCGTCGTCGGTACATTCGAAGCGCTGCTCAGGATCGCCGAGATCGAGGCCGGAGCGCGCAAGGCGCAATTCGTCGAACTGGATCTGAAGACGATATTGATCGACGTGGCGGATGCGCTCGAACCGGTCGCCGAAGACCACGGCCATACGTTCGAAAGAAGCCTCGACGGCGCGGCCGCAGCCTGGGTGCGCGGCGACCGGCAGCTGTTGAATCAGCTCTTCGTCAACCTCGTCGAGAATTCGATTCGTCATTGCCCCAAAGGCTCGCGCATCTGCGTCGGGCTCGCAAACGAGGGAACGCCCGTCGCGCGGATATCGGACAACGGGCCGGGAATACCCGCCGCCGAGCGCGGCATGGTGTTCCGCCGGCTCTATCGGCTGGAGAAGAGCCGCACGACGCCGGGGAGCGGTCTTGGCCTCAATCTCGTCGAGGCGATCGCAGCCCTCCACGGCGCCACGATTTCACTCGACGACAATCATCCCGGTGTCGTCGTGACGTTGCGCTTCGCCAATGCGGCCGATGCGGGCTGACGGGTTCGAGCGCGCGCGTTGAGAGTAGGGCGGTGCGGAAAACCGGTTCTGGCCAAGCCTGCGCCGTGTGGCCGATCAGAATGTCCGGTCTGCATCTGGCTGGCGCAATTCGTCACTTGGCAACGAAGCGCGCCAGGATCGCGTGACCGTCGGCGAGCTTACCCGAAACGACGATCTTCGCGCCCGCATTGAGCGGGCCGTCGGTCTTGCCGGTCAGAAGATTTGGTTCGGCGGGTGTCAGGCCGACAGTTCGGGATTTGCCCGCGTCCTGGATGACCGCTTTGCCTTCAGCACCCTTGCTCGAGATCGGCGCGTCCTTGTCGTCGGTCAGATAGATGATGATTTCAGAATCCTTGCTGATGAATTCGACGTGGTGTCCCTTGACGTCGACGATAGCGCCGCCGTGCGGTCCCTTTTCCAGGTCGTGGGCCATGACGGCACTCGAGGTCAAAAGCAGTGCGGCGGCGATGGCGTGATTGAGGCGCATGGGGTGTCCCTTCATCGATCTAGTAGACTTCAGCGGTGGCAATTCCTGCCTGTGGCTCCCGCGTCAGCCTTTCAAGCGGTTTGCGGCCGAAGGTCAGGAACAAGACGGGGGTCAAGAACGTGTCGAGAAGCGTCGCCGAAATCAGTCCGCCAAAGATCGTCACGGCCACGGGGTGAAGGATTTCGCGTCCCGGCTCGGCGGCGCCGGCCAGGAGCGGCGTCAAGGCTAAACCGGCCGCGAGCGCCGTCATCAAGACCGGCGTCAGCCGTTCGAGGCTGCCGCGGATGACGAGATTACGGCCGAAGGTTTCGCCTTCATGGAGCGCCAGATTGATGTAATGGCTGACTTTCAGAATGCCATTGCGGGCCGAAATGCCCGCCAAGGTAATAAAGCCGATCATCGAGGCGACGGAGAGCGGCTGGCCGGCAAGATGCAGAGCCGCAACGCTGCCGATCAACGCCAGCGGAATATTGCCCATGACGATCAGAGCCAGGACGCCCGAGCGATAACGCGAAAACAGCACGACAAAAATCATGGCCAGCGACACGAGAGACAACGCGGCGATCATACGGGTTGCGTCTTCCTGGGCCTGGAACGACCCTTCGATCTTGGTGGAGTATCCTTGCGGCAGTTTGGTCGCGGCGACGATCTGGCGGATGTCCGCGACGACGCGCGCCATGTCGGACTTGCCGTCGGTATTTGCAAGCACGGCAATGCGGCGGCGCGTGTTCTCCCGGGAAATTTGATTGGGCCCTTCGGTCTCTTCGATATTGGCGACCAGCCTGCAGTGGGATCATGCCTTGCGGCGCCGGGATCAACAGATCGCCGAGCCCGGTGGTGGAGCGATTGGCGTCCGACAACCGCATCACGACGTCGAAGCGCTTGGCGCCGTCGACGATCTGCGACACGGTGCTACCGGCGGACAATCCTTCCAGTGCGTCCGTGACGGCCGATGCCGTGAGCCCGTACAATGCCGCCCGTTGGTAATCGACCGCGATCCGGACTTGCGGGATCGGCACCTGCTTTTCAACCTGCAGATCGGTCAATCCCTTCACCAACGCCAGTTTGTCGCGCAGGGTCTCGCCCAGCGACCTGAGCGTATCGAGATCGTCGCCGTATATCTTGAGCGCGATCTCGGCGCGTACCCCCGACAGCAGATGGTCGAGCCGATGCGAGATCGGTTGCCCGATGTTGACGGCGGCGGGCAGCGCCGAGAGGCGAAGACGGATGTCGCTTATTATCTCGGACTTCGACCGGGCCGAGCGTTTGAGATCGACGTCTATTTCGGAGGAGTGAACGCCCTCGGCATGCTCGTCGAGTTCTGCCCGGCCGGTGCGGCGGCCGACCGACACGACCTCGGGCACGTCCATCAGGATGCGTTCGGTAATGAGCCCGAGCCGGCTCGATTCCTTCAAGCTGATGCCGGGATTGTAGAGCACGTTGATGGTGAGCGTGCCCTCGTTGAAGGGCGGCAAGAAGGCGCGCGGCAGCTGCATGGCCGCCAATGCCGCCAAGACAACCGCAATTGACGTTGCAGCGAACAAGAGACGAGGCGCATCCATCGCTGCGCTCAGAGCGCGGCGGTTGGCGGATTTCAGGCCGCGAACCAGAAAGCTGTCGCGGTGCTCGGCGCCGCTGCGCGATCCCAAGAGGTAATAGGCCAGCACCGGCGTCACCGTGATGGACGTCACCAGAGACGCCAGGATCGAGACGATGTAGGCCACCCCCAGCGGAGCGAACAAGCGGCCCTCGATGCCCGAGAGCGCGAACAGCGGTACGAAGACGAGAATGATGATGCCCGTGGCGTAGACGATGCCGGAACGAACTTCCTGGCTTGCGGCGGCGATGACGCCCAGTATCGGTTTCGGCGCGGGGCCGCCCGATTTTCACGCAATCGCCGTAGGATGTTTTCGACATCGACCACGGCGTCATCGACCAACTCGCCGACGGCGATCGCCAAGCCGCCGAGCGTCATGGTGTTGATGGTCATGCCGAGCGCGCTGAAGACGACGACGGTCACCAGAATAGAAATCGGTATAGCGATCAGTGAAATGGCGGTGGCGCGCCAGTTGAAGGAGAAACAGGAACAGCACGATGGCAACGACCAGCGGTCGCTTCCAGCAGGGCGCTTCTGACATTGGCGATGGAGGATTGAATGAAGTTGGCCTGCCGGAACTGGATGTTGTTGGCCGTCACTCCGGCCGGCATGGTCTTCTGAATTTCGGCGAGTGCCGATTCGATTTGACGGCTGAGAGCGAGGGTGTCGGCACCGGGCTGCTTCTGCACCGAGATGACGACGGCGGGCTCGCCCTGGTAGCCGGCGTCTCCTCGCTTGACACGTGCCGCATAGTCGACGCTGGCCACCTGGCGCAGGGCAATGACTTGTCCCTGCCGCGTGGCGACGACGAGATTGCGCAAGTCCTCGAGCCGGTTGGTCAGTCCGACATTTCGGATCAGGAATTCGCGCGAATACTGGTCGACATAACCGCCGCCGGTGTTCTGGCTGAACCGGCGGACGGCCGCCGCGATGTCGTCGGGCTTGATTTCGATGGCCTGCATGGCGGCGAGATTTGGCGCTATGCGGTACTGGCGAACCTCGCCGCCGATGGGAATCACCTGGGCGACGCCCGGAATGGCCAGCAGTTGTGGCCTGACGACGAAGTCAGCCAGCTCGCGCAACTCCATCGCTGTGATCGTCTTGGACGATAGCGCCACGAGCATGATCTCGCCCATGATCGACGTCACGGGGCCCATTTGCGGAGTGACGCGCGGTGGCAGCTGCGGCCCGATCAAAGCCAGCCGCTCGCCGACCTGCTGGCGATTGCGATAAATGTCGCTCGACCAGTCGAACTCGACGTAGACGATGGAAAGCCCGACGCCGGAGACCGAGCGCACGCGCGTTACGCCCGGTATGCCGTTCATCGCGGTTTCGACCGGGAAACTGACGAGCTGCTCGACCTCTTGCGGCGCCAGACCCTCCGCTTCCGTCATGATCGTCACCGACGGCCTGTCGAGGTCGGGAAAGACGTCGACGGGCAGGCGGGGAAGCAGAAGCGTGCCGTACGCTGCGAGCAGTACGGCCGCCGCCAACACAAAAATCCGGTTTCGGAGGCTGCGGCTGACAAGCCAATTGAACATGACGCGCCCCCTCAGCGGACTTGCGCCAGGAGTTCGGCGCCGTGGACGACAATGCGATCCTTGGCCGAAATTCCAGCGGTGATCAGAACCTGCTCGCCGTCGAAGGGCTCGATGCGAACGGGACGGGGCACGAAGCGCTCGGGATCGAGGTGCTGCCAGACGATCATCTCGCCGCCCGCGCTTCGTACGACAGCGTCACGCGGCAGCAGCATTCCGCGCAAGGTTTGGGCCTTCTTGGCGTACACGGTCACAGGCATACCGAGCGCCACGCTCGCCGGCGGGTTCTCGATGGCAAACTGCAGTTGCACGGCTTGTTGTTGCAGACTGCGGCCACGGCCGACATACTTGAGGGCCATCACCGCATTGTCGGGCCCGACGGCGCTGGCTTCGGTGATGGCGCCGGGATCAAGCTGATCGAAGACCAGGGCTTCGACCCAAAGTCCCTCAGGATCGACGATCTGGAACAGGATGTCCTGGCCCTGCACGACCTGTCCGGCGACGACACGGCTCGCCGAAATGATGCCATCGATCGGCGCGGTCAGGACCTCGGGCAGGATCTTTGTTTCTCTCAGGCTCTCGGACCGGCGCTTGAGGTTTGAAATCTCGAGTTCGGTGTCCTCTATCTGGCTGCGTGGTGAAATGTTCGGCCCCAGGCGATTGAACCGCGCCAGTTTCTGTTCGGCCAGAAGCATCGCGCCTTCCAACTCGCGCTGCTTTTCGGCAATGGTCGATTGATCGGCGATTGGTATGGCGGGAACGACGGTTGCCAGGGTTTCGCCCTTCTTCACGCTTTGACCGAGCCGCGGCAAGCCGGCTTCCGCTGGGCTGACCCGGCCGCCGGCGATACTTTGGACGACGCCGGAGCGGTTAGGGTCGGAGATGATGCGGCCGACCAGCGTTGCGCCGCGATTGGCCTCACCTTCGATCGCCAGCTGCGTGCGCACCGTCATCAAGCGCTGCGACGCCTTGGGCAGAAACACGCTGCCGTCCGCCAGACGCCTCGGCACGTCGCCGGCGAGCGCCTCGCCCGATGGCGCCGGACTGGCTTCGTGACCCTCGTGTGCGCTGGCGTCGGGCGGCGAATAGGCGAGCGAGGCCATGAGCAGGAATGACAGCGTCGCGGCACGGCGGCCGCCGAGCACAAATCCGATCAAGATGCCTGCGAGCAGGGCGACGGCGGCGATCCACAGGCGCGGATCGTTGATGAAGCCATTCGAAACCGGCTTCGGATCTTGCAGGATCGCGGCCGGAGCGGCAACGACCGCTGACACGTTCAGCGTCCCGGCCAAGAGATCGTCGCCGTCCTTGTGGCTGACGTTGAAAATGAGATCATGAGGCCCCGGTACCTCCAGCCCCTTGACGCTGGCACGGAAGGAGCCATCGGGGCGCGCTTCGGCGGCGACCGTGTCGGGCCCGGAGACAATCTCGATTTTGGCGTCGGTGACCGGTACGTTGCTGCCGTAACGGTCGAGAAAGATGGTGAGCTGGCTTCCTGTCGCGACGGCGACGATCTCGTAGGCGTCGGTTTGCACCGCGACCCTCGGCTTGACGGTCGATGGCAGGGACGAAGCCGGCGGCCCGTGGTCATGACCTTCGTGTGACGCGGCGAGGCCGGCGCCGGTCACGAGAAAGCCGAAAGCAACGAGACACGAGAACCATGAACGTAGGCGCGACGCTGCGCGAGAGAGGCAAATCGACGGCATGCTGAAAACCTTCCAGGAGATGCGCACGCTTCAGGCGCGCCCTGAGGCGCGCTGCGGATCAAGACTGGTAGGTGGGTCTCGGCGGTTTGGCGGGCGTCGCGGGGCTAAGGCCTTCGCCGAGGATTGCCGCTATGGGCTGGACCATCGCGACGGGGTCGATCAAGGTCTTGGCGGCATTCTGCAACGGAAGCGTTACGGCACTCACTGCCGAACAGCAATCTCCGCCCGGCTTGCCCTTGCCATGCTCGTGCGTCGCGTGGTTGCCGGCGGCACCGTCATTATGCTGGTGAACATGATGCTGGTGAACATGACCTGCAGCGGAAGCCGCCGCGGCGACGATCGGTTCATGCTGGCCGCCATTCGGCGGATGTGCCACCAGCGCGACCGCTCCATGCCAAACGACAGCCACTGCCGCGACCATCATGGTCGCGCCAGCAACGTGGCGCCATGTCTTGCTTAGAGCCAATCGCATGCAGGCTGGATTTGTGCCTTGCTCGTGGCTTTGTCAAGTTCGGGTGCCAAACACTCGTAGCAAGGAATGACTAATGCCTGCGCGTCGGGTGATCGAACGACCTGAGACTGCCACATTAAACGCAAGCCCATTGGACGGGCCGGGAAGCATCGGCAGCGTTAACGCGCAATTGCAATTCCGTGGAAGCGCGCTTCGATGGACATCACACGTATGGAGCCCAGATGTGCCGCAGAAAGCTGGCGCCCCGTAGGGGACTCGAACCCCTGTTATCCACGTGAGAGGCGGACGTCCTAGGCCACTAGACGAACGGGGCTGATCACGGTCGCAAACCTATAGGGGAGGCGGGCGCGCCGGGCAAGAGGCGAGTTCCGCGCCGCGGAAGGCGCTCCCCCATTTTCTACTCCGTATTTCCTCGTCGCTAATTCCTCGGCACGGCTTCCTGAGGCTTCACGTCGGCGATCCTGGCGCCCGTCTCGAGGTCGATGATGGCGATGCCGGCGCCGGCGGGGCCCTCATGGTGAACGGCGAGGCGATTGTCCGACAGCGAGACGGAGACGATTCTTGCGCCCTTCGGGAGTTCGAGCGCCAGGTCCTTGCCCGCGCCCGAAACCGTTACACTGGCAGCCGGGGCAGGCTTTGCGCCGCTCACCACCTGCGTCATTCTGATGGCGAGAGCCCCGAGCCCGAGGACGATCAGGAGGCCGAGGCCGGCGACGAGGATCTTGAGGTTGCGTTGCAGGCGCTGTTCGCGCATCACATCCTCGGGCGTCGGCCCCTGGTCCGTGGCGGTTCGATCGAGTGCTGTTGTCGGTCATCGGGCCTGTCCAATTCGACGGTCTGCGAACCCTTGGGTCGCGGGCAAGCGGAAATCCTGGTGTCGCGACGCATGCATACAGTGAGGAATAGCGCAGCGATAGAGCGGCGAACCGCCGAGGTGGCGGCGGACGAGGCCGGCGTTCGTCTCGACCTCTGGCTGGCCGGCAGGTTTCCCGATTTCAGCCGGGCGCAGCTGCAACGCCTGATCGCCGCCGGCGAGGTGAGGCTCTGCGGTGAGCCGGTACTCGAAGCCCGGCGCAAGACCAGGCCCGGCGATCGCTACGAGGTCGCCATTCCGGAGCCCGAGGAAAGCACGGCGCAGGGCGAAGATATTCCCCTTGCGGTCGTCTACGAAGACAAAGACGTGATCGTCATCGACAAGCCGGCGGGGCTGGTCGTGCATCCGGCGGCGGGGCACGCCACCGGCACGCTCGTCAACGCGCTTATCGCCCACTGCGGCATAAGCCTCTCCGGCATCGGCGGCGTCAAACGTCCGGGCATCGTCCACCGTCTCGATAAGGATACGTCGGGCCTTTTGGTCGTCGCCAAGACCGACGCGGCCCACAAGAGCCTGCACCGAGCAGTTCAAGAGCCACGGTGCCGACGGCCGCCTCGCTCGCGTCTACCAGGCGCTGTGCTGGGGTGTTCCGGATCGAAAGCAGGGCGTGATCGACGTGCCGCTGCAGCGCAGCGCCAGCAACCGCACCAAGATAGCGGTGGCGCGCGGACAAGGCGGGCGACGCGCCGTCACGCATTACCAAGTGCTCGAGACCTTCTAGGGCAGAAGCGGTAAAGACGTCGCCGCGCTGGTCCAACTCGAATTGGAGACGGGCCGGACGCATCAAATCCGCGTGCATCTGGCGCATATCGGCCATCCCGTTCTGGGAGATGCAACCTATGGCGCGGGCTTCAAAACGCCGCCGGGCGCTGCTGCCGGAAAAGGCTGCCGAAGCGCTGGAAAGCCTGAACCGTCAAGCACTTCACGCCGCCCGTCTCGCCTTCGTGCAGCCGAAAAGCGGCAAGAACCTCGCCTTCGACAGCCCGTTACCCAAGGAAATTCAGAAGCTTATTGCAGCGCTGCGAAAATAGCGGGGCCACCCGACGTGCTGCGGAGTTAAGGCTTAATGCGCTGAATTTGCATGAGGAATTTAATCCCCGCTGCAGTCGTGGTCACGTAGTCTTGAAGACCGCGTTGTCGGCGGATCTCGCAATTCGACGTCTAACGCTTATGTAACGGGCGCCGGAATTGAACGTCCTTTACGTTGTGTAGAGAAACTTCATTCGGTCGAAGCGCGTTCTACAGGCGAGCTTCGCTAACGGAGGGCCCAGCCAAACCGGAAACGGGGGAAGGCGGGCATCGAAAAGAAATGGCATCCAGCGCGTTTCCGACGATCGCAGGCGGTTCGCTCGGGCTTTCGAAGTATCTCGAGGAAATCCGCAAGTTCCCGATGCTCGAGCCGTGCGAGGAATTCATGCTCGCCAAACGTTGGCAGCAGCATCAGGACTCGGATGCGGCCGAGAAACTCGTCACGTCGCATCTTCGTCTCGTGGCGCGCATCGCCATGGGCTATCGCGGCTATGGTCTGCCCATCGGCGAAGTCATCTCCGAAGGCAACGTCGGCCTGATGCAGGCCGTGAAGCGGTTCGAGCCCGACAAGGGCTTCCGCCTCGCGACCTATGCCATGTGGTGGATTCGCGCCTCGATCCAGGAATACATCCTGCGCTCGTGGAGCCTCGTCAAAATGGGCACCACGGCGGCGCAGAAGAAGCTGTTCTTCAACCTGCGCCGCGCCAAGAGCCAGCTGCAGGCGCTGGAGGAAGGCGACCTGAAGCCGGAGCACGTCAAGAAGATCGCCCACAAGCTCGGCGTCTCCGAGGCCGACGTGGTGTCGATGAACCGGCGTCTCGGCGGCGACAGTTCGCTCAATGCGCCGGTGCGTGCGGATTCCGAATCCGGCGAATGGCAGGACTGGCTCGTCGACGATACGCCGAGCCAGGAGGACCGCCTGGTCGAGGAAGAGGAATTCTCGCGGCGCAAGTCGTACTCTGACGAGCGCCATGTCGGTCCTGAACGAGCGCGAGCGGCAGATTTTCGAAGCCCGCCGCCTGCGTGAGGAGCCGGCAACGCTCGAGGATCTTTCGACCGAGTTCGGCGTCAGCCGCGAGCGAATCCGCCAGATCGAGGTGCGTGCCTTCGAGAAGGTGCAGAAGGCGGTGCAGTCTTCCGCCCGCCGTGGCGAGACGGCGCCGGCCTTGCGCCAGGCTGCCGGTTGACGAACGCCGGCTCGAACGGCTAGCAGACAAGAAGGGCATCGCCTCCGGGTGGTGCCCTTCGTTTATGTACTCGAGCCGTATCGTCATCTGGGCAGGTCAGAACCCATGCGCCGCCGTTTTGCCCTGGTCTTCAATGCGCGCGCCGGTGTGCCGAGGCCGCGGCTGCTGAAGGCCGTCATGCATCGTCTGGCGCTGACCAAGACGGAAGTTTTTCCGATCATTGCGACCAGCGCCGAAGACGCGACACGGCAAGTGTGCCGAGGCGGCGAAAGAGGGGCACCTCGACGCCGTCATCGCCGCCGGCGGCGACGGCACCATCCGCGCGGTCGCGGCGGGGGCCGCCGGAACGCCGCTTGCCGTCGGCGTCATTCCGCTCGGCACCGGCAATGTGCTCAAATACGAAATCGGGCTCAGTGCGCGTGCCGCCGACATTGCCGCGACGCTGCTCGAAGGACCCGAGATCGAAATCCAGGGTGGCACGGTCAACGGCGCACCGTTTTTTCTCATGGTTGGCGCCGGCTTCGACGCGCGCATCGTTGCCGCCTTGAACCAGAGGACCAAGCGCCTCCTCGGCCGCGCGGCCTATGGCGGCCCGGTGCTGAAGACGCTCGCCGCCGGGCCCGACACTCTCGACGTCGAAGTCGACGGTGTCGCGCACCGGGCGAGCTGGGTCATCGTCTCCAACGCCTCGCGTTACGGCGGCTCTTTCACGCTGACCAAGGGCACGCAACTCGGCGCCGATGGTCTGGTCGCGGTGATGGTCAAGGGTACGTCGCGACTTTCTCTCCTGCGCGCCTCCCTGGCGCTGGCGCTCGGCCGGCTCGCGGACCCGGCAAAACGCCCGGGCGACGTGCTGGCGCTGCCGGCGCGCCGCGTGCGCATCTCGTCACTTACGCCCGTACCCTTGGAGATCGACGGCGACGAGGGCGGAACGACGCCGGCCGAGATCGATGCCGCGGGGCCACGCGTCAGACTGATCGTTCCAGCCGCTTATGTTGCCGATCTCACGGATCGTCACACAAATCACGTACCATCGGTATTGTGAGTGGTTGCATTGATCGGGTTCGGCTGACGAACTCCGGCTGATACAACACTGTGCGAGCGTCAGAGCGAGAGCAAAGGTCGGATGTCCTTTCCTTCTCTGAACCGGTTCCGACGTGACCGGCAGACGGCTTCAGGCGGCGCGTGGCAGCTAAGGATAGGGCTGCCCGAGGGAGCGCCATCGGAGCCCCGGCTTTATCAACTCACGGATCTGTCCACCCCACCCCGCACTTCAAAACTGTGTTTCAACCGTGTGCACGATAACCAGCGAGCCCGCGTGCTGGAAAATCGTGCGCGTGCCGGCGCAGTGCGAACACCGGGTCTTATCGGACCCGGTTGCGGACACGATGATGACGGAGTGCCTCATGCAGAAGCGCTTATCCCGACCATCCAAGACCACGGCAGCCAGACGGCGAGGTACGGAGCAGGTCTCCGGGCGCGAGCCGCGCTGGTTGTTTCTTCTGCTCTGGCAGCAGCACAAAAAACACCCCCCATGTAGGACTTGACTGGGCATCAGCCTTGGGCCGCGTGCGATGCGGCTTGGCCACGATTGAAATGGAAAGGCCAGCTCCTCAGAGCTGGCCTTTTTTCATTTGGCGACGAGCATCCCCTCTCCCCGTTCTTCACGGGGAGAGGGTTAGGGTGAGGGGCGGCGCCAAACTCATTGCGAACGGCCGCCCCTCACCCCGACCCTCTCCCCATCAAGTGCAGCGATGGGGAGAGGGAGACTACATCGGCATCAGGGCGACTTGATTGGAGAAGTAGTTGTCGATGGCGGTCGCGATCGATTCCGCCACCTTCTCGCGCCATTCGTCCGACTTCAGATTGCGAGCGTCCTGCAGGTTGGAGACGTAGGCGAGCTCGATCAGGACGGAGGGAAACTGCGCCGTCTTCAAGACGCGGAACGCCGCCTGCTGGTCCGGCTCGTCGCGCATTGTCGTGCTTTCGCTCATGTTGGCGATCACCGACTTGGCGAAAAGATCGGTGCGGTCCTTGGTCCTCTGCACGTCGCGCTCGGCAAGATCGGCAAGGATATTGGTGACGGCGGACGTGTCCTCGCCGCCGCTCCTTACGGCCTTCATTTCGTTGGGCGAGAGCCGGTCTTGGGTCGAATTCCTGAGACTGGACGCGACGTTGTCGCGCAGCGAAAAGATGGTGGCGCCGCGGGCGCGGGTGCCGGCATAGTCGGCGTGGATGGCAATAAAGAGGTTGGCGCCGTTGCGCTCGGCGTAGGCGCGGCGCTCGTCCAGCTCGATGAAGACGTCCTTGTCGCGGGTCATCATGACCTTATAGCGCCCCGTGGCCTCGAGCTGCTCGCGCAGCGTCTGGCTGAAGGCGAGGACGACGTTCTTCTCGACGGTACCGTTCTTGCTGGCGCCCGAATCCATGCCACCGTGGCCGGGATCGAGGACAATGACGGGCTTGAAGGCGCGGGCCGCGCGCTGGCGCGGGCTCTCGGCGGGCTTCGGCAGAGGCGGTTGTACGCCGGTGGCGCCGAGACCGTTGGGCTGCGTCTTGAAATTCTTGCGCGCGCCTTTGCGCATTGCTGCTTCGGCGGGAAGGATATCGAGGGCGAGGCGGTAGCTGCCGTCCTTCACCTTTTCCGTCCTTGCGGTATCGACGACGACGGGCTGCGTCACGTCGATGACGACGCGGGTCTTGCCCGGTGCCGCAAGGCCGCCGCGGAAGGATTTGACCAGTCCCTTGGCGCCATCGCGGGCGTCGGGCAGCTGCAGTTTCACGTCGGGAAGCTCGATCACCACGCGATTGGGATTGGAAAGCGTTATGACGTCGAACTCGCAATCGCAGTTGAGGCCGATGACGAAGCGCGTGTGCATCTCGTCCGGCGTGGCGATGGCCTGGACGGGATTGTCGGCAACAGCGGCTTGCGTCTCAACGATCTGAACTTCCTCTGCGCTTACCGGCAGCGAAAGCAGGATTGCAAGACTGGCGGCCGCAGCGCAGGCGAAGCCGCGCAGGAACCCATAACGTATCACTCGAATGACCCCCGTCCAGGCGCAACTCCCTCTTCCTCAGGGGTTGCGAGACCAGATGGATATTGCCTGTGAAGATGGCGGTTTGACGGACTTCGGCAGGCGTTATTTGGGTTATCGCCCGGTTCGTCTTAAGACTGTCTTAACGGCTGCGTCGAGCCGGTGATTCGCCGAAGGACTTATCTCGGGTGAGAGCCTTTGCGCGTGTCGTCTTGCCAGCGCTCCGCTTGTTCGCCGTCGCAGTCGCGGGCATCGACCCAGCGGCCGGCGCCCGACGCGTCCGTTTCCTTCTTCCAGAAGGGGGCGCGGGTCTTCAGGTAATCCATCAGAAACTCGCAAGCCGCGAAGGCGTCACCGCGGTGGCGCGAGGCGGTGATGACGAGCACGATGTTGTCGCCGGGTATGAGCGTGCCGACGCGATGCACGATTGAGCTGGCGGCGAGCGAAAAGCGTTGCACGGCTTCGGCCTCGATGCGCGCGAGTTCGTCTTCGGTCATGCCGGGATAATGTTCGAGCGACATCGAGACCAGTGGCGAGGTATGCGGCGCTCCCGCGTCACCGCCGCGCACCTTGCCGATGAAGGTCGCGACCGCGCCGATGTCGTGCTTTGCCGCCGTCAAGGCGTCGATTTCCGCCGAGACATCGAAGTCAGCTTCCTGGACGCGGACGCTCATGCGACGCTCAGCCTCCGGTGACGGGCGGGAAGAAGGCGATTTCGCGGGCGCCGCCGATCCTGGCGTCGGCCTTGACGTGGGCCTTGTCGAGCGCGGCGCGGACACTGCCGGTGTTGGCGAACGCGGCCTCGAATTCAGGACCCCGAAGGCGCAGGAACTGCACGAGATCGGCAATGGTGGCGATGTCGTCGCCTAGCGAAATCGTCTCTTGGCTGACGCCCGTCTTCTCGCGCACCCAGGCGAAGTAGCGCACGACGATCTCGCGGGGTTTGGACTCGACGGTCATGGCGTCAATGCTCGATGGCGTGGCGGATGCCGGCCTTCAGGTAGTCATAGCCGGTATAAAGGGTGAGGATCGCCGAGATCCACAAGATCAGCAACCCGAGGTAGGAGGCCTGCGGAAAGAACGAGGCCGCCGCCGGCCCGGCGAGCAGCAGGCCGAGGGCGACGAATTGCGCCGTCGTCTTCCACTTGGCGAGCTGCGTCACATGGATCTTGACGTTGAGTTCGGCAAGGAATTCGCGCAGCCCTGAAACCAGAATTTCGCGCGACAGGATGATGACTGCAGCCAGGATCGAGACGCCGGCAATCGTCTGATCGTAGACGAGCATCATCAGCGTCGCCCCGACGAGCAGCTTGTCGGCGATGGGGTCGAGCATGCGGCCGAGCGCCGACTGCTGCTCCCAGATGCGGGCGAGATAACCGTCGAGCCAATCGGTGATGGAAGCGACGACGAAGACCGCGAAGGCCAGCCAGCGCGCCGACGCCTTGTCGGAGAAAAACAGCATGGCGACGAGCACCGGCACCGCCACGATGCGGCCATAGGTCAGGATGTTCGGCAGGCTGGTCAGGATGGGGCGGCGGGCGGCTTGTTCCATGCCCTTGGCTAACCCCTTGCAATGCGGCCCGTCAATGGCTTGGCCTCGCTTTGTTCATCACGCGGTCGTCAGGCCTCGGCAAGTGCGCGCGCCGCCGTCACGGGGAGTTCGATGTTCCCGGCTCGGAGGGCCTCGAATACGGCGATTCTCAGGTCCGATTGGACCTCGGCAGCACGCGTGATGTCGGCGAGGACGGCGCGGAGCGAAAAATCGGTCGCAGCCTGGCTATAGCCGTCGAAAGCCGCCATCGGCGGCGGCTCCTTCAGCACTTCGGCGTGGGCTTTGGCGCATTGCGCCAGGATGGCGATGACGCGGTGCGGATCGGCATTGGGTCCGGCCGTGAAGGCGAGCCGGATGCGGCCGGTGACGTTGCGGTGCGTCCAGTTGAGGACGCGCCCGGTGATCAGTTCGGAATTCGGCACGATGAGGCTGGCGCGGTCGAAGGTCTCGATCTCGGTCGAACGCACGGAGATTTTCTTGACGTTGCCCTGTTCGCTGCCGACGACCACCCAGTCGCCGACCTTGATCGGCCGCTCGATGAGCAGGATCAACCCCGAGACGAAATTGTTGACGATCGATTGCAGGCCGAAGCCGATGCCGACGGAGAGCGCGCCGGCGACAATGGCGAGGTTGGTGATGTCGAAGCCGGCATACGAGATGGCGACCATCGCCGCGAGCGCGATGCCGGCATAGCCTATGGCCGTATCGATCGAGTGGGCGATGCCGGCGTCCATGCGCGGGGCGACGAGAACGCTGTCGCGCAGCCGGCGCTGCAGCACGCGTGTCGCAAAGAGCAGGGCCGTGAACAGCAGAATGCCGAGCAGAATGCGAACAAGAGAAATGCGGAACTGGCCGACCTCGAAGCCGAACAGCGCCGACTTCACCCAGTCGCGGATATCGGCGCCGGAAAAACCCCATTGCAGCAGGATCAGCGGCAGGGCGACGATGGCGAGCGTCAGCGTCAACGCGGCTTCGGTCAAGGTCGCGAGTTGCTGGCGGCGCGGCTCGTCGAGGCCGAAGGTGTCCTCGAGGATGGCGCTGATGGCGTGTCCGCGGACCGTGCGCTCGCGCGTCACGGCGCGAATGGCAAGGAAGAGCAGCATGGCGACGAGGGCGATGACGCCGGTCATGACGATCTGCTGGGCGGCGAAGCGGCCGAGCGCCACGTAACCGGTGAGGCAGGCGGCGACGATACCGGTGGCGGCAATCCACAAGGGGATCTTCAGCCAGCGCGGCCTGTCGCGCGGCGTGGGATATTCGTGGCGCTCGCCGTAGGGCTCGAAGGGGGTGAGCAGAAGGCCGGCGAGAACGCCGGCGAAGGCGAGGCTGGCGATCAACGACTGCACGACACTGATCGACAGCGGCATGTAAAGAATTTGCGCAAAGGCCGAGAAGAAGAGATCGGCTGAGGAGATCGCCGCCAGGATCTTCAACAAGCGGCAGATGCGGCGTGCGGCCCGGTCGGAGAGCGGAAACAGTCGGCGGCCCGGCGTCTTCGGCGCAAACACGGCCGAAAGCAGGGCAGCGACGGCTGAGAAGATCAAGACGGCGCGGAGCAGGGCTGCGGCCGCGGGCGCGGCGGTCGGGTAGTAGAGCAGCCCTAAATAATTCAGCCCGGCATAGACGAAGAGCGCGGTCGCGACCGCGGGCACGGCGCGCACCGGGCCGATCCACGAGGCGGCAGCGGCACGCTCGAAAAACGACAGCGTTGCGCCACCGAGCGGCGGTCGCAAACGCGTCAGCCACTGTGCCGCGAGTTTCAGGAGGAAGTACAGCGTCGCGGCCAGCGTCGCGAGCTTCAGCACGTCGAGCCTGTGCTCGGGCCCCGAGACGCGGCCGATCCAATCGTTGACATTGTAGTTGAGGCGCCAGGCGACGCCGGGCCAGTCACGCCTGAGATCGTTCCACAAGGCGGGAAAGAGCGGGCTCGACATGCGCTCGGTCAGGCTCTTGACGAACAGCTCCAATCTCAGATCGGTGAGCTTCTCGATGGCCTGCGTCGCCCGCCACCAGGTGACCTCGAGGGTCTTGATGGCGCCGGAGAGTTCGCTTTTCTCGGCGAGGAGGCGCGTGCGCTCCGTGGCGACGGAGGAGGTTTCGGCTGCGCGTCCTTCGCGGGCGCGGCCCCGAGCTTGTTGATCTGCTCCTCGATGTCTGCGAGGTGCGGGCGCAACCCGTCGGCGGTCCGCGTGGTCTTGGCGATCACCTGGTCGATGTCGTCGCGCAGGCGGCCGAGATCGGTATCGACCGACTTGATGGCGGTCAGCGTCTTTTCCGCTCCGTCGATCTTGTCGACGACGTCGGAAATGGTCGAGGCGACGTCCGGCGGCAGGACGGTGGCAGGGGGTTGTGCCGGTTGCGGCGGCGTCTCGGGCGAAGCCTGCGCGGTTTCTTTCTGCACCGCACTTTCCTGGGCAACGGCCAAAGACGGTTGCCATCCGGCGGCGCCGGCGAGCAATGTCAGCAGGATTGCAGTCAATCGAGCAATTTTCACGTTTGTGTTGCCTCGGCGTAACGTCTCGCGGGTCGTTGGCCCTGGATGCCGCGCGAGTAGCACGAAAATGAGGCCGCGGGCACCCTCAATGCCGGTTCCCGGCGCAGAGCCGGGTTGCGAATTTTCAAACCCGGCACATCCGGCCTGCCGTTTCGTAACGATCGGTAAACCAACGGCCGCAAGAGTGCGTCTTCAGCATGCCGAGAATGATTCGTGCCGGAAGGGCCATCATGTCCGTTTTCCTGAAGGGAAGCCGCAGTCCGAAATGGTACCTGCTCTATTGCGGGCTCGCCGGTCTGCAATTCGTCTGCCTGACATGCGGTCTTTTCGTCTCGCATCGGATCATCAACACCTTCTCGACGGTCATCGCCGAAAATCAGGTCTGGGCCGAGCGCCTCGGTGGCTTCAGCGACCTGTCGGCGGCCGCCGTCGCAGTGAGCGCGCCGGGGAACGACATATTCGAGTCGAATGATGCCAAAGGCGAGGCGATCCGTCTCGAGGCTTCGAGCGAGGCCTTCAAGCGCAAGGTGCGGATGATCGAGCTCGACATCGGCGCCGTCCGCGACCCCAACGAGGCGGCGCATCTGAGAGGCGACCTGGAGGCCATCCTGGCGGCCGTCGAACAAGTCGCGGTGCATGGCCGGACCATCGTCAAGCTCTATGGCGAGGGGCAGTTCAAGGCGGCCGGGCTCGAAATGGCGGTGATGGACCGCACGTTCGGAATAGCCAACGCCACCATCAACGACGCCGGCAACGATATTCTGGCGTTCCAGAAAGAGCATTTCAACGCCCAGAACACGACCGTCGAATTGCTGAGGTCGTTCGAGCTCGCAGGCGCGGTTATCGTCGTGGCTGATGCTCGCGGCCATGATCACTTACGGTCATCACATGGCCGAAGTCATGGACAAGTCCGACACGGAGCGGGAAGAACAGAGCGCGCGTCTCTCGGAGCAGGCGCAAGAGTTGAAGGATGCGGTGCAGTCGGCCGAGACCGCGAGCAAGGCCAAGTCGCGGTTTCTGGCCAACATGAGCCATGAAATCCGCACCCCCATGAACGGCGTGCTCGGCATGACCGACCTTCTGCTGCGCTCCGACCTCAGCGGCAAGCAGCGCCATTTCGCCGAGACGATCTACCAGTCCGGAACGTCGCTACTGTCGATCATCAATGACATCCTGGATTTCTCGCGCATCGAGGCGGCCAAGATCGAGCTGCATGTGCTGGACTTCGACGTCCGCTCCACGGTCGAATCCTGTATCGGGTTGCTGGCCGAAAGCGCCGAACGCAAAGCGCTGGAGCTGAGCCTGTTCGTGGCCCCGGATGTGCCGACGTGGATCCGCGGCGACGAAGTCCGCCTCAGGCAGATCCTGCTCAACCTCCTCGGCAATGCCATCAAGTTTACTTCGAAGGGCGGGGTCGAACTGCGGCTGACGGCCGGGGATCCCGCGGCGAGCGGCGCGAGCCTGGTGTTCATGGTGCGCGATACCGGCATCGGCATACCCGAAGAGAGCCTCGCGGGGCTGTTCAACCCATTCCAGCAGGTCGATGGTTCGATCACCCGGCGCTTCGGCGGAACGGGCCTTGGCCTTTCCATCTCGCGCCAGCTGGCCGAGATGATGGGCGGCGGCATCACGCTCACGAGCACGCAAGGGGAAGGCACGATCGTCACGTTGACGATCGTCGCCGAAGTCGCAGTGGCGGGTCAGGCGGCGGAGAGCACCGCCAGTCAGGACCTCGTTGGCAAGTCCATCCTTGTCGTCGACGACCGGCAGGCCAACCGCGAGATCCTCGAAGCCTACATCAGCGAAGCGGGCGGACGCGTTGCGACCGCGGCCAACGGCGGTACCGCCGTCGACCTCTTGCGCTTCAAGCACAAGGCCGGCGCACCTTATGACATCGCCATCGTCGACATGATGCTGCCCGACATGACGGGCTTCGACGTCGTGCGCAACGTGCGCGCGGCCACGGCCAAACTGCAAACCCGCTTCATCATGCTGTCGTCGGGGGCGGCTCCGGACCAGTCGCGGGCGGCGGAGGAACTGGGGTTCAAAGCCTTCCTGATGAAGCCCATTCTGCGCAAAGATCTGATCGGTGCGGTCAATCGGGCGCTCGGGACACCCGACGAACCTGAAGTGCGCGCGCCGGAGGCGGCGGCGCCGACGATGCCGTTTACCGGCAGCCGCATCCTGGTCGCCGAGGACAACCCGATCAATCTCGAAGTCGCCCGCCAGTTCCTGCTCGACCTTGGCTGCACCGTCGATACCGTCGGGAACGGGGCAGAGGCGCTCGCCGCCGCAAAGACGCGGCACTACGACCTGGTCTTGATGGACTGCCAGATGCCGGTGCTCGATGGGATTGCCGCCACCGAGGCGATCCGCGATCACGAGCGCAAGGGCGGGCTGAAGAGGACGCACATCGTCGCCGTGACCGCCAATGCCTTCGCCGAGGATCGCCGCTCGTGCATCGATGCCGGCATGGACGATTATCTGAGCAAGCCGTTTTCGCCCGAGCAGCTTGCCGACATGCTGCGGAAGTGGGTCGAGATCAAGCCGCAAGCCGCCGTGCACGAAGCGGACGGATTGCCGGCGCTCGACGAGCGTTACGTCTCGGCGCTCAAAGGCTCGCGGCCGGAATTCTTCGCTCCGCCTGATCGACCTGTTCGCGGGCTTCGCGCCGGGCGCCGTCCAGCAGATCGTCGCGGCGTCGGCGGCCGGCGATGCCGATGCGGTGATGCGTCTCGCGCATTCGCTGCGGTCGTCGAGCGCCAATATCGGGGCCATGCAGCTTTCCGATCTCTGCGCCGGCCTGCAGCAGGTTTCGCGCCAAGGCTGGAACGAACAGATCCCGGCATTCGTGCTGGACATCGAGCGTGCGTTCGGCCATGTCGCCGACGCCGTGGCCGACGAGCGCAGCAATTTTTCCGACTGTCGCAAGTCGAGCGCGGCATCGTAATTGTGAGACCGCCCGGGCATTATGAGCCGCCGCGGTCGTGGAAGAAATCGTAGATCTTCTGCGCCAGCTCGGACGAAATTCCTTCGACCGTCTTCAGATCCTCGACGCCGGCGCGCGACACCGCCTTGGCCGATCCGAAGTGCTTGAGCAGGGTGCGCTTGCGCGTCGGGCCGATGCCGTCGATCTCGTCGAGCGGATTGGCGCCGAGGGCTTTGGAACGCTTGGCGCGATGCGTGCCGATGGCGAAACGGTGGGCTTCATCGCGCAAGCGCTGCACGAAATAGAGCACGGGATCGCGGGGTTCGAGCATCTGCGGCTTGTCGCGGCCGGGCATGTGGAAGTGTTCGCGGCCGGCATCGCGATCGGGCCCCTTGGCGACGCCGATCAGGGCGATGTCGGTTATTCCAAGCGCCGCGAAGACTTCTTCGGCGATGGCGAGTTGGCCCTTGCCGCCGTCGATCAGGACGAGATCGGGACTGGAAGGAATCGGTAATCCCCTCCTGGGGCCTACCCCTCCCGTGGGGGAGGTCGGGAGGGGGGAGTCCGTGACATCAAGGTCCGTGTTTCCCCTCACCGCAACTTCACGGATTCCCCCCACCCCTATCCCCTCCCCACGAGGGGGAGGGGGACTTCCCGCCAGCCGCTTGAACCGCCGCGTCAGCACTTCGCGCATCATGGCGTAGTCGTCGCCGGGCGTGAGGTCGGCCGACTTGATGTTGAACTTGCGGTACTGGCCTTTGACGAAGCCTTCCGCGCCCGCGACGATCATGGCGCCGACGGCATTGGTGCCGGAGATGTGGCTGTTGTCGAAGACCTCGATGCGTCTTGGCGGCTCTTCGAGGCCGAAACGTTCGGCGAGCGCTTCGAGCAGATGCGTCTGCGTCGAATTCTCGGCGAGCTTGCGCCCCAAGGCTTCGCGCGCGTTGGCGAGTGCGTGATCGACGAGGCCCGACTTGGTGCCGCGCGAGGGCACGCGGATTTCGATTTTGCGTTCGGCCTTGATCGAGAGGGCCTCGGCGAGCAGTTCGCGCGAGGGGATCTCGTGCGATAGCAGGATGAGACGCGGCACCGGCTTATCGTCGTAGAACTGGGCGATGAAGGCGTCGAGCACCTCTTCGACGGGCAGCGAGCGGTCGGCCTTCGGGTAGTAGGCGCGGTTGCCCCAGTTCTGCCCGGTGCGGAAGAAGAACACCTGGATGCAGGTCTGGCCGCCGTCCTGGTGCGCGGCGAAGACGTCGGCTTCTTCGACGCCTTCCGGGTTGATGCTCTGGTCGGCGGTGACGTGGGCGAGGGCCCACAGGCGATTGCGATATTTGGCAGCCATTTCGAACTCGAGCTTTTCGGCGGCATCCTGCATCAGCTTTTGATACATGGCGCGCACGCTCTGGCTTTCGCCGCGCAAGAAGCGCACGGCTTCATCCGCAAGCTTCTTGTAGTCGTCGAGCCCGATCTCGCCCGTGCACGGCGCCGAGCAGCGCTTGATCTGGTAGAGCAGGCAGGGCCGGGTGCGGTTTTCGTAAAAGCTGTCGGAGCAGGTGCGAAGCAGGAACGCCCGCTGCAGCATGGTGATGGCGCGGCTGACGGCGCCGGCGGAGGCGAAGGGCCCGAAGTAGTCGCCCTTCCGGTTGCGGGCGCCGCGGTGCTTCATGACCTGGGGCGCGGGATGATCGCGCGAGATGAGGATATAGGGAAACGACTTGTCGTCGCGCATCAAGACGTTGAAGCGCGGCTTGAAGCGTTTGATCAGGTTGGCTTCGAGCAGCAGCGCTTCCGCCTCCGTGCGCACGGTGACGAATTCCATGGCCGTGGTCGCAAGGATCATGCGGGCGATGCGGTTGGTGTGGCCTTGCAGGCGGGCGTAGTTCGAGACTCGGGCTTTCAGCGACCGCGCCTTGCCGACGTAGATGACCTCGCCCGTGGCATCCAGCATGCGGTAGACGCCGGGCGAGGAGGGCAAGGACTTCAGGTAACGCGCGATGACGTCCGGGCCGCCCGGTACGTCCGGCAGCTTCGGCTCGTCGGTGGGCTCGTTGGGATCGCGGCCGTCTTTGCTCATCATGGAACTATTGGCGCGAGGCCGCGCCGGTCAAGCCGCTTCGTTGTTAAATCGCCACAAAATGGCCATTCGGGGCGCGCGTGGTCGGCGCTTCCGATTAGAAGCGCGGGGAGCGCTTTCGGGGGATCCTCAATGCGTCGCGTATTCGCTTGTCTCGTTGTGCTATTGGCCATTGCTCTGCCTGCAGCCGCCGCCACCAAGGCGAATAAAGCCAAGCCGCCGCGCCCCTTCACCAAGAGCGAAGAACTGCTCGAGTGGATGAACGGCTACCGGCTGAAACCGGAGCCCAAGCGTCTGCCCGAAGCGGTTCGCGCCATGGTCAAGTCAAGCGTGACCAAGGATATGGACCAGGCCGGTGTCTACATCGGCTTTACGGCGGGCGTCATCGGCTCGAACCCAGAAAACGCCGAGAAGCTGATCACCGAAATGTTCCCGCTCGATCCGCAGGATCAGGTGCTGCTCATCAAGGCGATTGCCTATTCGGGGCTTCCAGATTGGAAGGAGCTGATGCTCAAGTTCGTCGAGCGCATGCCGGCGCGCAAGGTTCTGATCGACAAGTTCGTGTTCGCCAAGAAGCCGACGCTGGAGAATTTGCCGTTCGAGGAAAGCTCATCCGCCATCGACATCAACTGGGGTTATTATTTCGCCACCGGATCGGAGGCACCCGTCAGGCGCATCGTGACGGCGCTGGCATGGTCGCAGGACAAGAACAACGTCGAGAAGCTGACGATGGGCGCCATGGCCAAGTGGACTCTCGCCCAGAATGCCTCGCGCGACATGGATTTGCTGCAAATGCTGAAGGCCATCGAGGCCGAGGACAAGACCGCCGCACGCGCCTCCTTGAACGAGGTGATCGAAGCGGCCGAGACGCTCGAGCTTTCCAAGATCCGCAAGCAGGCCATGGCCTCGATCGAGGAGCTGAAGGCCAAGGGTCCGGAGAGTACACGCACCTACAATTGGTGGGGACAGGCGGGCCAGACGGTGCTGGCGCTCGGCTGCGTCGCGGCGAGTGCCATGGGGCAGGTCGAGTTCGGAATTCCCTGCGTCGTCGGCGGCGCGCTTTCGACGGCGGCGTTGAAGTATCTGGGGCCGGATGGGGGGAAGTGAGCGACGAGTTCGAATTTGGGCAATCTTGCTCCTGTCATCCCGGGCAAGCACTCTTGCGAGGCCCGGGACCCAGGAAAACTTGAGCCGCAAGTGAGCTGGGTCCCGGCTCTGCGAAATCGGCTTCGCACGATTTCTCCGGCCGGGATGACAACGGTTTGGGCAGCGGGCAATCGCAAGTCGTTGATGTTAGCGATGATGGCGCATTGCGGCGGCGTAAGTGCTTGACGTTAGCTTTGATGCCGTTTGGAGCGCAACGCTCCTTCGTGCTAGTTTAGCCAAGGTGCCGAGTTGGGCATCTGGACGCCGGCTTCATTCAGTGAGCCGGCGTTTTTGTTTTGATTTTGAATCGTTAGGTCGGGCTGAGCCCTCTTGCGAAGCCAAACATACCTGATGTCCGCTGCCCTTCGCGCGCCGAAATCACGCGCCGCCCTCGCAACGGCCGTCATCCTGTATATGCCCTGGCCGCTCTTGTAGGGTGGTTTTGCAACCGGAGCCCGTCGTCATCCTGAGTGCCTTAGCTCGTCGTACGGGCATGGGCCCGGTTGCAAAGGTCTTTTTCCGGACAGTCGCACGGGACCCGCCGCCAAGGCACGATCCCGCATACAGGACAGGATCAAGCCATGACACTCATCACCGCCGCCGGCATCGATGCCGGCAAAGCATTTCTCGACGTCGCCTTCGCACCCGGCACCACATCGTTCCGCGTTGACAACACGGCCGCCGGCATCAAGTTTATCCTGACGCGTTTGAAGCGCGCCGGAATAACCCGCGTCGTTCTCGAGGCCATCGGAGGATATGCCCAACCGCTGGTGCGGGCACTCGCCGCTAAGGGCTTCAGCGTCGGCCTCGTCAACCCCCGCCGCATCAAGGCCTTCCGCGATGCCGAGGGGCGCCGCGCCAAGAACGACAGGCTGGACGCCGCCCTCATTGCGCGCTTTGCTCTCATCATGACCGATGCCATCAGACCACTGCCCTCCGAAGCCCAGCTCGCCGTCAAAGCCCTTGCACACCGGCGCAGACAGCTCGTCGACATGATCGCCATGGAGAAGACGCGCCTCAAACAGGCGATCGATCCCGGCATCGTGCAAAGCCACCGCACAACCATAAAAAGTCTCTCGACCGAGCGCTGCGCCATCGAAGAAAAACTCGATGCCGCGCTGGCCCGCGATCCCGATGTGGCGCGCCGCCGCGAGATCCTCACGTCGATCCCCGGTATCGGCAGACAGGTCGCAACCGTACTCGCAACCGACATGCCGGAACTCGGCACCCTCGATCAAAAAGCCGCCGCAAGCCTCTCAGGCCTCGCCCCCCAAATCCACCAAAGCGGCATGACGCCAGGCCGCGCTCATATCGGCGGCGGACGGCCATGCGTGCGGGCCGCTCTTTACATGGCAGCTCTCTCAGCCGTGAGATCGAACACGCGCTTCAAGGCGATCTACACCGACATGCGAACCAAGGGCAAACCCGCAAAAGTCGCGCTCGTCGCCGTCGCACGAAAACTCGTCACCGTCGCCAATGCACTCGTCAGAGCCAACGCCACGTTCGAGAAAAATCACGTGGAACGCACTTGACAAAACAACACAGTCGCCCGTCGCCGGAGCGGGGACCGCTCCGGATCCTGCGGACGGGATCCATGCAAGTTTCCGCATGGCTCAGGCGCGAAGGTCCCCGTTTTGGTTCTGCATCGGACCCGAGTTCGACAGACGTTGCGTCGAAACCCCCGCCTAGCGCCGAAATCGCCGTACGATTTCGGAACGAGGCGGGAGCCCCGGGCAAGTGTCCACGTGAGGAACTGTGAATGTCGAAAACTAGGCGAGCGTGTTCCAGCGGGCCAACGACGCGCTCGGGTCTGATGCAGCGGCGGACGGGGACCTCTCCTGCAGAGCATTGCGGCGGCTTGCGTGGATCCCCGCCTGCGCGGCCGAAGCCGCTTCGGCGCGGCGAAGGCCCGCCGCAGGATCCGCTCGCCAGTGGCGAGCGGCGCGGGGGACGAACGTGGGGAAAGCGCTGTCGGGCTTCGCCCAACGCTTACGCGCAATCAGCGCGAAAAGGGGCTCAAACCGACCTACGCCGTACGCAGGCTCTGCAAATGCACTTCCAGCTGATCGAGCGTGCCGCCGAAGCCCTGGGCGAGGGAGGGCTTCAAGTCGGCGTAGAACTTTTCTTCCGCCGGCGTCGCGCCGAAGGCTGAGGAACGGAGGGAGAGCCTGGTCTTTCCAGCGGCCTCGGTGAATAAAATCGTATTCGCCATCTCCAGCGGGCAATCGGCGCTGAAAGGCGCCCGCGTGATGCCGCCGCCCGGGTTCGAAAACGAATTCAACCAGGCGATGCGTTTCAGGGTCTCGATCTCGCGGTAGAAGAAACGGCCCCACATTTCGGCGCCGGTCGAATAGGACATGCGATAGTGGAACAATCCGCCGGGGCGAAAGTCGAGGGACACGATATCGATTTTGCAGCCCTTGGGGCCCCACCAGCGCTGCAGGTGCTCGATTTCCGAATGGGCTTTCCAGACGAGGTCGAGGGGGGCGTCGAAGATGCGCTCGAGTTCGAAAACGTGGTCGATTTTGCCGGACATGGTTGCACTCCGATTTTTCTAACGGATAGAGGACTACTCAAGTTTTTCGGTTTGGACGCTTGCTCTTTTTGGGTTTGGCCTGAACCTTCTGGAGATAGGTATCGAGGCGGTCGAAGCGCTCCTCCCAAAGCCGCCGGTAGCGCTCGAGCCAGTCGTCGACGTCACGCAGCGCCTGTGGTTTCAGCTTGCATGGCCGCCATTGCGCTTCGCGGCTGCGCGTGATGAGCCCGGCGCTTTCCAGCACCTTCAGGTGCTTTGAAATCGCCGGCAGCGAAATGTCGAAAGGCTCGGCGAGCTCCGTGACAGAGGTTTTCCCAAGGGCAAGTCGCGCCAGAATGGCGCGCCGGGTCGGATCGGCGAGGGCGGCAAAAGTATCGCTCAAGGTATCGGCGGTCGGCATGATAATTATCCGATAGGTTAAATAGCTGATGGGTTAAATAAGGCATCGCCGGACAGATGTCAACGAGTACCGCGATGCGAACCGCCAGAATACCTCAGGCGCATTGCCGGCGTGCGGACGCGCATCTAAACTGCATGCCAAGCCACGCTGCGCGCGAGCCGCAATTCTCCACTCTGCAAAACATAAACGAGACAAGGGAGGCGTACATGTCGCTTTGGATCAGAACCGAGAAGTATCATCTGGGCCTGCAGGAAAAGAGTGAGGCGGCGGAAGCGGAGGCGTCATTGCCGGTGCCCTCGCAGGTGCTCTCCAACGGCGAATTCAATCCCTCGCCGCAAAACGACGTGCAGCGCAAGGTGAAGGCGGAAATACTCAGCGAGGCGGAAACGCTCGCCAAGCGCAACAACACCTCGCGCCGTGCCTTCCTCAGGTCGGCCGCCGGTTTCGCGCTGTCGTTCTCGGTGATGAACAAGCACTACGGCAACGTTTTCGGCGCGACGAGCGCGGAAGCCGCCGACGTCGCCATGGCCGAGGAACGCGCCGCCGCCTTGCGCAATCAGTTCATTTTCGATGACCAGCTGCACTTCGTCTACGAGGGTTTCAGCTTCGAGGGGCTGAAGGGTCTGCGCAAATACAGCATGGATAAATGGGTGCCGGAGAAATTCCGCGACAAGCAGACGGAGTTCGAGCAGCTGCAGTTCGCGAACTTCCTGAAGGAAGTCTATTTCGACAGCGATACCAAGGTCGGCATTCTATCTGGCGCGCCGGCCGACGATGCCGCCAACTGGTTCCTCACAAATAAGGAAATGTTCCGGGCGCAAAAAATTATGGACGAGCTTTGCGGCTCGCGGCGCATGTGGAGCCAGGCGATCGTTCGCCCGAATACGCCCGGGTGGCTCGAGGAGATGGACCGCTGCGCCGCCGAACAGAAGCCGATCTGCTGGAAGGGCTATACCGTCGGCGATCCGCTTTCGAACTCGGATTTCCCCTATCGCCTCGATGATGAAAAGCTGATGTACCCGGCCTACGAAAAGATGGTGAAGTCGGGCATCACCAAATTCTGCATCCACAAGGGGCTGCTGCCCAACGATTACGCCGACAGCTTCCACGCCTGGAAGCACGCCATGGTCGACGACATCGCCAAGGCGGCGAAGGACTTCCCCCAGATCTCCTTCATCATCTTCCATTCGGGATTGAAGCCGCTCAACGACTATCCGCAGGATCATCTCGACAAGTTCAACAAGACCGGGCGCATCGACTGGGTGAGCGATCTCGCCGAAATCCCGCAGGCGCACGGCGTCAAGAACGTCTACGCCGAACTCGGCAGCTGCTTTGCCAACTGTGTCGTCTCCCATCCCCAGCACGCGGCCGGACTGCTCGGTACGCTCATCAAGGGCATGGGCGCCGATCACGTCGTCTGGGGCACGGATTCTGTCTGGTACGGTTCGCCGCAATGGCAGATCGAAGCCTTGCGGCGCATGGAAATTCCGGAGGACATGCAGAAGAAGTTCGGTTTTGCCCCCTTGGGCGGCGACGACAGCGAGGTGAAGAGGCAGATCTTCGGCCTCAATACGGCGCGGATCCACGGCATCGATCCCGCGAACCTCGCGGCGCACGGCGTCAACCTGAAGGACGACAAGCTGCAGAAGGCCAAGGAAGCCTTCATGAAAGAGGGGGGCGAACGCTCCAACGCCTTTTACGGCTTCATCGACAAAAAGGACATTTCGTTCAAGCGGAGCTAGCAACCGGTCGCGATGCAATTGATACCGCAAGAGCCTCGGGACGATCGACTGGTCCCGAGGTGCGGAGGCGACTTCAAATGACTTAATCGCCGAGACACTAAACGCCGAGAGACTAATCACGGAGTGACCGGGCATAAACCGACAACCTCGTCGGAGCCCTTGTTTGGTGCCGCGCCGTGCTCACCGGCGGAGAAATGGCTTTCCAGCCGGAGGTCTGGGCGCGATCCGGCACGGCCACGGCCTGCGCGGCACGAGCGGCACGTTGAGGCTGTCTCCAGCGTTTGCCGGTAGCATCGTTTCGGGCTTTGTTCGGGCCGGAAGAGACGGCCGCTTGTTTGGCCGCGCGACGTTCGAGGCCGGAAAGCTCTTTGTCCGCCTCGTTGCGGAGCGAGCCATCGCGAGACAAATCAAGCCTCAAATCTTCGGCTTCCGACGCGGCGGATTTGGCCGTTCTTTCGACCGCTTGTAGTTCGGCGACGGCGCTTTCGGCTTGCTCGCGGAGATCGCGTTCGCGTGCGAGGTCCTGTTTCAATCTTTCAGTGTCCGAGGTCGCGGCGGCCTGAGTTTCACGCAAGCGACGGTCGAGATCCTGTACGGCGGTTGCGCCTGCGTCGTGGGCCGCGCGCATTTCAGCCAGCGCCAGATCGAACTCGGCCTTGGAGGATTCCGCCGCATTCAGCCGGGCTTCGAGATCGCGCATGGTTCTTGTGCTGGTGTCAGCCGCTGCCGATTGCGCCCAGTTCCAAGTTCGCTGCTCATCTGCCGGCGGCGACGGACCGGTATCCGAAGCCAGGAGCGCCGCCGTCGGCTCGCGCGTTTCGGTCGCGCGCTGGGCGGTCAACTCGGCAATCTTCGCGGCGTTGCTTTCGGCGCCGGCGTGTTCTGCCGTCAACCGCTCTTCCAGAGAGGCCACCTTTCCCTGAAGGGCCTCGAAGTCCGTGAGAGCGGCGAAAAGCGACGCCCGGGTTTGCTCCAGCTCGCCCCTGGCCTCCGCAGCCCTTGTCTCGGCAAGCGCCCGATCCCGGCGTTCGCGCGAGAGTTTGTGCCGTCCCGCCACCTGAAGCGCGAGCCTCGACTTGGGCAGGCTTGACGTTTCGGCGACGCGGGCCGCCGGGGCCGGGCGTTCCCGCCGCTCGACGCCGCCCGGCAACATGGACAGGCTGCGAATATGGTCCTTGTCCGGCATTGCCGAGACCACGCGGACACTGAAGCTCGCAGGTTCCAGGTTGGAGAGAAGCGATTTACCAATTCCCATGCCCGTCACGAAGACGACAATCGCGGCCGCCGCTTGCTGCGCGGCCCAAGGCAATGAATATCGCTTCGACGAGAAATGTGTTCCGG
This sequence comes from uncultured Alphaproteobacteria bacterium, assembly GCA_963732525.1. Taxonomy (GTDB): domain Bacteria; phylum Pseudomonadota; class Alphaproteobacteria; order Rhizobiales; family Hyphomicrobiaceae; genus Hyphomicrobium_B. The sequence continues at coordinate 49,476 of CAVSZX010000029.1, forward strand.
GCGAGCGCCGTGCATCCGGACGCAGCGAACAATCCGGTTCCGAGGCGATTTCCCGGTGCGAAACGATGAGAAGCGGTTCGTCAACCAGAGTCTCGACGGATGATCTGAGACGCGGCCATGACGAGAATAGAACGTGCGAAGCGATCTCGACGTACGCGCCATCAGGGCTCGCGTGCCGCGACAGCAAGCCTTCTGACAGCAATTCGATGGTGATTGCCTCCGCTCCAGCAAGGAGCGTGTACAATCTTATGAGGCGACGAACCGGACGCTTGTGCTGATCGAGCACCACCAACGCATCGCCCAACGCAGTGCGCCACGCAGCACTTTCCTGGGCGCTCGGCAGGGCGCGATCAAAGGCGGCGTCCGCGAAGCGAGCGATCAACACATCGAGCGGATTGCCGCGCTCCGCCGTTTGCGTCCAGCTTGCATAGTCGGAAAGGCGAAGCAATTTGTCGTCTCCGCAGGCTTCGCACAGCTTGCGCAAGGCGAAGGAGAGGCGCGCGGGAGCCTCAGTCCGATCAAGGGTTCCGGCATCATAGAGGAGAGCTGCAACGAGACTGTCCTCGATTTCGTATTTCGCAGCCTGCAGGGGTTTACGGATGATATCTTCGAGCCCCGTTTCATCCATGGGGCAAACCGGAATGGCCTCGATGCCGGACTGTGCCAATTGGCGCCGTTGCAGCAATTCCAGTTCCGAAACGCTCATGGGCAGGAGGAACGTGATGGGTGCCATCGAATTGCCGGCAGCGCAAATGACACGTTCGAAGGCTTGGGCTTGCGCCTGCTCCGCCGAATAGAGGATGTCACCGATCTGATCGATGGCGACGACGATCCTGGCGTTGGCCCGCGAATGCCGCTTCGCAAGTTCCTGCGCAAACTGTTCCAGGAATAGCTTCAGGGATTCTTGCGAAGTCTCCCCGAGCGCGCTCAAGAAAGCTTCGCTATCGGCTTCGCGGCCAAGTGCGGCGCTGAGCGCGCATGCGAGGGACCGAAGCGGCGCCGCGCCGGGTCTCAATACCGGTACTACGATCGCGTCGTCGTGCATGTGGGGAAGGACGCCGGCCCGCATCAATGACGACAGGCCGCTACCGGCTGGACCGATGAGGGCGACCAAGGAACTTCCTCGAACTCGCCACAACATCTTGATGCGGCCGGCGATCCTTTGAATTTCGCGATCGCGGCCGAAAAAGACGGGAGCCCAATCCTCCGTGTAGGAGGAGAATCCGGGGTACGGTATCCGGCCTGCCGTCCAAGCCGCATCGGACGCGTGCGGCGGCAGACATGCAGGAAGGGCCGCCGTCAGCTGGGCAATGTCTTCGCCATTCGGGTCAAGCGTGCGGACGCCGTCCAGAACACCATTCTCATCCTTGAAATCATCAAGGGGCACAGCAAAGGTGGCGAGGCCGCGCGCGCGGACGGCCGCGAATTCGTTCTGGCATCGCCGGCAGGCCAACCAGGCGCTGCTGCACAGGCAAACGGCAAGACGTGCGCTCGATAGACGATCTTCGAAAGTCTCGGTGGCGTCTTTGCTGTGGGATGTGCACGAGCTCGTCACGTCATGGCCCTTAAACTCGAACTCGCTCCGAAGTAGGAGCGCCGCCGTGGCATCGGCGTCGGAGTGGATGAGAAAAACGCGAACCATGACCACAACTTTCCTTTTCGGCGTTACGTGCGCTGCAATGGAATTTTGGGGCCCATAAATCTTAGCGACGAAAATGCCGGTGCATTTCCGAGATTTCGCCAATTGCAAAAAAAAAGCGCTGGAAGTCCCGCGAATAAAACGTGCCAATAGAGAGCAATGGAGCAATATGGTTTGAATAAGGCACGGGTGGCGAATTTGCGGAGTTCCTTAATCGCGCGGATATGAGGTGTCATTCGCAAATGACGTTCAATTAATCTCGGTAAGGGCCGTGACAGAGACGCCTGCCAATGCCCGCGCCTCGAAAAGCGGCGATAGAGTCTTGCAAATGAACGCGCTGGATCACGCCGTGGGCTTCAGAGCCCCGTCGTCACAGGCCGCGGCGGAAGTTCATACCAGCTGCGGCACTTGCTTCTCGTGCCCGTCATCAAATTCGAAGGCATGAACATCGTTCCGTATCGCATTCCCGAACGTTTTCCGACGGCGGATTATTGGGGCTGGCTCGTACCTACGTCAGCCTCACCGCCGACAAAGACATTTCGTTCAAGCGCAAGGCGTGAGGCGCGCAGCGTTATTCCGCCTTTTGCTTGGCGATGACGGCGAGAACGATGGGCAATGCCCATTTGCCGTCTCGGAACGCAGGCTGTAACAGCAGCTTCTCCTTGCCGTCGCCCGCGACTTCCATGCTGCCGCACATCCGGCGCTGGATCGCGCCGGTATCAATGCCCTGGCAGGCGACCAGTCCGCCATCGAGATTGAGCGCCGTTCTGAGATCGAGCGGAGCTTGTTTCAGAAATGCAGCAAGGGCCTTGAGCGTAAAAAAGGCGTCCTTGGTCGTGCCGACTAAGATGCGGCCTGTCCGATCCTCTGCGACGAAGCTGCGGTTTGCGAGCCAGCCCTTGTCGGCGCCGACGCGGCTTTCACCATCGGCGCCGATCAGCATTGGATAGGAGACCATGGCGTTTCTTGCACCCGCCAGCGCCTCACGCCACGGCTGGCGGCTGAGATCGGCGACGCCCGTGTGCGTTTCACGCGCGATGAAAACGCCATGCTGAGCCTCGTATTGCGCCGGCCCGAGAAGCTGGCCGTCGCTGACAAGGGGCGTGTCGGGCCGTCCGTCCGCGGCGAAGTAGCTGCCGTTGATCACGACCGACGCCTTTGTTTCCCGCATCCAATCTTCGAGCAGAAGCCCGGACGGTCGGTTCAGGACCTCGAAGCGGTATGCATTGGGGTCGATCCGGGCCAACATGATGCGGTCGACTTCAACACCGTTGGCAAGTGCCGGCAGTTCGCCGACCTCCAGTCCGGGCGCAGCCAGGCTCCAGCTCATGGCGCCGGGCGTGGCGTTGAGGTTGGGCTCTGCAAGGGCCAGTCGTACGGAGGGGCTGAGACGGGACTGGGCTTGCTCGACCGGCACCCAGACGCTGGCGCCACGCAGGAGGAGGACGTGCAGGCCGTACGTTCCCGAGTTGGCATATAGGAGCGCCGTCGCGAACGAGAGAAAAATGAAGATGAGTGCTGCGGCGGCCTTTGCTTCTCGGGATATGGAATTTTGTCTCATGTGGCGTATGCCTTGATTGTTCGGTGAGCTGCTTCGGGCTGACGCTGACGCCATTCGGCACCCCGCACTACTGGAAATCCCGGCAATGTTCGGCAATCGATGCCGTTGCGGCGCGGATGCGGCCTTGCCCATTGCTGGCGAGTGCGGATAATTCCGGTTGCCTAAGGATTTTCAGCAAGGACCAGAACCCAGACCATGACGACACGGCTCCTCACCAAGACCGAGAACGAGCACGTTCTGGCCGTGCTGCAAGACGAATTGGCGCGGCGGCGTATATCACGGCAGCGTCTCGCGGACGACGCGCGCATTTCGCTCTCGACGCTGGAGAAGGCGTTGTCCGGCAGCAGACCCTTTACGCGCACGACGGTGGTACGGATCGAAACGGCGCTGGGACTTGCGTTGCGGCCTCGCGCCGAGGCGCGACGTGCGAGCGATGTGACTACGGCGGCGCCGGCAAATCTCGGCGCCTACACGCGGGCGGGTGTCAAGTGGATCGAGGGTGACTATGTTGCCCTTCGCCCCTCGTTCAGCGATGCGCGCGCCGTCTATGCCTACAAAATCACGATCTTTTGGGACGACGCTGCGAGCCGGTTGCTGTTTGAGGAGTCGGGCCGGGTCGATGCCGCGTTCGCGCAATCGGGTGAAGTCTCGGTGCCGCATCAGTCTGGGCACGTCTATCTCGTCACCAACGATCAAGGACAATTCCGGCTGATGACTTCTGTCGCGGCCGACCATCAGCAAGGTGATGTACGGCGTCCTATCGACGCTTCAATCCGGCAAGGGGGCGCAATTATCGCCGCTCGCGGCACCTGTTGCGCTGGTGCCGGTTAGCAGTGTGGCGCGCGTCGAACTCGGTAAGATCGAAGTCGGGCATGCGGTCTACGGCCAATATCGCAAGCATCTGGCGAAGGCGACCGACGACGGATATGCGCTGCTGCTCGCGGGCGGCTGAAGGGCCCTGTGACGACGCAGTGGCGGGCGCGAACAGCGCTCCTGTTACGTGTTACGTGCTCGGGCAGAACTTCTTGGCCTCGGCCAGCGCCTCGTCCTTGCTGGCGTAGGTGCCGACGAGTTCGAAGCCGGCGGGGGCCGACTTGGAATAGGTGTCGAGCATGGATTTCTCGAAGCCGTCGAGAACGGTGAGGAGGGTGAGCTGAACTTCGCCGCCCTTGTTGGTGCGCACGAGCAGCGTCTTCTTGCCGCCGTAGCTGGCGCTCAGCAGCCGGCAGGCGCCGCTTGCATTGGAGCCGGCGGCTGCATCGGCGACTGCGGCAACGTGCACGGGCTGAACGGCCGCCGCTGCGACGGCCGGTTGGCCAGCTTCGACTAGAGCCGACATCGTACGGGGCCGCCGAGGTGCGAGGGCGCAGGTTGCGCAAATTCATGGCGCGCCGGGGTGATGCGGAAGTGCGGCATGGGCGCCGGCTCGGCATTGCTCGTCTCGACGGGCTGCGGCGCCGGGGCGGCTGCGGTATCCGCGGCGGGCGCGGGCTGCGGTTGCGGTGCTGCCGCTGCAGGGACGACCGGCGGCTCGATCAGGACATGTTGATCGCTTCTCGGGGCTGCTTTTGCGGTCGCTGCATGTCCCTCATGTCCCTGCGGCGGGCGCCGGCTTTTGAGCCTGTGCCGGCTCGGCAGGACGCGGATCGCCTTCCTTCGGCTTGGTGCGCGACCATAAGGTCCTGACGGGCGACGAGGGCGCGGCACGGCGGGGCTGCTCGGGCGCCGACTTCTTTGCCGGAGGGGTCGCGAGGTCCTTTTCGGAAAGCGTATCGTCGGCCGCGACAGGGCCGCCGTCCGTCCAAGGCAGGGCCTCGGGACCGGCGAGGCCTTGGGGCTTGGGGCCGCCGAGACCGGCAGGCTGCACCAGCGCCCGGCCCGGACGCTTGGCGGGCTGCGGCACTGGAACGTTGTCGGCGGTCGCCGGGCCCTTGCAATGCGAGGTGCGGAATTCGCTGGCGATGAAATCGATCGACTTGGCGTACTGGCGGTCGGCGGCCCAGCGGCGGGCGAGATCGCCGAAGGTCACGGGCCGGCCGAGGCGGCGCGACTTGGAGATGATGTCGTCCTGGTTTTCGTTGGTGCGGCGCGCCACGGGGTCGGCAACGTGCTCGCCCGAATAGGCGACGAGGTGCTGCATCTGCGCGTGCACACCGGTCTTGACGTCCTGGAAACGCTCGCCCGCGACGCCGCCGCCGGTGGCGCCGATGCCGGCGAAGTTGTTCTGCTTTTCATGCACGTCGCCGCGCCGGCCGTCACCGCGCCGGTATTTGAGATAGTTGGTTTCGATCGCCATCTGGAAGAAGGCGTAGTCCCAACGCACGTGCCAGGCTTCGCCCCAATATTTGTACCAGCGGGCGATGTCGCGGTACTTGGGATCGACGTTCGGGTTGCGCGTCTTGAGGAAGTCCATCAGCCTCTGCGGCGACACGCAGACGGGAACGCGGTTAGCCTCGCCGGTGCGGATGGGCGGGGCCGCGTAAACCGCGGTCGAGGCCATCAGCCAGGCGGCGAGAGCGGCCGTGATGGCCGGCCTCATCGCCCGTTTGTGCGCAGAACCAGTCATGAAATGTCTTTCAAGGCACGTTTTTCTTGTTGTTGCGATCAGCCTTCGGGGCAGAGCTCGAAAGCCTTGTCCAGAGCCTGGGTCTGGTTCTGGAATTCGCCCACCGGCTTGCCGCCCTTGGCGTAGGCGGCGATGTAGGCATCCGCCTCGCGCTTCTCGGTGCCCTCGTTGACGTCGAGCACGGTGTAATTGACCAGGGTGTCGTTGTTGGCCTTGATCAGGATGGCGCGGCTGCCGCCGTAGCTCGCCGTCCACACACGGCACTTGGACGATCGCGGGCGCGGCATCCGTCGCGGTCGTGACGCGCACTCTTGGTGCCGGCGCCGAGGGCCGCGGTCTTGATGCTTTGCGTTGCGGCGGCCTTGCTGGCGGCAGAAGTCAAGCCGGCGGCGGATGGTGAGGTCGCGGGCTTTTCCGGCGCTGGCGGCGGCGGTGTCGGCGGCAGCCGGCTTCGGTTTCGTCGCTCGCCTCGGCATTGATGATCTTGAACTGCTGGGGCGCTTCGGCGACGGGCGGCGCCGTTTGCGGCGGCCTCCTCCGGCGTTGGCGCGACCGAGCTGGCGCCGAGGTTCGATCGAACGAACGAGCCGTTGGCGCGAGCTTCCGCGACGGCGCGGCGTGCGAGGTCAGCGCCAGAGACTTTCGCTGCAGCCTCTTCGGGCTTGGCCTTCGCCTCGTCGGCGTTTGCCGCGGCGTCATCGGCGGCGGTCGTCTCCTCGGGCACGTCGCCCGTTGGTTCGGCGGCGGCGACTCGATCGGCTTCTGCACCGGATGTTTGGCGTCCTTGGCGGTGGACGCCGCCGTCTTGGTCGTCTTCGCCGGTCTGGCGAGCGCCATCATTTCGGGTTTGGGATCGGCGCCCTTGCACACACCGCCATAGAAGGCGTCGGCAACGCCGGCGATGTCCTTGGAATAGTTGCGCGAGCCGGGCGCCCACTTCTTGGCGAGCTGGGTATAGTCCATCGGACCTTTGATGGTCTTCTGCCAGGCATCAAGCAGGCCCCACTCCTTGACCTTGCGCGTGCGCTCGGCGACGGGGTTTTCCGGCGCGGCGCCGGCGTAGAGCAAGAGATGTTCGAGGTGGGCTTGGACGCCGGTCGCGACGTCGGGGAAGGTTTCACCCGGTTCCTTCTTGCCGGTCGCACCGAGGCCGGCGAAATTGTTCTGCTCCACCGAGACGTCGCCCGTGAAGGTCAGGTTGCCGGTCTCCAGCATCATCTGGAAGAAGGCGGTGTCCCAGCGGATGCCCAGTTGCTCGCCGATGCGCATGTAGTCGGCCGCGATCGCCGAGAACTTCGGCTCGAGCGCCTTGTTGCGCCCCTCGATGAACGCGGTGAGGCGTCCGGGGGTGGCGCAATCTGGCACCTTGTTGGCGTCGGAGAGCTTGATTTCGGGAAGCTCGGCGGCGAAAGCCGAAGCGGAGCAAGCGACGGCGAAGACGCCAGTCGCCAAACGGAGCGCGGTTGGCGCCCCATAGCGGCAGATCATTTTTCCACCCATATTTACGCGGCACCCTCATCAGGCGCCCAACAAAACCGATTAGGTTTCTAGGCGCTTAACGTTAACAAAGTGTTGATTGAGCCCCCGTGGCTCGCACGTAAACCATGGCCATGCATTGCGGCGGCAATTGGAAGAGGGCGGGGTGGGAATGCGGCAATTCGCGAGAAAGGCTCACGAAATTCAAATCCTTATCGACCGCCGGCACGGTCCGGAAGAGGGCCGAGTTTGAACTCGAAATCTTCTGTTAACGAAGACTCACACTAGGTGCTGGCCGGCGTCGAGCGCGATCATCTGACCGGTCAGGGACGGCGTCGCCAGAATATAATTTATGGCCGCCGAGATTTCCTGCGGCGTTGGCCCGCGCCCCAGCAGCGTCGAAGATTGCTCGGCCGCAAACTCGGCTGCCGTCTGGTGCACGCTCTGGAACAGGGGCCCGGGGCCGATGGCGTTGACGCGGATGCGCGGGCTCAAGGCCTGCGCCATGGTGCGCGTCGCCGTCCACAGTCCGGCTTTCGACAGCGTGTAGGAGAAAAAGTCCGGCGTCAGCTTCCACACCCGCTGATCGACGATGTTGATGATGTTGCCCTCGGCGCCTTGCGGCAGCGACGTCGCCATCGCCTTGGCGAGGAACACGGGCGCCTTGAGGTTGATGTCGAGGTGCGTCGCCCAGGTCTTCTCGTCGAGCGTCGCGAGCGTATCGAGCAGGAACTCGGAAGCGTTGTTGACGAGGCAGAGCGGGGCGCCGAGGCGGCGGGCGCAATCGGGGACGAGTTGGTTCACGGCGGCGAGATCGCTAAGATCGGCGGGCAAATGCCACGGCCCGGACGCCGAGCGCCTCGATCTCGGCGACAAGGGCATCGGCTTCGGCCCTGGAGCGGCGATAATGGACGCCGACCGACCAGCCCTGACGCGCCAGCCCGAGCGCGATCTCGCGGCCGAGGCGGCGGGCGGCGCCAGTGACGAGCACGACCTTTTGGGGTTGCGGCTTGCCGGCGGGTTGGGGAGGAGATTTGGCGGCGGGCATGATGTCGTTTCGGCGTGATCTGTTGCTAGCCATCGACAAGAGGCAAGGACGCTGGCCCAAGTCAATGAGCTTCGGGGCGTTTCGTTAGCTTGAGCCCGGTTCCGAGGCGGCGGTGGGGCGTGGCCCGGGCGCCGCATGGGGCATTTTTCCCCAGGCAGGCGCCGCATGCTCCTTGAAGTTGCAGCCGGACCTTACGAGAAATGCCGGGTCCCTTCGAATCAACGGAGCCTTGGGCGTTGCTTCCATTGCTGCTGATTGCCGCGCTGATCGCGCTGACGGTGGGGCTGATCGCCTTCGTCATCCTGCCGCGCTTGGCCGATCAGTCCGTCGCCTTCGCCGGCGAGCCCGACGCGCCCAAGGCGTTCGGCACCGACATGGCGTGGATCGCGATCCGCAGCGGCGATACGGCGGCCGTGCTGGCGGCGCTCGGGATCGGAAGCGAGGCCGCGACGGCTGCAAACTGGAACTCCGGCATCGGCTCCATCTACGACGTCAGCCTGTGCGACCACTACGTCTTCGTGTCGCCGCCGGTGAAAGGCTGGACGTTCGTCGCTGGCGTGGCTCTGCCGCTGCCAGCGAGCCGCGCCTTCGTCGACAAGCTGACGCCGCTGCTGGCGGCGCTCGGGTCGCAGTTCCGCGACGTGCAATATTTCGCCAGCTACCCGGTCATCGATCTCTTCGCTTGGGGCCGGCTCGAACGCGGCCGCATGGTGCGCGCCTTCGCGATCGGGGACGAAGGCGTGATCTGGGATCGCGGGAAGCCGACGCGCGAGGAGCGAGCGCTGGGGCTGAAGCTGTTCGAGCTGCGCGGCATTCGCGGGCGCAGGGGCGACACGGGAGAATCGATCATCCTGCATCCGACGCAAGAGCATGTGCTGCGCCTCGCGACGTCGTGGAGCCTCGATCCGACGCGGCTTGGAGCGATGCCGGAGCCTCTTGGTGCAGGCTTTGTCGCGGCGGCGCCTCGGGCCTTCAGGGCCGAACGCATCCGCAAGGCGGCGTAGAGTGCGCCGTTAGAGTCTTTCCGTTTCAGGAGGAACCACGACGGACCTTCACCTTCTCCTCCCCCTCGAGGGGGGAGGTGATGGCGCGGCGCGGTCCAAGCCAGGTCAGAAGGACACTCGAGTCTCTTGCTTAGGGATCGAGCTTCAGTTCGACGTCGGAGGCCTGAAGCGTGCCGGTTTCGAGGTCCGGCTGCACGGCGGTGGTGTTCGACCAGGCGGCCGGGTCCTGCAGGCGGGGACGAGCGGCCACGAGATCGCCGCGACGGCGAAAACCGGCATCGCGAAGCGCGGTCTCTTGTGCTTCGCAACCGGCCCGGTGCGTTTGCCCAAGGGCGCGATCGATGCTCAAGGCGATGCATCGCGCCGCAGCGGCGGTGACACCGGCCCGTTCCGCTTCGGGAGGATTGATGACGACTTTCTGGGCGATGTCGGATCGCGGGGCGGTCGTCGCGACGGTCGAGACGGCGGTGCGGGTGGCGTGGCCGTCTCGACCGTTGACGACGACGTTGGAGACGAACGACCAGAAGCCGATGAGGTGCGAGGCGACGATGCCGGCCGCAAAGCCGAGCCCGCACCAGACCAGCGGCAGCGTCACGCGGCGCTGGCTCTCGCGATGGTCGGACGGTCTTTCAATTGCGCTTTCCAACGGGAGGGAGGTGGGAGAACCTTCGGCGCGGGGACGGTCATCGCCGCCGGCGCGGGCCGAGAGTGCGACGGTGAGGGCTTTAGCCAGCGCCGCTTCATCGAGACCGCGCCTGGAGGGTTCGCCGGCGTCTTCGCCGTCGTTCGGCGGCTCCGCATGCCGGTGATCGGCCGGCTGCTGCCCGAGATGCGGGTGTTCGGGATATGGGGGTTCGGGATACAGGGGTTCGGGATACGGGGGTTCGGGCGTGCGCTCGCTGCCGCGGCTTTCCGCCCGCTCACGATAAGGCGGCAACGGCCAGTGCTGGTCGAGATCGATTCTGCCCATTTGCCTCGTCGAGCGCCTCAGGGTGGAGAATCACTCGCGACGAGTTTGGGCATCCGGGTTTTCAGGAGCAAGACGCGACCATGGCGGGCTGGGCCGGACACCGGCTTTTCCACAGGCCCGCCGGTGGAGAAGTGCCGGGGCTAAATCCCCGGATCGTCGTTTTCCATGCGCGGCGCGGGCAGGGGATTAGCTTTCGGCTGCACGCGCGGTGCCGACTGCTGGCGCGGTGGCGAATCGATCTGTTCGTCGCGCGAGGTCGAGCGGACCGGCGGGACATACATGCGATTAGCCGAACAGAGCTTGCGCTGGTCCTCGTTGCCGCCGCAGCCTCTCGGCTCACCGTTCTTATTGAAGCAGAAGCGGACTTCCTTCAGCCGGTTGCCGGCGCCGCCGCAGACGATGGCGAAACTATCGGACTTCAGGCCCGGATTGGCACGCAGCAGATCGGCGGCGAGCTGCTTCGGCTCGATTGACTGCGTCTCCATCGGGTTCTTGTAGTTGTCGGGAATGCGGATGCTCTTGAACAGGCGCCGCGCGGTCGAGAAGTAAAGGTCTGGCGGCAGTCCGGAGCAGGTGCCGTGCTTGCGGTACTCGTGAATGACGAGGCGCGAACTCGGCATGATGTCGAGCATGCTGTCGATCAGCGCTTCGGGAACGAAAGGCCGGCGCGGGGTGCGGCAGTCCTGCGGCCAGCCGCGCTCGTATTGCGGCCAAAGTCCATGCAGCACGAAGCTGAAGCGCTTGCCGTCGCGGCGGCCGCACTGCTGGTCGTCGTTCCGGGCGTCGGCGCAATAGGACGGGCTCCAGGAGAGTACGAGCGCGTAGTAGTCGAATTGTCCGGCGACGTTGCGTCCGCCGCCGCTGCTGTCGTCGCCGCGGCCGTAGCGATCCTGCTCGAATTGGCGCTGATCCTGGCGGTAGCGGTCGCGATATTGGCGGTACTCGTCACGGAACTGGGCTGAGGCCTGGTCCGGGACAAAGGTGGTGAGAAGCGCAAGAAGAGTAGCGACGAAGCGCGGCAATCGCATTTTAGAAGGGTGCTCCAGAAACGATGCGGCAGTGACTAGGCGCGCGGACCATAGGGGCGGATTGCGGCGGCGCAAAGCTTTTTTGAATGCCGCGCCGTTATGAGTGTTTCATCATGATTTGGCCTTTGGCGATTTCAGCGCCGCCCCTTCTCTGGCGAAGGCGGCCAGGATGCGGGCCCAGGATCGCGCTCCCTTTTCGAAGCTCTTGAGATTGTATTTCTCGTTGGGCGAGTGGATGCGGTCGTCCTCGAGGCCGAAGCCGATGAGCAGGCTGTCCATGCCGAGCGCATCGCGGAACGAGGAGACGATGGGGATCGAGGCGCCGCAGCCCATCAGCACAGTCGGGCGGCCCCATTCCTCTTCGAGCGCCTTGGCGGCGGCCTGCATCGGCTTACCGCCGGTATCGAACATGATCGCCGCCGAACCGCGCGAGCCCAGCCATTCAGCCTTGCAATCGGGGGGCAGGATTTTTGTGACGTAATCACGAATGCATTTCATGACGCGGTCGGGGTCCTGGCCCGGCACGAGACGGCAGGTGATCTTGACCGAAGCCTTGGCGGGAATGACGGTCTTCGAGCCGACGCCCTGATAGCCGCCCGTGACGCCGTTGAATTCCAGCGTCGGGCGCGACCACAGTTGCTCGACGATTGTGCGGTCTTTTTCGCCGGCTGGTGTCTTGAGCCCGATTGCCGCCAAGAAGTACTCGCCCGCGAGGCCGATGGCCTTCCACTGTTCGAGCTGTTCGGGCGAGGGGTCCTCGATACCATCGTAGAAACCCGGAACAGCGACACGCCCCGTTTCGTCGTGAAGCGCCGCCATGACCTTGGCGAGAGCCCGGATCGGGTTGGTCGCCGGTCCGCCATAGAGACCGGAATGGAGATCGCGCGAGGGACCGGAGAGGACGAGTTCTTCGCCGGCGAGCCCGCGCAACATGGTGGTGATGGCGGGCGTGTCCTTGTCCCATTGCCCGGTGTCGCAGACGAGGACGAAATCGCATTTCAACTCTTGGCCGTGGGCTTCGAGAAAGGACGGCAGCGAGGGAGAACCGCATTCCTCTTCGCCCTCGATCAACACTGAGACGTTGACCGGCAAGGCGCCCGTGACGGTCTTCCAGGCGCGAAACGCCTCGAGAAAGGTCATGAGCTGGCCCTTGTTGTCCTCCGCACCGCGCGCGACGATGACCTTGCCATTGTCGGGATCATCCGCGAGGCGCGGCGCGAAGGGCGGCGTGGTCCAAAGCTCGAGCGGGTCGGCGGGCTGCACGTCGTAATGGCCGTAGAAGAGAACGTGGGGCAGGCCCGGATCGGGTGTCTTGCGATCGTGCGCGACGACCATCGGATGGCCGGCGGTCGGCACGACCTTGGCTTCGGCAAAGCCGATGTCCAACAGGGTCGCGGCGCACCAGTTGGCCGCCTGACCGCAATTGCCCTTGAAGGCTGGATCGGTCGAGACACTTTCAATGCGCAGGAGATCGAAGAGCCGCGCGAGGCCGGCATCTTTCGATTGGGTCAAGGCGTCGAGAACCCTTGATAAATCCGTCATTGCAAATGCCTCTGCGAATTGGGCCGAAGCCCTGTATACACTTTCACGCGCCGGATGGTCCTGCTATGGCAGTGCCGTCGCGTTCGTATGACACGCGTTCGACTGCATCGGAAAGGCTCTGATGACACAAGCTCCGGCCAACGGCAAAAAGAAATGGGTCTACACCTTCGCCGCCGAAAAGGCCGAGGGCGACGCGCGCATGACCGAACTTCTGGGAGGCAAGGGCGCCAATCTCGCGGAAATGGCGCGTCTGAAGCTTAATGTTCCTCCGGGTTTCACGATCACCACGGAGGCTTGCGCGGCGTTCGTCGCGGCGGGAAAAGTTTTTCCCGATGGCCTGGAGGAGCAGGTTGCGCGGGCTCTCGGTGCGATCGGCGCGCTGACCGGCGCGATCTTCGGCGACGACAACCTGCCGCTGCTCATTTCCGTGCGCTCCGGTTCGCGTGCCTCGATGCCGGGCATGATGGATACCATTTTGAACCTCGGCCTCAACGATACGACGGTCGAGGGCCTCGCCAACGTGTCGGGGGACGCACGCTTCGCCTACGACAGCTACCGCCGATTCATCCAGATGTACGCCGACGTCGTGCTCGGCGTCGATCACGGCGTATTCGAAGATACGCTCGAGAATTTCAAGAACCTGAATGGCTTTGGTTCGGATACCGATCTCGACGCGGACGCCTGGCGCGACATCATCGCCGACTACAAGGAGGCGGTGGAGCGCGAGACCGGGGCGCCGTTTCCCCAGGATACGGGCGAGCAACTCTGGGGCGCCATCGCCGCCGTGTTCGGGTCGTGGAACAACGCCCGCGCCGTCACCTACCGAAGGATCCATGACATTCCCGACAATTGGGGAACGGCCGTCAACGTGCAGGCGATGGTGTTCGGCAATCTCGGAGACACGTCGGCGACCGGCGTCGCCTTCACGCGCAATCCTTCGACCGGCGAAAACGAGATCTTCGGCGAGTTCCTGCCCAACGCCCAGGGCGAGGACGTCGTTGCCGGCATCCGCACGCCGCAGCCGTTGAAAGCCGGAATTTCGAAATCCGGCACCTCGCTCGAGACCATGATGCCGGCGTCGTACGCGGAACTGCAGGAGATTTTTGCGACGCTCGAGAAGCACTATCGCGACATGCAGGACGTGGAATTCACCATCCAAGCCGGGCGGCTGTGGGTGCTCCAGACGCGTTCAGGCAAGCGCACGACGGAAGCGGCGCTGCGCATCGCAGCCGACATGGCGGAAGAAGGCCTGATCAGCAAGGACGACGCGGTGCTGCGCATCGACCCCGCGGCGCTCGATCAATTGCTGCATCCGACCATCGATCCGGAAGCGGCGCAGGATTACGTCACTTCCGGCCTGCCGGCGTCGCCGGGTGCCGCCGCGGGCGAGATCGTTTTTCACTCCGAGATGGCGGAGGCGATGAAGGGCAAGGGCAAGGACGTCATTCTGGTCCGGGCCGAGACCAGCCCCGAGGACGTGCACGGCATGCATGCGGCGACGGGCATTCTCACCGCACGCGGCGGCATGACCTCTCACGCGGCCGTCGTGGCGCGCGGCATGGGGCGGCCGTGCGTGTCGGGGGCGGGGGCGCTCCGCATCGATGCGGAAGCCGGGACGATGCGGGCGGGAACCCGCGTCTTTCGCGCCGGCGATATCATCACCATCGACGGCAGCACCGGCCGCGTGCTGGCCGGCAAGGCGAAGATGCGCGCGCCTCAACTCTCGGGCGCCTTCGCGACCATCATGAGCTGGGCGGATGAAGCCCGGCGCATGCGCGTGCGCTCCAACGCCGATACGCCGCGCGACGCACGCCAGGCGCGGCTGTTTGGTGCGGAGGGCATCGGGCTTTGCCGCACCGAGCACATGTTCTTCGAGGAGGACCGCATCCTCGCCGTGCGTGAGATGATCTGCGCCGACAGCGAGGACGGACGCCGCCGCGCGCTCGCCAAACTGCTGCCGATGCAGAGACGAGATTTCGAGGACCTGTTCGAGATCATGGCCGGCTTGCCGGTGACGATCCGGCTCCTCGATCCGCCGCTGCACGAGTTCCTGCCGCACGAGGATCGGGAAGCGGCCCAGGTCGCGGCCGCGCTCGATATGGATCTCGGCAAGCTGAAGAGCCGCGTCAAGGAACTGGAAGAATTCAATCCGATGCTCGGCTTCCGCGGCTGCCGCCTCGGGCTCAAGTATCCGGAAATCACCGAAATGCAGGCGCGGGCCATTTTCGAAGCTGCGGCCGAGCGCGGCCAAGACGACGGGCGCGCCGATCCATGCCGAGATCATGATCCCCTTTGTTGCGTTCCGCGCCGAGTTCGAAAGTCTGCGCGGCGTGATCGTCAAAATTGCGGAAAAGGTGATGGAGGAGACGGAGAGTTCGTTGACGTTCGAGGTCGGCACCATGATCGAACTGCCGCGCGCGGCCTTGAGAGCCGCCGAGATCGCGGAAGGCGAGACGGGGGCGGAATTCTTCTCCTTTGGCACCAACGATCTGACGCAGACGGCGCTTGGTCTCTCTCGCGACGACGCGGCGCCGATCCTCGCCAATTATCTCGAACGCGGTATTCTTGCCGAGGACCCCTTTGTTTCGATCGATCAGGCGGGCGTCGGCGAGCTGGTCCGCCTCGGTATCGAGCGCGGGCGCAAGGCACGGCCCTCACTCAAGCTCGGCGTTTGCGGCGAGCATGGCGGCGAAGCGAAGTCGGTTTTGTTCTTCGATACGCTCGGGCTCGACTATGTCTCGTGCTCGCCCTTCCGCGTGCCGGTGGCGCGCCTCGCCGCCGCCCAGGCGTCGATCCGGGCGAAGGCGAAGAAGAGCTAGCTGCAATCTCGAACGTGTCATCCCGGGCGGAGGTGCGCGTCGGCGCACCGCAGGCCCGGGACCCTGCATTTCTTTGCGCGGTTCAAAGTTGGCGTGCGGTTCAATGGGTCCCGGCTCTGCGAAATCGGCTTCGCACGATTTCTACGGCCGGGATGACAACTGTTGAGTGCTGCGGGTAGCGGGGAAGCTACTCGTCATGATTGCATCGGGACCGATTACAGCAGTCCGCCGCCGCGGTCGCGGTCGAGATCGTCGAGGCGTGGCTGGCGCGGACGCGGCCCAGGGTTCTTGGGCATCAGCATCAGCCAGACGACGAGCGGCGGGAGGACGAAGCACCACGCCATCCAATAGGAATAATCGCGGTTCTTGGCGCCGGCGAACGCCGCGGCCAGCGCCGCCGCAACGATGCCGCACAAGCCCCAGATGACGACGACTTTCATGAGCATGTGTCTGATCCGATTGCTTTGCTGCGCAGGTCCGAAGTCCGTGCCGAAAATGTTCGGCCCACGCCAGCCCGTAGCATACCTGAAGTGAGCGCCAACTGTGGCAAAATCAAGCGTCGATTGGCGTCGCCCCGGGGCGCGCCACGAAATCGAGGCCGAGATCGAGGACGGGCGCGGAATGGGTCAGCGCACCGACGGAAATGAGGTCGACGCCCGTTTCGGCAATCGCTCGCACGGTCGACAGGTTGACGCCGCCCGAAGCCTCCGCGAGGCAGCGCCCGGCGATTTTGGCGACCGCCTTAGCGAGCATCGCCGGCGTCATGTTGTCGAGCAGGACGGCATCGACCTTGTGGCGGAGCACCTCGTCGAGCTGTTCGAGCGTATCGACCTCGACTTCAAGCTTGACCATGTGGCCGCTGGCGGCGCGCGCCGCCTCGATCGCCTTCGACAAGCCGCCGGCGGCGACGATGTGGTTGTCCTTGATCAGGATGGCGTCGAAGAGGCCGGTACGGTGATTGAAGCCGCCGCCGCAGCGCACGGCATACTTCTCGAAGGCGCGCAGCCCCGGCGTCGTCTTGCGGGTATCGACGATTTTGGCTTTGGTGCCGCGAATGGCGTCGACGTACTGGCGCGTCATGGTGGCAATGCCGGAGAGGCGGCCGAGATAATTGAGCGCCACGCGCTCGGCGGTGAGCAGGGCGCGGGCATTGCCGGAGACCTTGGCGATCGTGTCGCCCGGCTTGCAGGCGTCGCCGTCGTGACAGCGGATATCGAAGGTGACGGCGGGATCAAGCGCGCGGAACGCAGCTTGCGCCAGCGGCAGGCCGGCGATGACGCCGCTCTTGCGGGCGGCAATGACGGCGGCGGCCGTCGCGGCTTCGGCGACGGTGGCATTGGTGGTGATGTCGCCCTGCAGGCCGAGGTCTTCGGCCAGGCCGCGCGAACGGCAGCGTCGATGAGCGACGGCGGCAGGACGGGTGGCGCCGTAGCCTGCCGGGCAGGCGTTTCCTTGGCACTCGCGCTCATGTGCGGCAGTCCACAGCGCCGGTGGCGGCGGCAAGGGTGCGGCGCGGGCGCTCGATCCTGCTCGAGATCGTCGAGGGTCATGAAAGTGCGCATGGCGAGATTGGCGTCGGTGTTGGGGTAGTCGCCGCGATAATGCCCGCCGCGGCTTTCCTTGCGCTTCAAGGCCGCGGCGGCAATGAAACGGGCGGCCAGGATCATGTTGGCGAGAACGCGATCGTCGCGCGCCGCCTCCGCGATGTCGCAGCAATTCGTTGAGAGCGCGGCGCAGGCTGCGGGCATTGCGCACGACGCCGGCATCGCGTGTCATGATGCTGCGCAGACGCTGGACGGCTGCCGCGCGCTGCTTCGGGCTGACGGGACGGGGGCCGGGAATTTTCTTCGGCGTCACGAAGTGTCCGGCGACGTTGCCCGGAACGACGCTCGTCACGTCCTCGGCGACGCGGGCGCCGAAGACGACGGCTTCGAGCAACGAATTCGAGGCGAGGCGGTTGGCGCCGTGCAGACCGGTGGAGGCGACTTCGCCGACAGCCCAAAGTCCCGGAACGGAGGTGCGCCCGCGTGCGTCGGTAGCGATACCGCCCATGTGATAATGCTCGGCGGGGGCGACGGGGATCAGGTCAATCGCCGGATCGATACCGGCCCGGCGGCAGTGCTCGGCGACGGTCGGAAAGGCGGCGTCGAAGCGGGCGCCGATGGCAGAACGGCAGTCGAGGAAGGCACCGCGCCCGGCGCCGATTTCGGCAAAGACGCCGCGGGCGACGACATCGCGGGAGGCAAGCTCGCCTCTCGGATCAATTTTCAACATGAAGCGTTCGCCGGCGCGGTTCAAAAGCGTTGCGCCTTCCCCGCGCAAGGCTTCGGTGGCGAGCGGCGCCGGATCGAGCCCGAGGTCGATGGCTGTCGGTCCA
>CAVSZX010000030.1:0-37348 GCA_963732525.1 uncultured Alphaproteobacteria bacterium
CTGATCGCGCTGCCCTATACGCACGCGCTCATCGAGTCATTGGGTTGGAAATCAAGCCTGCTGGCGCTGCTCGTCACGTCGCTTTTGATCCTACCGCTTGCCTATGCGATATCCGGGCCGCCGCGCGCGCATGGCCCAGAATTGCATAGTCAGGGTGTGGCGGAGGCCCTGAAAGAGGCCGGCGCGGCTGCCGAGCTATTGGCTGCTCAATGCCGGATTTTTCGTTTGCGGTTTTCACCTCGCATTCTTCGGAACGCATCTTCCGGCCTACGTCGCTAACAAGGGACTCGATGGGCGGGTCGCCGTCATGGCCCTCACCGCGGTCGGTCTCGGCAATCTGCTCGGAACGATCTCTCAGGCCAGTCGGCGCGCTATTTCCCCAAGCGCTTCGGCTTGAGCGCGATCTACTTTGCGCGCGCGATCGTGTTTGTTGTTCCTGTCCCTGCCCGTAACGCCGGTCACCGTCGTCGCCTTGAGCGCGCTGCTCGGCCTGCTCTGGCTCTCCACTATTCCCCTGACCTCCAGCCTCGTCGCGACGTTTTTCGGCCCGCAGTGGATGACCATGCTCTACGGCATCGTTTTCCTGTCGCATCAGGTCGGTTCATTTCTCGGGGCGTGGAGCGCGGGACTGGTCTTCGATGCAACCAAGTCCTATGATTTGATGTGGTGGGTGTCGGTGGCGCTCGGCCTCTTTGCCGCGCTCATCCATCTGCCGATCGTGGAGGAGGCCGTCGTGCGCCCTGTCCCGCAGACGGCAGGCCCGCAGGCGGCAGAATAGCTGGCGATACTCGACCGATGAAAGACGCCGCGACACCACTTTTTCCGATGACCGTGAAGCGGGCACTGCTCGTCGTCGCGGCGAGCCTGCTCGCACTTGCCTTGCTGGCGATTGCCTGGCGCGGACAAGCAATATTGCTGGATCTTTCCGCGCTCGGCGCCATGCTCGGCTGCTTCTGAAGGCCGCTCCCTATGGCAAACGGGCAACGCCCCTTTTTGCCGCGCTTGACGCAGCGCGATGCGTCTGATCCTTATGGTCCTGTGACGGTTCCGGACGCGGCTCACGCTTCGTCCAGTGAAAATGGGAACACGGTGCGGGCCGCAAAAGTCCAAAACCGAGGCTGCCCCCGCAACTGTAAGCGGCAAGCTTTCGCCTCATATGCCACTGACCGGATCACGCATGATCCGAAATCGGGAAGGCAGGAGAAAGCGTCCGAGCCGCGAGCCAGGAGACCTGCCGTCACATGTCGCCCATCGTCCGTGCGGGGCGCGCGGAAGAACGGACACCCGTAGTGGCGACTGATGCATGACCGTGGGGAGCCGCATCAGACGTGTTCGGGATTGAGGATATCGCCAAGCGTTTCTGAAACGCTCGAGCCTTGGGGCTAATGCCTTACGGCTCGCGACGAGCTGTCTCTTTTTGCCCATTCGCGCCGTGCCGCTCTCCGTCAGGTTGCCAGCTGACGGGGGACTATTATGTTCAAGCACTCGATACGGACCGTCGTTTCAGCCGCGGCGCTTGCCGCGGTAACAGTCCATGCGCGCGCGCAGGATGCCACAACTCAATTGGCCGCGTCCGAACTACCGCCGATCGTTGTTGAAGGCGCGACCATAGAAGTAAAGCCGGTTTCGAAGCCGAAAGCCAAGCCGGCGCCAGTCGAAGTCGAGGTGCCCGCGCCGCCGCCTGCGAAGAAGGCCAGCAAGAAAGCGGTCAAGTCAAAGGCGCCAAAGCCGGCCACGGTGGCGCAGCCTGCGCAATCGGCCATCGCCGGAGAGCCCGATTTCGTGGAAAGCGCACCTGCCTCGCAGGACGCGGGCGAGAGCGTTGCCGGAATTGCCGTCGACAAGGTCGGCACGTCCGTTTCCGTCGTGACCGCGGCCGATCTGAAAGCCCAGCAAGTGCGCAACGCAGCCGATGCGCTGCGCAGCCTGCCCGGTGTTTCGGTTTCGGGTCAGGGGGGTTCAGAACTTGACGGTGATCCGTTTGCGAGGCGCTGAAAGCAACCACACGCTCGTGCTCATCGACGGCGTCGAGGTCAATGCCGGTTCCGACGGCTTCTTCGATTTCTCGAGATCTGCTCATCGACGACATCGCGCAGATCGAGGTGATCCGCGGTCCCCAGAGCGGTCTCTACAGCTCAGGCGCGCTTGGCGGCGTGATCAACATCATAACGCGCGGCGGCAAAGGACCGCTGACCTTCCGGGCCCGCGCCGAAGGCGGTTCGTTCGATACGCGCGACGGAATGGTCGGCATCTCCGGCGGCACGGATCGGGCGCACGCAAGCCTGACGCTGTCGGGCCGGCGCACGAACGGCTTCGATATCTCGGACACTGGTACCGAGAACGACGGCGGCCAGTTCTCCACCTTGAGTTTCACCGGCGGCGTCATGGTCTCCGATAACCTGAAGATCGATGTGTCGCTGCGACGCTCGCGCCGCGATGGCGATCGCGACGGAACAAACGATGTCTTGAATGGCTTGTTCGTCGCCTCGGAGGAGCGCTCCACGTTCGTGTCCGACCTCTGGCTTGGCCGTCTCGAGGCGACACTAGACACGTTCGACGGTACCTGGGTGCACAAGGTTTTCGTCTCGGGTGTCGAGACCGATAACCGCGACCTTGATCTCGGCCTCTTTTCGCCACCTGGGGGGCAGGCCTCGCGCAACCTGTCGACGACGAGCAAATACGGCTACCGCTCGACCTATCGCCTCGACGGGCCCGAGCACCTTCCCGTGCGCCACTTCTTCACCGGCCTCGTCGAGCATCAGAGGGAAGCCTTCGAACAACCGCTACTTTCCTCGAGCGCGTTCGAGCGTGATCGCGACAGCGTCGCAGGCGAAATCCGGGCTGAGTATTTCGATGCCCTGACACTCACCGGCAACGTCCGCTACGACGACAATCAGGGCTTCGACAACGCCACGACGTGGCGCGTCGCGAGCTCGCTCCAGCCGCAAGGCTCGCCTTTCCGCCTGCACGCGAGCGCCGGAACGGGTATCAAGTATCCGAGCTTTGGAGAGCAGTTTGGCGTCTTCTTCGGTTTCGTTCCAAATCCGAACCTGACCCCAGAGACGTCATTCGGATGGGACGCCGGAGTCGAGACGACGTTTTTCGACGGCCGCGCGGTCGTCGACGTCACGTATTTCAACTCCGATCTCAAAAACGAAATCGATTTCGACTTCGTGCCGCCGCCGCAGGCGTGTGGCGGTGTTCCATTCTGCTTCATACCGTTTAACCGCGCGGGAACGAGCGAACGGGAAGGCATCGAGGTGGCTGCCCGGTTCCGGCTCGTCAATGGCATCAGCGTCGGCCTTGCCTACACCTACCTCAACGCCCGCGAATTCACAGGCGAAGAGGAGGTGCGACGTCCGCCGCACTCCGGCCGTGCCGACTTGAATTATGTATTCGATCACGGCAGGGGCAATCTCAACCTTGCCGCCGTCTATAACGGCAGCATGAAGGACCTGGGCTTCAGTGCCATCACGTTCTCGTCACAACGAGTCACGCTCGACGACCACTGGCTCGTGACGGCCGCTGCGTCGTATAAGGTTGCGCCGGGTGTCGAACTCTATGGCCGGGTCGAGAACCTGCTCGATCAGAATTACGAGGAAGTCTTCGGCTTCAATGCCGCCGGTATCGCGGCGTACGGCGGAGTGCGTGTATCACTGGAAGAGCCCTCGACGCTCGACTGGGCCAAATACAAATGAGACTACAATCAGGAGTACGCAACTGAGGACGATCCTCAAAACCGCCGGTCTTACCCTTGTCCTCGCTTTCATGCCGGGGACGGGGGAAACCGCGGCCGCGCTGCCCAAGCGCATCGTATCACTCAACTTGTGCACCGATCAGCTTCTCGTCGATCTCGTGCCGCGCGAGCGTATCGCGGCCGTGAGCTTTCTCGCTACCGACCGCACGCTGTCGGCCGAGGCTGATAAGCTCGAAGGGATGAAGAAGTTGCGCGGTACAGCGGAGGAGGTGCTGGGGCTCGATCCCGATCTCGTCATCGCCGGGGAATATACAACCGGACCGACGGTCGATCTCCTGAAGCGCCTTGGCGTCGATGTTCTTGTTGTGCCGCTCGCGGCCGACTTCGAGGGCATGAAGTCGACCATCCGATTGATCGCGGAGAAGACAGGATCGTCGGCAAGGGCTGAGGAGTTGATCCAGGATTTCGACCAGCGTGTTGCAGGCGCTCGTTCGATCGTTCCGGGCCGTCCGACCGCGATCGCCTATCAGGTGAACAGTCTAACGTCGGGGCCTGGGAGCCTGCTCGACGCCGCGCTTGAAGCCGCAGGCTATCGCAATATCGCGCGAGATTTGAAGCTCGGCCCTGCCGGCCGCCTGCCGCTGGAAAAGCTTTTCGCCGCGCCACCCGATCTGATCGTTCTCGCCAACGCGGCAGGCGACTTCAAGACCGTGCTCGCCGACAATCTGCGCCATCCCGCCTTCGCCGCAACTGCTCCAGCGTCGCCCGTCGGTGCATCTTCCTATGCCGCTCTGGATGTGCGCGACACCAAGAATTGCCGATGCCGTTGAAATCCTAGCCTCCATGAAACGCTCCGGCGTCGCGGCGGCGCCAGTCTCAGCCAGCCGGAGCCCGCGCCATGATCTCGCGGGCACTTCTGATCACCGCCGTGCTGGCCTTTCTCGGATTTGCCGCGTCGCTCGCGATCGGCCCGGATGGCATCGGCCTGCCGCCGAACGGCGCCGCCGCGCGCATCGTTCTGACAGAAATCCGGCTGCCCCGCGCGCTGCTCGGATTGCTCGTCGGCGCGGCGCTCGGGCTTTCAGGCGCGGCGCTGCAAGGATATTTGCGCAATCCGCTCGCCGAGCCCGGCCTGCTCGGCATCTCCGGCGGCGCGGCGCTCGGCGCCGTCACGGCCATCCATTGCGGGCTCGCGGCGCGCCTTGCGTTGGCGCTTGCCACTCGGAGGCCTGATCGGCGCCGCCTCGCCGCGATCGCCATCGTCGCCTTGCCGGCATGCAGCGGCGCCACCACGACGCTGATCCTGGCCGGCGTTGCGGTCTCCGCCGTCACCGCCGCGCTGACGACGCTCGCGCTCAATCTCTCGCCCAATCCCTTCGCCTCCGTCGAGATCATGGTCTGGCTCATGGGCTCGCTCACCGATCGCAGCCTCATGCACGTCTGGCTCGCGGCACCGTTGATCGCCGTCGGCCTCGCCATGCTGCTGACGACGGGGCGCGACCTCGAAGCGCTGAGCCTCGGTGAGGACGCGGCGCAGAACCTCGGCGTCGATCACAAGGGCCTGCGTTTCAAGATCATTGCCGGTTCGGCGCTCGCCGTCGGCGCCGCGACGGCGGTTGCGGGATCGATCGGCTTCGTCGGCCTCATCGTGCCGCATCTCTTGCGGCCGCTCGTCGACGACAGCCCGGGGCGGCTTCTCCTGCCCAGCCTCTTCGGCGGCGCCGCGCTCGTGCTCTCCGCCGATGTGGCGCTGCGCATCGTCGCGCCTTACAGCGATCTGCGTCTCGGCGTTTTGACCGCGCTGATCGGCGCGCCGTTTTTCCTGTCGCTGGTGCTGCGCAAGCGGCCGGAGCTGCAGCCATGAGCTTGCAGAAGCGAAAACGTTGCTGTCGAACTCGGCGGCCGCCTGACGCTCGCCGACTTCTCCTTCGAAGCCCGGCCCGGAGATTTCGTCGCCGTCGTCGGGGCCAACGGCGCCGGGAAATCGACGACCTTGAAGGTCCTCGCCGGGCTCCTCGCGCCGAAGACCGGCACGGTAACGCTCGATGGCACGCGGATTACGGACTTCACTCCGAGCGATTTCGGCCGCCGCATCGCCTACTTGCCGCAGGACCGAACGGTGCATTGGGCGCTGAAATCCGAGCGCGTCGTGGCGCTCGGCCGTCTTCCGCACCGCAGCTTCTCGGCGGGCGAAAGCGATAACGATCGCGCGGCGATCGCAAGGCCATGGAGCGCATGGACGTTGCGTCCCTGAAGGACCGGCCGGTCTCCATGCTCTCGGGCGGTGAACGCGCGCGCGTGCTTGTCGCAAGAGCCCTTGCGCAAGAAGCGCAATACCTGATCGCGGACGAGCCGACCGCGGGCCTCGATCCGGCGCACACGCTCGCGCTCTTCGAAGAATTGCGCCGGCTGGCTGCCGATGGTCGCGCAGTGGTCACCGCGCTGCACGATCTTTCGCTCGCGGCGCGATATGCCACAGCCGTCGTCCTGATGAAGGAAGGCCGCTGCCTCGCAAGTGGGCCGCCGAGTGAAATCTTGAGCAGCAGCAACCTGAAGCGCGCGTTTGCTATTGACGCGATTGTGACAGAAATCGAGTTTATTCCGGTCGTTTTGCCGCGCTTTGAAGCCCGCGATTGATCCCCCCTGACATCGGCACGCCGCTCGCGCTATGGATGGTGCAGCTCCGGGCCGAGGCTGAACAGGTCCCGGAGTGAATTGGAGCAGTGGGGCCTTGCGAAAAAAATTGCAGATCAATCTGGCGTTACAGGGCGGCGGCGTGCATGGCGCTTTCACCTGGGGTGTCCTCGACCGATTGCTCGAGGACGAGCGGCTAGGGTTCGGCTGGATCAGCGGCACGAGCGCCGGCGCGGTCAACGCCGTGGCGATGGTCAGCGGCCTTCTGCAAGGCTCGCGGCAAAAGGCGCGCGAAAACCTCTTCAAGGTTTGGCAGTCGGTTCACAAGGCGGGCGTGCCCGACCTGACAAGGCTCAATCCGTTTCTCTACGGGCTGTCGCAGTCGAACTCGATGGCCCAGGTTGCCTCACTCTGGTCGCCCTATGAATTCAATCCGCTCGGGTTCGATCCCTTGCGGCGGATCTTGAGCGAACACGTCGACTTCGAGGCGTTGCGCACCAAGTCCCCGATCGAATTGCTCATTGCCGCGACGCATGTGCCGACGGGGCGCGCCCGGCTTTTCCGCAGCCGCGAACTCACCGTCGAAGCTGTGCTCGCCTCCGCCTGCCTGCCGACGGTCCATCATGCCGTCGAAATCGATGGTTCGGCGTACTGGGACGGCGGCTTCTCTGCCAACCCGGATCTCGTCACGCTCGCGGTCGAAAGCCCCGTCGCCGACACGATGCTCATCACGCTGACGCCGCTGGTCATCGACGAGCATCCCATGAGCGTTCGCGACATCTCAAATCACGCGACGCGCCTCACCTTCAACGCCCCACTCCTGCGCGATATCGAGATCATCACCGCCGTGCGCGAGACCGCAGGCGCCATTCTGCCCAAGGGACGGCTCGCGCCACTCGCTCGCCACCGCTTCCACTTGATCGATGCCAGTCCCGTCACGGCCAGCATGAGCCCCGAGACGACGTTGAAGCCGGAATGGTCCATGATTACCTACCTGCACGGCGCCGGACGCACCGCGGCGGAGGAGTGGCTGTCGAAATGGCGCGCTTCGATCGGCAAGTCCGAGACGGTCGATCTCGCCAAGCACTTCTTTTCGGCACCCCCCCATTCGACGAAAAGGCAGCCGCCAGCACCGCCGCGACGGACCGGAGAAACAGCCGTCCGCTCGATCGCCGCTGAAAAGCGAGCGAAGTAACCTCCGCAAACACTCGGGAGCGTGGGGCCTCGCATCGCCCGCAGTCTCGACCGATTGCCCCGCTCAGGGCTGGATGAGGCGGGCGTAGCCTTGCGAAACCGTATCGTTGAGCATCTCCGAATAGCGCAGGAAATGCGGGTTTGCGCGTTTGATCTCGCCAAGCTCGGCGCCGGAGACTTCGTCGCGCCGCGCGTAGACGATCGGCGTCGCGACGGGCACGAACATGGCGCCCTGCTTGTTCAAGGTCGTGATGATGCCGCGCATCTCGCCGGCGCGATCCAATTGCGAGACGACGATCATGCGCATGGCGCCCTTGGTCAGCGACACGAGATGGATGAACATCGAGGACGCCGGAATATAAAGCCGGCCGCGATGCGAGTAAGGGGCATCCGGGCGGTCGCGCTCCTGGAACAGAAGGCTCGGCCACTCCGGGTCCCAGATGATTTCGGTGCGGTAGGCGACGATGGTGTCGGGGGTCGTAAAGGCTTTGCGCAGCGTCAGGTAATTGCCGATGTACTGATCGACCGCGGCGCGCGTGTAGGCGCCCATGTAGGTCGGCGCCACGACGCCGCCCTCGCCGCGCAACTCCTTCGGGTCCCTCGTTCGGCGGCGGGTGGCCCTCGCCATGCCAGGCGTCGCGCAGTTCCGGGTAGTCGAGACCCAGCACCATGCAGACGTCGAACAGAGTCTGGTCGCGCACCGAGCGTCCGCCGAGCAAATTCTGGATGGTTTTCTCGTGGCAATCGCTGGCGTCCGCCAGTTCCGCCTGCGTCAGCTTCTTCTCGACCAGCGCCGTCTTGATACGGTCGAGCGCGTCCTCGCGTCCGATCAGTGCCTCAGACGATTTTGGGATGTTTTTTTTCATACCCGCCATGTCTGCTGCCGCACCCTGTCTTGCTGGAAAATACCGGTTTTTTCCGCTTCCGGGCAATCGGAAATGTGGCTTTGTCGTAAGGCACGGTTAAGTGCAGCGCGAGCCGCCTTTTTCGGCATCTTTCTGCCTGCTTGGCGGGTGACCATGGGCCTTCGTCGCGGCGCCGAGCCGTGATCGCGACGGCAGAAGTATGGGAGGCCGGCATGACGATTACGTCGAAACATCGCCAAGGGAGCATGTGATCGCGGCATTCGCGGCGCTGGCCGCTCTCCCTGCGTTGGCCGATCCCGCCACAATGACCTTTTTCGTGACCAGCGCCGGCCCCGGCAAGGGTGCGGACCTCGGCGGCCTCGAGGGCGCGGACAAGCATTGCCAGAAACTTGGCGATGCGGCGGGCGCGGCCAAGCACACCTGGCACGCCTACTCAGCGCAAGTGCCAGCGACGGCAAGCCCGCCATCAATGCGCGTGACCGCATCGGCAAGGGTCCGTGGACGAATGCTTAAGGTGTCGTCGTCGCCAAGGACGTCACTGAACTGCACAGCGACGGCAACAAACTCTCGAAAGAGACGGACGTCGACGAGAAGGGCAAGGTCGTCAACGGCCGCGGCGATACGCCGAACCGGCACGACATCCTGACCGGCTCGCAAGCGGACGGTACGGCCTTTTCAGGCGCCGACGACAAGACCTGCGGCAACTGGACGAAGAGTGCCGACGGCTCGGCCATCGTCGGCCATCACGACCGCATCGGCTTGAACGACAGCGCGCCGATGAAGTCGTGGAACTCCTCGCACGGCTCGAAGGGTTGCAGCCAGGACAACCTGCGCTCGACCGGCGGCGACGGGTTGTTCTATTGCTTCGCGGCGGAGTGAGGGGCTCGGGAAATGTAGGGCGCAATAGCTTCGCACTCTTCACGTGTGCGAAGCGTATTGCGCCGCATGGCGGCAAGTACGATGTCGACGAGCTTTCGTATCTGTGGCACGGCGCAATACGCCCCGAGTGCAAAGCGGGGCTATTGCGCCCTACAAGTAATTTTTAATCGGTCTGCGCGGGCTTTCGAGCGGATTGCATCGAGGCAACGAAAAGACCTGTACGCCAGCGACAGGAACGTGACGATCGTCATGCCGACGATCATGTCAGATGAGATCGTACAGTACGCCATCGGCGGTCGTGAGCCGAACTGATCTTGCATGTCGGCTGGATCGAATACGGTCATCCGAAGCCAATGGCCAAGCAGATGGCAGCAGAGCGCGAGAAACTGCCCATGGCCAATCTGAAGGTGTTGCCCTTGGTCGTTCGGAAGACTTCGTTCAATGCCCATCTGCTCCACGCGCCGCTCAGGAAATAGGAGTGCGAATCGCCGAGAATGGGCGAGCACGAGAACAAGAGCACGCAATAGCCGCGACATTGCACTTGAAGTGAGAGGCCGCTCATGTCGTTTTCGAGGGAAGAAGCCATGGCATGAATTGGGAGATGAACGACGATGACCATCGGGATAAACGACGGCCATGCCAACACCAAAGTAAGCCCACATCCGTTTGCGGAACGGATAGGTGCGCGGCAGTATCAGGCCTCTCGTTCAAGCAACAGAAACCGGTGCCACGGAACAGCGAGAAGGACGCCAATCGGCACGGAAATTGACTGCGGTAGCATACAGACGAGCTGTCGCGGCTGCCGAGCCTCCGGCCAGCGATTGCGGCTTTTGACTTCGGTATGGGTAAGCCTGCCAGTAGAGAATGCGCTCTGACGAGGATCAGCAGCAATAAGCCAAGGCCACGCATACGCTGAAAAACACCCGGATGCCGCCACGACAGCGCGATAGCACTCGCGGACGGTTGC
Organism: uncultured Alphaproteobacteria bacterium; assembly: GCA_963732525.1. GTDB lineage: Bacteria > Pseudomonadota > Alphaproteobacteria > Rhizobiales > Hyphomicrobiaceae > Hyphomicrobium_B. The sequence continues at coordinate 10,238 of CAVSZX010000030.1, forward strand.
CAGACCGGCAATTTACTTGAGGTTCGTTCGGCATCATCTGTCGCGTCCCTTGTCGGCGATCTCAATTCTGAGTCTCGCAGTCTGACGCACGGATAATTGACTCAGCCGACCCCTTACCGCTGCAACACCTCGAGCTTCACCGGCGCCGTGCCGCGCCCGGTCATGCGCAACTCCTTCGCCGCCTTTTCCGAAAGGTCGATGATGCGGCCCTTGGTGAACGGCCCGCGATCGTTGATGCGCACGACGACGCTCTTTCCCGTATCCGCGCGCGTGACCTTGACGCGCGTGCCGAAGGGCAGCGTCCGATGCGCCGCCGTCATTGCCGTCTTGTCGAAGCGCTCGCCCGACGCCGTCATCTGCCCCTGCCAGTAGTAGGACGCCGAGCCCGATAGCAGATGCCCGCGTCCCGTCAGCCGCGGCGCCGCCGGCGCGGCCTCGGCCCGCGCGCTCGTCCGCGTCGTCGTCGTCTGCCATTCCCCGGCGCGTGGCCGGACCAGTCAAAGCCGCGGCCGCGACGAGCAGGCTCGCCGCGTAAGAGTACTGAAGCGATTTCTGAAGTCCCACGTATATCCCCCTCAAGTGTCCCACGTTCCCCCGTTAGGTGATTCGTTGGGCAAAAAAACGTTTCAGGCGGCGGAGAAAAAATCCCCGCCGCCTGAAGCAGCTATTCCAAGAATTACGAAAATCAGCCCTTGCCGAGCACGGTCACCTTCACCGGCACGACGCCCGAGCCCTGCATCGAGATCGAATGCGCGGCGGCCTTCGAGAGATCGATGATGCGGCCTGCAATGTAGGGGCCGCGATCGTTGATGGTGACGACGACCGACTTGCCGTTGTGCTGGTTGGTGACGCGCACCTTGGTGCCGAAGGGCAGCGTCTTATGCGCCGCCGTCATGGCGTTCGGGTTGAAGCGGCCGCCGGAAGCGAGCGCCTGCGGTTCCCAGTAGTAGGATGCCTTGCCGGTCAGCGTGTAGCCGCCCGTGCCGCCGTCGTCGTACGAGACGTACTGCTTCTTCGACGCCTTGGAAGCCGACTTTGTCGACTTCTTCGACGGCGCGTAGGACGTATCGGAGCCGCCGCCGCAGGCCACCGCCGGGCCCTGGCATTCCCAGCTGGCGCTAGCCGTACCAGTGGACAATGTGAGCGCGGCAAAGGCAGCCGCCGCAATCGCGGTCATCGTACGCATTCGTTTGAACTCCTCAAAAACGTTTGTCATGAGCGCAGGCCAATCGCACCGGCTCGGCGAGCCATCTGGCGCGGTGGCAATCGTTGCAATTTGGCGGGGTCGAATGGCTGCTGCCGTGCCCCCCTCGCTGTCATCCGCGCAAGCCTCGGGCGCAGACCGTTCGCAAAGGATCACCGCCCTCGCGAGGCGTCAACGCGAAGTTCGTCCGTAAACTTAACGAGAATGTATCTGACCATTGATTTAACTGGTTTTATACGGAAACAATTTGGCGGCCGCGACGGCGGGCCGCAGTGCGAGGCTGCCGTCAGCGCTCTGCCGCGGGCCTTGCGCCGACCTCGCCACATGGCCGCGCGGGCAAACAGAAAGGGCGGACCTCGCATTGCGAAATCCGCACTTTCGGAACCCGTCTAAATGCAACGATCGGCCGCGGCCTCAGCCCTTGCCGAGGATCGTCAGCTTCACATGCGCGAGGCCGCCCATGCCGATCTCGTTGGCGGCAGCCTTCGAGAGATCAATGATACGGCCGCCGACGAAGGGGCCGCGATCGTTGATGCGCACGATGACGGTGTCGCCGTTGTTGGTGTTGGTCACCTTGACGCGCGTGCCGAACGGCAACGTCTTATGAGCCGCCGTCAGCGACCACATATTGTACTTCTCGCCGTTCGCCGTCGTGCGGCCATGGAAGTTGCCGCCATACCATGAGGCGACGCCCGACTGATACGAGTTGCCGCCGCCGTCACCTTTGCTCTTCTTCTTCGAGGCGACCTTCTTGGCCGGCTTGTCCTTCGTCGTCGGCCTTGGCCTTGGCGACATGGGCCTTCTTCGGCTTCGAGGAGGCGACCTTTTTCGATGGGCGCGGCCTTGGCCGGCTTTTCCGCGACCTCCTTCACGGCCTTGGTCTTTGCTTTGGTAACCTTGGCCTTGGCACTCTTAGGCGTCATGGCATTGGCCGCCTTCGGGCTTGCCGCTGGCACTTGAGCTTGAGCAGGCCACTTCGGGCCCGACGCATGAATGCTTCCAGCCCGGCTCGGCAGCGCCAGCCGCCGAAATGCCAAGCAGTGCCGCGGGCAGCATGCCCAGCAACGCTTTCGATAAAAACCGCATGAACAGTACTCCTTCGTTGCGGCGGCAGGTTCTTCTAAAGGGTTGCGGGTGTGCGCCGGTTCCCGTGGGTTGCCGGCCTCGGCTCGCAAACGAGCACTTCGGCCGGCGGGAACCAGTCGTCAGATTGCGTCCTGTGACGCTGATCATCTCAATCCGCAGCAAGACGCCAGAACTCCCTCTGCCGCCAATTGAAATCGGGCTCTAATCCCGATCTGGCGCGCGGACCTGACGTTGGTTAATTGATATGGGTCAATCTGGTAATCCGGCCACACTTCGTCTTTGTGCGAGCATAACGCTGCCGTCGTTGAGAAAATTTCGCCCGCGAGGTTATAAGCGCGACGGCGTAACGCAGCCGGGCGTTCGGCCGCCGCGCAATTGCGGCGACGCCATGACGAAGAGCAAGAGGCCGGCGATGACGCTGAACGGTGTTGAGACGCGGCCGTCATTCGCCGAGGCGGTGAAGACCTGGGCCCTCATCGGCGTCACCTCGTTCGGCGGACCTGCCGGGCAGATCGCGCTCATGCACAAGGTCATCGTCGAGCAAAAAAAATGGCTCGATGAACGCACATATTTGCTCGCCCTCAATTTCTGCACGCTGCTTCCCGGTCCCGAAGCGATGCAGCTCGCGACCTATGCCGGCTGGCGGTTGCATGGCGTCAAGGGCGGGCTCGCCGCCGGGCTGCTGTTCGTGCTTCCGGGCGCCTTCGTCATCCTGGCCTTGTCCGCGCTCTATGCCTCGTACGGCAATGTGCCCGCCGTCGCCGCGGTTTTTACCGGCATCAAGGCCGCCGTGCTGGCGATCGTGGTCGAAGCTTTGTTGCGCATTTCGCGCCGTTCGCTGAAAGACCGCGCCGAATGGGGAATCGCGGCGGCGGCTTTCATCGCCATCTTCTTTTTCAAAGTGCCGTTTCCCGTCATCGTGCTTGTCGGCGGCGATGGTTGGATTCTGGCGCGGCATGAACGGCGCGCCTCCGCCGACGGAATCGGAGACGGCCGCCGTCACGCCGGTCAGTACGCGCGAGACGCTGCGCACGATCGCGGTGTGGCTGGCGATCTGGATCGTGCCGCTGGCGATGCTGCACTGTGATCTTCGGCTCCGATCACGTGCTCGGCGAAACTCGCGTGGTTCTTTTCCAAAATGGCCGTCGTGACCTTCGGCGGCGCTTACGCCGTGCTCGCCTACGTGGCGCAGGATGCCGTGGAGATTTACGGCTGGCTCAAGCCCGGCGAAATGCTCGACGGCCTTGGCCTTGCTGAGACGACGCCTGGGCCGCTCATTCTGGTGAACGAGTTCGTCGGCTATCTCGCGGCTTATCGCCATGGCGGGGGCCGCCGCGTCCTTGGGCGTCCTCGGCGCGGTGATCGTGCTCTGGGCGACATTCGCGCCGTGCTTTTTATGGATTTTTGCCGGCGCGCCCTACGTTGCCCGCATCGCCCAGATGCCGCGGCTGAAATCGGCGCTCAATGCCATCACCGCTGCCGTCGTCGGCGTGGTGCTGAACCTCTCCGTCTGGTTCGCGCTGCACGTTCTATTTCGCGAAGTTGCGGATCGTCACGCTGCGGGTCCGCTGCCATACCAGCGTGCCGGTGATCATCAAGTCTCGATTGGCAAGCGGCCGCGCTCGCCGCACTCGCGGCGCTGCTGCTCTTCCGTCTGCATGCGGGCATGCTGCACGGTGCTGGCAACGTGCGCGGGCGCTGGCGCTGATTGTGTCAGATTCTGCCGGCCTATAAGAGGCGCCCGCCAAAGCAATGACAACGTCAGGCTTGTGCCGAGGATGCGTTGTCCTGCTTGCACTGGTGTGTAGCCCATGAATCCCAGGACAAGCCGAGATGACATTGCTGAGTGGCGCGATGCGGGTGTGGCTAATTATGAACGATGGCCATTGCCAGGTTCGCTCGAGGATTCGCGGCGCTGCAGTGCAGCGACGGCGTACGCTGGCGCATTAGCGAATGTCGCACGCCGCTTGCGAACATTGTGCGAAGCCGTGAATACGCCGCAGTGCGGCGAAACGACGGAGCGTGAGGCTTCGGTGCATTACGCATTTCGCTCGCAGTCGTGGCGGTTGTGGCTCCATCCGGTGACGCTTCTGGAATAATCTGTTGCTGCACGACGGCAACAAGTGGGCATCAGCGCCGACCTAGCATCGCGGCGCTGCCGGTATAACCTGATGCCGGTTCACTCGAGCTCCTACAGCCACCCCTTGCGCTTGAAGTAGATGAACGGCACGAGCCCGGAAACGAACATCAGGCCGAGTGCCCAGCCGTAGCCCGAGGCCCATTCGAGTTCCGGCATGTGCTTGAAGTTCATGCCGTAGACGGAAGCAACCAGCGTCGGCGGCATCAGCATCACGGCCATCACCGAAAACAGCTTGATGATCTGGTTCTGCTCGGTCGAAATCATGCCGAGCGTCGCGTCCAGCAGGAACGCCGTGCGGGTCTGCAGCGATCGCAGATGATCGACGAGGGACGTGACGTCGCCGCGCATGCTCTCGATCCGCGCGTGCAACTCTGCACCCTCGCCGCGCGCCTTGGCGGCGTCGTGGAAGTAGTGCAGCAGCCGCTGAAACGACACCGCGCTCTCCAAGGCGCGCGAGGTCAGGTCGCCGGACCTGCCGACGCTGCGCAACGACACTTCGAGCCGCCGTCCGCGCGTTTCCTCCGGCACTCTTCTGCCCGAAGATCGCCGGCGCCAGCCCTTCGACCTCGTCCTGCATCTTCTCGATGTGGTCGGCCTGCCGCTGGACCATGATCTCGAGCAGTCCGGCAAGAACGCCGTGCGCCGTTCGCGCACGAGGTCGGGACGCGGCAGGCTTTGTCGGCAAAAATCTGAAAGGCCTTGGGCTCGGCGTAGCGCACGCGTGACCAGCCGCTTCTCGGCGAGGATGAAGGTGATGGCCGAGGTCTTCGGCGCGTCGGTATCGACGCTCTGGAGGAACAGCGCCGTCATGAAATGCGGCGCCGCCTTCCGAATAGAAGCGGTTCGAGGTCTCGATCTCGCGCATTTCGTCCCGTGTCGGAACGTCGATGCCGAGTGCCCGCTCGAGTTCGGCTTCTTCCGCATCGGTGGGGTTCACCATGTCGATCCACACCGTCGCCGCATTGATGCCGGGTCCGTCGCGGCGCGTGAGGCACGCGCCATTGCTGTCGTAATTGATGATCATGCGTTCGTCTCCCGCCCTGATGCCGTAGCCAAATTTTCCCGCCTCTATACTTGCAATCACTTTATTGCGCGAGGCCCAACGGTCTTGTGGCGGATTTCCCGCATGCCAACGGCCAGGATGGTGGTAAAATGCCGGCTAGAACGCCCGGCCGGGCCGCCGGGATCCGTTACCGGCACTGCGAGCAAGGCAATGGCGGCTCGCCACTCCGTTGAAGGCTAACAATTTGCTTATGAGGTCGCCCATGAGACCAGCTTGATACGCCGCAATTTCATCGCTGTCTTGCTCATCGCCGGCATCGTTGGGCTGGCGTATGCTCCGGCGCCGGCCGTAGCCCGCGGCATCAAGTGCGCCAACGGCTATCAGCTGGTCGCAGGCAACTACCATTGCAACGCCCTATTGCCAGGACGAACTCCTCGCCCAGGTCGCGCGCGAGCACGGCATGCGCGCCTCCGCCGACCGCATCCGCTACAACCCGAACTACAAGCGCGAGGTCTGCCGCTTCGTCGGCAACGACATCCGCGTCTCCGAGCACTGCCTGAACGAACGTCCAAGCATCCGTTCCGGTGGCGGCCACTAGTGGCCTTGCCTGTGCCGTCCAGGATGGCCGGCGAGACGCTGTCGCCCGCCGCCCTCGAAGCGCGCTGGGGTCGCAAGGATGCGGTCTGGTTCGAGGAGCGGTTCGGCGGCACCGTCGCCGTTCTCGCAACACGGGGCGCGCGTGCGTCGGTGTCGCTGCACGGCGCGCAGGTGCTCTCCTACGTGCCCGAGGGACACGAAGAGGTGCTGTGGCTGTCGTCCGCCGCCCGCATTGTCGCCCGGCAAGTCCATTCGCGGCGGCATTCCGGTCTGCTGGCCCTGGTTCGGTCCGCATCCGAGCGACGCGAGCAAACCCGCGCATGGGTTCGTCAGAACGCGGCCCTGGCGGGTGACGGGCTCGGCGTCGCACGAGGGGCGCGCCCGCCTGGTCTTGGCCTTCGATACCCGGAGCCTGAAGCCGGGACCGGATCGAAAGTCTCTCGCCTTGCGCGCTCTATGCGGAAATCGATATCACGCTCGACGACAAGCTGACCGTCTCGTTGACAACGGAAAACCGCGACAGGTCGGCTATCGCCCTGACGCAGGCGCTGCATTCCTATTTCCGTGTCGGCGACATCGGCGCGATTCGCGTCCTTGGTCTCGAGAGCCAGGCCATTCCTCGATAAGCTCGCGGCAACGAATGGTGGAGGGCGAACTTTCGCCGGTCGCCATCGACGCCGAGATCGATCGCATCTATGTCGAAAGCTCCGGACCGGTTGACGATCGAAGACGCGGCGCTTCGGCGCCGCATCGTCATCGCCAAGCAGGGGAGCCTATCGACGGTGCTGTGGAATCCCTGGATCGCCAAGTCGGCGCGCCTCGGCGACATCGCCGATGACGCGGGCGCGGACGGATACAGACGCATGGTGTGCGTGGAGACGGCGAACGCCGGAACGGACGTGGTGACGCTCGCCCGGGCGCGCGTCACCGCATTGTTACGCAGATTTCTGTCGAACGGCTTTGAGCGCGTTCTGCGTCTCAGCCGAGGTCGGGCGTCACTTCGCTGACGTCACGGGCGCGGCGGACGCTGCCGTCGAACTGCGCGCCTTCGGCGATAGCCAGCGTCTGTTTGACGATGTCGCCATCGACGTGAGACGTCGCGTGGAGGTAGACGCTCGAACCTTTGAGCGCGCCGCGGACTTCGCCTTGAACGGCGATGGTGCGCGCCGTGATGGTGCCGGTTACAGCGCCGCTCTCGCCGACCGTCACGCTCTCGCCGTGCACATCGCCCTGGATCTGACCGGCGATGAGGAGCGAGCCCTTGGTCTTCAAGACGAGCTGCTGTCCGATGATGGTGATGTCGGGGCCGAGGACCGAGGTCGGCGCATCTGGCTGACGCATCGTCACCTGCGACGGTGTCGCAAGCGCCTGCTGCGCGAACGGCGGCAAGGGGCCAGACTTCAAGGGTTGGATTGCGGGAGTGGAGCCACCGTTGCGGGCCGACTCGCTGGGACGTGTGGTGTTTCTGGTGTTGCGACGCGATTGAACATTTGGAAGACCCCCAAAAAACACTATAAATCGGTTATGGCCCGCAACCGAAGGGCACCACTAAGAGCACATTATGTCGAAATATCGAAGTCCAATTAGCCTTGAACGTCCAATTTATGCGGCTCGAGGGCATGTTTGCAGCCGACCTCAAGGGACTAGCTGAACGCACTTCAGCCGAAATATTCTTAGCGGCGACTGCCGGGCGACGGGCGCATCGGCCGGTCCATGACCTAGACGCTAGAATCCGCGCCACCAATACGCCGCCTGCGCACGATAGGACATGTCAAAAGGGGCCAGCGCCAGCAAACCCATCCGATCACTTGTCGACTCAAGTACGCGCCGGTCTCAGCGCGGCAGCCAGAGATTGACGAACGGTGCGACGACGTGGCGGCCACGGCGGCCGACATAGACGTGGGCGAAGGGCGCATCGACCACCACCCGGCGGCCGCTCTCGACGTGCGTAAAGGGGGCATCGACATGGTGCTTGCCGTGATGCCGGCGGTGCCGGCGGCCACGATAGTCGCCATCGTCATCGTCCCAGTCGCCGTGGACCTGAATGACGATGCCTTTGCGATCCGCCGTGAGCGGCGCCAAGGCTCGACGGCGCGGCATCTGCGGCGGAGGCGGCCGCGAACGCGGCAACCGCCGACTGCACCGGCGACAAGCCGCCAGGCGCGAAATATGATTTCAACATGGAACACGTCTCCTCAAGTCGTTGCAAACGCTATTAACCATGCGGAGACTACGGGCTGTCGATCGCGCGAGGCAACCCCTTCCTGGTTGCGCAGGTCAGCAGGTCGCAGGACCGGACCGGGAACGATGGCGACGGCGTCCGAAGCGCGAAACCCTGAATCCGGTCCAAATCCGGCCTAGGCCAGCATTATTTCAGATCGCCCGAACGAACTAGAGCTTTCGTAGTACCCGAGTAACGCACCTCGCGAGTAGGAACATACTAAAGTAGCAAAAGGGCGGATCAGTTTCGGCCATTTGCATTTGCACGCGATGGTTGAGAGCCTGCCCGGATGCGCGCACTTGGCGCCTCGGCGGGAGCCGCAGGTGCCGCATGTCCCAACAACAACCAGCCAAACACACTAGGGAGATGATCGCATGGTGAAACGTCTTGCCCTTAGCGTAGCGGTGGTAGCCCTTATGGCCTCGCCCGCATTCGCCCAATCGAAAAATCCGCCCGGCAATCTTGAAAAGCTATCCGGGTTCAAGAGCACCGGCGCGTCGATGGATATCCCGACCATCGAGCAGAAAGGCGAAAACGCCAAGGCGATCGCCGCCATTCTGAAAAAGATCAAGATGCCGCCGGGCTTCAAGATCTCGCTCTACGCCGTCGTGCCGGATGCGCGCGAGATGGCGATCGGCCCGCAGGGCGTGGTCATGTTCGTCGGCACGCGCAAGAACAAGGTCTACGCCGTCACCGACCGCAACCGCGACCGCGTCGCCGACGAGGTCAAGGTGTTCGCGCCATCGATCGATTTCAATATTCCCAACGGCGTCTGCTTCACCAAGGACGGATTTCTCTACATCGCCGAGCAGAACCGCGTGCTGCTCTTCCCTGCCGCCGAGTTCTTCTATGAAGGACCCGACGTCGCCGCCTTCAACGTGGTGAAGCAGGGCGAGCTCATCCCGCCGGAGGAAGAGAGCTACAATCACACGGCGCGCATCTGCAAGATCAACCCCGAAGACAAGCAGATCTACATCTCGCTTGGTCAACCCTTCAATGTTCCGGCGCCCGAGAAGCTGGACCTCTACAAGCAGTGGGGCCTCGGCGGCATCATCCGCATGGACCGCGACGGCAAGAACCGTGAGGTCTTTGCCACCGGCGTCCGCAACAGCGTCGGCATGGACTTCAACCCGAAGGACAAGACGTTGTGGTTCGACGACAATCAGGTCGACGGCATGGGTGATGAAATCCCGCCCGGCGAACTGAACCATGCAACCAAGGCGGGCCAGAACTTCGGGTTCCCGTGGTTCGGCGGCGGCAAGGTGCGGACTGAAGAGTACAAGTCGAGCGAGCCGCCGGCCGATGCCGTTCCTCCGGAGCACGAGTATGACGCTCATGCCGCCGATCTCGGCCTCACCTTCTACACTGGCAAGATGTTCCCGAAGAAATACCAGGGCGGCATCTTCTCGGCGCAGCACGGCTCCTGGAACCGCGTGAAGCCGGTCGGCGCCCGCATCATGTTCCACGCCATCAACGAGGACGGCACCAAGGGCAAGACGGAGCCGTTCGCGGAAGGCTGGCTGCTCGACACCGGCGAATATGCCGGTCGTCCGGTGAGCCTCGCTCAGATGGCCGATGGATCGCTGCTCGTCTCCGACGATCTCGTCGGCGCCATCTACCGCATCGCTTACGAAGGCCAGTAAGTTCGATCTGATGCAAAGACTTCCGCCGCGCCGGGTTTCAGTTCCGGGCGCGGCGTTTTCTTTTTGGAGCGGCCTGACGCTGGCAACTGCGGCCCCGGCCCATGGCATAGAGCGGGCTTAAGGCGCAGTGTGAGCACAACGCGGCGTCGAGGGTGCCGCGATCAGCCGCAAAACAGCGGCCTCCGCGGAGGCCTTTGATCTAAACCGGTGAATTTGCTCACATCGCATTTCACCGAATCGGCTTGAAATACCATGAGATGCCTTGCCATCGCCTGCAGATGGCGCGAATTTGGAAAAAGACCCCAGTCTAGAGTTTGGGGTCGGGGATTTTTTCGATTGCTGGAGGGATTGCAATGAAGGCGCTCAACCGGGTGTGGGCCGCGGCCCTATTGGGGCTCATTGCCGCGACCGCTGAGGCTGGCGCTGCCGGCAAGGAGGCGTGTGCCAATCCCAACGCGATCGGCGTTTCGCGCACGGTCGAAATCGACACGACCGGTGGCCCGGGCTTCGGCTTCGAGCACTACAAGGCCAACGACTTCCTGCAGCAGAAGGAAGTCGTGCTGACCTTCGACGACGGCCCGCAGAAGTTCTCGACGGAAGCCGTGCTCGCCGCGCTCGCGGACCAGTGCGTCAAGGCGACGTTCTTTTCCATTGGAAAGATGGCGCTGGGATATCCCGAGATCATCCGCGAAGTTGCAAAGGCCGGGCATACCGTCGGCACACACACCTGGAGCCATCTGACGATCCGCAAATTGAAAACCTTCGAAGAGGGCCGTGACGAAATCGAGCGTGGCGCCTCCGCGGTGCGCCGCGCCGTCGGCCAGCCCATCGCGCCCTTCTTCCGCTATCCGACTCTGCAGGACACCCCTGAAGTCGATCGCGCATCTCGGCAAACGCAACATCGCCATGTTCTCGACCGACATCGACAGCTTCGATTTCAAAATCCAATCGGCCGAAAGCATCGTCAAGACGGTGATGGGCAAGCTCGAGAAGAACGGCAAGGGCATCGTGCTCATGCACGACATCCATAAGACCACAGCCAAGTCGGTACCGCTGCTTCTCGTCGCGCTGAAAGAGAAGGGCTACAAAATCGTCCACATGCGCGCCAAGGGCGAGTTGAAGACGCTGGCCGAATATGATCAGATGATCGAGAAGGATGCCAAGGGACTGCCCGTGGCCGGCGCCGAGAAGCCAGTGAGCGCCATCGTCAAGACCGTTGCCGGTGACACGCCTGAAAGCGAAAAGTCACAAAGCGAAAAGGCCGCGGCGCAGACCGCCGCGCCTGAGGAGCCCGTGAAAGCGGAAGCCGAACCGCCTGCAAGCAGCGCGCCGGCCGCGGCCGGAGATACCTCCGCGCCCGGCACGCCGTCCGAAGCCACCATGGAGACGACCGCGGCGAGCACGCCGGCGCAGCACGCCAACGGCGCGCCCGAGACCACCGCCTCGATCGGTACTATGGAGGAGGGCGCGCAGGCGGACGACGCCAAGGCGCCGCCGGCGAAGAAGCCCAAGGGCTGGATGCAGCGCGCCTCCGACGTCTGGAAGGCGCTCGTCGGGGAGTGAAGGGAAAACGAACACTCGTGCCTTCGCACGTGTTCTCGGTGCCTGCGCGCCCTGACCTGCGCGATCCAACGATGGCGCTGCGCGTCACAGCGTATTCTTGTAGATTCTGCCGCCCTTCATGATGATCTTGAAGTTCTTCTCGTGGGTTGCCAACGAGATCGAGGTTCTGCGTCGGATCGCCGTCGACCAGCAATAAATCCGCGTGGGCGTCCTTCGCGATCCCGCCGAGTTGCCCAGGATAGGGATTGCGCGGACCCGACAGTGCCAGCAACTTGGCATTGTCGCGGGTGACCAGCTTCAAGATCTCGGCAGGTGCAAACCACTTCGTCAGTTTAAGTATGTCCGTATTCTGGTTCTTGTTCTGCTCTGGGCGGAACAGAAAATCCGTCCCCCACGCGAGTTTCACGTTGTACTTCTTCGCCCACTTGAAAGCATTGTCCGTACCTTCGACAGCGGCGCGTTTTTTGGCTATTACGTCCGGCTTGGCCGTCGGCGGGGCTTCGTCCAGCGCCTGCAGACTGAGCCAGATGCCTTTTTCGCCGAGCAGCCGCATGGTTGCTTCGTCGAGCAACTGGCCATGCTCGATGCATTTGACGCCGGCTTCGACCGCGCGACCCACGGCTTTTACCGTATAGGCATGCACGGTGACGTAAGTATTCCAGTCGTCGGCGGCTTCCACGGCCGCTTTCAATTCATCGAGCGTGTATTGCGCGACATCGAGTGGATCATAGGCGGACGCCGCCCCGCCCCCGGCCATGACCTTGATCTGTGAGGCACCGGCGCGCAGGTTTTCGCGTGCCGCCGTCAAGACTTCATCGCGGCCGTCGGCGATGAAACCCACACCTAGCAATTCGCCTTTGGAGACCTCGCCCCCAAACCGCCGTGAACGCTCATTCGGCAAGCGGCTGTCGCCATGTCCCGACGTTTGGGAGACGGTGGCGCCGCTGGGATAAATCCGCGGTCCGATCGCTTTGCCGGCATCGATGTCGCACTTGACCTGAAAAATCGGTCCGCCGGCGTCTCGAACCGAGGTGAAGCCGCGCATCAACATCATTTCGGCTTCCTTGGCCGTCGTTGCATGAAGTTCTCCCTCGGGAAGTGTGAGCAGGTCTTTCTCGCTGCTGCCGGTCATGAATAGGTGGACGTGAGCGTCGATGAGGCCCGGCATCAGGGTGCGTCCGCCGCCGTCGATGACAGTCGCCCCGTCCGGCGCCTTTATGGTGCCCTTGTCGATGCCGGCGATTTTGCCGCCCGCAACCAGGACATTGAGCCCCAGGCCGAGTTTGGCGTTCGTGCCATCGAAGACGTTGACGTTGGTGATCAGGACCGGCGGGTTGCTGGCGGGGACTTCCTGCGCCAAGGACGGATTGGTGACCGCAAAAGCGAGAATCGAGGCGGCCATGGCCCACCGGATAAATAGACGGATTGATCGAACGTAGCTTTTGCCACCCGCGACTGCCATCGAACCCTTCTCCAGGATGATACGCCTGCGTACAACTAGCACAGCGATTTCGACTGGCCAGCCGCGTGCAGCCGTCAAGACTTGTGAACTGGAGACGATTTGTATTGGGAACCGGGCTCGTCGAGCGGCCATGACGTCGGCTCGCGATCCGCGCGACGCAAAAAAAAACGGGTGGCCAATAGCTGCCACCCGTTCTTTCTTTTGGGGCGCCTGGTAGCCCCCCGGGCCCGCCGCAAACCTTTAGCGTTGCGGAAAAGCATCACTGCCTTTCAGCTGAATTCTATAGGTCTGACCCAATTCGGAATGATGGTCCCGATGAGAAGTCTTGAGGCGGTTTTATGTGAGAATTTCGTACCCCCAGCTGATCCCCCGACCAGCCGTCCCACAAGAATGAGACTAGGGCGGATAAAGATTGACATCCACAACAAAATGCTGACGCCGAGATGATTCGAGATGTATGTGGTTTTTTGGATACAACACGACTTCGGCTGGGGCCGCGATTCAAGTCGCGGATGCAAACATCGAGCACACTGAATTGGCGACTTTGCGCGAACACCGGCCCGGTTCGCGGTCGCGCGCGGCGTGCCCCAATCGCTCACACGCATGAGAAAAGCCGCGCCGCGCCTTACTTCAGTGGTTTCGGCCCAAAACGAAATTGCGTAAGTTCAGGGCCGTTGGCGAATGGGGGTCTGTTCCGCTCATTCCGTATCTGTTTTTGTGTGGAGGGGTTCATGTCCTTATTCAAATCCGTTTACCGGGCGCGCGGCCTCGCGCTCTTTGCATTGCTGATGGCCAGCGTGTTGGTCTTGACGTCCATCGTGGCGGACGCACATCCGCATCGGCGCAAAAAGCATCGCCATTATAACGATTACGCCGTGAGCAACGCGCGTGACGTCGAGGTGCAGGTCACGGTTCACAGCCTGACGGCGCTCGATCGCGCCGACGCCTTCAGCTCGGAGGATTTCTACGCCCGCGTCACGATCGGCGGCCAGGTGTTCAAATCGGAACGGCTGCGGCAGCAGGATGCCGTGCACCCGAACTGGAAATTCTCCGCGATCGTTCCCAACGGCCGCACCGACATCAAGATCGAGGTCTTCGACAAGGATCTCCAGGTTGACGACCAGATCGACATCAATCGCGTTACGCCGAAGCGCGATCTCGATTTCGTCTTCAATCCGCGGACCTGCCGGCTCGAGGGCTTCTCGGAGGGTTATCGCTGCGGCCAGGACGTGCGGCGTGCCGGCACCGAGCGCAAGAAGGCCGAGATGGTGTTCATGGTGACGCTCAACAAGCGGCCATAGGCGGCCTTACGAAGCGCACGGCTGCTCAACTCACCGTCATGGCCGGATCTCGTGTCCGGCCATGATGCGCTTCTTGGGTACCGAAAGTCGATTAGGCCCGCATCTCAATCATTTGCACCCAAATCAAAAGGGCCGCCCTTGCGAGCGGCCCCCGTGAGATCAGTTGCGATGCAGGAGCGGATGATGTGGTCCGCCCGTGCCCGCTGAAATCTAGCCCGTCACCAGAAGGCAAACCGGCGTAGAAATCAGCGACCGCGACATCGCAGCCTTGAAAATCCCACTCGACATCGGATCACCTCCTTTCAGTTGTTGCAGACGGGTCGTATGTTGCCAGAGTTCGCGACGATTTCAAGGCATGCTCGATAAGATGGTTTGCAGCCTGTTACCGGCGCGTCGCACCCGCCGCCAGAGCAGCGCGCCTCGACGCTCGTCCCGAAGCCTCGCCCGCTGCCGTTTCCGCGTCCGCGCGATGCGTGCCGGCACATGATCCCCAGAACCTGAACGAAAGATAACGGTGCCGTTCAAGGTCTGCTCAGCACGGCTGCGGCATGGTGCATCCCGCAATGAATTAATGCCGACGATTTCCTTTTTCACCCAAGTCTTTTTTGGAGCCGTCCCATGAAACACGCATTCCTGCATCGCGCCCTCGTTTCGAACGCATTCAAGGCCGCGACCGCCGCACTTGCCCTCGCTTCAGCCGCCGCCTTTGTCCCCGCGCCCGCGCTCGCGGAGATGAAGCCGCGCGTCCTCGTGCCCCCGCCCGTCACCGAGCCCGGTCATGACCTCTCCGGCTCATGGCGCCTCGACGGATTGCTCTACGATCGCTTCCGCCTCGCCGTCCGCCTCGATCCTTACGGCGGCGGCCGGTACGATGCAAAAGTGAGCTGGTGGGAGACTTGCTCCGGTCGCTTGAGCTGGAACCACATGGGCGGCAACAAGGTGATGCTGCGCATGACCGCCTCGCACTGCAACGGACCCTCCGGCACCTGGAGCGCGGATAGGATGGTCTGCCAAATGGGCGGTGGCTATCAGCCCGCCAAATACGAGCCGAAGGTGCTGGTCCCGCCGCCGGGTTATGGCAACACGCTCTCGTGCACGTATCTCCCCGGCAGCGCCTACTACTCCCCGACGTGGGTGTCGCTGAAGCGGAGTTGATCATACTTAAAGCGGAACGGGCGCCCAACGGCGCCCGTCCCTCTAGTATTGGCGTCCCCGCTCCGTGCTCACCGCACTATCGATGCGGTCCGAAATGTGCGCCGTAGCCTGAGACGTTTTGGTCGATGTAACTCAAGGGGCGCCAAAGATAGTAGAGCCCGAGGCCAACGGGTCCTTCAGGGAACATGACGTACGTCCGATTGTCCTTGTCCCACGGCTCCGCGAACGATTGGCGGAAGGCTATGTAGCCGCCAACGTAGAACACGAGGAGCAGTAGCCAGAACTTGCGCATCGATGCTGTCCCTGCTGCCAACCGACCTTACGGGATCGAGGAGGTTAAGCTTCTATTTCTTCTTTGATTGTTGCACTTCGGTCGATTGCGGAGGCTTTTTCGCTGCGGTCACCGCAACAAATTTACCGGAGCGCACTTCGCGACTCCCGCTAGTTGCCGCCGCCGCCGCCCTCTTCAACGCGGAAGTGACTTTCTCGACATCCAGTGAGCGATGTTTCGGCATTAGTCATCCCAAGCTTCGGCCAGTCTGAAATCGCCTTCGAGACTATCCCAGACGTACCATTCGTCAACAATCGGTTTGTAGAGTTTGTTCAGATACTCGAGACTTAGCGCAAATCTGCGCCGGATCGTGGCCTCCGGAATATTGTGTCCGCCGCCCGCCACGCGGCGCGAAACTCGGCGGATCGACGCCACTACGTCGGGCAGCCGCAGGTAAATCAATGACACGCGATAGCCAACTGAACGCCAGAGAGAAATCTTCTTGGCGTGCACGAGGGTAGCGAGAGTCGTCTCGAACATGAAGTCGAGCCCAGCATTCGTAGTAGCATCGATTTGCGCGAGCATTTCGCGCCCTGCCCGCAGATTTCGAGCCGTCTCGCTCAAATGTGCGTAGAGTGTTTCGCGAGCGATTTCATCAGCGTTTACATATACAAATCTCTGGCGCTCTTCTGGCAGGTAGATATTTGCAAAGCTCGTCTTCCCGGCGCCATTCGGTCCAGCGACAATGATGATCTCTGGCATCGCCGCTGGATTCCGGAACTACCTCATCCCAACGCCTCATTCGCCTTCTTCACGGCCCTGCGCGCGCGTTCGTCGGGGGTCCCGGACTTCGCTTCGGCCGCAGCCGCGGCTTCCGCCGTCTCCGCCTCGATGTACAACTCGCCGCCGAGCTTCTTGAACTTGGCGCTCATCTCGTCCATGCCGGCCTGCGGGTCGATGCTGCCCACTTCCTCCTGCAATTCCGCGATCGCTTCGCCGACGCGCGCGTTCTGCTTGGCCGCGTAGTCGCGCACGTCCTGCGTGATTTTCATCGAGCAGAACTTCGGCCCGCACATCGAGCAGAAGTGCGCCACCTTGTGCGCGTCCTTGGGCAGCGTCTCGTCGTGATAGGCGCGCGCCGTGTCGGGATCGAGCGAGAGATTGAACTGGTCCTCCCAGCGGAAATCGAAGCGCGCGCGGCGAAAGCGCATCGTCGCGCAGCTGCGCGGCCGGATGGCCCTTCGCCAAGTCGGCTGCGTGCGCCGCGATCTTGTAGGTGATGACGCCGACTTTCACGTCGTCGCGGTTCGGCAGCCCCAAGTGCTCCTTCGGCGTCACGTAGCAAAGCATCGGCGCAGCCGAACCAGCCGATCATCGCCGCGCCGATGCCGCTCGTGATGTGGTCGTAGCCCGGCGCGATGTCGGTCGTCAGCGGGCCCAACGTATAGAACGGCGCTTCGCCGCATTCCTTGAGCTGCTTGTCCATGTTGATCTTGATCTTGTGCATCGGCACGTGGCCGGGGCCTTCGATCATCACCTGGCAGCCTTTTTTCCAGGCGATCTTGGTCAGTTCGCCAAGCGTTTCGAGTTCGGCGAACTGCGCGCGGTCGTTGGCGTCCGCGATCGAGCCCGGGCGCAAGCCCGTCCCCCAGCGAGAACGACACGTCGTACTTGCGCATGAGGTCGCAAATCTCGTCGAAGCGCTCGTAGAGGAAGCTCTCCTTGTGATGCGCCAGGCACCACTTGGCCATGATCGAGCCGCCGCGCGAGACGATGCCGGTGACGCGGTTGGCGGTCAGCGGCACATAGGGCAGGCGCACGCCGGCATGGATCGTGAAATAGTCGACGCCCTGTTCGCACTGCTCGATCAGCGTGTCGCGATAGAGTTCCCAGGTCAGCTTCACGGGATCGCCGCCGCACTTTTCCAGCGCCTGATAGATCGGCACGGTGCCGATGGGCACGGGCGAATTGCGCATGATCCATTCGCGCGTGGTGTGAATGTTGCGCCCCGTCGACAGGTCCATCACCGTGTCGGCGCCCCAGCGGATCGCCCACACCATCTTCTCGACTTCTTCTTCGATCGAGGACGACACGGCCGAGTTGCCGATGTTGGCGTTGATCTTGACCAGGAAGTTGCGGCCGATGATCATCGGCTCGAGTTCGCCGTGATTGATGTTCGAGGGAATGATCGCGCGGCCGCGCGCGATCTCGTCGCGCACGAACTCGGGCGTGATGTGCTCCGGGAATGTGCCGCGCCGAAGCTTTCGCCGTCTTCAGCGCCTCTTTTGCGCGCGCCAACGCTGCCGCGCGGCCGAGGTTTTCGCGATGCGCGACGTAGATCATCTCCTTGGTGATGATGCCCGCGCGCGCGCGTAATTCGAATTGGGTGAGGGGCGCTCTGAACCTCTCGATTGCATCGCCCGCATCGGCGCCGGCTTATTCGGAAAATCGCGCGCCGCGTGCTTTGCCCGACACGTTGCCGTTGTCTTCCGGCTTGATCTCGCGGCCCTGATACGTTTCGACGCCGCCGCGCTCCTTGACCCAGGCGTCGCGAATGCGCGGCAGGCCCTTCTCGACATCGATCGCGGCGCCGCATCCGTATAAGGCCCCGACGGATCATAGACGCGGAACGGGGCTCCGCCGGATCGGTCAGCGCGATCTCGCGGAACGGCACGCGCACATCGGCGGGCCCTCGGGCGAGGTATAGATCTTTGCTCGATGCCGAGATCGGCCCCGTCGTCACTTTGGGGATCATCAAGTCGGCTGCGCGGGTGATCTTGTTCATTTTGTTTCTCCCTCTCCCCTTGCTCTGCCGTTGCCGAGGGAGAGGGGACGCACACGGCCTCGCGCCGGCGCCAGATGGTTGAGGTCATGGGGATCGAGAAACGGTAGCGAGGCGTTAGTGAGCGCTTCAATATCTCCGTCCCTCGCGCCGGCATGACCCGGATCAGGTTCTAAGGGTGTTTGCGTTTCCAATACGCAATCTCAGCCGGTCCACCGGCACCCCTCGGTAGGTCTCACTTTGAACGACACGCGCCCCGGATTTAAGCGCTACTCGCGCAGGGGCGGGCAAACGCGGTCAAGTATTGCCTTTATAGGTGAGAAATGCGCCCGCAACGCAGAGTACGGCCGCCGCGAGCGTCAGAAAAGCCGGGCTCGGACCCATCGAGGCGGCGACCTCGGCCATCTGTCGCGGCAGCACGATGCGCAAAGCGCCACCGGTTACCAACAGCCAGCCGAGCAGCGTGATTATGGCTGGCCAGCCGGTCCAGATATTGTGCGTTTTGAGGATAGCTAGACCGGCGACGAGCACGATTCCGCCAGCCACGATGATCAGGGCAAAATTGTTCTGCAATTGATGAACGACTTCAGGGAACATGTCGCGATTGACAAGCATCGAGACGCCGAGCGCCAGGAAGACCGGTCCCGCAAGACCGGCAATGAATTCGAGCGGTCCATTTTTGGTCCTTTGTGCGCGTACGCGCATGCTTGGCAGCCGGACCGCGCGGCCCCGGCTGCCAACTTTCACGTGACCTCAAGTCGCGCGGCTCAGCGCCCGTGCTGGGCGAGTTGGTCGTCGGTGAAGCCGCCAGTCCTGCCAGATTTCATACATCGACAGGATCGTGACCAGTGCGCCGAGGGTGTGATGCCAGCCCGCGATCGGTTCGCTTGTGCCGTAGGCGAACACCGTCGGCGCTGCGATGAGCGCCAATCCGAGCAGGAATGTCGCGTACTCCTGCCAGCGCGACAGGCGTGCGAGTTCGAGTCCGGAAACGACAATGAGCGCGATGCCGATGACGCTCGCGGCGACGACGGCAACCATCAAGTCCGTTTGCACGGCGAGCCAGGGCGTCAACAGGACGACGACGCCGAGCAGCATCGCCACCCAGTTCTTCCCAGATGCGATGCTCTTTGAAGTTGGATTGTCTTGCCATGGTATGCCTCCATGCATGTCTTGGCTGTGGGCATACGTCAGCGGCGGCGCGGTGACGCCAGACCCCGAACTGCCGAATCTGGGACACGAACTTCTTCGTGCCTATGACCGGCCGCAGCAGGGCGTATGTCGTGAGATTGATCTGGGGAGACGCCAAGCCTTTTCAAGCAAGGTCTAGGAGCCCTGGAAAGAAAAATATTCCTGATAGCTTGAGCGGAATGACAAATGGGGAGTGGCAGGTCCCGGTTAACGCCATGCCGGTCAGGGCACGCTAGGGACTGCGGCCCTTGCATCGCGGCCGCTCGCATCCTTTGCGCCCGTACCAAAGGCACTCCCCCGAGACATGCTTGGCATCGAACAAAGAAAGCGCCGGCCCGAAGGCCGGCGCTTACCCATTTCTATCCGCAAGATGGGTTTTAACCGCCGCCGCCCTGGCGCTCAGGTCTCCCGGCTCACGCCGAGTATCTGTGCGGCACCGGATAATGCGAAGCGCTGCTGCGCATCGCGACATCCTCCGCGCCGATATCGGCGGCCACGTCGTCCCGACAAAACTTGAAAGGCGCAGGTCCCAGAATGGACGGTCCATTCAAACCCGGCATCTTCCCCTCTATCTCCCTCGGCACGCCCCCCTGAGTGAAAACCGGATGTGCCGAAACCAAACGCAACGCTCGCTGTGTTCTTCTCGAGGCCCTTATTCTCGAAGGTCATGGGTCTCTCCTTTATTTCGAGACGTCAGACCCTCCCCCAGTGCAAACAACGGACAGGCACGAAGATCATTCCTTACAGTGGTGAAAGAATGGCCGAGTAATCTCAGGCGCGGTATTAGGTAAGGGCGGCATGCGCGACAGCCAGCCGCGCATTGCGGCCCCTCCACCCGTCATCCCCGCGCCGCTCGCCATCAGCGAGCGGATCCTGCGGCGGGGATCCACGCAAGCTTTCGCACGGCGTTATCAGTGGGGCCCCGCGCCTCCTGCTGCATCCGACGCTTGCTCGACAGTCGTCGTGTCGAAACTTGCTTGGGTCCTGGTCCCGAAATCGCGCGAGCGCGATTTCGGCGCGGGGATGAGGGATATGGACAACAAGCCAACTTCGCCTGCCTGCTGCCTATCTCCGATTGCCGATTACCTAGCCCACCGCCTTCGCAATCCTCTCCCGCAACGCCGCGTCCGGCATCACGCCCATCCCGGCTCGCACGTTATCGGCCATATGCGCCGCTTTCGCCGTGCCGGGAATGGCGCAGGTCACCGCCGGATGCGCGATGATGAATTTGAGCAGCAGCTGCGCCCAGCTCGTCGCGCCGACTTCGCCCGCGAAATCGGGAAGCGGCACGCCCTTCAAACGCCGCATCAGCCCGCCGCCGCCGAACGGGCGATTGACCAGCACGGCGATACCCTTTTCCTGGGCGAGCGGCAGGAGCGCCTTCTCCGCCGCGCGGTCGTCGACCGCATAGTTCAACTGCACGAAATCGAGTTTCTCAGATCGCAGCACCGCCTCGAGCTCGGCGAAGGCGCTGGGCGTATAGTGCGTGACGCCGACGTAGCGCACGCGGCCCTCCTGCTTCCAGCCGCCGAGCGTATCGAGGTGGGCCCTATAGTCGAGCAGGTTGTGCACCTGCATCAGATCGATTTTGTCCGTCTTGAACAGCTTCATCGAGCGCTGCATTTGCGCCACGCCCTCGGCTTTGCCGCGGGTCCACACCTTGGTCGCGATGAAGGTCTTGCCGCGCGCGCCGAGGCTCTCGATCAGATCGCCGGCGACACCTTCCGAGAGCCCGTACATGGGCGAAGAGTCCACAACCGACCCGCCCGCCGCGTAGAGTGCCTTCAGCACGTCGGCGAGCGGCGCACGCTCCGCACTTCCCGAGCCGACATCGAACACCTGCCAGGTTCCGAGGCCGATGACGGGCAGCTCTTCGCCGCTCGAAGGAATTTTCCGGGTCTGCATCTTGCCCTCGTTCTGGTCTGCTTTCAGCCTGCGAGGCAAGACCGCGGCCGCTCCCGTCGCCAGGCCGCCCTTGAGAAACGCCGCGCGCGTGATTTTGAGCTTTTCGGTCACGTCGTCGCGCGCGTCAATCTTCGGTCCGACGCCCTGAACGCGCGGGAGAGGGTCTGGCAGCGCAGGCTCGATCCCGGTTTGCGTGCCCGTAGGGTCGGCCTTTGAATTTCTCGGTGTCGTGGTCATCGGTTCCATGCTCGCGGCGCGTCGCGCTGTTTCCGCGAACCCATCCTGCCACAGCACAATCGCCGCGGCCAAGGCCACGAAAATCACTGCCAGACACATCGTCGATCGCATCGCCATCAGGCACCTCATGCAACTCACGAGGCCCAGTATGAGCGGCGCCAGAGGGGCGGGGATAACTTTTTATGTGATGGGGATCATAGGTTGCGAGTTATTTTTGTTAACCGTGCATGGTCAGCGGTCCCGGACCAGCAATCCGCCGGTCCAGGATCTTGTGGCCCGTCGCGACCTAATGCTTGGCGCCGTTCTTCCAGCGCGCCGCCGTCTCGGCCACGCGGGCGCCGAACAACTCCGCGGTTTTGCGATCCGAAGCGGGCGGCGCGACCTCAGGGCCTTCGTCGAAATTCGCCTGTGTCATGAGCCCGAGAAACGAGCCGACGCGATTGAGGTCATCGGGTGACGATCCTTTTTTGTTGTAGCCGGGGAACATGCCCGTGCCGACCCAGACCATGCCGTGCTGGGCGGCAAGAATGGCGAACTGTGTGAGCGTCGAGAGCTTGTCGCCCGACCAGCTCGACGAGTTGGTGAAACCGGCGGCGACCTTGTCCTTCCAGGACTGTGCGAACCACGGCTTCGACGTCGCGTCCATGAACTGTTTCATCGTGCCGCTGGCCGAGCCCATGTAGGTCGGCGCGCCGAAGACGATGGCGTCGGCGGCGGCGAGTTCGTCCCACGGCCCCTTGTCGGGCGATACCAAGTCGTCGGCCTTGAACTGCTTCACGGTCGTGCCGGCGACGCTCGCCGCGCCCTTGGCAACGTGATCGGCGACGGCGGCGGTGTGGCCGAAGCCCGAATGATTGACGATGGCGACGGTGGTCATGTGCGGGTCTCCTGATCTCAAGTTGACGCTTGTCGAAGCGGCTCGTGGCAGATATACGTAACAGGAACCCGGCGTATAGTACGAACCTTTTGGTAACTATGGACGGATCGCGAAGCGCCTTTCCCGGAAATCGGGACAGGCACCTCGAAGTAACCGGAACAAAACAAACCCGGTTCGGAGCGAGGAACGCAGCCCATGGCAAACAAGACTGTGATCGATCGCATTCCCGCCGCGCGGCGCGGACGGGCGCACGCAGTGCTTCGAGCCGAACGTTTATGCGGAAGCCTGTCCCTCGCGTGCGATCCTCGAACTGGTCGCCGATAAGTGGACGCTGCTCATCATGCCGGCGCTCCGGCGCGGTCCGAAGCGCAACAGAGATCTGATGCGCCTGATCGAAGGCGTATCGCAGAAGATGCTGACGCAGACACTGCGCGAACTGGAACGTAACGGCCTCGTGACGCGCATCGATCATCGGGAGGTTCCGCCGCGCGTCGACTACGAACTGACGGAACTTGGCCGTTCGCTCGCCGACGCCGTGCGCAAGCTCGACGCCTGGGCCAGAACCACATTCCCGACGTCAAGGCAGCCCGCGCCGCTTTTGAAAAGCGCGCGCGGTAACGATCAAGCCGCCTTGGCGAGCCTGGCGCTTTAGACCCAGCCCTTGATCTTCTCGATGTCCGGCGGATTGCCTTCGCGCAGAATGCGCTTTCCTGCATCGCTGGTTGCGAACTTCAGCACGTCCGCCGAAAAATCGACCGGCTCCGCCTCAGCAATGCTCGCCGCATCGCGATATCCCGCGCCCGTCAAGAGCTGCGCATGCGTGCCGCGCAGTCCCGGCGATCTCCATCACCAGCACGGCCTGATCCTGCCATTCGTGCAAGGTCTCGGCCTTGATGCGCTTGTCGTCGAGAAGTTCGGCCATGTCGTGCGGCGCATGCGCCAGGAAATCCGCGACCGTCTTGATGCCGAGGTCCGCAAACGCTCCGCCATCTTCGGCCCGATCGACGGCGCCTTCTCGAGATCGTCGACAGCGGTGAGGTAATAGCGGCGCTGTTCCGAATGCACGTCACCTCTCCCCTTCGTGGGGGAGGCCGGGAGGGGGGGACTCCGTGACGATCGGTGGCGGGCTCCGGCTCTACGTTCGCAAGTCGCAAACGTCGCCTTCGGTGGCAACGCCGGCGAGTTGCCGTCGACTGACGGCTCGGCGCAGGCGCCGGATCGGCGTCCGCCTCGGGCAACAGCTCCGCCTCGATCTCGATGCGTTTCACGGCCTTCTTCTGCGTCGCGGCCGGAACCGGTACGGCGGCGGCATCGAGCGTTCCGGCAAATGCGACCGGCTTCACGATGTTGCCCTTGGCATGCACCACGCGCCGCATGCGCCGCGCTTCCGCCGGATCGCCGTCGGGCACGCGCACGGCGCGCTTGTCGAGCTGCACTTCCTTGGCCCGCTCCAGCACTTCGCGCTTGTGCAGGTCGCGAATGACGCGGTCGTCCTCGGGCAGCGAATGCTCGACTTTTCCCGTCGCCTGCAGCTCGTCGTACATCGCCTGAACGATGCGGCGATCCTCGGCGTTGGTGAGTTTCTTCTCGATCCATTTGGCCGGGATATTGAGTGTCGCGATCACGCTTTCGAGCGTCAGCGAGACATCGGGTGCCGCGATGCCCGCTTCCGCAATGGCGCGATCGAGGATGTGGCCGAAGCCGTCGGCCGCGTACATCAGGAGTTCCGCGACGATGCCGCGCCCGACGTCGTCGAGGCCTTCCTCGGGCCTGACCGCGCCGATGTTGAAATTATAGTGCGCGATCAGCTTCTCGTAATAGCGATGCGAGAATTCGGCGCCGTCGCAGGTCATTTCCTTCAGCCAATGCGCGCCAGTCGTGCGACTTGACGGTCATGGCGGGAAAGCGCTGATCGCCGATGGCGCGAAGTGCATTGTAGGAGCGGTTGATCGACCACTCGACGGCGCGGTGAATGGAGTTTTCCGCTTCCGTCTGGCCGGTGTGGAAGGGGTGGATTGGATCGGTGTAGTAGTGCGAGAGGACGCCGGCCGCATAGACCGCGTCCGCGAAACGTTCTTCGCGCAGCGCCGTGACCGTGTGGCCGTACCAGGCTTCGACCTTTTCCGGCGCCCCGCCCCAGTAGGCGTCGCGCAACGTGCAGCACGTGGTTCTTGAAATCCTTGAAGCTGTTGTCCGGCGCTTTCGAGCCTTCGAGATACAACGTGGCGTGCTTCAGGAAAGCGCGCCGCCAGGAGTCCGCGTCGGCGCGTTCCATGTGCTGGAGCGCGTCGAGCGCCAACTTATGATGCGTGCCGTTGGCATGTGCCGCATAGAGGATGCGGAAAAGGGGCGACATGGAAACCTCGCGGGAATCTGTGAACCGATCCCGTAAGTCCTTAAGTCGAGTCGCTTGGCGTCAGCCCCTTGCGCCGCGGCGAAAGGGTGATTCGTCAACTGATTTCGCCCCGCGCCGCCGCCCTCAGACTTGCCGTCAGGTCGATGATTTCGGCAGCGGCGCCCCGCTCCTCGGCCAGCGCCCGCACCAGTTCGGCGCTTCGTGTAAAGCGCACGATTTTCTGTTCAGTCTCTGCGTTGCCGAGAATCTGGGTCAGTGTCGGATCCTTGAGGCCGAGCGCCCGGCCCATGATCAGCGCTTCCGAACGCGCCGAGATGTGCGCGGCTTCGACATAGCCCATCAGCGCTGCCGCCGTCTGCGCACTCCCCAGCGGGCCCGTGCGTTCAACAGTGCCCAGTTCGCCCAAAAGCGGCATCGCCGCCTCGACTGCGTCGGGAAATCCGCCGGCCAGCACCGACGCCGTACCGCGCGCCAAGGCTTCGGCTCCGCCGATCACGGCCGCGTCCACGATGGAAATGCCGCGCATGCCGAGAATGCCGAGGATCGCCTGGGAATCGCGTGGGCTACGAATGCCGAAATCGATCAGCGTCGCGCCCGGCGCCAAGTCAAGCGCCACGCCCGCACGATCCGCGGTGCCGAGCAGAACCTCGCGCAGCGTCCTGGTATCATCGATGGCAATGGCGATGATGTCGGAGCCCATCGCCACATCGACGGCGGTCGCGGCGGCTTCGAGATAAGGCGAGGTCTCGGTACTCCGCTTCGGCGGTAGGATGTAGTGGACGACGCGCCGCCCCGAGCCCGCGAGCCGCCGCGCGATGTCCAGCATCTCGAGCTGATCGGAAATCAATCCGAAGGGGCGCCGCAGAATAGGATCGGCTTCTCCGGTGCGGTCGCTCGGCGTCGACTCCATGCCTCGTCTCAATGCCTCGTCCTCGCGCGGAATCTCCGTGGCTCGCAGTTCGTGCCGCGAGCCTTCGTTCTTTCGGCGGAGGATAGTGGCGAAGGGTGGCCCTGTCACGGCCTGGCTTGTGAAATTTGGCGCAAACCGACCGTAACCACTCTCCCCGTTATTGCGCTTAAGCCGGGAGAGGCAACGCGGCTCAAAAAAACGACGCCCCGCAGATGAGCCCCAGGGCATCGCAGTCACGCTTCGTAAAGTCCGGTGGTCAATTGAGCGGCAGGCCTCCCCGCCGCTCGCTGAAGGCTTGTGTCCTGCACTTACCAACCGACTCGGACGCCGGCTTTTCCCGCCCAGGCCCCGCCATCAGTGGACCAGGCGCCGCCAACAAACCCGGAGACGCTCTTCTCGATGCGCACGATGCCTGTTACGCCGAGTGCGGTTTCCCCGCCTTCCGAAAAGCCGAGGCCGCCGCTGAGGGAGAAGTTCTCATTCGTCTCAAGCCACACGGGGAGCGAGAGTGCGGAATTGAGGGCGAGGGATTCACTCATATCGAAGTCCTTGCCGTCGCGTCCGTCTTTGCCCGCGACACCCTGAGCGCCTTGCGGTCCCGTTGCTCCCGTGGCGCCAGTCGCACCTGTAGCGCCTGTTGCTCCTGTTGCACCTTGCGGTCCCTGAGGTCCTGTCGCGCCCGCCGGTCCAGCCGGTCCTTGCGGACCTGCGGGACCCGCAGGTCCTGCTACGCCTTGAGGCCCCTGAGGCCCGGTCGCACCCGTTGCTCCAGTAGCACCGGTCGCGCCGCCGGTCCAGCCGGTCCCTGCGGACCTGCGGAACCCGCAGGTCCAGGCTACGCCTTGAGGCCCGGTCGCACCCGTTGCACCGGTGGCTCCCTGCGGTCCTGCAGGGCCTTGTGGGCCTGTTGGTCCCTGTGCGCCCTGCGAACCCTGGCATCCCGAGAGGTTCATGGTCATGTTGTAATCGCCGTTGAAGAACCCAGACTGCTGGACATCAATTGTTGTTCCGCTCACGGTATCTGGATTTGGTCCGGTTTCAGTTGCACTCAAACTTCCGCAACCTGTAACAGTGTACGTATTGACTTCGCCTGCTTTCGCCGGCCCGCAAGCCAACAGTGTGCCGATTACCATGAAGGCAGACTTGGAACGATGGCTTACGCCTGTGAAATTATGGTGCTGAAACTTACGCATTACATGGTCTCCCC
>CAVSZX010000031.1:0-27902 GCA_963732525.1 uncultured Alphaproteobacteria bacterium
AGTCTTACCGTTTCAATTGAAACCACATGACGCCACCCCCTCCTCCTCTCCCTCGAGGGGGAGGGGTTCTTGGCACATAACGATTCCTTTCGACACGGATAGAAGCCAGGCCCACGAACACCGGCCGCGACGCGCGCCGCTCAAACCGGCAATGCGATCGTGTACTTGATCTGATCGAGCGCAAAGCTCGACTCGATCGAGGAAATTCCCGATAAGCGCGTGAGCTTTTGTTTTAAGAAATTGCTCGTAGGCCGCCAAGTCCGCCACGACGACGCGCAACAGATAATCCCTGTGGCCCCGTCATCAGGTAGCACTCCAATACTTCGCGCCAGCCAGAGATCTCGCCGCGCGAACCGCTCCAGGTCCTCCTCCGCCTGCCGCTCGAGCTTCATCGAAACAAAGACGCTGACCGGAAGGCCGACAGATTTCTGATCGACGAGCGCGATGTAGTGGCGGATGAAGCCCTGCTCCTCGAGGATTTTTACCCGCCGATGACAGGGCGAAGCCGTCAGCCCGACGCGCCTCGGCCAGCGCCTGCATCGTGATGCGGCAGTCGGATTGGAGAATGGCCAGGATTTTCCGGTCGATGTCGTCGAGGCCGGAATTGGCATAACGCTCCATTCCTAGCGCATATTTCGTGGCATGAAACACCAAGTCCCGTATTAATTTTCGAAGTCCATTTTGGTATCCTTCGCCGCGATCTGGGACTTTACCGTGCCGGCAACCGACAGGAGACGAGAGGAGCGATGCCATGAAAGCCCGCTGCACAGCCGCGCAAGAGACAGCCGCGAGCGCTTCACGGCCGCAACCGACATCACCGCCCTGAGGGCACTCGAAAAGAAAGTCCTGTGGCTCTCGTCCTGGATGATCCACAACGCCAATCACCTGCGCGAACACCGACGGCTGAAGGTCGGCGGACACCAGGCCTCCTCCGCTTCCCTCGTCACCGCCATGACGGCGCTCTATTCGCGGTGCTCCGCCCGAACGACCGCGTCGCGGTGAAGCCGCATGCCTCCCCCGTCTTCCATGCCATCCAGTACCTGCTCGGCCAGCAGACGCGCGACAAGATGAAGCTTCCGCGCCTTCGCGGGGCGCAATCGTATCCCTCGCGGACCAAGGACAGCGACGACGTCGATTTCTCGACGGGATCCGTCGGCCTCGGCGTGGCGCAGACGATCTTTGCGTCCCTGGCCCAGGACTACGTCCGGGCGCATGGCTTGCCGCCAACCGCGAGGAGGGCCGCATGATCGCCCTCGTCGGCGACGCCGAAATGGACGAAGGCAACATCTACGAAGCCTTGATCGAAGGCTGGAAGCAGGGCCTGCGAACACTTGGTGGATCATCGACTACAACCGCCAGAACTCGACGCCGTCGTGCCCGAAGGCCTGTGGGAAAAATTCGAGACGATGTTCCGCAATTTCGGCTGGGACGTCGTCATCCTCAAGTACGGCAAGACCATGCAGGCGGCGTTCGCGGAACCCGGCGGCGAAAAATTGCGCGCCTGGATCGACGCCTGCCCCAACCTGCTCTATTCCGCGCTCTGCTTCCAGGGCGGCGCCGCCTTCCGCAAACGCCTCAACGACGAGATCGGCGACCAGGGCGATGTCTCACGTCTGATCGCCGCACGCTGCGACGCCGAACTTCTCGCCCTGATGTCGAATCTCGGCGGCCACGACCTGGAGACGGTGCTCGAAGCCTTCGCAGCATCGATCACGACCGCCCGGTCTGCTTCATCGCCTACACGATCAAGGGCGTCGGCCTGCCGTTCCAGGGCCACAAGGACAATCACGCCGGGCTCATGTCGGTGAAGCAGATGGAGGCCTGGCGGCTCTCCCTCGGCGTGCGCGAGGGCCACGAGTGGGACAAGTTCGAGGGGCTCGACATCGCGCCCGCTAAGCTCGAGACTTTTCTGGCGCGCGTGCCCTTCGCCGCCAAAGGCCGACGCCGGCTTTCAGCACCCGCCATTGCCGTGCCGGAGACCTTGCCCTATCCGCGCATGCGCGAGGCCTCGACGCAGCAGGGCTTCGGCCTGATCCTCAACGATCTCGCCCGCTCCGAGCACGAGATCGCCAGCCGCGTCGTCACGGCCTCGCCCGACGTCACGGTCTCGACCAATCTCGGCTCCTGGGTGAACAGGCGCGGGCTGTTCGCCCGCAACGAACGCCCCGACGTCTTCCGCAACGAAAAAATCCCGTCGAGCTACGCCTGGGAATATTCCCCGCGCGGCCAGCATTTCGAACTCGGCATCGCGGAGATGAACCTGTTCCTGTTGCTCTCCGCGCTCGGGCTCTCGCACAGCCTCAACGGCGAGCGCCTGCTTCCCATCGGCACGCTCTACGACCCCTTCATCGAGCGCGGTCTCGATGCCTTGAACTACGCCTGCTACCAGGACGCGCGCTTCATGCTGGTGGCGACGCCGTCAGGCATTTCCTGCGCCCCGAAGGCGGCGCGCACCAATCCATCGCGACGCCGCTGATCGGCATGGCCCAGGATGGGCTCGCCAGCTTCGAACCAGCCTATGTCGATGAACTCGAGACCATGATGCAGTGGGGCTTCGACTACATGCAGCGCGATGGCGATGCCGAGCCGGACCCGAACACCTGGCTCCGCGATGAGACCGGCGGATCGCTGTACCTGCGGCTCTCGACGCGTGTCCTGGCGCAGCCCGCGCGCACGCTCGATGCCGAGGCGCGGCGACGCATCGTCGATGGCGCCTACTGGATCGAAGCGCCAACGGCGCAAACGCGAACCGTCATCGCCTACACCGGATGTCTGGCGCCCGAAGCGCTCGCCGCCGCGGCAGCAGTTGAACGACGAGGCAACCGCGAAAGGCGCGCACACCGCCGTGCTCGCCGTCACGTCCGCCGACCGGCTCTATGCCGGATGGTCGGCGGCGGCACGCGCACGCGAAATGGGCGCCGCCTCCGCCACCTGTCACATCGAAACGCTGTTCGCGCCATTGAACCGCGACTGCGCCATCGTCACCGTGCTCGACGGCTATCCGGCGACGCTCGGCTGGCTCGGCAGCGTTCTGGGCCACCGCTGCCGGGCGCTCGGTGTTGAACATTTCGGACAGGCCGGATCGCTCGCCGACCTCTATCGCCATTATCACATCGATAGCGAGGCAATCGTCGCGGCGGCCAGGCGCATGCCACCTGTAACCTAGCCGGCGGCGAAGCCGGTGCTGCCGCGATCGTTCCGGCTCAAGCGGAAACAATGCGGTGAAAAAGCCCCATCGTTCGATCCGGGTCTCGAGCGACCCAGCGCGCTTGGCCGCCTGCCAGCGCGCGCATCGCCGTCACTGCGTCCCGCCGCCGACGGATTGGAACGTGCGCACGGCTTCGTTGTGGCTGCGCAGTTTCTCGAAGCGCCGCCGCTGGAGTTCGTCGGCTTCCGCGATGTCGGCTTCGTAGGGCGACGGCACCTTCTCGAACAAGGTGCCGATGAGCGGCAAACCAGAGGCGTGCGCACTTGGTGCGGATGCCGATTGAGGCTCGGGCGTCGCTGCATCGGCCGGCGCGAACGCCACCGGCGTCGCGGGCTGCGGCGGCGGTTGCGTCATGACCGCAGCGGGCGTCACGGAGCGCGGCGGTTCGGCGGCTTGCGGCGGCGGCGCGCGCGGCGAAGCTGCGGCCGGAGCGGCGGCCACGTTTGACTGCCAGCGTGTTTCCGTAGGCGCCGGACTCTCCGCGGCGCTCGGCTGCACCAGCGATTTCAAAGAGCCCGTCTCGATGTCGCCGCTTGAAGTCCATGCGGGACGTTGCGGCCGTGACGCGGCGGAAGGCGCGATTGCCGCCGGAGCGCTCGACGCCCCCGGCGCCGCCTCGACCGGGTTCGCCCGCGCAACCGACGTGCCGGGCGTCCACGCAGGCACGGCGTCGGCAACGGTGCCGTTCTCTCCGCCGCGGCTCGGGGGCGGCACCACGACGGCCGTGGTGCGGGGAACTTTGCGCGCCTCTGCAGCGGACACTGGAGCAGGTGACGCCACCTTGACCGGCTCGAGCGGCTGGGACGTCACCGGCGCCACACCGGCGGTCGTGAGAGGCGCGTCATGCGCCGGCGCCGCGGGCTTCGGTGCCGTTTGCGTTGTCTTGCCCGGCGCCGCCTGCTCATTGGAAACCGGGACAATCGACTGCGCGGCCGTCGGAGCCGCGTTCTCGGGCTGCAATTGCGATCTGAGGCGCTCCGCTTCGGCGGACTCGGCGCCGGAGAGCTTCTTGAGCCACAGCGCGATTGTGACGTCGGCGCGGGCGAGCGCCGGCTGCTTCAGCGCGGCATAGGCCTTGGCACGCAGATAATATGCTCGGGCGCGAAGTTCGATCGGGCGACCTTGCGCCTTCATCTCCTCGTTCAGCAACTCGACCGCCTGCGCATGCCGGCCGCGTTTCAAGGCGTCAGCACCCTTGTCGAGCGCCGATACCTCAGCCGCGAATGCGAGACCTGCGGGCACTGCGAGGACCGCCAGCACCGCGAGGATCGCCCATTCAATGCGCCGCCTTCGCGACCTCATGCTCGTACCCTAGCCAAGCCCTCGGCCATTCTCGTGCGCAAGACGTGTGCACACATCGGCCAAGGGCGCTGATCTCGACTGCAGAAGGAGTGTGCGTACAGCTTAGGCGTTTGCCAAACCGATTTGCTGCCGTGAGAGAGGCGAACGGGACGGTTATCACCAGAAGAATTGTATGGGCCACGTTCGTCGGCCGGGCGCGCTCTTTGTTTGGCGCTGGCGACACGCGCGTCCATCGCGCCGGCCCGCTGCGCCGGCGCCTGCGCGGCGAGCCGCCAGCGCCGAAGACGGGGGCCGCGCAGGCGGGACCCAGGCAAGCGTCCTCACGACGAGTGTCGAGGAACGCGCGCACGTGTTCCAGCGGGCCGGCTTTCGCGCCAGCATCAGATGCAGCCACATATGCGAGGATGCGAAACTGGTCGCATGCGGAAACTTGTCGTGGATCCCCGCCTGCGCGGCCGAAGCCGCTTCGGCGCGGCGAAGGCCCGCCGCAGGATCCGCTCGCCGGTGGCGAGCGGCGACGGGATGACATCCGAGGGGTGAGCAGCGACGAGATGACGAGCCGGGTAGGTTGCCCGTTACCGGTTGCCGACTGCCGGTTGCCGAGTGTCGGGCTTCGCCATCTCGCTTGCGCGCCTTCGGCGCGAGAGAGGGCTCAGCGCCATGATGAAGTCTCGCAAATCCTGGAAGCAATCTTAAACGCCAAGACGGTTGCTGCTTGTCGGGCTTCGCAAGTAAGGGCTCAGCGCCGACCGACACTTCGATTGGCCCCCGCGAAGGTGGGGATTGCCGGTTGCCCGCGTCGCGGAACGACGATGCGCGCTGCGCATCGCGGCCGCCTTCCCGCACCGCTCTCTCAGCTTCGTCATTCCCGCGCCGGAATCGCGCCTGCGCGATTTCGGGTCCAGGCGGGAACCCAAGCAAGCGTCCTCACGACGAGTGTCGAGGAACGCGCGCACGTGTTCCAGCGGGCCGGACTTCGCGCCAGCATCAGATGCAGCCACATAAGCGAGGATGCGAAACTGGTCGCATGCGGAAGCTCGCTTGGATCCCCGCCTGCGCGGCCGAAGCCGCTTCGGCGTGGCGAAGGCCCGGAACGAGAGTCGCAAGCGACAAGCAAAGAGTCGGTTGGCGCGTGGGCATTCTATCGTTTGTCATCCCGGCCGGAAAAATTGCGCGTGCGCAATTTCGGAGAGCCGGGACCCAGTACACTTCCTTCGCCTGCGTTCCTGGGTCCCGGGTCTCGCAAGTGGGCTCGCCCGGGATGACAATCCTCCGGTCGCGCTGCATCTTCCGCGCGTTCCGGCCGGCTCCGCGCTTGGCGGCCGGCGCGCGGGACACGTGTCGCCAAGCGCCAAGCAAAGAGTCGGTTGGCGCGTGGGCATTCCATCGTTTGTCATCCCGGCCGGAGAAATTGCGCGTGCGCAATATTGGAGAGCCGGGACCCAGTACACTTCCTTCGCCTGCGTTCCTGGGTCCCGGGTCTCGCAAGAGGGCTCGCCCGGGATGACAATCCTCCGGTCGCGCTGCATCTTCCGCGCGTTCCGGCCGGCTCCGCGCTTGGCGGCCGGCGCGCGGGACGCGTGTCGCCAAGCGCCAAGCAAAAAGTCGGTTGGCGCGTGGGCATTCCATCGTTTGTCATCCCGGCCGGAGAAATTGCGCGTGCGCAATTTCGGAGAGCCGGGACCCAGTACACTTCCTTCGCCTGCGTTCCTGGGTCCCGGGTCTCGCAAGTGGGCTCGCCCGGGATGATGGGGTGGACGGCCCCTTTGCGGCATCGGTGTGCCAAGCTGGCCGGTGTTGATTCGAACCAGGAAGAGGGACCGTCCATGACAGAGAATAGCAGACTTCGCATCGGGTTCGATATTGCAAAAGGTGTTTTCCAGGCCCACGGCGTGCGCCAGGAGCCGGCGAGCCGGTCGCCTTTGTCAAGCGGCTGCGGCGGGGCGACGTCGAAAAATTCTTCGCCCGCCTGCCGCCGTCCGATATCGCCATGGAAGCCTGCGCTTCGGCGCACCACTGGGCGCGGCTTGCAAAGCGCCACGGCCACGAGGTCCGACTTATTCCGCCGGCCTATGTGAAGCCCTACGTCAGGCGCAACAAGACGGATGCCAACGATGCGGCGGCAATCTGCGAAGCCATGTCGCGCCCTTCGATGCGCTTCGTGCCGGTGAAGAACGAAGCCGATCAGGCCTTGATCATGCTGCACCGGACACGGGCGTCATTCGTCGTGCAGCGCACGGCGCTGGCGAACCGGTTGCGCGCGGCGTTTCCGAGTTCGGCATCGTGCAGCCGATCGGCGACGCGGCCTCAACGATCTTCTGGCCCTCATCGCAAAGCGCGCGGACGTTTCGAGCCATTGCCGCCGGCACTGCGTCTGGTGCTCGAGCAGTTGGCTCAAGCATGGGTGAGCATCGATGCTGCCGTCAGCCGCTTCGACGCCGAGATCGCGGCAGGCTTGAAGACCAACGCACGCGCAAGCCGCCTGACCAAGGTTCCCGTCATCGGCCCGGCGGGCGCCAGCGCCATCGATGCCATGCTGCCCAATCCGCAGGTCTTCAGAAGCGGCCGGGATTTTGCCGCCTGGATCGGATTGACGCCGCGGGAAGAAAGCTCCGGCGATACGGTGCGGCGCGGAGGTATCAGCAAGAAGGGCGACGGCTATCTGCGCCGCTTGCTCGTGCTGGGTGCCACCGCGCGCCTCGCGCTGATCCGGCGCGGGCGGGCAAAAAAAAATTCCGATTGGGAACTCAAAATGGCGGCGCATCCCAAGCGCAAACTGGCAGCCGTCGCGCTCGCCAACAAATCGGCGAGGATCGCATGGGCGATGCTGGCCAGGAACGAGGTTTACCGCGTGCCGTCACCGGGGTGCTCTGCGGCCGCCTAGCTGCGGCTTCAAGGCAACCGGAAAAACACGCGGTCAATGGAGGGCAAGAGCTCAAACGCATGTGATGACGAACGGTCGAGGCGACCGGGATCGGGACACTCCGTAATTGTCACGCGGGCACGTCACCGCGCCGGGATGATTGGAGACCCGATCTCAGCGAACTTCATCAGGGCCAGCGGCCGTAAGTGCCGCACAAACAGGCCGTATACATGACCGCTCCCAAGTCCGTCGCCCATCTGCGCCAAAGCACTTGCATTCCAGGGGCCGTCCATACATGACAATCCTCCGGTCGCGCTGCATCTTCCGCGCGTTCCAGCCGGCTCCGCGCTTGGCGGCCGGCGCGCGGGACGCGTGTCGCCAAGCGACAAGCAAAGAGTCGGTTGGCGCGTGGGCATTCCATCGTTTGTCATCCCGGCCGGAGAAATTGCGCGTGCGCAATTTTGGAGAGCCGGGACCCAGTACACTTCCTTCGCCTGCGTTCCTGGGTCCCGGGTCTCGCAAGTGGGCTCGCCCGGGATGACAATCCTCCGGTCGCGCTGCATCTTCCGCGCGTTCCGGCCGGCTCCGCGCTTGGCGGCCGGCGCGCGGGACGCGTGTCGCCAAGCGCAAGCAAAGGAGCGTCGGAACGCGCAACAAAAGAGCCGCCCTTAACCATCCGCAAAAAATTCCGGCAAAAAAGTTATCCCCGCGCTCTTGGCTTGGCGCGTTGCGACTCCCCTGCGGGCCTTCGCCGCGCCGAAGCGGCTTCGGCCGCGCAGGCGGGGAGCCGGCCGCAACGCGCACGCGACGGGGGCCGCACTCATCGAAAAAAAACTTCAAAAAAAGTTATCCCCGCCCCTCCCCCCGCCCCGATACTCAGCCCACCTCGCCTCGATCAACGGCGGACAGCTCGAGAACGTCTCGGATTGGGGGTGAGGGCAGCGTGCGCGATCAGCACATACAAGGGCGTAACGTGCCCGAGTTTTTTCGCGTAGCGAACCGTTGTCGAGGACTGCCCGGACCTGATCCGGGCATCCCGGAACCCACCGGGCAGGAGGGGTAAGGTACCTCCCATCGGGGGCGGTCGGCAGAACAGCTGTGTGGGGCGCGTCGAGGCGCCGAATTTTCTTTTGCGAGTTCGGCACCCAGGTGCCAACGCGCCCCGCTCCGTTTCTTATCCCGCCGGGGTTTCTTGCCCGCGGCGTGTTTTAGATTGCGCCTTGCAACTCTCTTTGTTTGTGCGTGGCGACTCCCCTCTGGGGAGCCTGCCGCCACGCACGGAGCACCGGTGGCGCTGCATCACCCGCGCGTTCCGGCCTCCCCGCGAAGGCGGGGATCGAGGAACGAGAGTCGCAAGCGACAAGCAAAGAGTCGGTTGGCGCGTGGGCATTCCATCGTTTGTCATCCCGGCCGGAGAAATTGCGCGTGCGCAATTTTGGAGAGCCGGGACCCAGTAGACTTCCTTCGCCTGCGTTCCTGGGTCCCGGGTCTCGCAAGTGGGCTCGCCCGGGATGACAATCCTCCGGTGGCGCTGCATCTTCCGCGCGTTCCGGCCTCCCCGCGAAGGCGGGGATCGAGGAACGAGGAGTCGCAAGCGACAAGCAAAGAGTCGGTTGGCGCGTGCGCGTTCCATCGTTTGTCATCCCGGCCGGAGAAATTGCGCGTGCGCAATTTTGGAGAGCCGGGACCCAGTACACTTCCTTCGCCTGCGTTCCTGGGTCCCGGGTCTCGCAAGTGGGCTCGCCCGGGATGACAATCCTCCGGTGGCGCTGCATCACCCGCGCGTTCCGGCCTCCCCGCGAAGGCGGGGATCGAGGAACGAGAGTCGCAAGCGACAAGCAAAGAGTCGGTTGGCGCGTGGGCATTCCATCGTTTGTCATCCCGGCCGGAGAAATTGCGCGTGCGCAATTTCGGAGTGCCGGGACCCAGGAGACTTATCGCGCGAGAGTTTGGGTCCCGGGTCTCGCAAGTGGGCTCGCCCGGGATGACAATCCTCCGGTCGCGCTGCATCACCCGCGCGTGGCGGCCGGCTCCGCGAAGTCGGAGTCGGAGTCGGAGACGGAACGCGCCAACAAAAGAGTACGCCCTAGCCCCGCGCCGACGTCTCCGCTTCCCGGGCGATCGCCGCGGCGTCCTTGACGTCCGCATATTCGAGGGTGTCGTTATCGACGTAGGTTGCTTCGCCCTTGGGCGCATGCTTGGAACCCAGCACCGACATGACCGTCGGACGTCCGGTCACGGGAGGTGTCGTCGCCGAAATAGCCTTCGACGATTTCGCCCTTGTCGCGGTATTCGGGATCGGCAAGCAGCGCTTCGTGCAGCGCCTTCAGGTTATAGTGCGGCACGCTCGCCATCAGGTGATGCGGCAGGTGGTAGTCCATGCCCCACGGCAGCACCGCGTAGCGCGCGAGGGGGCCGGCAAGAAATATGCGCGTGTTGGTGTAGCGGCCACGGTCGGCATTGCCGTGCTGCACCCATTGGCGCAGCATCATGAACAGCGGAAACGTCGTGAAAAGGGGCAGCGCCCAGAAGCGGCC
The DNA here is from genome assembly GCA_963732525.1 of uncultured Alphaproteobacteria bacterium. Taxonomy (GTDB): domain Bacteria; phylum Pseudomonadota; class Alphaproteobacteria; order Rhizobiales; family Hyphomicrobiaceae; genus Hyphomicrobium_B. Next base: position 9,911 of record CAVSZX010000031.1, read on the forward strand.
GAAATGATCCCAGGCCCAGGTCGTGCCCGGCACCGCCGCGTAACCGGCATCGTAGGATGTCAGCAGACCATAGACGACGAAGAGAAACGTCATGCGGCCCAAGGTCGTGGCCCGGTGCGAAACGACGGGCAGCAGGCGCGTCTGCGGGAACTGGCTCTCAGGCAGCAGGGCGAAATACGCCACGACCGCAAGATAGCTCGCGACCAGGACGATCAGCGCGGCGTTGGCGTGCAGGGTCCACAACAGCCCATTGACGATGAAAGGCACGGCAACGGCGAAGTAGATACCGGCGCGCACCGGCCATCGGCTCTGTTGCCTACCCCTCTCGAGATAGGGATTGTCCTCGTGACCCAGCGCCGAATACTTGGCGCGATAAATCGTGAAGCGGAAGATGTTCGGCAGCCAGAGCTGCTTCAGCAGTTTCCGCAGCACGTCGATGTGCGTCACCGGGAAGTCGAGCCAGTGGTCGCTGTCTTTGAGTTGCGAGATGTCGGGATCGCGCGAGGGATCGTTGACGAACTGGTGATGCGCCAGATGATGCACGCGGTACTGATAGGTCGAGGTGTAGATAGGGAAACCCGCCAGCCAGTCGGAGGCGAGTTCGTTCAAAGGCTTGTTCTCGAACAGCAGAAAATGCGTACCCTCGTGGATGGCGCCACCGAGCTGATGCTGGGAGGCGCCGATGATCGTTATGGCCACGAGTGCCGCCGGCAACGCCCACCAGGGATTGAACCCTTCGGCGGCGAGGGTATTCTCGATCGCGATCATGGCTGCAATTGTTGCGGCGACGATGAGCCAGACACGCGCCAAGTGCACCCAGTTCGTCCGGTTGTCGCGTGACTTCAGCGCCCGCACCGTCTCCGCCGCAAGGCCGAGGGTCGGACGGCGGTCGCGCGGCACGGCGGCCTCGATCGATGAAGCGCGTAGTGTCTCCGTCATGCGTCTGTCCGTTGTTCCTGTCCGCCATCTCAGATCACCCCAATTCTATACGCGCATGCGGCCAAATTGCGCAAATGATCGAGTAATTTCCTTTGCCTACATCCTATTCGGACGGCCGCCTCTGCGACAGCTCGCCCCGTTCGCGATTTTCCGGGTACGGCTCTGTTGGTTAATCACTCCCGTCCCCGCCCTGTCACATGGCCTTCCGATTGAAAGTGTTTCTACCGCCATCCGCGGCTCGCCCATTGCCGTCTCAAGGCCGTATGATGAGCAGCCGGTCGCGTTCGATTCGAATCCGGCGGGGTGGGGAAGTCCGGCTAAAATCATCCCGGCCCGGCTGGAGCCAACTCAAATTCGTGCGCCGATGATCCAATCCGCGCGACTTAAAGGGGAGCTTATTGAAATGAACTCGAAAGCACTCGGCGCCGAATTCGTCGGCACATTCCTGCTCGTCTCCGCCGTTCTCGGCGCGGCGTTGTTCTCGTTCGGCAATGCCGGAATCCTGGGCGTCGCGTTGTCCATCGGCTTGACCGTCATGGCGACGGCATATGCCATCGGCCACGTTTCAGGCGGCCACTATAACCCGGCGGTGACGCTCGGCCTCGTGACCGCAGGGCGCTTTGAAGCCGGCAACGCCCTTGGTTACATCGTCGCGCAGTGCCTGGGCGGCGCCACGGCGGCCTTCACGTTCTATGCCATTGCCAGTGGCAAGACCGGATTCCAAGCCGGTAACTTCGCCTCCAATATGTACGGTGGCGACGGCTACTCGGCCTTTTCCGTGTTCCTGATCGAGGCCGTGCTGACGGCCCTGCTACTCCTCGTCATCATGGGAGTGACGCGCAAGAACGGCCCGTCGGCCATGGCGCCCTTGGCGATCGGCGCGACGCTCGCCGCCATTCACCTGATGGCGATCCCGGTCTCGAACGCCTCCGTCAACCCCGCTCGCAGTCTGGCCACCGCTCTCGTCGCCGGCGGCACGCCGCTGATGCAGGTGTGGATGTTCTGGGCTGCTCCGATCGTCGGTGCGGTCGCCGGCGGTCTTATCGGCCGTTGGCTGATCGAGGACTGACAAGTCTGGACCTTGAAAATTGTAGTACGGGCGGCTCACGAGGCCGCCCGTGTCTATTTTCGCCACCAAACTGTCAGATCCCCTTGCCACGCCTCCCCGGAGTGGCGATTTCGCCGCTATTCCTGTGTTCGCTTGCCCCGGACACGATTGTTTTCCTTGCCTTGAAGGGCCAGGTATGCGAGCACCCGCACGTGCCGGAGCGCAGGGGATCGATTTAGAATTTTATCGATTTCGATCCATCTCTCCCCAATTGTCTTAGACCCTTTTCGGCACGTATCCCCCTGCGCTCTCGTTCGTGTCCGTTCCTGGCGCCTTTGATGGCTCCGGGGGACGAGAGTTTGCAGATGGAGACGAATACTTTTGGACACCAAGACGTTTGCTGACCTGGGCCTCTCGCCCAAGGTCCAGGCCGCCATAACGGCTGCGGGCTATTCAAGCCCCACGCCCATCCAGGCCGCCGCCATCCCCATTGCCGTCACCGGCAAGGATGTCCTTGGCATCGCCCAGACAGGAACTGGCAAGACCGCATCGTTTGTCTTGCCGATGATCACCAGGCTCGAGTCCGGTCGCGCGCGGGCCCGCATGCCGCGCTCGCTGATCCTGGCGCCGACGCGCGAACTCGCGGCTCAGGTCGAGCAGAGCTTCGATAAATACGGCATCAATCACAAGCTCGATGTCGCGTTGCTCATCGGCGGTGTATCGATGGACGAGCAGGTAAAAAAGCTCGACCGCGGCGTCGATGTGCTGATCGCGACACCGGGCCGCCTGCTGGATCACTTCGGGCGCGGGCGCATCATGCTGATGGGCGTCGAGATCCTTGTGATCGACGAAGCCGACCGCATGCTCGACATGGGCTTCATTCCCGACATCGAAAAGATCTGCAAGCTGCTCCCTCCCCGCCGGCAGACGCTGTTTTTCTCGGCGACCATGCCGCCCGAGATCACCCGCCTTGTCAGCCAGTTCCTGAAAGACCCCGTCCGCATCGAAGTGGCAAAGCCCGCGACGACGGCAAAGACGATCACCCAGCGCTTCAAATTCTGCCCCGACGGCGAAGACTACGCCAAGCGCGAAGTGTTGCGCGAATTGATCCGCAACGGCAACGTCAAGAACGCCATCATTTTCTGCAACAGGAAGCGCGACGTCGCCGTGCTGCACAAGTCGCTCTCCAAGCACGGCTTCAATGCCGGCGCGCTGCATGGCGACATGGACCAGAAGGCGCGGATGGAGACTCTGGATAAATTCCGCAACGGCGACATCATGTTGCTGGCGGCCTCCGACGTCGCAGCCCGCGGCCTCGACATTCCTGACGTCTCCCATATCTTCAACTTCGATCTCCCCTGGGCGGCGGACGACTACGTCCACCGCATCGGCCGAACGGGGCGCGCCGGCAAGGAAGGCATTTCAGCCTCGCTCGTGTCGCCCGAGGACCTGAAGCTCCTGAAGGATATCGAGAAGATCATGGGCGAGGATGCCGTCTGGCTCGGTGACCCGCCGACGGAAGAAGATATCGCCTCGGGCGGCAAGCGGCGCCGTGGCCGCTTTGGTCGTGGTGCGCCGGAGCGCGGTGGGCACGAGCGCGGCGGACGCGAGCGAGGCGGCCGGGATCGTGGCGGGCGGGAGCGAAGCGCACATGATCGGAGCGTTCCGGATCGGGAGGGCGGCGAACACAGCCCCCGTGAACATAGGGCACACGACCCTCGACGCGACGACACCGTCCATGCCGAACGAGGCGAACGGTCGGAACGGGCGCCGCGCGTGGATCAGAATGCCGAGCGCCAAAACCGCACCAGCGAGCGTCCGCGCCGGGAGCCGCGTGCCCAGCCGGCCGAACAGCGCGAGCCTCGGCCGCAGCAGCGCGAGAGCCAAGCGGAAACCCCGCACGAAGCCCGTGGCGAGCCGCAGCGCCAAGCGCGGCATGCCGAGCGGCCCAAATCAGATGCGAGACCACGCGAGATGAGAGACGACAGCAGCGACGAGCGCCGGCCGCACAAGCCGCAGCGCGAAAAGCGCGCCGAGCGGCCCGATACCTGGGCCGATGCGCCGGCAAAACCGGAAGGCAAACGGGCCCAGCCGCCCCAGCGCGCCACCGAGCCAAAGGCCGCACCGCAGCCCCAGCAAGGCGCCCGCACGGGATTTGCCGAAAACATCCCGGCCTTCCTGCGCAAGCCGCCGCGTCCCCTGAAGCAGCCGGGCGGACGGTAAGCTCGAAATTTGCGGCAATCATTTTCGCAGCGGCCGTGGACTCGATGACTTCGGTGCGCTCTCGGATTTTTTCGCGGCCGGTTTCGACGTGCCGGCTTTGCCTTTACGCACTGGAGTCGCGCCTCTAGCCTTAGTCTTCGGGGCTTTTTGCCTCGCCGCTGACCGCGCGGCACCGACGGCGTTTTGCACCCACGCCCTCATGTCATCCGGCTCGTCGAGCAGTCGTTCCGGGACGCGCCAGTATGTGTTGAGCGCCTGCTCGCCGCCCTTGGTCCGGTAGGTGAACGGCCCCATACCCTCCGCTTCGAAGCCAGGGCGTGTCCTGTCCGAGACTTTGAAATAGAGCACGCCGTCATCGAGGATGGCGAAAAACGTCCCATCGAAATAAAGCCCGTGGCCGCCAAACATGGCCCTAGCCTTGAACGTTCCAGACCCGTTCAAAACTTCCTGAAGTAGCTCGACGATTGCCGGGTTTGCGGCCATGGCGCGCCCGCCTCGTGATAAGCTTGGCTGTCTGACGCAAACTTAGCCCGATGGCGACGGGAGACAAGTCATGCAGAAGCCCCTTCTTTTGCTTTATGGAATAATAGCCTACGCGCTGGCCTTGCTTTCCCTCGTGCTCAGCATTGCCTTTGTCGGCAACCTCGCCCTACCAAACACCATCGACGCCGGGCGAGCCTCTGACATGGGCGAAGCGCTCGTGGTAAACATTCTGCTGCTCGGCCTCTTTGCGGTTCAGCACTCCGGCATGGCGCGCCAGGCCTTCAAGCGCTGGCTGACGTCGATGCTGCCTCAGGCCGCAGAGCGCTCGACCTACGTTTTGATTTCAGCGCTGCTTTTGCTGTTGCTCATCTGGCAATGGCGACCGATGCCCGAAGTCGTTTGGTCGTTCACCAGCGGACCGGCTTATATGATCCTGACGGCGTTGTTTTGGCTCGGCTGGGCCCTCGCGTTCGCCAGCACATTCCTGATCGACCATTTCAATCTCTTTGGCTTACAGCAGGTCTTGGCCAACTGGAGGCAAACGGTCGCTTCTCCATCACTTTTCAAGACGCCCTGGCTTTATAAATTCGTGCGCCACCCGCTTTATTCCGGCCTTGTGCTCGCCTTCTGGGCGGCGCCGACGATGACAGTCGGCCATCTGCTGTTTGCCGTGATGACGACTGGTTATATCCTGATCGGCATCTGGCTCGAGGAACGCGATTTGGTGGCGCTTGTTCGGCGACGCCTACCGCGACTACAAGATGCGCGTGCCGATGCTCATTCCCGTGGCTCAGGCGGAAAGAAATAAGAGCCGGTCGCTAAGTCGAAATGCCAAGTGGCGCTTGCGGCTGCAAATCGACGCTCTCGCCGCAGCCGCAGGCGCCTTTCTGGTTCGGGTTGTTGAACACAAACTGAGAAGCGAGCTTGTCGGTCTTGAAGTCCATTTCCGTACCGATGAGATAAAGGATCGCTGCCGGATCGATAATGACCACGGCGCCATCTTCCTCAATGACTTCGTCGAGCCGCCCGATCGTATCCGCCCAGCTCATGGTATATTCCATGCCGGCGCAGCCGCCCTTCTTGACGCCGATCTTCAAGCCCTTGACGCCGGACTTCGTGCTCATCAGTTCCTTGACGCGGGCAATGGCGGCGTCCGTCAGGGAGAGGACCTTGGGGCTCATGCGAAGTGTGGGCATCGTTGTCTTACCTCGAGTGATATCTGTCGTCATATAGGGGCAGGCAGCACAATTTGCGAGCCTGTCTCTAGAACATGTTGACCGCGAGTTTGGCTTCGTCCGACATCCGGTTTTTGTCCCAGGGCGGATCGAATACCAAATTCACCTTGACGTCCTTGACACCCTCGACGGTCGAGACTGCGGCCTCGACCCAGCCAGGCATTTCGCCGGCAACGGGGCACCCTGGCGTCGTCAGCGTCATTTCGACTTCGATATTTCGGTCGTCATCGATATCGACCTTGTAAATGAGGCCAAGCTCGTAGATGTCGGCCGGTATCTCGGGGTCATAGACCGTCTTCAAGGCGGCGACGATATCGGTCGTCAGCCGGTCGATTTCTTCCGGCGGAAGCGACGATGGCGTCTGAGCCTGCGGCGTCACCGCGGTCCTGGTCTCGGTCACATCGAAGTTCGCGGCGGCTTCCTTCAGCGCCTCCTCGATTCTCCTTCGGCCTTCGGGTTTGCTTTCCATCACATAAATCCCCTACGCGAACAGGTCATGAGCCTTGGTCAACGCGGTAACGAGCGCGTCGACCTCGGACTTCGTCGAATACATGGCGAACGACGCGCGGCAGGTCGCGGTGACACCTAGGCGCTCCATCAGCGGCTGCGCGCAGTGGTGACCGGCGCGGATGGCGACCCCCGAGCGGTCGATAATCGTCGAAACATCATGGGGGTGCAGGCCCTCCATAGTGAAGGCGAAAATCGCCGCCTTGCCCGGAGCCGTGCCGTGCAGCTTCAGCCATGGAAGGGCCGCGAGACGCTCGTGAGCGTAGACCGCAATTTCGGACTCATGCTCGGCGATGCGGTCGCGACCCACCTGCATCATGTAGTTCAGCGCCACGCCAAGCCCGATCGCTTCGACGATGGCCGGCGTGCCCGCCTCGAATTTTTGCGGCGGCTTGTTGTACGTGATGCGATCGACGGCGACGTGCTCGATCATCTCGCCGCCGCCTTCGTAGGGCGGCAGCGCGTCGAGATGGCGCTTCTTAGCGTAGAGCACACCCGTTCCCGTCGGCCCGTAAGTCTTGTGGCCGGTGAAGACGTAAAAATCGGCGTCGAGATCGCGCACGTCAACGGGGAGATGCACCGCCGCCTGGCTGCCGTCGATCAGCACCGGAACGCCCTTGGCGTGGGCGATGCGGATGATCTCCTTCACAGGATTGATCGTGCCGAGCACGTTCGACATGTGCGTCACGGCGACAATTTTGGTCTTCTTGCTGATGAGGCGGTCGAGGTCCGAGATGATGAGCTCGCCCTTGTCCGTCATGGGCAGCCACTTGATCACCGCGCCGCCCCGTTCGCGCAGGAAGTGCCACGGCACGATGTTGGCGTGGTGCTCCATGATTGAGAGGATGATCTCGTCGCCCTCGCCGATCTCCTTCTGGCCGAGCGCATTGGCGACGAGATTGATGGCCCCGGTGGCGTTGCGCGTGAAGACGATTTCATCCGCACTCTCGGCGTTGAGGAAGCGACGAACGGTCTCGCGGGCGGCTTCGAAATTCTCCGTCGCGACGTTCGAGAGGTGATGCAGGCCGCGATGCACGTTGGCGTATTCGTGGCGGTAGGCGTAGTCCATCGCCTCGAGAACGGGGCGCGGCTTTTGCGCGGAGGCGGCGCTGTCGAGGTAGACGAGCGGCTTGCCGAGCACCTCGCGAAAGAGGATCGGAAAATCGGCACGAATGCGCTCGACGTCGTAGGCGGCGCTGGCGCGGCCCTTGCCGCGGAGATCTTTCGCTGTTGCGTCTCGGCTCATGGCCTCAAGTCCTTTATCCAATGCCGTCCGCGTGCAACCACTCGCTGGCCATGGCGCCAAGCGCCGCTTTCAGCCCCTCGTGCTCGACCTTGTCGATTGCCTCGAGAAGAAACGACTCGATCAGCAGCGCGCGCGCCGCATTGTCTGGGATACCGCGCGACTTGCAATAGAAGAGCAGGTCCGGGTCGAGCTCGGCCGACGTCGTGCCATGGCCGCAGACGACATCGTCGGCGTAGATTTCGAGTTCGGGCTTCGAATTGAATTCGGCGTCGGGCGAGAGCATCAAGGCCTGCGACATCTGCTTGCCGTCCGTCTTCTGGGCGTCGGGGCGGACGATGACCTTGCCCTGGAAGATGCCGCGCGCATGCCCATCGAGCACGCCCTTGAACAGTTCCCGGCTTTCGCAATGTGGCACCGCATGGTCGACGACCAGCGTCGTGTCGATGTGCTCGTTGCCGGCGCCGAGGTAGACGCCGGAGAGGTCCAACTTGCCGCCCTCGCCCTTGTATTCGACCACGATCTGGTTGCGGGCCAGTGCGAGGCCGCTCGTATATTGGAATCCGCGATAGACTGCGTCGGCGCCGAGCGCGACATTCCAGTTCGAGAGATGCACGGCTGCGCCGTGGTCGGCAGCGACCTTGATATGCGCGATATTGGCCTTGTCGCCAATGGTGACTTCGCTCAAGGCGTTCACCTGCGCGTCGCCAGCCGTTCCGGGAACGGCGAGGTGCGCTTCGATGATGGTCGCTCGTGCGCCTTTTCCGGCCGAGATGACGTTGCGCACGGTGACGGCGAGCGGCTCCTTGCCGGCCCGCACGAAGACGACGAGCAGCGGCTTATCAGGCTTGGCTCCGGCGGCAATGCGCAGCACCGCACCATCGGTCATAAACGCCGTGTTGAGCGCGATTGTCGCGTCGTTCGCCGGGCCGCCGGCCGAGATGAGCCCCTTGGCGACATTGTCCGGAGCCGATGTCAGAACCTCCGACAGAGGCTTCACCTCGAAGCCGACCGCACCCTCGAGATCGGAGAGGTTGGCGCAGTAGTGGCCGTTGACGAAGGCGATGCGATGCACGTCGAGATGCGCCAATGGACCGAGCGCCACGATCAGTTCCGCGACCGTCGTCTTGCCGGCTGTATCGTTATCGACGGCGGGAGCAAACGCCTCCTTGAGCATGTTTCTCAAGTCGGTGTACTTCCACTCTTCGACGCGCCGGTGCGGCAGCCCGGAGGCGCTGAAGGCACCGATAGCGGCGCGGCGCGCGTCCTTTACGGCCTTGCCGCCGGGCAACCCGGCGCCCGTCGTCTCGAACGCTTCGGTGAGCGCCTGCTCTGCTTTTGTTTTCATCACTGCGATGGTCATGTGGATTGCTCGATCCTTGTAGGTTCTCCCTCTCCGCATGCTTTGCACTTGCATGGTGAGAGGGTTGGGGTGAGGGGCAGCCGCGTGCTCGAACGTGTTGCTGCCCCTCACCCTAGCCCTCTCCCCGTTCGCGCTATCGAGCGCGACGTGGAGAGGGGACTTCTTTTTTACGCCGCCTTGCCGGCGAAACCTGCGTAGCCCGACTTCTCCAGTTCCAGCGCCAACTCCTTGCCGCCCGTCTTCTGGATGCGCCCATCGGCCAGCACGTGCACCTTGTCGGGAACGATGTAGTTCAGCAGGCGCTGATAATGGGTGATAACCAGGAAGGCGCGATCCTTCGACCGCAACGCATTGACGCCTTCTGAGACGATGCGCAGCGCGTCGATGTCGAGGCCGCTATCGGTTTCGTCGAGCACGCAAAGCGTCGGTTCAAGGAGCGCCATCTGCAGGATTTCCGAGCGCTTCTTCTCGCCGCCCGAGAACCCGACATTGACGGGACGTTTCAGCATATCGACGTCGATGTTGAGCTTGGCGCCCTTCTCCCTGATCAGCTTGAGGAAGGCCGCGGGATTGAGTTCACCTTCACCGCGCTTCTTCTTCAGCGCATTGAGCGCGGTTCTAAGGAACGTCAAACCGGCGACGCCCGGAATTTCCATCGGATACTGGAAGGCGAGGAACACACCCTTGGCCGCGCGATCGTCGGGCTCCATGTCGAGGATGCTTTCGCCGTTCCAGAGAATGTCGCCGTCGGTCACTTCGTAGCCGGGGCGGCCTGCGAGAACGTAGGCGAGCGTCGACTTGCCCGAGCCGTTCGGGCCCATGATGGCGTGTACTTCGCCCTTGGGGACTTTGAGGGAAAGCCCCTTGAGGATGACGCGATCCTCGTCCGCGAGTTTGACGTGCAGGTTCTTGATTTCAAGCATGCTTCAGTTCAACTCCGAATTCTTCACTTGTAGGTTGGGTTAGCGCGGCCCGCATTCTGCAATTTCATCACTGCTAGACCGTTCCGCGCGTAACCCAACGACTTTGTTTCAACGTCCTGTGGTCTTGGTTGATGGGTTACGGCCGAGTGCAGAGCGGCCTAACCCAACCTACGTTTCATTGCTTTGGCGACGTATCTGTAGGTGAGGATACTGAACGTCAGATCAACGGCACGCCGTAGAATCCAGAAATGGTTCGGTATCAGGTCGTTCCTGACTGGCGCGAACCGCCCTCAAGCCGGAGGAGCCTACGCAACCAGACATTCCACAGTTGCTGGGTATGAAGCGCACTGCCAACGCCACAGGCGCCGCCGATAGAACTACGACGAGTGCGCAACAGGCGCGGGAGCAGACACCTGACCAACTGAAACAGCCCTTGTCCATTCCATCACCCAACGCTACCTTCCAAACAAATCCCGATCAGCTTCTGCGTTTCAGCCATGAACTCCATCGGCAGCTGCTGCAGCACGTCGCGGACGAAGCCGTTGACGACAAGGGCGATGGCCTCTTCGGACGAAAGTCCGCGCTGGCGGCAATAGAACAGCATGTCGTCGGAAATCTTCGACGTCGTCGCCTCGTGCTCGAAATGCGCGCTCGAGTTCTTGGCTTCGATGTAGGGCACGGTGTGAGCGCCGCACTTGTCGCCGATGAGGAGCGAATCGCAATTGGTGAAATTGCGCACGTTCGTTGCTTTCCGGTGCGCCGAAACAAGACCGCGATAGGTATTCTGCGAATGCCCGGCGGCGATGCCCTTGGAGATGATGCGGCTCGAGGAGTTCTTGCCGAGATGGATCATCTTGGTGCCGCTGTCGACCTGCTGATAACCGTTGGACACCGCGATCGAGTAGAACTCGCCGCGCGAATAATCTCCGCGCAGGATGCAGCTCGGATACTTCCAGGTGATCGCTGAGCCCGTTTCGACCTGGGTCCAGGAAATCTTCGAATGGTGCCCGCGGCAATCGCCGCGCTTGGTCACGAAGTTGTAGATTCCGCCCTTGCCGTTCTTGTCGCCCGGGTACCAGTTCTGCACCGTCGAATACTTGATCTCGGCGTCATCGAGCGCCACGAGTTCGACGACCGCCGCATGCAGCTGGTTTTCATCCCGCATCGGCGCCGTGCAGCCTTCGAGATACGACACGTAGGCGCCTTTGTCGGCAATAATGAGGGTCCGCTCGAACTGCCCCGTATTCTTTTCGTTGATGCGGAAATACGTCGACAGCTCCATCGGGCAGCGCACGCCTTCCGGCACGTAGACGAACGAACCGTCGGAGTAGACGGCCGAATTCAGCGCCGCATAGAAGTTGTCGGACTGCGGCACGACGCGTGCCTAAATACTTCTTCACCAGTTCGGGATGCTCGCGCACGGCCTCCGAGATCGAGCAGAAGATGACGCCGGCCTTCTTCAATTCCTCCTTGAAGGTCGTGACCACCGAGACGCTGTCGAAGACGGCATCGACCGCAACCTTGGACGAGGTGACGCCCGCGAGGATTTCCTGTTCTTTGAGCGGAATGCCGAGCTTCGCGTACGTCTTGAGCAGTTCCGGATCGACATCCTTCAGGCTCTTCGGCCCTTCCGTCGATTTCGGCGCCGAGTAGTAATAGAGATCCTGGAAGTCGATCTTCGGATAGTGGACCTTGGCCCACGCCGGTTCCGTCATCGCCTTCCAGCGCGTGAAACGCTTCGAGCCGCCATTCGAGCAGCCAAGCCGGCTCGTTCTTCTTCGCCGAGATGTAGCGCACGGTCGACTCGTCCAGGCCCTTCGGAGCCCTCACGCTCTCGATTTGAGTTTCGAAGCCGTACTTGTACTGGTCGACGTCGATGGTCTTGACCTGCTCGATCGTCTCCTTGACTGCAGCCATCTCTCATTCACTCTCTTCGTTTTGCGCCGTTCGATTCCGGCGCGGTGGTTGTTCGAATTCGCTACCGGCGCGGCCACTCATGCAGCGAGTGCCGGCCGCGAAATTTCTTCCCAGACGGCGAGAAACGCCGCGACGTCTTCCGTTGTCGTTCCGGGCCCGATGCTGAGCCGAATTGCGCATGCCGCGATCTCCGGCGGCAGCCCCATGCTGGCGAGAACGTGACTGGTGCCGACCTTGCCCGAAGAACACGCCGCCCCCGCGCTCACCGCGATGCCGGCGAGATCCAGTTTGATGACCAGGTTCTCCGCCGGCTTTCCGGGAAGCGCTATTGTCGACGTGTTGCCAAGGCGCGGCGCATCCGTCCCGATGATGACGGCTTGCGGGGTCACGTCGCGAACACCGGCTTCGAGGAGATCGCGCAATCGAGCGATATCGGCGACGTTTGCGAGCGAAACCAGTGCCTGCGTCGTCGCCGCGCCGAAGCCGGCAATGGCCGCGATGTTTTCCGTGCCACCCCGGCGCCGTCGCTCCTGGCCACCGCCGCGAATGAAGGGTGTCAGATCGACCCGGTCGCGGATCAGAAGCGCGCCGATACCCTTCGGGCCGCCGATCTTGTGCGATGAGAGGCTCATGGTCGTGATGCCGGGCATTGCGAAATCGACGGGCACGCGGCCGGCGGCCTGCACCGCGTCGACATGCAGCGAAATCCCTTGCTTGCGCGCCAGTGCCGCCGCTTCCGAGACCGGCTGGAGTACGCCCGTCTCGTTGTTTGCCGCTTGCATGACCAAGAGCGCGCGACCCGTCAGGGGGCTCGAAAGCATGGTGCGCGCCACCGCGTCCAGGCGCGCTACGCCATCGCGTCCGACCGGAATGTCGATTAGGCGCGCGCCGCTGGCGCGGGCAGGCGCCAGCACCGAATCGTGCTCGATGCCGGCGAGAAAAATCGTCTCCCAACCTTGCGAGAACACGGCCGCATTGGCCTCCGTCGCGCCGCTGGTGAACACAACTTCCGAGGGCTTGGCGCTGACCAGCGTTGCAACCTTTTCTCGCGCCGTTTCAACAATGCCGCGAGCCCGCCGGCCTTCCGCATGGACGGACGACGCATTGCCGACGATATCGAGCGCGGCGATCATCGCTTGGCGCGCCGTGGCCAACAGAGGCGCCGTGGCGTTGTAATCCAGATAGACCCGGCGCGGCTTGCCCGAGCCGATCCGTTCGGCCTTTCCAGGCGCTGCTTTGGCCACGACATCGGCCAGGCTCATCGACTTAAGGTAGCCGGCCGCCGCATTGGACAAACCCTGCCAGAGACCATGGGTCAGGCACTTTTCTCCGGCGACGCAACCGTCTTGTTCGCCGTGACAGCGCGTGAAATGCGTTTCTTCCTCGACCGCAGCCATGACGTCGAGCACCGAGATCTCGCGAGGCCGCGCGCGCCAGGCGATAGCCGCCCAAACGCCCGCGGGCGCTTTCGACCAGGCCGGCGCGGCGCAGGTTGAGAAACAGCTGTTCGAGGTAAGGAAGGGGCAGCTTCTGGCGTTCGGCGATCTGCGACAGGGGCTGGGCCGTGCCCGCATCCTGACGCGCGATGTCCGCCATCGCCATGACCGCATAACGCCCACGCGTCGTAAGTTCCACGGCCTAAAATCTCCTGAACTGACGTCACCCCAAGTGGTGACGCAATCCAACACACTTGCGTTCGACACCCTCATCCGTGCTAAGAGACGCGCCCTGAGCCGCAGGGCCCGAAGTCCAAAGGACGAGAGAATTCGAACGGTTCTAAACTTGGTTGCAATATCTAAATCCCGACCCATGAAGTCAAGGATAGAATGCGCAGCCCACGAGGTCGTGAAAGTTCGATACCGCGCGTTGAGGCCGGAGCGACGCGACAAGCCACCTAACCGGCTGCAAAACCGATATTTTCGAGAAAGTCTGAGATGCCTGAGCTGATTATCAATGGCCCCGCGGGGCGCATCGAAGCCCGCTACCATCACGAGAGCAGGAGCGATAGCCCGATTGCCCTCATTCTCCACCCCCATCCGCAATTCGGGGGCACGATGAACAATCAAGTCGTCTATACCCTCTATCACACGTTTGCCGCGCGCGGATTTTCGGTGCTGCGGTTCAATTTCCGCGGCGTCGGCCGCAGCCAGGGCGTGTGGGACGGCGGCCCCGGCGAACTTGCAGACGCGGCGAGCACGCTGGACTGGCTTCAGCTCGTCAAGCCCGACGCCAAGACATGCTGGATCGCGGGCGTGTCGTTCGGCACCTGGATTGCCATGCAGCTGCTGATGCGCAGGCCGGAAATCGACGGCTTCATCTGCGTTGCGCCGCCGTCGAACCTCTATGACTTCTCCTTCCTTGCGCCCTGCCCGTCGTCGGGCCTGATGCTCAACGGCGATAAGGACCGCGTCGTGCCGACGGCCGCCGTCGCCGACATGGCGGCAAAGACCAAGACGCAAAAGGGCATCAAGATCACGCATGAAGTGGTGCCCGGTGCCAACCACTTCTTCGAAAACAAGACCGAAGACTTGGACAAGCTTGTCGGTTCCTATCTCGACGAGCGTATGGTCCAGTTCGAAAAAGACCGTGCGCGCGACAAGGAACGCGAGCGCGAACGCGAGAGAGAGCGCGCCCGCCAGCGCGAACTCGAACGGATTGAAGCTGCCAGCACCCCGGCCGCGATCAGCAGCAGTGGCGGCGGCGGCGACGACGCGGACGAAGAGTAGCGAAACTTTTTGCCTGATTAGTTCTTTCTACACGCTGTCCGCCGAAATAGGCGGTATGCGCTGTTGTGCGCCTCGGAACTTATGGCAGTATACGCCATAGTTGCCGACGGCCTCGGCCCCTGGAGACTGCTTCGGGGACATGAGGCCAGGCAGGAACGGGCGTAATGGTCACGACAGTCGTAGTTCTCTCACTCGCGGCAGCGCTTGCTGCACTCGCGGTCCGGCAAACGCTCGTCTTCCCGTTGCAGCCGCACAAGGCGCCGCTGTCGGATGTCGACGACGAACTCCGCGCTTCGGCGCTCCGCCTCGAAACTCATATCCGGGCCGTCGCAAGCGTGCCGCACAACCTCCGTCATCCCGCCGCGCTGGAAGCTGCGGCCGTTTACATCGAAAGCCGGCTCGTTGCCTTCGGGTTCGACCTACGGCCCCAGGTCTTTGACGTCGGTGGCCGCAGCGTCAGAAACATCGAAATAATCCTCAAGCCGAAAGCACACGACGCTAATCGCGGCACGATCGTGCTCGGCGCGCATTACGACAGCGATGGCGAGAGCCCCGGCGCTAACGACAACGGCACGGGCGTTGCGGCATTGCTCGAAATCGCGCGCCGTCTTGCGGCCGAACCGCTTCAGCCAACGCGATGTCTGAGGCTCGTCTTCTTCGTCAACGAAGAACAGCCCTATGGCAAGACGGACGCCATGGGTTCGCTCCGTCATGCGCGGCGGCTCGCCGAGACGGACGAGCGTATCGACGGCATGATCGCGCTCGAGACACTCGGATATTTTTCAGACAAGCCTGGCTCGCAACGGCTGCCCTTCCCTTTCAATCTCTTATACGCCGACACTGGAAATTTCGTCGCCTTCATCGGTTTGCCGGGAGCACGCCTATTCCTGACCAAAGCGCTTGGTCACTTTCGCGCGACGGACGTCTTTCCCTCGACCGGAACTATCGTTCCCGCCTTCGTCGAGGGTGCCGATCTCTCCGATCACTGGGCCTATCATGAACTCGGATATGCAGCGTTGATGGTGACGGATACGGCACCCTACAGGAACCCGTTTTATCATCAGAAGTACGATTTGCCGGACACGGTCGATTATCTTTCGCTGGCGCGTATCACCGCTGGCATTGAAGGCATGATCCGCCGCCTCGTCGAAGACTGAGTGCCGGCCGTTTATCCGCGAATGCGGCGCATGCCGAATTTCACCATTCCCGCACCGATGATCAGCGGCGCCGCACCCAGCGCCAGCATCAGCCGCCAGAAGCGTTCCGGGTCGCCGGCACGCGTGACGGTCTCCATGGCCCCTGAAACGAACGACAGCGTCAGGCTTCCCGCTGGCAATCCGACCACGAGAACCACGAAGCCGAGGAGCGCCGCGATCGCGCCGAAGACAATGACGGCGACCATCATCGCGGCCCGGAAGACGTCCATGGAGTGCTCCGTTCGTTACTGTGTGGCGCACATTGTCGGGTCTCAGAGCCGGCCCCAGCCCTTGTTCGCCTTGACGTGCCGGCCGCCCGTCATGGGCTCCGACACCCCCGTGGTACCCGGGAACGAGATGGGCAGACCGCGAAGCGAGCGCACCGCGAGGTAGCCCCAGGCCTCCGCCTCGATGGCGTCTCCGTCGAGCCCCACGGCCTCTGCCGGAACGACGGCGTAATGCACGAGCCCCGCGAACGCGCGCATCAAGGTCCTGTTCTTCCGTCCGCCGCCGCACACGATCCAAAGCTCGGGTTCTTCCGGCATGTACTGGCGCGCGCGAGCGATTGTTTCGGCTGTGAGTTGCGTCAGCGTCGCGGCGCCATTCTCCGCGTTGAGGCCTTTGACGAAATCGAGCGTGAAGGCGTTGCGATCCAGCGACTTCGGCGGCGGTTCTGCAAAGTAGGCATTGGTGAGGTAGGCATGCACGATATCGACTTGCGTGCGGCCTTGCTCCGCCAAGGCGCCGTCTTGATCGAAGTCTTGCCCAGCATGCGAACGTACCCAATCGTCGATCAGCGCGTTGCCTGGCCCCGTGTCGAAGGCGATGAGGCGTCCGTCCCGGCCGATCCAGGTGACGTTGGCGACGCCGCCGATGTTGACGACGGCAACGGGTCGCTGCGGCAGCTTGGCGACGAGTGACTGATGATAGACGGGAACCAACGGCGCACCCTGCCCTCCGGTGGCGCAATCGTCGGCGCGCAGATCGTAGACGACGGGAAGTCGCGTCAGTTCTGCAAGCATTTGGCCGAGACCGAGTTGCACGGTGAGGACATCGACAGGCGTGCCGTAGGGCAAGCCATCGCTCGTCAAGTGCAATTTTGTTCCGCCCGGCCGATGCAGCACCGTCTGGCCATGGAACCCAATGACGTCGATGGTCTCGCGCGCAATATTCTGCTTGCGCAGAAATCCCGAAACCGCGGCCGCATGCTGCTCGGTCAGTTCGCGTTCCGCATGCGGCAAAGCGCCCGGACGCTCGTCGCGCCGCGTCAAGTCCCGGGCGTCAACCATCGCCTCGGCCAGCAGGGACCGCATTTCCGTGTTGTAGGGGAAGGTCATGGCCGGGCCGCGTTCCAGGACGAATTCACCATCCGTCGTAACGAGTGCGACATCGATACCGTCCATCGACGTGCCACTCATCAAGCCCAGCGCCCGCATCAGCTTGCCCATCCGCCCCTTCCCGTGCTCATGTGCGCCACACCCCTACGTTCGAACTGTGCGGGGGGCTGTTGACCCTAAACCAAGCCTAAGAGAAGAACAAAGCCGACGTGTCGCATGAACAAGCTCAAATCCGAATTTCTCACCATCCTCAACGAACGCGGCTTACATCCACCAGTGTTCGGACCTTCGCGGCCCTCGATAAGGAAGCGGCAGCCGGCAAGCTCGTCGCCTACGTCGGCTACGACTGCACGGCGCCCTCGCTGCACATCGGCTCTCTCATTTCCATTATGATGCTTGCCTGGCTGCAAAGCGGGCGGAAAACCGATCGCGCTGATGGGCGGCGGAACAGACACGCGTCGGCGACCCCTCGGGCAAGGACGAGACGCGGGCGCTGCGCACGGTCGAGGAGATCGACGCCAACAAGGCCGGTATCCAGCAGGTGTTTGCCAAATTCCTGCAATTCGGAACGGCAAGACGGACGCCCTCATGGTGGACAACGCCGAATGGCTGGCGCCGCTGAACTACATCGATTTCCTGCGTGACGTCGGCCGGCACTTTTCCGTCAATCGCATACTAGCCATAGAAACTCGGCGAAGCTGCGATTGGAGAGCGCGAGCAGGAACTCTCCTTTATCGAATTCAACTACATGCTTCTCCAGGCCTACGACTTCGTCGAGTTAGCGCGCCGCTATGGCTGCAACCTGCAGATGGGCGGTTTCGATCAGTCGGGGCAACATCGTCACCGGCCTCG
>CAVSZX010000032.1:0-218733 GCA_963732525.1 uncultured Alphaproteobacteria bacterium
CGTGCGGCCGGCCTTGCCGGTGACGGCGTTCATGTGATCCGGGTTGGACACCGCGCCGACGGTTGCCATGCATTCGGCATGGACCTTGCGGGTTTCACCCGAGTTGAGCTTCAGCACGGCCCAACCGCTGTCGCGGCCGACGAGCTGCACGAAGGCGCCGGCCGAGCGGGCGAGCTGGCCGCCTTTACCGGGCTTCGTTTCGACATTGTGGACGATGGTGCCGACGGGCATGCCTGAGAGCGGCATGGCGTTGCCCGGCTTGACGTCGACTTTTGCGCCCGAGACGACCATGTCGCCGGTGGCGAGACGCTGCGGCGCCAGGATGTAGGCGAGCGTTCCGTCCTGATACTTGATCAGCGCGATGAAGGCCGTGCGATTGGGATCGTACTCCAGCCGCTCGACGGTCGCCGGCATGTCGAACTTATTGCGGCGGAAATCGACCTTGCGATAGCTGCGCTTGTGACCGCCGCCGATGAAGCGCGAGGTGATGCGTCCGTCGCTGTTGCGGCCACCGGTCTTGTTGAGACCTTCGACCAGCTTCTTGACGGGTGCACCCTTCCACAGATGACTCTTGTCGACGAGCACCAGATGGCGCCGGCCAGGAGACGTGGGGCTGAATGTTTTAAGCGCCATGGACCAGAATACTCCTTAGAGACCGCTCGTCACGTCGATGGACTGGCCGTCCTCGAGCGTCACGATGGCCCTCTTGGTGTCGCTGAGCAGAGCCGGACGGCCGCGGAAGGCCTTGAGCTTGCCCTTGCGGACGACCGTGTTGACGGCTTTGACCTTGACCTTGAACAGGCTCTCGATCGCGGCCTTGATTTCGGGCTTCGTCGCCTGCCGGTTCACCTTGAAGATGACCTGGTTCGATTCCGAAGCCAGCGTCGCCTTTTCGGTGATGACGGGGGCGATGATGACGTCGTAGGCGGTGCGTTTCGTCATTGAATCGCGCCTCCAGCGCAACGTCCTTGAAGCGCGCTTCCAGCGCGACGACGGCCGCCCGTGTCAGCACCAGCTTCTTACGACGCAGAATGTCGTAGACGTTGATGCCCTGAATGGGGAGCACGTCGATATTGGGAATGTTACGGGCGGCGCGGGCGAACGCCGGCTCCAGCTCCGCGCCGTCGATGATGAGGGCGTTTTTCCATTCGAGCTTGGCGAACTGGATCTTGAGGGCGCCGGTCTTGCCGTTGCTCGACGCCTTGTCGAGCACGACGATCTCGCCGGCCTTGGCCTTGGCCGAGAGTGCGTGGCGAAGGGCAAGCGCGCGAACCTTTTTCGGCATGTCGACGGCGTGGCTGCGGGGCTTGGGCCCGAACGCCTTGCCGCCGCCGCGGAACTGCGGCGCCGACTTGTCGCCGTGACGAGCCCCGCCGGTGCCCTTCTGCTTGTACATCTTCTTGCCCGTGACCGCGACTTCCGAGCGGTCCTGGGCATGATGCGTTCCCGCCATGCGCTTCAGCGTCTGATAGCGCACCATGCGGTGGATGAGGTCGGGGCGCGGTTCGAGGCCGAAAATTGCGTCCTGCGAGTTCAATGTCGCCTGCCTTGCCGGCATCGAGCGTGGTGACAGCCGCTTTCATCACGCGCTCTCCTTGTGGCTTGCAGCGCGCGCCTTGAAGGCGCCGGGTTTCGGAAGATCCTTCGGCGCCGCCTTCTTCACGGCGTCACGCACCAGAACCCAGCCGCCCTTGGAGCCGGGAACTGCGCCACGCACCATGACGAGGCCGCGGGCGACGTCGATCTTGGCGACGATGAGGTTCTGAGTCGTGACGCTCTCGTCACCCATGTGGCCGGCCATCTTCTTGCCCTTGAACACCTTGCCGGGGTCCTGGCGCTGGCCGGTCGAGCCGTGGGCGCGGTGGGTAACCGAGACGCCGTGGGTGGCGCGTAAGCCGCCGAAGTTCCAGCGCTTCATGGCGCCCTGGAAGCCCTTGCCCTGGCTGTTGGTGCCCGTCACGTCGACGAACTGACCTGCAACAAAGTGGTCGGCCGTGATCTCGGCGCCAACTTCGATGAGGTTATCCGGCGAAACGCGGAATTCCACGATCTTGCGCTTGGGCTCGACTTCCGCCTTCGCGAAGTTGCCGCGGTCGGCCTTGGTCAGGCGCGAGGGCTTTCGCGTGCCGGCGCCAAGCTGGAGCGCGGTATAGCCGTTCTTCTCAAGCGTGCGGTGCGAGAGCACCTGCAGGTTCTCGAGTTTCAGCACGGTGACGGGGACGTGCTCGCCCGCGTCCGTGAAGATGCGGGTCATGCCCACTTTCTGCGCTAGTACACCGGAACGCATGAGCATTCCTTCCTTTTCAATGGGGCCGTGCTCGAGACTTCAGTGAGTAGAGGGCCCGGAATTCGTTCTTGTTTCTTAGAGCTTGATCTCGACATCGACGCCGGCGGCAAGATCGAGCTTCATCAAAGCATCGACCGTCTGCGGCGTCGGATCGACGATATCGAGCAGGCGCTTGTGCGTGCGCATCTCGAACTGCTCGCGGCTCTTCTTGTCGATGTGCGGCGAACGGTTGACGCAAAACTTCTCGATACGCGTCGGCAGAGGGATAGGGCCTCTGACTTCCGCGCCGGTGCGTTTCGCCGTGTTCACGATCTCGCGCGTCGAGGCATCGAGAATACGATGATCGAACGCCTTGAGCCGGATGCGGATGTTTTGGCCGTGCATTTGTGTCGCCTTCACTCTTCGCAAAAAGATGAGAGGAAGCGTTCTGGATCCCAGAAGCGCTTCCTCATCAATGCCGCTACTCGATGATCTTGGTGACGACGCCGGCGCCGACGGTACGGCCGCCTTCGCGAATGGCGAAGCGGACCTTTTCTTCCATGGCGATCGGCTGAACGAGTTCGACCGTAACCGAGACGTTGTCGCCCGGCATCACCATTTCCGTACCTTCAGCGAGCTTCACCGTGCCCGTCACGTCCGTCGTGCGGAAGTAGAACTGCGGGCGGTAGTTGGTGAAGAACGGCGTGTGACGTCCGCCTTCTTCCTTGTTCAGGATGTAGGCTTCGGCCTGGAACTTCTTGTGCGGCTTGACGGAGCCGGGCTTGCACAGCACCTGGCCACGCTCGACCGCTTCCTTGTCGATGCCGCGCAGCAGGCAGCCGACGTTGTCGCCAGCTTCGCCGCTGTCGAGCAGCTTGCGGAACATTTCGACGCCGGTCACGACCGACTTCTGCGTGTCGCGCAGACCGACGATCTCGACTTCTTCGCCGACCTTGATGACGCCGCGTTCGATACGGCCGGTGACGACCGTGCCGCGGCCCGAGATCGAGAACACGTCTTCGATCGGCATCAGGAACGGCTGATCCTTCGGACGCTCCGGGATCGGAATGAACGTGTCGAGCGCTTCGTACAGCTTGATGATGGCTTCGTCGGCCAGCGGGCCCTTTTCGCCGTTCAGCGCCTTGATGGCGGCGCCGCGGATGACCGGCGTGTCGTCGCCCGGGAACTGGTACTTCGAGAGAAGTTCGCGGACTTCCATTTCGACGAGGTCGAGAAGTTCTTCGATCTTCGACGATGTCGCACTTGTTCAGGAACACGACGATGCGCGGCACGCCGACCTGGCGGGCAAGCAGGATGTGCTCGCGCGTCTGGGGCATCGGGCCGTCGACGGCCGAGACGACGAGGATCGCGCCGTCCATCTGCGCGGCGCCCGTGATCATGTTCTTCACGTAGTCGGCGTGGCCGGGGCAGTCGACGTGGGCATAGTGGCGGTTCGGCGTCGCGTACTCGACGTGCGAGGTGGCGATCGTCAAAATCTTGGTCGGGTCGCGGCGGCCCTGGCTCTCGGACGCTTTGGCGACTTCGTCATAGGCGATCGCCGTCTTGGTCCAGCCGCGGTCTGCGAAACCTTCGTCAGCGCCGCGGTCAGCGTCGTCTTGCCGTGGTCGACGTGGCCGATCGTGCCGACGTTGCAGTGCGGCTTGTCGCGCTCGAATTTTGCCTTGGCCATCGTTGGCTCTCCTTCAGTCTTCCTGACTCGCTCTCGGGGCGCGCATGGCCCGTCGAGAATTACTGCACCATTTAGTTCCGGGTTCCGGCGCCGGGAGTTCACCCGGATGCCGCAACCCAATTCTTATCGTCTTAGGCGTACTTCGCCTTCACCTCGTCCGCGACGTTGCGCGGAACGTCCGCGTAATGCGCAAACTGCATGGTGTAGGACGCGCGTCCCGTCGACATGAGACCGCAACTGGATAACGTAGCCGAACATGTTGGCGAGCGGCACGAAGGCGCGGATGACGGTGGCGTTGCCGCGCATCTGCTGATCGCGGATCTGGCCGCGCCGGCAGTTGATGTCGCCGATGATGCCGCCGACGAAATCCCGCGGCGTCACGACTTCGACGTCCATGATCGGCTCGAGGATCTTGACGCCGCCCTTCTCGCAGCCTTCCTTCATGGCCGCCCGGGTCGCGATTTCGAAGGCGATAGCGGAAGAGTCGACTTCGTGGAAGGCGCCGTCGTAGAGGTTGACCTTCATATCGACGATCGGGAAGCCGATGAGGATGCCGTTGTCCCAGACCGACTTGACGCCCTTTTCGACGCCCGGAATGTATTCCTTCGGCACCGTGCCGCCGATGATCGTGCGTCTCGAACTCGTTGCCCTTGCCGGTTTCGTTCGGCTCGAGCTTGAGCTTGACGCGGGCGAACTGACCCGTGCCGCCGGTCTGCTTCTTGTGCGTGTAGTCGATGTCCGCGGCGCGCGCGAGCGTCTCGCGATAGGCAACCTGCGGCTGCGCCGACGTTGGCTTCGACGCCGTACGTGCGCTTCAGGATGTCGACCTTGATGTCGAGATGCAGTTCGCCCATGCCCTTGAGGATGGTCTCGCCACTCTCCTGATCGACCGAGACGCGGAACGACGGATCCTCGAGCGCCAGCGTGTGGAGCGCGATCGCCATCTTCTCCTGATCGGCCTTGGTCTTCGGCTCGATCTTCATGTTCGATGACGGGCTCGGGGAAGTCCATCTTCTCGAGAATGACGGGCTTCTGCGGATCGCACAGCGTTTCGCCCGTGCGCGTATCCTTGAGACCCTGCAGCGCGACGATGTCGCCGGCAAAGGCTTCCTTGATTTCTTCGCGATCGGCGGCGTGCATGAGATACATGCGGCCGGCGCGCTCTTTCTTGTCGCGCGTCGTGTTGGCGAGCGCCATGCCCTGCTCGAGCTTGCCCGAGTAGACGCGGCAGAACGTGATCGAGCCGACGTGCTCGAAGCTCATGATCTTGAAGGCGATCATGGCGAGCGGTTCGGTGTCCGCACGGCTTGCGGAGGATCGGGCCGTCGGTCTTCGGATCGATGCCCTCATAGGCTTCGCGATCGAGCGGCGAGGGCAGGAAGTCGACGACGGCGTCGAGCAGCGGCTGCACGCCCTTGTTCTTGAAGGCCGAGCCGCACATCATCGGATAGAAGGCGCGCGTCACCGTCGCCTTGCGGATCAGCTTGCGCAAGCGTCGCTTCGTCGGGCTCTTTGCCGTCGAGGTAGTCGTCCATCGCCGCATCGTCCATATCGACGGCGGCTTCGATCATGTTGGCGCGGAATTCGGCGGCCTTGTCGGCGAGATCGGCGGGGATCGGCCCCTCGACCATCTTGGCGTCCTTGCCGTCGCCGTCCCAGGTGATGGCAATCATGCGGATGAGGTCGATGACGCCCTTGAAATTGCGCTTCGGCGCCGATCGGAATCTGCAAGCGGCACGGCCTTGGCGCCGAGCTTGTCCTTGATGTCGGCGAGGCACATGTAGAAGTCGGCGCCGGTCTTATCCATCTTGTTGGAGAAGATGATGCGCGGCACGCCGTACTTGTCGCCCTGACGCCAGACGGTTTCGGTCTGCGGTTCGACGCCCTGGTTGCTGAATCGAGCACGCACACCGCGCCGTCGAGGACGCGCAGCGAGCGCTCGACTTCGATGGTGAAGTCGACGTGGCCGGGCGTGTCGATGATGTTCAGGCGGCGCTTCTTGCCGTCGCGGCCGAGCCAGAAACAGGTCGTCGCGGCCGACGTGATGGTGATGCCGCGCTCGGCTTCCTGCTCCATGAAGTCCATGGTCGCGGCGCCGTCGTGGACTTCGCCGATCTTGTAGGACTTGCCGGTGTAATAGAGGATGCGCTCGGTCGTCGTCGTCTTGCCCGCATCGATGTGGGCCATGATGCCGAAGTTGCGGTAGTCCTCGATTGCGTATTGACGGGCCATATCGTGCCTCGAAATCTTCCTGTGAACGATGTTTACCTCGCGGCAGCCTTACCAGCGGTAGTGCGAGAAGGCGCGGTTGGCTTCCGCCATCTTGTGCGTGTCTTCGCGCTTCTTGACGGCCGTGCCGCGATTGTTGGCGGCGTCCAGAAGCTCGCCCGAGAGCTTATCGACCATGGTGTTTTCGTTGCGGGCGCGGGCAGCGGCGATGATCCAGCGGATGGCGAGAGCCTGACGGCGCTCGTTACGCACTTCAACCGGCACCTGATAGGTGGCGCCGCCGACGCGGCGCGAGCGAACCTCAACGGCCGGCATGACGTTCTCGAGCGCCGAACGGAACAGATCGATGGCGCTCGACTTGGCCTTGGCTTCCATCTTGTCGAACGCGCCATAGACGATGCGTTCGGCGACCGACTTCTTGCCCTGCTCCATCACCGCGTTCATGAACTTGGTGACGACGAGATCGTTGAACTTCGGATCCGGGATCACTTCCCGCTTTTGCGCCGCGTGACGACGAGACATGCTGAGCTAGTCCTTCGCTTCGAAATCTGTCGTATGCGGGCCAGTTTCCGCCCGATTTCGGACGCTTGGCGCCGTATTTCGAGCGGCGCTGACGGCGGGCCGCAACGCCCTGCGTGTCGAGCACGCCGCGGATGATGTGGTAGCGCACGCCGGGCAAGTCCTTGACGCGGCCGCCGCGGATCAGCACGACCGAGTGCTCCTGAAGGTTGTGGCCTTCGCCCGGGATGTAGCCGATGACCTCGAAGCCGTTGGTGAGACGGATCTTGGCGACCTTGCGAAGCGCCGAGTTCGGCTTCTTCGGCGTCGTCGTGTAGACGCGCGTGCACACGCCGCGCTTCTGCGGGCAGGCTTCCATGTGGCGCGACTTCTCGCGGTAGGCTGTCTTTTCCCGGGGCTTCCGGATCAACTGTTGTATCGTCGGCATTCGCCCAATCCTGACTTCGCGGCGACTACTCCCACGACGGAAATGCGCCAAGCAAACCTGCCAGGCGGCGCGAAGTGCGCCCCTAGCATGAAAAAACCAGAGGATCGTGCCGCCCTGGAGGGTGCAGATCATGGCCCGTCGATGTGCTCTGCTTTAGTGAACGGAGCGTTTAGGCCGGCGTCGCAGCGCTTGAAGAGCGCCGAAGTGGGCCTACCACCTACCGTGAGAGTGGGGGAGCTATATACACGGCCGTTCATAATGGTCAACTGGGCACGGCGGCGCGCATTGCAAATTATTTTGCGGCAGCGCGGCAAACGTCGCCAAATCATCCTGCGACAGAGTGGCTGCGCGTGGTGACGCTTATCGTCGTTCTATTCGCCCGCAGTGCCTCACAAAATGAAACGGCCGCCCGAGTGAGGCGGCCGCTTCAATCTCGAAGTTGCTGTGAACGCTGGCCGGAACGGCGTTAGGCCGCTTCGTCCGCTGCCGGACGGCGGCGGCGGCGCGCAGCCGGACCGCCGCCTGCGCCATCGGGACCCGGAAGCGATCGCCGCCTTGGCCTGTTCCTTGGCGATGAGCTCGTCGCGCTGCGCGGCGATCTTGCGGATGCGCCGCAGCATGCCGCCGGTGCCGGCCGGGATCAGGCGGCCGACGATGACGTTCTCCTTCAGGCCTTCGAGCGTATCGGCCTTGCCGTTGACGGCGGCGTCGGTGAGGACGCGCGTCGTCTCCTGGAAGGAGGCCGCCGAGATGAACGAACGGGTCTGCAGCGAGGCCTTGGTGATGCCGAGCAGCACGGGATTGGCGTGCGCCGGCGTCTTGCCCGCCTTTTCCATGGCGGCGTTGATCTCGTCGAACTCGATCCTGTCGATCTGCTCGCCCTTGATCAGCTCCGTCTCGCCGGTATCGGTGATCTCCACCTTCTGCAGCATCTGACGGACGATGACCTCGATGTGCTTGTCGTTGATGGTCACGCCCTGCAGCCGGTAGACGTCCTGGATCTCGTTGATCAGGTAGTTGGCGAGTTCCTCGAACGCCCTTGATGGCAAGGATGTCGTGCGGTGCCGGGTTGCCGTCGTAGACGAAGTCGCCGCGCTCGACGCGATCGCCGTTCTGGACGGCAAGGCTCTTGCCGCGCGGAATGAGGTATTCCACGGTTTCCTTGGTCTCGTCGTCCGGCTTGATGTTGATGCGCTGCTTGTTCTTGTAGTCCTTGCCGAACTCGACGGTGCCTGAGATCTCGGCCAGGATCGCGTGATCCTTCGGACGGCGCGCCTCGAAGAGTTCGGCAACGCGCGGCAGACCGCCGGTGATGTCGCTCTGCTTCGCCGACGACGTCGGGATACGCGCAAGCACGTCGCCGGCCTTCACTTCGGCACCACGATCGACGGAAAGCACGGCATCGACCGAGAGCAGGTAACGGGCATCGCCGCCGCGCGCGACCTTGATCGGCTTGCCCTTGCTGTCCTTGATGACGATCGCGGGCTTCAGCTCGGCGCCCTTCGGCGTCGCGCGCCAATCGACGATGACGCGGTTCGACGTGCCCTTCATTTCGTCGGTCTGCTCGCGCACCGAAGCGCCTTCGATCAGATCCTCGAAATCGACGGTACCGTTGGCTTCCGACAGGATCGGACGGGTGTAGGGATCCCACGTCGCGAGCTTGGTGCCGCGCTTCACGGTATCGCCTTCGTCGACGAACAGGCGGGCGCCGTAAGCGATCTTGTGCGCCGCCAGCTCCTTGCCCGACGGGTCGATGATGAAGACCGACATGGTGCGGGTCGTGGCGATGTGCTGGCCTTTCGAGTCCTTGGCCATCGCGCGGTTCTTGATCTTCACCGTGCCGTTGAAGTTGCTCTCGATCGAGCGAGCTATCGACCAGGTTCGCCGTGCCGCCGATGTGGAAGGTACGCATGGTGAGCTGCGTGCCCGGTTCGCCGATCGACTGCGCCGCGATGACGCCGACGGCTTCGCCGATGTTGACCGGCGTACCGCGCGCGAGGTCGCGCCCGTAGCACTTGCGCGCACACGCCGTTGAGCGTTTCGCAGGTCGAGCACCGAGCGGATGCGGACTTCCTGGATCTCGGCCTTGCCGATGGCTTCGGCATGACGTTCCTCGATGAGGTCGCCGTTGGCTTGAGGATCAATCTCGCCCGAGACCGGATGCTTGATGTCTTCGGCTGCCGTGCGGCCGAGAACGCGCGCCGCAAGCGAGACGATGACCTGGCCGGCGTCGACGACGGCCTGGACGTTGATGCCCGCGTCTGTGCCGCAATCCTCTTCGCGAGATGATGGCGTCCTGGGCGACGTCGACGAGACGGCGCGTCAGGTAGCCGGAGTTCGCCGTCTTCAAGGCGGTGTCGGCGAGACCCTTACGGGCGCCGTGCGTCGAGTTGAAGTACTCGAGAACCGACAGGCCTTCCTTGAAGTTCGAGATGATCGGCGTCTCGATGATCTCGCCCGAAGGCTTGGTCATGAGGCCGCGCATGCCGGCGAGCTGCTTCATCTGCGCCGGCGAACCGCGCGCGCCCGAATGGCTCATCATGTAGATCGAGTTGATCGGCTTGCTCGCGGCCGGTCTTGGGGTCCTTGTGGACGGCCGAGATGCGGTCCATCATTTCCTTGGCGATCTGGTCCGTGCAGCGCGACCAGGCATCGACCACCTTGTTGTATTTTTCGAGCTGGGTGATCAGGCCGTCCTGATACTGCTGTTCGAAATCGCGCACTTCGGAGTTCGTCTTTTCGACGATCTTTACCTTGGTGTCGGGGATGAGCATGTCGTCCTTGCCGAACGAAATGCCCGCCTTGAAGGCGTGGTGGAAGCCGAGCTGCATGATGCGGTCGCAGAAGATCACCGTCTCCTTCTGACCGCAGTTGCGGTAGACCGCATCGATCATGCCGGAGATGTTCTTCTTGGTCAGCAGCTGGTTGACGAGCGCGAACTTGACGCCCGGCTGCTTCGGCAGGAGCTCGCCGAGGATGAGCCGGCCCGGGGTCGTCTCATGGATCTCGGTGATCGGCTCGCCCTTGTCGTCGACCGTGCGGAAACGGCCGCGGACCTTGGCGTGCAGCGTCACCGCGCCGGCATTCAGCGCGTGGTGGATCTCGGAGACCGAGCCGAACAGCATGCCTTCGCCCGGCTCGCGTTCGTGCAGGAGCGAGAGATAATAGAGACCGAGCACGATGTCCTGCGACGGCACGATGATGGGCTGGCCGTTGGCGGGATGCAGGATGTTGTTGGTCGACATCATCAGCACGCGGGCTTCGAGCTGAGCTTCGAGCGACAGCGGCACGTGTACGGCCATCTGGTCGCCGTCGAAGTCGGCGTTGAAGGCGGCGCAGACGAGCGGGTGCAGCTGGATCGCCTTGCCCTCGATCAGCATCGGCTCGAACGCCTGGATGCCGAGGCGGTGCAGCGTCGGCGCGCGGTTCAGCAGCACGGGATGCTCGCGGATGACTTCGTCGAGCACGTCCCAGACTTCCGGCTTCTCCTTTTCGACGAGCTTCTTCGCCTGCTTCACGGTCGCGGCCTGCCCGAGCGTCTGCAGGCGCGCATAGATGAACGGCTTGAACAGTTCGAGCGCCATCTTCTTCGGCAGCCCGCACTGGTGCAGCTTCAGTTCCGGACCGACGACGATGACCGAACGGCCGGAATAGTCGACGCGCTTGCCGAGCAGGTTCTGACGGAAACGGCCCTGCTTGCCCTTGAGCATGTCGGCCAAGCGACTTCAGCGGACGCTTGTTGGCGCCGGTGATGACGCGGCCGCGCCGGCCGTTGTCGAACAGCGCATCGACCGCTTCCTGAAGCATGCGCTTTTCGTTGCGGATGATGATGTCGGGGGCGCGCAGTTCCATCAGCCGCTTCAAGCGATTGTTGCGGTTGATGACGCGGCGGTAGAGGTCGTTCAGGTCGGAGGTCGCAAAGCGGCCGCCGTCGAGGGGGACGAGCGGACGCAGTTCCGGCGGGATGACCGGAACCTGCGTCAGGATCATCCACTCGGGACGGTTGCCGGAATTCGATGAAGGCTTCGATGACCTTCAGGCGCTTGCCGAGCTTCTTCGGCTTCAGCTCCGTCGTCGACTTCGGCGATTTCCTGGCGCAGTTCGACGGCGATCTTCGGCAAGTCCATCGCCGACATGATCTCGCGAATAGCCTCCGCGCCGATGCCGGCGGTGAAGCTGTCGCCGCCGTATTCGTCGATCGCCTGGTTGTACTGCTCTTCCGTCAGAGAGCTGCTTTTCACCGAACGGCGTCACGCCCGGCTCGATGACGATGTAGTTCTCGAAGTAGAGAACGCGCTCGAGATCCTTCAGCGCCATATCGAGCAACAGGCCGATGCGCGACGGCAGCGACTTCAAGAACCAGATGTGGGCGACGGGGGCTGCGAGTTCGATGTGGCCCATGCGCTCGCGGCGCACCTTGGCCAGCGTCACTTCGACGCCGCACTTTTCGCAGATCAGGCCCTTGTACTTCATGCGCTTGTACTTGCCGCACAAGCACTCGTAATCCTTGATCGGCCCGAAGATGCGGGCGCAGAACAGGCCGTCGCGCTCCGGCTTGAAGGTCCGGTAGTTGATCGTCTCCGGCTTTTTGATCTCGCCGAAGGACCACGACAGGATGTCGTCGGGCGACGCGATCGAGATCTTGATCTGATCGAACGTCGGGATCGGCGCCTGGGCCTTGAAGATGTTGGTAATTTCGTTCATCGGCTGTTCTCCTCGGTGGACCGGCGGGGGTCGTCGCGGTCCTCAAATTCGGCATTCCCTCTCCCCGTCCTTTACGGGGAGAGGGCTAGGTGAGGGGCGGCTTCTGGCTCCAAACGGGCGGCCGCCCCTCACCCCGACCCTCTCCCCATTAAGTGCAGGAATGGGGAGAGGGAGTACTCTGCTATTCGGCGGCGGGCGGAAGCTGGGCCTGCGGCTCGGCCTCCGGCGCACCTTCTTCGGCGGCCGGCGGCGGAACCTCGGTGTTGACCAGTTCGACGTTGAGGCCCAGCGCCCGCATTTCCTTGACGAGCACGTTGAAACTTTCCGGCACGCCGGCTTCGAACGCATCGTCGCCGCGCACGATCGCCTCGTAGACCTTGGTACGGCCGGCGACGTCGTCCGATTTGACGGTGAGCATTTCCTGCAGCGTGTAGGCGGCGCCGTAGGCTTCGAGCGCCCACACTTCCATTTCGCCGAAGCGCTGGCCGCCGAACTGCGCCTTGCCGCCCAGCGGCTGCTGCGTGACGAGCGAGTAGGGGCCGATGGAGCGGGCGTGGATCTTGTCGTCGACAAGGTGGTGCAGCTTCAGAACGTACTTGTAGCCGACGGTCACCTTGCGGTCGAACGGTTCGCCGGTGCGGCCGTCGTGAAGCGTGACCTGACCCGAGGAATCGAAGCCCGCCATTTGCAGCATTTCGACGATGTCCTTTTCGCGGGCGCCGTCGAACACCGGCGTCGCGATCGGCACGCCGGTCTTCAGGTTTTCGGCGAGCGCGGCGATGCTCCTCGTCCTTCATGGCCGGCTTGATCTCGCCCACGCCATAGATCTTGGTCATCTGTTCGCGCAGCGCTTTGCCCTGCCCGCTTTCGTGGAACTTCTGCAGTGCTTCATCGATGGCGCGTCCGAGACCGCGGCAGGCCCAGCCCATGTGCGTCTCGAGAATCTGTCCGACGTTCATGCGCGACGGCACGCCCAGCGGATTGAGCACGACGTCGACCGGCGTGCCGTCCTCGAGGAACGGCATGTCTTCCGACGGCACGATCATCGACACGACGCCCTTGTTGCCGTGACGGCCGGCCATCTTGTCGCCCGGCTGGATCTTGCGCTTCACGGCGACGAAGACCTTGACCATCTTCATGACGCCGGGCGGCAGCTCGTCGCCGCGCTGCAGCTTGTCGACCTTGTCGACGAAGCGGCGCTCGAGGCCCTTCTTGGCTTCTTCGTACTGCTTCTGGATGGCTTCGAGTTCGGCCTGCGCCTTGTCGTTGGCGAGACCGATCTCCCACCACTGGCTGCGCGGGATGTCGTCGAGGATGGCGTCGTCGATCTTGGTGCCCTTGCGTGCGGCCTTCGGACCCTTGGAGACTTCCTTGCCCATCAGCGCGTCTTTGAGGCGCGCGTAGACGTTGCGGTCGAGGATCTGCATTTCGTCGTCGCGGTCCTTGGCGAGACGCTCGATCTCCTCGCGCTCGATGGCCATGGCGCGCTCGTCCTTCTCGACGCCGTGGCGGTTGAAGACGCGCACTTCGACGATCGTGCCGGAGACGCCCGGCGGCAGCCGGAGCGAGGTATCGCGCACGTCGGACGCCTTCTCGCCGAAGATGGCGCGAAGCAGCTTCTCTTCCGGCGTCATCGGGCTTTCGCCCTTGGGCGTGATCTTGCCGACCAGAATGTCGCCCGGCGTGAACTTCGGCGCCGATGTAGACGATGCCGGCTTCGTCGAGGTTCTTCAGCGCCTCTTCCGAAACGTTCGGGATGTCGCGGGTGATTTCCTCTGGGCCGAGCTTGGTGTCGCGGGCCATGACTTCGAATTCCTCGATGTGGATCGAGGTGAACACGTCTTCCGAGACGACGCGCTCGTTCATGAGGATCGAGTCTTCGAAGTTGTAGCCCATCCACGGCATGAACGCGACGAGCACGTTCTTGCCGAGCGCCAGTTCGCCGAACTCCGTCGAGGGACCGTCGGCGATGATGTCGCCGGACTTGACGTGGTCGCCGACGTTCACCAGCGGACGCTGGTTGATGCAGGTGTTCTGGTTCGAGCGCTGGAACTTGCGCAGCCGGTAGATGTCGACGCCGGACTTGGAGGGATCATTCTCTTCCGTCGCGCGGATAACGATACGCGTCGCGTCCACCTGATCGACGACGCCGGTGCGGCGGGCGGCGATGGCGGCGCCCGAATCGCGCGCAACGCGGTCTTCCATGCCGGTGCCGACCAGCGGCGCTTCCGCCTTGATCAGCGGCACGGCCTGGCGCTGCATGTTCGAGCCCATCAGCGCGCGGTTGGCGTCGTCGTTCTCGAGGAACGGGATCAGCGCCGCGGCGACGGAAACGAGCTGCTTCGGCGACACGTCGATGTAGTCGACCTTGTCGGGCGTGACGAGGAGCACGTCGCCGTTGAATAGCGGCAGGTGACGAACTCGCCCGTGAGCTTGCCCTTGGCGTCGATTTCGGCGTTGGCCTGGGCGACGTGGTGGCGCATTTCTTCCATGGCCGAGAGGTAGACCACCTCGTCCGTCACCTTGGAGTTGCACGACCTTGCGGTACGGGCTCTCGATGAAGCCGTACTTGTTGACGCGCGCGAACGTGGCGAGCGAGTTGATGAGGCCGATGTTGGGGCCTTCCGGCGTCTCGATCGGGCAGATGCGGCCGTAGTGCGTCGGATGCACGTCGCGCACCTCGAAGCCGGCGCGCTCGCGCGTCAAGCCGCCCGGGCCCAGCGCCGAGAGGCGGCGCTTGTGGGTGATCTCGCGACAGCGGGTTGGTCTGGTCCATGAACTGCGACAGCTGCGAGGAGCCGAAGAACTCGCGCACCGCGGCGGCCGCCGGTTTGGCGTTGATCAGGTCCTGCGGCATCACGGTGTCGATATCGACGCGACGACATGCGCTCCTTGATGGCGCGTTCCATGCGCAGCAGGCCGACGCGGTACTGGTTCTCCATCAATTCGCCGACGGAGCGCACGCGACGGTTGCCGAGATGATCGATGTCGTCGATCTCGCCCTTGCCGTCGCGCAGATCGACGAGCGTCTTGACGACCGCGAGGATGTCCTCGCGGCGAAGCACGCGCATCGTGTCGGGCGCGTCGAGTTCGAGACGCATGTTCATCTTCACGCGGCCGACGGCCGAGAGGTCGTAGCGCTCGCCGATCGAAGAACAGGCCCTGGAACAGCGCCGTCGCCGCTTCGATGGTCGGCGGCTCGCCCGGGCGCATGACCCGGTAGACGTCCATCAGCGCTTCCTGGCTGTTGGCATTCTTGTCGATGTTCAGCGTGTTGCGGATGAAGGCGCCGATATTGACGTAGTCGATGTCGAGGACGTGGAATTCCTTGACCTTCTGCTCCTTGAGCTCGGCCAGCAGGTTGGCGTCGAGTTCGTCGCCGGCTTCGGCGAAGATCATTGCCGGTGGCGAGATCGACGATATCTTCGGCGATGAAGCGGCCCGGCGAGATCTTCGGCCGAGACAAGGATTTCCTTCAGGCCGCCTTCGGCAAGCTCGCGCGCGCGCCGCGCCGTGATTTTCTCGGCTTGCGCGCGCGATGACTTCGCCGGTCTTGGCGTCGGCAACGTCGGACTGGGGCGTGAAGCCGCGGAACTTCTCCGGCATGTACGCCATCTTCCAGCCGCGCTTCGATTCCTTCACCGCGATGTGCTTGTAGAAGTGCGACAGGATCTGCTCGTCGTCGAGGCCGAGCGCGTACAGCATCGTCGTCACCGGCAGCTTGCGGCGGCGGTCGATGCGCACATAGACGATGTCTTTGGCGTCGAATTCGAAGTCGAGCCAGGAGCCGCGATAGGGAATGATGCGGGCCGCAAACAACAGCTTGCCGGACGAATGCGTCTTGCCGCGGTCGTGATCGAAGAAGACGCCCGGCGAACGGTGCATCTGCGAGACGATGACGCGCTCGGTGCCGTTGATGACGAACGTGCCGTTCGACGTCATCAGGGGCATGTCGCCCATGTAGACGTCCTGCTCCTTCACGTCCTTGATCGACTTCGAGCCCGTCTCCTCGTTCACATCGAACACGATGAGGCGCAGCTTGACCTTGAGCGGCGCGGAGATAGGTCATGTCGCGCTGCATGCATTCGTCGACGTCGAACTTCGGCGCCTCGAAATCGTAACGCACGAACTCGAGCGTCGATTTGCCGGCGAAATCCGAAATCGGGAAAACGCCCTTGAAGACCGACTGCAGGCCGAAGTCGTCGTGCCGGCCGCCCGGTGGCTCCTTGACCATCAAAAAGTCGTCATAGGAGGCCTTTTGAACCTCGATGAGGTTCGGCATCTCGGCGACTTCGCCGATGGAACCGAATTGCTTTCTGATGCGCTTGCGGCTGGGAAGGGTCTGAGCCATGTCCGCTCCTTGGTGCTCACGAATGTCGCGGCGGGAAAGTCCCGCAATTCTGAAATCCTGTCGCGTGCCGGGAGGGTTGCTCTCGAAACGGTTCACCGGAAGGTTCTTTTTGGAGTTGCGCACGACCCAAGAGAACCCTCCGGAAAACCGTTGTCTCCGGCCTTCCAGCCGGAAGCGAATAGGGAGTAGCGAATAGCTTGAGCGGCAGGGGCGACCCTATTCGCTATTGGCTATTCGCTACTCGCTTCGATTACTTCAGTTCGACCGAAGCGCCCTGATCTTCGAGCTGCTTCTTGAGTTTGGCGGCCTCGTCCTTCGAGACGCCTTCCTTGACGGCCTTGTTGCCGGCCTCGACGAGGTCCTTGGCTTCCTTGAGGCCAAGACCCGTGATGGCGCGGACTTCCTTGATGACGTTGATCTTCTTGTCGCCGCCCGACTTCAGGATGACCGTAAATTCGGTCTGGGCTTCAGCGGCCGGAGCAGCAGCGGCTGCGGGACCCGCAACGGCGACGGCAGCGGCAGCCGAGACGCCCCACTTCTCTTCGAGCGCCTTGGCGAGCTCGGCGGCCTCGAGCACGGTCAGGCTCGAGAGTTCATCAACGATCTTTTCAATCTTGGACATTTGTTACTTCCTTCGGTTTGAACCTTGTCGGTGTGATGCAGCCGTGAGGGCTGCTGATGGAGCATTGCGAAGCCCTTGCGGGCTCCCACATGTCGCCGTTGCGTTAAGCGGCCTCTTCCTTCGATGCCTTGGCCTGAATGACGCGAGCCAGCTTGGCGCCCGGCTCCTTGACGGTGCGGGCGATTTTCGTCGCCGGCGCGTTGAGGAGACCGATGAGCTTGGCGCGCAGTTCATCGAGCGAAGGCAGTTCGGCGAGGGCTTTCACGCCGTTCGCATCGAGGACGTTGGTGCCCATCGAGCCGCCGAGTACGACGAGTTTGTCGAACTTCTTGGCGAAATCGACGGAGACCTTGGCGGCTGCGATCGGATCTTTCGAGTAGGCGAGGACCGTCGGCCCCGTCAAAAGATCGGCGATGCCGCCGTAGTCGGTGTCCTTCAACGCAATTTTGGCGAGCCGGTTCTTGGTCACCTTGACCTTGCCGCCGGCGGCTTTCACCTGCTGGCGGTATTGGGTCATCTGAGCGACCGTGAGACCGGAATAGTGGGAGACAACAACCAAACCCGTGTTCTTGAACACGCCATGGAGATTGTCCACGAGCTCACGTTTCGCGGCTCTATCCACGTCTCGTCTCCTGCTTGCGGGCTTCCCAAGTCTTGGGGCCCGCGGGTTGCACCTGCCGCAGCTTCTTAAGGAAGCGGCGACGCTTGGTCTGTCCTTAGCCCATGCGCCTCGTTTCGAAGCGGCACGGTGCCGACCCAGAAGGTTCAAACCGTCTCTTGGGCTCTGACAGCCCTGCAATCCGGTCCACTTCTGTCTCCTGCGGGCCCTCAGACTTGAGAGACTTAAGCGTCGGACGGCGAACCGCCTTTGGCACCCACAATCTCGGACAGTGCCGGACCAGTTTTCCTTGCAGAGCCCCGGTCCGGGGTTTTCCGGGTTGCCCCGGAATTCTTGTTCGTTTCGGCTCTAGATCACCGGTCCCGACGCGACGGTCGAGGGATCGAGTTTCAGTCCCGGTCCCATGGTCGACGACACCGACACCTTCTTCAGGTACGTGCCCTTCGAGCCCTGTGGCTTGGCCTTGATGACGGCATCGACGAACGCCTTGATGTTCTCGACGAGCGCCGTTTCGGTGAAGCTCGCCTTGCCGACGCCGGCATGCACGATGCCGGCCTTCTCGACGCGGAACTCGACCGAACCGCCCTTGGCGCCCTTGACGGCGCTGACGACGTCCATCGTCACCGTGCCGACGCGCGGGTTCGGCATCAGGCCGCGGGGGCCGAGCACCTTACCCAGGCGGCCGACGAGACCCATCATGTCGGGCGTCGCGATGCAGCGATCGAAGTTGATCGTGCCCTTCGAGACGATTTCGACCAGGTCTTCCGCGCCGACGATGTCGGCACCGGCGGCCTTGGCTTCGTCCGCCTTGGCGCCCTTGGCGAAGACGGCGACGCGTGAGGTGCGCCCCGAGCCGTTCGGCAGATTGCACACGCCGCGGACCATCTGGTCGGCGTGCTTGGGATCGACGCCGAGGTTCATGGCGATTTCGATCGTCTCGTCGAACTTCGCCTTGGCGCGGGCCTTGATGATCTTCACGGCTTCATCGACCGTGTAGGCCTTGCCGGCGGGAAGACCCTCTTTCACGATCAGCATGCGCTTGCCGCCGGCGGCACGGGTCGCCTTGATTTTTTCAGGCGAGATCTGAGCTTTTTTGTCTGCCATCGGCTTACTCCACCACCTTGAGGCCCATCGAACGCGCGCTTCCGGCGAGCGTCTTCGCGGCGGCTTCGATATCGTCGGTGTTCATGTCCTTCATCTTCAGCTTCGCGATGTCGCGCAGCTGCGCCATCGTTCACTTCACCGGCGACGACGCGCCCGGGCTCCTTCGAGCCCGATCCCGGCTTGCCGGTCGGTTTCATGCCGGCGGCCTTCTTGATCAGGAAGGTCGCGGGCGGCGTGCGCATTTCGAAGGTGAACGAACGGTCGGAGTAGACCGTGATCTTCACCGGAATGGGCGTGCCCTGCTCGAGATCCTTCGTCTTGGCGTTGAAGGACTTGCAGAACTCCATGATGTTGACGCCGCGCTGGCCGAGCGCGGGACCGATCGGGGGCGACGGATTCGCCGCGCCTGCCGGCACCTGGAGGTTGATGTAGCCGTCGATTTTCTTCGCCATGGTCTCCCCTGAGCGTTACGGATCAAAGCACCTCGACGAAAAGGCACCTCATCCAGGGTTAGCGGTTCTGCGAGCCGCACCTCGTTCAACGAAGCGCGCCTCTCCCGCACGAAACCGCTTTCGAAGGACCTCCCTCGCCAGCGGTCCCCGCCGGTTATCCGGCAGGAAACGCTTGCGCCTTCCGAACGCGCCTGAAGCGGTCCGGAACGCGCTATTTCACGATCTTCTCGACCTGGCCGAACTCGAGCTCCACCGGCGTCGGCCGGCCGAAGATCGATACTGCCACCTTGAGGCGCGAGCGCTCCTCGTCCACTTCCTCCACGACACCCGTGAAGGAGGCGAAGGGACCATCCGCGACTTTGACGTTTTCCCCGATCTCGAAAGTGATCAAGGGCTTGGGACGCTCGACACCTTCCTTCACCTGGTGAAGGATGCGCATCGCCTCGTCCTCGGAAATCGGCATCGGCTTGTTGTCGGCGCCGAGAAAGCCGGTGACCTTGGGCGTGTTCTTGATCATGACGAACGCAGCGTCCGTCATTTTCATTTTGA
This sequence comes from uncultured Alphaproteobacteria bacterium, assembly GCA_963732525.1. GTDB lineage: Bacteria > Pseudomonadota > Alphaproteobacteria > Rhizobiales > Hyphomicrobiaceae > Hyphomicrobium_B. The sequence continues at coordinate 19,533 of CAVSZX010000032.1, forward strand.
CCAGCACGTAGCCGGGCAGAAACTTGTGTTCGGTCGGAACCTTGCGCCCGCGCTTGACCTCGATGCGCTCTTCGGTCGGCACCACGATCTCCTCGAAGAGGTGATCGAGCCCGCCCGCCTTCGCGCGTTCACGGATGGCGTCGGCCACCTTGCGCTCGAAGTTGGTGTAGGCGTGGACGATGTACCAACGCGAGCCGGCCGCCGTCTTCTTTTCTTCGCGTTGTTGCGCGACAGTCATCATCTCGTGCCCTCTGGCCTTCCAGTCTTCAGGATCCGACCCCCAAGACGAGGCGCACCACCCAGCTCAACGTTTGATCGACGAGCAAAAAGAAAATAGAGGCGAGCGCGACCATGATGATAACCATCAGTGTCGTGATCGAAACCTCTTTGCGCGTCGGCCAGGTGACTTTGGCAACCTCTTGCCTGACTTCCTGCATAAACGCGATCGGATTGAACTTCGCCATCAATCTTCTATCCCGACAGAACATGCGACAACTCGCCACACACCTGCCCCTGGTCAACCCAGGGGCAGGTGCTGCGAGTTCCGGCAGGAACAAAATGGCAGGGGCGGAGGGGCTCGAACCCCCGACCTTCGGTTTTGGAGACCGACGCTCTACCAATTGAGCTACACCCCTCCGAGCGCCGCGAAAAGAGCGCTGCAAAAAGGCTCATTTGTTCCAAGAACGGTCTCCTTAGACTAACTGGATGCGTTTGTCACGCGGCCTGCGGCACGACGTTTGCCGCGACTTTGGAGTTGCTCCGAGCACAAGCGGCGTACCGCCAGCGGACGCTAACGGCGCGGATCTTCGCAAATAGGAGATCGGCGCCGGAATTGAAGTCTGCCCGCTGCTGAGCCTGATTTGTGAGGCTTGCTCGAGAGCTTAGCGGACAGGCTCGATGACGACGGCGGAGCCATAGGCCAGCACTTCGGTCACGGCGGCTGCTATTTCATTGGCATCGTAGCGCATGGCCAGGATGGCGTTGGCGCCCATGGCCTCGGCATTCTTGATCAGCAGATCGAAGGCTTCCTGGCGCGTCTGCTCGGCGAGCTTGGTGTAGACGGTAATGTTGCCGCCGAAGAAGATCTGGATGGCGGCGCCGAGGTTGCCGACGACGGAGCGCGAGCGCACCGTCAGGCCCTTGACCATGCCGAGATGGCGCACAACGCGATGGCCTTCGATATCGTTGGTGGTGACGACGAGCATGTGGGGTTTCCTTGCGCCTGGCGGTCGCGAGTTGTCTGCGAGCAATACTGGCTCAATCGCTCCCGTAACGTCAATATACGGTTCGAAAGGAGACCCGATCGTCGCCATCGCGGAAATTTAGCTTCGGTGGGACATCCGCCTCCCGCACCGAATTCTGTGAGCCACTTGTGCCCGGCCAATCCCGCCAAAGCCTTGGCGGAGGCGGATGGAGCGGATGATGGGAATTGAACCCACGTATGAAGCTTGGAAGGCTTCCGTTCTACCATCGAACTACATCCGCATTTTACTTTGATCGCGGCGACACGCGTTCCGCGCGCCGGCCGCCGCGATCGGACGAGTGCCGTGGCGGCCGGCTCCCCGCAGGGAGTTGCCACGGCCAACAAATATGCCCGCCTTCGCTATCCGCCTCCGCCAAGGCTTCGGGCGGGAATTTAGCTCCGGAGCGACAGCCTACGCCCTGCGGCCTCCGCTCACTAAGCTTGGCTCGCCGAGCCGAAGCCCGCAGGGCGTAGGCTGGTGGAGAGGGCTGGTTTCGAACCAGCGTAGGCGAAGCCAACGGATTTACAGTCCGTCCCCTTTAACCACTCGGGCACCTCTCCGATCCGCCATACGGCCGTGCGTCGCCTGGCAAACACAAGCTGCACCGCCTCAAACGAAAGCGCCCCGCCGAGCGGGCAGGGCCTTGGATCGCGTTATGTTCGCTTGGGCCTTCCCTGTCAATCGGAAAAGCGGCAATGGTCCGCCCCCATCCCTCGATTCGCGCCAGCCGAACCGGCCCATTACGAGAGTCCGCACGTGAACAAAGTCCCGTGACAAAGAGCCGACGTCGCCGAAGCCCTGGACAAGAAGCTGGCGACCAGCCGGCGGACAGCGCCGCACCGCGGCATTTCGCCGATCGCAGGCAGGCGCCGCGCGAAGCCCGCGAGCGCCGCTGGCCCGCTGACGGGACCCGACGATGGAGGACGGCCCGCTGCGGCTGTTCGGTCTGCACGCGGTCGAGGCGGCGCTTAGAAATCCACGGCGCAAAGTGCTGCGGCTCGTCCTTACCGAGAATGCCGAGCGCCGCCTGATCGACGCACTTGGCGCGATTGCGCACCCAGTCGAAGCGCGTCGCCCGCGCGATCTCGACAAAATCCTCGGCGACCGACACCGTGCACCAGGGCGCCATGCTCGAAACCGAGCAACTTCCCGAACCCGACTTCGCGACCTTGCCGACGACCGCCGCGGCACGGCCGCTGATCGTGCTCGATCAAGTCACCGACCCGCACAACGTCGGCGCCATCCTGCGCTCGGCGGCCGTGTTCGGCGCCGCGGGCTCGTCATGACGCGCCGGCACAGCCCGCCGCTCAATGGCGTGCTCGCCAAGTCGGCGTCCGGCGCGCTGGAGCTCGTGCCGGTGGCCCTGGTGCCGAATCTGTCGCGAGCGCTGGACGAATTAAAGGCCGCGGGCTTCGCGATCGTCGGGCTCGACGGCACGGCGGACGCCTGCATCGAAGACACTCGATTGGTCGCGCCCGACCGCGCTGGTGATGGGCGCCGAGGGCAAGGGCCTGCGCGAACTGAGCGGCCAAGACCTGCGATCACCTTGCCCGCATCACGACCGATGGGCGCGATTGCCAGCCTCAATGTCTCGAACGCCGCCGCTGTAGCACTGCAGCCGCCACTTGGCACGTACCGTCGCAAGCCGTGAGCGCCGCTTACAGCAAACGAAAACGCCGGCGCCGGACGCGCCGGCGTTTTGAATTCGCTTTTCGCATCTCTGGCAAAATCAGTCGCAGATCAGCGGACGTTCGCACATATAGCGGCCGCCGCGGCAGACCGTGTCGCCCCAACGGTTTTCGAAACAACGCCGGCCGGTCCAATGGCATTCGCGCGGGACCGTAATAGCAGCGTCGCCGTCGTCATCGTAGCGCGAGTAATAGCGCGGATGCGCGCGTTGCGGCAGCGGCACCCAGAACGCCGAGGCCGATGATTCCGGTGGCAATGCCAAGTCCGACGCCGCGCATGACCGGCTTCGGCGGTTGTCGCCGACGTGAGCGCCATACCGGAGGCCATCGACAAGGCCATGAGCGTGTTCATGAGCTTCTTGAACATCTGCTGTCTCCCCAAATGCAGGGCCGCTGCGCGGCGCAGTCTCAATGTCGAAAATCCGGGGATCGAAAATCCCCATGATCAGAATTTGAGAGAGAGCATATGAATGTGGCATGAACGGGCAACCGCGCATTTTCAAACGCGATTGCCCGTGGAATTGCAGCCGGAAACTTGTGATCGCAGCCGTGATAATCAGCGCCTAGAAATCACGGCGTGACAATCACCAGTCGCCGCGGCGATGACCGCCGTGATGCTTGCGATGCCAGGCGACGTGATGATAGCGGCGCTTGGGCGAACCCCAGGCCGCGTAGTACGGCGGCAAATGAAAGCGTGCGCGGTGCACTTGCGAGGCAGGGCGCCAGTACATCGAATTGTAATAGGGGTAATAGCCGCGGGCCCGGTACTGGTAGAGATAGGGATCGGTCGCGCTGCTGTGCAGGTAGAAGTGGCGGTAGTTCGGATGATAGACCCAATGGCGGATGGTGCGCATGCGCTCCCAACCGGCGGGCTGATCCGGTCGATCCAGGTCGAACGCGGCGGCACGGTCGGGCGAAACGATCGCCAACGAGAAAAGGCCGAAGACGGCTGCAAAGAGAGATCTAAGACGCATTACACTTACTCCTCGATGACCGGGCTTCCCAATCGTCGAACCATGCCCGGTAAATATTCCGGTAATGAATGAACGAGAATAGCTAACGAATGGTTAGCGCGCCTTTGCGATCGAGGCAAACGGACGCAAGAAATCGCGCCGAATGCGTCGCCAAAAACTGCGCGGAACGCATCGAAGGTTAAGACAATCCCAACCCTCTGAGCCCAAGACTGATTGTTCTGATTTGCCGGCTTGCCGCCGGCCGTTCGGGCGTGCCTGTTGCGCCCGCTCGTTTCGAACTCACGATGCAGGGCACAGCGTTGAACCGGCGCAAGGACAAAAAGCAGGACGACCAGGAGCGCATGGCACTCGCCGTTCGCCGCCTCGAGGAGCTGCTGCAGGACCCAGGTCCGGGCATCACGGTCACGGCCGTCGATGATCGCGACCACAACCGCTTTGCGCGCGCCGGGGAAAATCAAACGAAGCCGGCACTGGAGCCCGCTTCCTCGGCGGCCGCGCCGGCGCAGCACCCTGCTCCACCACAAACGCCGGCCAACAGAGTTCAGCCGACCGAGGCCCCGGCCATAATCGCCGGCGAAGGCCGTCGAGCCGTGCCGGCAGAAAAAGCACCCGAAAAGCCCGAGTGGGTCGAGAAGCTTTCGAGCGGCCCGAATGCGCCGCCCGAGCGCAAGGCCCGCGAAGTCGCAGCCATCGGCCGGTCGCGGCGGACTAGCGGACGGGCTCAAGGGTTTCTCCCCCTCGCGTTCGAATGCCGGATTGTTCGGCCTCTGCCTGCGCTGGATGCTCGGGCCCGCATGAAAGCGAAGTGAAAAACGCGGTTCGCGCCAGCCGCCGGGCGCTGAACGCGACGTTCTATTTTCAGTGCCGTCATCAACCTGCTGATGCTCGCCGGCCCGATCTTCATGCTGCAGGTCTACGACCGCGTGCTCAGTTCCAGTTCCTTCCCGACGCTTGTCACGCTGTTCGCCATTACGTCGTACTTTACGGCATCATCGGCATGCTCGAACTCGTGCGCTCGCGCATCATCAGCCGCGTCGGCGCCGAAATCGATCAGCGCCTCAGCGACCGCGTCTTCGAGGCGTCGCTGCGCAAGAGCCTCGCGGCGCAAGGGGCGGCCGCGCCGGCGCTGAGAGAACTCGACAGCTTCCGCCAGTTCATCGCGGGGCCCGCGCCGCTGACGTTTTTCGATGCGCCCTGGACCCCTGTCTATCTGCTGGTCATCTTCCTCACCCATTGGATGCTCGGCGTCGCGGCGACGATCGGCACCCTCATCCTCCTTGGCCTCGCCTGGGCCAGCGAACAGAGCGGTCGCGAGCCGCTGATGCAGGCGTCGCGCGCTGTGACGCGCAGCCTCGAAATGGCGGAGACCGGCCAGCGCAACGCCGAGGCGATCACGGCCATGGGCATGCTCTCGGCCTATCGCCTGCGCTGGCAGGAATTGAACGAAGAAGGCCTCGGCTGGCAGCTGCTTGCGGCCGACCGGCTCGGCGGCCTCTCGGCGATCACGAAGACGATGCGCCTGCTGCTGCAATCCATGATGCTCGCGATCGCCGCGGGCCTGGCGATCACCGGCGCCATCACGCCCGGCTCGATCATCGCCGCGACCATCATCTTCGGCCGGGCACTTGCCCCCGTCGAGCAGATCATCGGTCACTGGCGCGGGTTCATAAAGGCGCGCGAAAGCTACCACAAGCTCGAAGACGTGCTCTCCTATGCGCCGCCCGAACAGCAGCGCACCACGCTGCCGCGGCCGGAGGGCTTCCTCGACGTCCAGAACATCCGCGTCGCGGCGCCTGAAAGCCGCAACATCATCCTCAACGGAATTACGTTCGGCGCGCGGCCCGGTCAGATGCTCGCCATCATCGGACCGAGTGCCTCGGGCAAATCGACATTGGCGCGCGCCATCGTCGGGCTGTGGCCGACCTTGAGCGGCGCCGTGCTTCTCGATGGCGCCCGTCTCGATCAGCGCCATCCGGAAGATCTCGGCGCCACATCGGTTATCTGCCGCAGAGCATCGAACTGTTCGCGGGCACGGTGCGCCAGAACATCGCCCGCTTCCAAAGCGATGCCCACGACGATACCATCATCGAAGCCGCCAAACAGGCGCACGCGCACGAACTGATCCTGGCACTGCCGCAAGGCTACGATACGGAACTCGGCACATTCGGCTCATACCTCTCGGGCGGCCAGCGCCAGCGAATCGCGCCTCGCCCGCGCGCTGTTCGGCAATCCGCCGCTGGTCGTACTCGACGAACCGAACTCGAACCTCGACCGTTTCGGCGACGAAGCGCTCTCGGCGGCCATCGACGGCATGCGCCGGCGCGGGCAGACGGTCATCCTCGTGTCGCATCGCGTGCAAGCGATCTCCAAGGCCGACCTCCTGCTGTTCCTCGAACGCGGCCAGCAGCGCGCCTTCGGCCCGCGCAGCGAAGTCATGAAGCTGTTCCAGGGTCCGCAGCCCGAGCGCACCGAACCGCAATCCCAGCCTGCGGGAACCCGTGCCGCCAAAGCGCAAGCCGCGGCCGGCGATGGCGACGAAGACCTTTCGCTGGCGGCAGGGAGTTGACGGCCATGGCCCATTCCACGTTCGCGCGACTGCTCAATCCCAGCCATCGTTCCGCGGAAGCCGATTGGCACGCGACCGACCCCTGGGTCGCCTACGGCATGCGGATCGTCGTATTTTTGTTCGGCGGGCTGGCCATCTTGTCATTCATGCCGATATCGGGCGCCGTCGTCGCCTCCGGAACCGTCTCTGTGGAAGGCGAGTACAAGGCCGTCCAGCACCTCGAGGGCGGCATCGCGTCCGAGATCCTGGTCAAGAACGGCGACAGCGTCAAAGTAGGCGACGTGCTCTTGCGCGTCGATGGCACGCAGGTGAAGACACTGTCTGCCGCCATGAAATCCAAGGTCGCCGACCACGCCATCCAGGAAGCCCGTCTCGTTGCCGAGCGCGACCGCAAGGACAAATTTTCGCTGCCCGCCGGTCTGGACGGCGCCGATCCGGATATTGCCAAGACGCTCGCCGCTCAGCAGATTCTGTTCGAGACCCGCCGCTTGGCCTATCTTGGGCAAATCAAGGTTTTGAAACAGCGCCTCATTCAGGCGGAAAACGAACTCATCGGCATCGAGAGCCAGTTCACGGCGCGCAAGCAGGAACGCGCGCTCAACGCCAAGGAACTGGCCGTTGTGATGCCGCTGTTCGAGAAGGGCTATGTCAACCAGCAACGCATCGGGCCGCTGCAGCGCGAGGCCGTGCGGCTCGAAGGCGATATCGGCAATCTCAAATCGGAGACCGCCAAGCTGATTGCCGCCAAGGCCGAAGCCGAAGCGCGCATGGCGCAGGCCGACAAGGAGTATTCTCAGGCCGCCGCCGGCGATCTCGAGAAGGTCCAGATGTCATTGTCGGAAGAACGCGAAAGCCTGAAATCGGCCGCCGACAAACTGGCGCGCACCGAGGTTCGCGCTCCGGTGGCGGGCGTCGTCCACGCCTTGGCGATCCACACCGAGGGCGGTGTCATTCCGCCCGGCGGGGTCATTCTGCAGATCGTGCCGACGGGACGCGAATTCATCATCGAGGCGCACCTGCCGCCCAAGGACATCGACAGCGTGCACACGGGGCAAACGGCGAGCGTCCGGTTTTCAGCCTTCGACAGCCACACGACGCCGCGCCTCAGTGGCAAGATCCGTAAGGTTTCCGCAGCCGAACTTTCCGACAAGGACGGCAAGACCTTCTTCAGCGCCGAGATCGAGGTGCCGCCCGATGAAATCCTGAAACTCGGTGCCAAGGATCGGCTCGTGCCCGGGATGCCGGCCGAAGTCTACCTGCTGACGCACTCGCGCACGATCCTGTCGTACTTCATGAAGCCGTTCACCGACATGATGGCACGCTCGTTCCGCGAACGCTGACGCCGGCGCCTTTAGTAGGCGTTGCGAAGCGCCTTGCGCGAGAAAATGGTCAGCAGAATGATGTAGATGTCGAACAACAGCGACCAGTTGTCGATATAATACAGATCGTGTTCGACGCGCCGGGCCATGCAGGCATCCGTATCGGTGACGCCGCGATAGCCGTTCACCTGCGCCCAGCCGGTGATGCCGGGCTTGACGTTGAGCCGGCGGGGATACATCGCGATCCGCTTTTCGAAGAACCGGTCGTGCGCGACCGCGTGCGGACGTGGCCCAACGAGAGACATCTCGCCCCAGAGCACGTTAATGAGCTGCGGCAGCTCGTCGATTGAAGACTTGCGCAGATAAGTGCCGATGCGGGTGATGCGGGCATCGCCCTGCCGGGCCTGCGCGATGGTGTCGCCGTCGTCGAGCGTGGTCATGGTCCGGAATTTCCAGATCCCGAACTCCTCGAGATTGTAGCCGCGCCGGCGCTGGCAGAAAAAGACGGGGCCCTTGGAATCGAGCTTGATCAGAATGGCGACCGCTGCCAGGAGCGGACGACAGCAGAACAAGCGCCAGACCGGCCCCGGCGAGATCGAGAACTCGCTTGGCCGCGGCTTCGAATGGTCGAAGCGGTTCGCGCGTCAGCGATAGGGTCGTTGCACGCCCGAACCTCGCGACGCGAGCATCCTTGAAACGGCTTATCAAGCCGCCGGCGCCCAGGTGAATGACGACGGGAAGCTGGCTGAAGGCCGAGATGGCCTGCTCGATGAAATCGCCGCCATAGGGCGTGCCCGAGATAATCACGTCCTCGATACCGAGTATGCGGGCATTATAGAGGGCGGCCTCGAGGCGATGTGCTGCCTCGTCGCCGTCGAGTATGGCGCTCCGGGAGAAAGAAGCGTGCAGCGATCACCACACCCGGTGCCCCGTCCGAAATTTCCCGTTCGAGCCGCGCCATCTCTTCGTCTGTACCGACGAGCATCAGCCTGCGCGGGCGGATCAGTCCGCGCACGATCAGGGAACCGAGACTGCGATGAAGGGCAGCGTTGAGGGCGATGACCGTGACGAGCCCCGCGATGTAGAACAAAATGAGCCAGCCGCGCGAAAATACCGCCGTGCTTTTTGACAGGAAGCCGATGACGGCAAGGGCCACGAAGGCAAAATTCCAGATCAGAAGCAGGCGACCGTTACTGCGCCGGCCCTCGAGAAGACTTTCAACGCCGTATTCGTCCTGCAGCAGGAATGTCAAACCATAGATGAGGCCGGTCAGGCCGCCGATGCCCGCGAAGCTGGCAATATCACCCTGCTCGCCGTAGACGGCGCCGTGGTACGCCAAACCCGTCAATGTCGCGACGACGACGATCGAAAGCAGTTCAAGGGCAAACACACTGACCGCGAAAGCCGTGCGCGAAAGGCCATACCGCTTCTGGCGCAAAAACGTCTGCGCTTCCGTTTCCGAAATGCGACCAAACACTCGACTATTCCCGCTCGCCGCAAACTTCCGCAACTGGACGACGCCGGCTTACCCGCCGCCCACGTGCTCAACTCTTATCTCAGCCGCCATCGTTAAGAGTGTTCGAATTGCGGGCTAAGTTAAGATTTGGACGCACACGATCAACCCGACTACGGATGGATCGGCATCTGAACACTTAAGACGGAAGGTCAGACACCATTTCAATGGATTACGCTCGCAAGCTTACGTCAAGTCTTCAAAAGGTCCCGATTATCGAGGCATGGGAATTGCAGATATGCGGAATTCGATAGCCTGACACGATCCCGTGGTGCGCAATGACGCGTAGCGGGACAGTGTTGGCCCCTGCCTTTGCGGGCCGGTGGAATGACCGAGAGTTCTGAAATGGTACAGATTGTTCCGAGGCTTGGTGGCGTCGCGGCGCCTCGAAATGAGACCCACCAGGGGTCCTCGCGCGGGGCTGGTGGCACCCTGAGGGGCGCCGATACCACCGACCTCGGCGGTTTACTCTCTGTCCTGAGGCGCAACCTCTGGAAGATCGTCCTCGCGACCCTCTCGGGGCTGGCGCTGTCGCTTGCGTATCTCGCCGTCGCGATCCCGAGCTACACGGCAACGGCTTCTCTTTTCGTCGATCCGCGCTCGCGCAAGATCGTTTCCGAGGAAATCGTGCAGGGCGGCTTTGGCTCGGATCTGGCGCTGGTCGAAAGCCAGGTCTCGATCCTCACTTCCGATGCGGTCCTCAAACGCGTCGTCGAGACGCTCAAATTGACCGACGATCCTGAATTCGCGCCTCCGTTGGGCACCGGGCTTCTTTCCCGGCTCAAGGCGCTCGTCGTGCCGCGGCCCGCCGATCCCGATAAGATGGTGCAGGCGTTGAGCGTCCTCAATCAGAACATCAAGGTGAAGCGCGCCCAGAAAACCTACGTCGTGGACGTCGAGGTCTCGGCCAACAAGCCTGAAAAGGCCCAGAAGGTTGCGGAGGCCGTCGTCGAGGCTTACCTCGCCGACCAGACCGCCGCCAAGGCCGCCGAGGCCAAACGCGCCAATGCCCTCATCGATGCCCGTCTCGGCGAACTGCGCGATCAAGTGCGCCGAGCGGAAATTCGCGTCGACGAATTCAAGAAATCCAACAATATCCTGTCGTCCGAAGGCGGAATCGTCACAGAACAGCAGCTGACCAAGCTCAGCGGCGAACTGATGACGGCGCGTGCCGTCGCCGCCGAAAGCAAGGCGCGCCAGGATCAGATAACCGCGATTCTCCGCTCGGGCGCCGGCCGCGAGGTTCTACCCGATGCCGTACGCTCGGGGCTCATTCAGCGCTTGCGCGAACAATATTCCCAGGTTGCCCGCCGGGAAGCGTCACTTGCCACCCAGTTGCAGCCCAAGCACCCGGTCCTGATCGACGTGCGTTCGCAGCTCGCCGAGGTCAAGACGCAAATCGACGATGAACTAAAGCGCGTCGCGGTCTCCGCCCAGAGCGAATACCAGATCGCGACCAACCGCGAGCGCGAACTCTCGACCCAGCTCGATCGGGCCAAGGACGAGGTCATGCGCACCAATACGGCGCAGATAAAATTGCGCGAACTCGACCAGGAAGTCGCCGCCAGCCGCGAGCTCCTGCGAACTCTTTCTCGGCCGCGCCAAGGAAACCCAGGAGCAGCAGAACACTTCGACGCCCGACGCCCGCATCATCACCCACCCCTCGATCCCGACCAAACGGTCCAAGCCTTTGAGCGGGCTCGTGCTGGCGCTCGGGCTGCTCGGCGGGCTTGGCCTTGGGCTTGCCGCCGCTTTGGTCAGCGATCACCTCGACAAGAGCATCCGTCATGCCAGCGAACTCGGCCGGCAATTCGGAGAACTCGGCATTTCCACCGTTCCGAAACTGCAGCGCGGGCACGGGCTTTCGATCGGCCGTCTGGGCGGTGGCGCGGCGCAGGAGCGCATCGAGGCGGCGCAATTCAGCGACCTCCTCGCGGCTCTCACCGACGTCAAGAACGAGGACGCCGGACACTACCGCCAGAGCGTCCTCAGGCTGCTCGCAAAGATCAAGAGTGCCCAGCGGCCCGGACGCCCGCATACCGTGCTACTGACCGCCCCGACGGCGCGAAGCGGTAATTCGGCGACCTCGCTGGCACTGGCCTATGCGGCGGCTTCAGCCGGCGAGCGTGTCCTGCTCGTCGATTCAACCTCCAGCAATCCCGAGTTGTCTCGAATTTTCGCCTCCAGTGTGAAGCCGGAAGGGACGGTCGTACTCGACAACAAGGAACATCTCGCGAAAATCACCACCCGTGACGCGCGTTCGGGGCTCGCCTTCCTGCCGATTGCGCTCGCCGATCTGCGTACATTGAAGAACGTTCAGCGCCGTCGCCTCATCGCCGGTCTCACTGGTCTCTCGCAAGACTACGACTTGGTCTTCATCGACGCGGGCGCGATCCTTTCAGACGAAGCGGCCGCCTGCCTGTTGCCGTCGGCCGATCAGGTGCTGGTCGTGGCGCGGTCCGGGCAGACGACGCAGAAGCAGATTGCGGAAACGCTGGAGGTTCTCGATTCTGCGCGCGGCAAGATCACCGGTGCCGTCCTGACGATGGTCGACTAGCCGCCGCGACCATTCGCCCCGCATGTTGGGCCGCATGGTCTAGCGATTAACCCAGGCGGGCGTTGCTTCGGCGTCCCACCGCTTAAGGCACGGATGTTGCTACCCATCGGACAAGAGAGAGTGCCGGGACCATTCCGGTACGAACGGTCCAGGCCTCTCTCGATCCTCGTCCCGAGCCGGCGGCGGACACTCCCCAGCGCCGGTGCAGCCAAAAGTCCATTGGGATTTATTCAAATTGCGTCTAAGAGTTCCGCCGTGCGGTGCATTCAAAGTTTGCCGCAGCTTTGCGAAACTCCCGTGTGCGCAGAACAAAACCGAGTAGCGTAAATGGCGTCCAGTAAGCACCCCTCTTCCGCAATCGTCGATGGCCAGACGATCACCTGTCCCGACATGGACAGTGCCGTGCGGGCCATCATCGCGAAATCGAAATCGGGTAACGGGTTCACCGTATTCACGCTGAACCTGGATCACCTCGTCAAATTGCGCCGCAGTGCCGATTTCCGCGAGGCCTACGCCAACGCCGCTGTCGTCACCGCAGACGGCGCTCCGGTTGCTTGGCTCGCCCGCTTCCAAGACACAACGGTGCAACGAACGACGGGTGCCGACCTGCTCGAGCCGCTGGCGCAAGCCGCGGCCGAAGCCCGCCTGCCGGTGTTTCTGTTTGGAACGTCAGCCGACGTCATGGCGCGCGCCGGCCGCGAACTCGCCGGACGTACCGAAGACCTTCTCGATATCGCCGGAACGATGGCACCTTCTGCCGCATTCGACCCAAAAGGCCCGGAAGCCGATCAGGCCATCGCCCGTATCAAGTCATCGGCAGCCAAGCTGGTGTTTGTCGCGCTTGGGGCTCCGAAGCAGGAAATCTTCGCCGAACGCGCCCGCGCGGCTGGGCTCAACTGCGGCTTCGTTTGCGTCGGTGCCGCGCTCGACTTTCTGGCAGGCACGCAGATCCGGGCGCCGCAAGCCATGCGCAACAGCGGCACGGAGTGGCTGTGGCGGCTCGCGTCCAATCCGAAGTGTTTCGTTCGCCGCTATGCCGAATGCGCCGGGCTGATGCTCGATCTCGTGGTTCTCGCGCCTTTGCGCGACCGTTCGGCACGGCCGCGCGCCTGACGGCAAGCTGAAAGTGGGCCAGCGGCCCATGCCAGAAAGTGGGCCAGCGGCCCATGCCAGACTGACATTGGCCGGCACCCAAAATGGGTATCGGCTCACGCCTAAGGGCAATATGAGATCGCCGCACGATGCCAAAGAAAATCCTATTCTACACACATGGTTTGGTTGACGGCGGCGGCGAACGGCTCTGGTCCTGTCTCGCCTCCGCCTTCAAGTCGCGCGGCAACGATGTGATATTCGCGCAGGACTTCGAGGCCGAGGATAATCGCGCCAATCTCGATGCAACGATCCCCGTGTTCACGCTCGGACGCAACCATTTCATGGCGGTCAAACACCTTGCCAAGGTGTTGAAACGCGAACAACCCGACATCGCACTTGCGGCGATCGGCGGCTCGAATACCAAGCTCATGCTGGCGAAGTGGCTCGCGAGGTCGCCGGTCAAAACCATCATCACCTATCACGGCTTCAAGGAGTGGCGCACCGGTGTCCTCAGCTTCGTCACCTACCTTTTCCTGCCGATCCTCAGCGCGCTGGCCGACCGCACGGTGGCCGTCTCCGACGGACTGCGCGACGATCTGATCCAGAAATGGGGCGCCCGCGCCGACAGAACGGTGTGTATCCTGAACCCAGTGTTTTTCCCGCAATCGGCGCGTGTGCCGAGCGAAGCGGAACTGAAGGCACGTCCGGAGGTGCTGCTGGCGGTCGGCCGCATGGTTCCGGAAAAGGATTTCATCACGCTCGTGCGCGCCTTTGCCCGGCTGCAACGGCCGCAAGCGCGTTTGATCATTTTGGGCAAGGGTCCCGACGAAGCCAAGATCGCCGCCGAAATCGAGCGTCTCGGCCTCAAGCACCGCGTCAGCATGCCCGGCTATAGCAAGGAGCCCTGGCGGCATTACCAGCAAGCCAAGTGCTTCGTGCTTTCCTCCAGCTCCGAACCCTTCGGCAACGTCGTCGTCGAGGCCTTGGCGCACGGACTTCCGGTCGTTGCTACCGCCTGTTCCGGCCCGCAGGAGATCCTCCGGCACGGCGAATTCGGGCGTATCGTCGCCCTCGGCAACGATCTCCAGCTGGCGCATGCCATGGCCGGAGCCCTCGATAATCCCGGCGATCCGGCGATCCGCCGCCGGCGCGCGGACGACTTCTCCTTCGACGTGCGCGTTCCGGCATATGAGGATCTCATCGCCGGCGTTCTCGGGACCACGGCGCCAAAGCCGCAATTGGTCTTGAAGGGCCGCGAAGGACAATCCAGGCCCGCGGCGTGACGAGAGCCAAATGACGCCAGGAAACAGCAAGCACCGGCGTGTCTATCTCGACCTCACGCATCTCGGCCGGCACGTAACCGGCATCGAGCGCATTTCAATCGAGCAGTTCGAGAAGGTCGCATTCGAGAATGCGGAAATCATTCCGGTGCGCTCGTCGGGCGTTCTCTCCATGGTTCTGCGCCAGCAGCTGTTGTTGCCGCTTCTGGCTCTGGCGCACCCCAGTGCGCACTTTGTATTCCCCGGCTTTCCGCCTTCGCCCTTCTTCACGCTCATTCGCAACCGCGTCGTCCTCTATGTCCACGACACGTTTCTGCTTACGCGCGTCCAGGACCTGAGCACCAAAGCGCGCCTCTATATGGCGCCGCAATTCGCGCTTGCCGTGCGCCACCTCAAGAACTTCTTCGTCAACTCGGAAAAAACCAGAGCCGAGCTGTCGCGTTTTACGGGCGGCGATGCCGCAATCCGCCTTTACCGGCCGGCCGTCGCCAACATCTTTGGGCTATCGCCGAACGAAGCCATGCGCGAAGCCCGCCCGCTGCGTCTCGTCAGCCTTGGCACGGTTGAGCCGCGCAAAAATTATCTGGCCGCCGTCAAGATCCTCGAAGCGCTCCGCGCGACTTGTGATTCCGCGGCCGAGCTGCACATTATCGGCCGTGCCGGCTGGGGCACTGACGCCGAGGAAATTTCAGGGAGCCCGGGCGTCGTCGTGCACGGTTATCTTGCCGGGCCAGAGGTCAAGCGCCAGCTCGAAAGCGCCGACGTCTATCTCTGCACCTCGCATGATGAAGGCCTGGGCCTGCCCTTGCTCGAAGCGCAATATGCCGGCCTGGCGGTCATCGCGCCCGATCAGGACGTGTTCCGCGAGGTTCTTGCAGCCTCGGCCACGTTCATCGACCCCGCAAAGCCGGTGGAGGCCGCATCGACGATTGCACGCCTCCTTGCCACGCCCGATTGGCGGGCCAAGGCTCGTGGAGCAGCGCTTGCCAACATCGCGCGCTGGAATGCCGTCGCCGAGGGCGATATGGGCCTGGCCCGGCGGTATTTCGTGTTGGCGGCATCAAGCAACGATACGCCCGCAGACGCCGCCGTTCACATGCGCTGACCTTATCAGAACGCTGATCGTGCGAGTTCAATAACCGCTGGAGCGCCGTTGAGTTGGTGCCGGCCTAGGCTGCATCCGGCGTGCGCGGGCCGAAGCGGCGACGCTGGAGCGCGCGGTGGTTTTCATAGACCCGGCCGAGCTGGAATTCCGGCGTGAAGTCGCCGACCTCGCGCGCGACGCCTTCGGGCGTAATCTCTCCCGAGAGGATCTTGTTTCGCGTCCGGAAGAACGCCTCGGCAAGCCGCCCGGCCATGTCGTCGGCATCCAACGAGCGTGCGACCAACTCGCCCGAAACGCCGCTTCTGATGACGCTTTCGAGCTGCGGCAGGTGGATGGAGCAAACGGGCCGTCCGGCGCCGAGGGTTTCGAGAACCGAGAACGGCATGCCCTCGAACTCCGACGTCAAAATGCCGGCATGGACGTTCGACAAGACCTGGGCGACGCCGGTCGCGCTCTTGAAGCCGTGCAGCACCGCGATGTCCTCGATGGCTTTGAATTCCGGAAAGCGATGGGGATCGCTCGTCCCCATGTAATGGAACTCGACGCCGGGTCCTATCCTGTCGCGCAAACGCGCAATGGTCTTGAACATGAGAGAGGGCACTTTGAAGAGGTCGAGCCGTCCCGCAAACGCGATTTTCATGCCGTTACCGGCCGGAAACGGCGTCGCCTTGAACAGCTTGGTGTCGACCCACGTCGACTGCGTCTCGATCTTGTGCGCGCTCGAAGGATAGATGCCGCGGATGCGCTCGGTGATGATCGGGTTGACGCACATGAACTTATTGCAGGATTTTACCGCCAGCCACTCGTTGACATTGTGCACGTAGCGGTAGCTCTTGAGGAGGGAATCCATCTGCAGCTTGGGCGCCCCTTCGCCGTGCAGCATCTGGATGAAGGGCACGTTCAATCCCTTGACCAGGGTGGCGAACTCGACGCGCTGCAGATCGACGCTGGTCGGCACCTCCTTCAGCACGCGGCGCACGGCCGGCAGATGGCGGATGAGACCCTGGAGAAACTGGAAGTTGATCGAGTCTCTGAGGCTCTTTGCGGCTTCCCGCGCCTTGTCCTCGGGGTAATGCAGAACCGGGAGGAAATCGAACGTCTTGCCGCGGAACGTCTCGCGCGACACCTTGCCGAGCGGTCGGGTTCCGGATGAATCGACGCCGATCATGAGAAATCTAAAGTCGTCGGGAAGATGCGCGAGCATATCGCGCACGAACGTCTCCAGGCCGCCGACCTTGGCGCCAAGCGGATCAAAGGAATGGATAACGCACAACCGGTAGGACATGGGGATACTTTACGCGCCTTTCTTTGCTGCTCTCATGCATTCGAACTTCGAGCCAAGCGCACCTTCCGGCGACGCCAAACGAGGCCCTTGTTGCGTTAACATTGACGCTTCGGCCAGCGTCGCACCTCAGGCCTGCCGCAGGTTCTTCACCTTGGCGATCAAATGTCCCGCGCCTTGCGGGTAAACGATCGCCAGCGCCAGCGCATAGACGGCGCCGCCAACCCCCACGGCAAAACCGAGCGACACCAAATCGGCCGAAACCGGCACGAAGTGCAGCACGCCCACCATGACTGCCGTGGCGGTCAGTATGCGTAGGAAATGCGATAGCGGAAATGCAAAACCGTGCCAATGGGCCGCGCACGACAGCGTCACCGCGAGGCTCAGAACCGCCCCGACCGCCGCCCCCTGAACGCTGCCCAGCAGTCCACCAAAGACCAGCCCGATGGCGCCGCCGATAAGCGTCGTCACTCCATCGACGACATCGTTGACGAGAGGGACGTGCGTCTCCTCGCGCAGCAGGAAGACCTGTTCGCCAAAGTGCATACGCAGATTGCGAGCGGCGCCGGCAAGAATGGCCCAGGGCAGCACCGCCGCGGTCATTTCCCTGAATGGCGCGGCAACGATGCGCTCGACCAGCGGCGCCGAAATCGCCCACAGCCCCGCGGCCGCAGGTGCCAGTATGGCCAGAAGTAATATGCCGTTGCGGATGAGCTGCGCTTGCCCCTCGGCCATGCCGTCCTCGCGGGCCCGGGCGACGGCAAGCGGGAAGGCGGCCGCCGTTACCAGCATGGCTGCAAAAGCCGCGGCGCGGAGCCCCAGGCCCCAGCCGACCGTAACAAGTCCGACCGCAGCCGCCCCGGCCTGGTGCTCGATGACGAAGCGCAGGCCGTTATTTGCCAGCCAAATGAACAATCCGCCGGCGACCAGCGGCAGGCCGTATTTGAGAGCCGTGTGGATCATATCTTTCGATATTTCGAATGGGCGATGGCCGATGTCGAGGCGCATCAGCGCCAGCAGCAGCGTCAGAGCCTGGGCGGCCGCATAGCCCCAGAGCACGTTGGCCGCCGTCGGTCCGAAGACCTTGACGAAAACGACGCCGAAAATGAGCCCGAGCACCGGCCAGATGATCTGCATCGCCGAATAGGTCATGGTATCGGCGGCGGTGCGCGCCCGGTCCGTTAGGTGCGTCGCAATCGTGCGGCTGGTGCAATAGGCGAGAGACGACGCCGACAGTGCCAGCGACCATGACACGTCGATGAACAATGGCAGGGCCAGCACGCCGAGCACCGTCACGATAGCCGCCACTGCGAGGACACCGCTTTCCGTATTTAGGAACGCCTCACGCGCTTCGCCTGTCGCGCTTTTGTCGTAATAGCGCATTGTGAAGAGCGTGAACCAGAACAGCGTCGCGATGTAACCGAATTCCTGCGCCGCGCTGATCAGCGCCAGCACGCCCATTTCCGTCGGATCGAGAAAATACGTCCACAGTATTATCGAGATGAATTGGACAACGGGTCCAACCACCTGGGCGGGCAGGTAAAGAACGGTCTGGCGGAAAAGCATCTGGGCTCGACTTGTATCGGCGCCTGCGTGTCATGCGCCCTCTTCTCTAGCCGCTACGCAAGGAATATGCGAGCTTCCCTCCAAGCGTTAGTTAGCCGCCGGCAAACAGGGTCACCGGCAAAATCTCAACGACGATGACA
The DNA here is from genome assembly GCA_963732525.1 of uncultured Alphaproteobacteria bacterium. GTDB lineage: Bacteria > Pseudomonadota > Alphaproteobacteria > Rhizobiales > Hyphomicrobiaceae > Hyphomicrobium_B. The sequence continues at coordinate 37,859 of CAVSZX010000032.1, forward strand.
ACAATCGCCCATGCTCATCCGCGTTCATCTTGATAGTGCCCGGCTCTTCCGCTGGCATCTGGCGCTGTTTGAGGCACTCGTCGCCGCAGGGCACGACGTGCGTGTCTCATTCGGAGACAGCCCGGAGCCGCTGCCGACAACTCTGACGGCGCTGTTCGACTACGACCGCGCCCGCACACAGGCGGGCCCAGAGCGCTTCTCAACGCACGTGAGCCCGCAGGCCTTCGCCCAATTCCGTCGCGATACCGGCGATCCGCGCACGATCACGCTCGATCTGGCAACGGCGAGCCGCGTTGTCGTGCACCCGGGACGCGTGCTGCGTCCGCTCTACGACGGTTCGCTCAAGGACTATGCTCTATTCCATGCCCTGCTGGAGCGCCGCGCGCCACACCTCGCCGTGTCGGATTCCCTTTCGCGCGATCGAGTCTGGCCGATTGGATTACCTGCAAACGAGACGCCCTGGCGCATCGCAACGGCGTTCGACCAGGTGACCTCGCGTCTGGTCGAAGGCCTGCTCCGCGTCGTTGTGCGCATCGAAGCTGGCGAGGGTCCGGGCGAGGAGGCGCAAAAAATCAAGTCGCCGGCCTCCAACGCCACGGTGTTTTCCGCTGCCTCCGCTTATGCCTCGGCGCGCGCCGCCCGCAAGCTCGGTCGGCTTCGCGACAGGCTGACGCGCGACAGCGCCAAATGGCACGTCGCCTGGCGTGAACTGCCTAACGATGCTCCGCCCGAGCCCGGCCTACTCAGGTTGAGCGACTACCACACGCTGCCTGACGACGGGCAACGCTACTTCGCCGATCCGTTCGTTTTCGAGCACCAGGACCGACGCCACGTCTTCGTCGAAGAGGTCCCCGGCGCCACCGGGCGCGGGCGCATTTCGCATTTCGAAATCGCCCGCGGAGGCGGCGCCGGTCCGGTGCAAGCGGTGATCGAGGAGGCGCACCATCTTTCCTACCCGTTCGTCTTCGCGCGCGATGGCGCCATCTGGATGCTGCCCGAGGCGTCCGCGTCCGGCGGTCTCGATCTCTACCGGGCGACGCGCTTTCCATATGCCTGGGAAAAAGTCGCGCGCATCATCGGCACGCCGGTGCACGACGCGACGCTGTTCGAGCACGGCGACTACTTGTGGATCGCGGCCGGAAGCCAGGCGCTGCAAAGCTCGAGCTGGGATGCGTTGGCGCTCTTTTACGCAGACTCGCTGCTCGGGCCGTGGCAGGCGCACGGACAAAACCCGGTTCTGATCAACGCCCGCGCGGCACGCCCTGCTGGAGCTCTCTGGCGAACGAGCGACGGCGTACTGATGCGTCCGGCACAGGATTGCATTTCGGATTATGGCAGCCGGCTGACCTTGAAGCGCATCGACCGGCTCGACCCGCGCGGCTTTGCCGAAACCATTGTCGGGCAGATCCGTTTCCCTGCCGAAAGCCACATCCTCGGGCCCCATACTTTGTCGCGGGGCGGCGGCTTGGAACTCATCGATCTCTACGCCCGGCCGGGGGTGCTCAGGGCTGGTTATCGCGGGCCGAACACGTTATAAGCCGCACGAGTTCGAGCCCTCGGCGCGCCGGTCGTTTCAGCGACGCCTCTCGCCTCAAAATGCCGGCTTAGCACAGTGGTAGTGCACCTGATTTGTAATCAGGGGGTCGCAGGTTCAAATCCTGCAGCCGGCACCAAATAATCGCGAAACAACATACAGGTGCGAGACGGCTTGGCGTCAACGTCCCGGCCAGTGAAGGTTTTGGGTAACGTCGGGGTAACGCCCCAGGTCTCCAAACTCTCAATTGCGAAGCGGTGACGAGCAATAGCCGCGAAGCTTCTTGCCATGCGCAGTGCCGCCCTTCACCCAGACACAACCCGCCGGGCATTCGCGCTTAGTGTAACGGTGACAAAGGTCACCACCACGGGGGCCGCGAGGAATGCTGGCGGTTGTTGGCACTGCTCGCCTGCTCGTTCGATCCTCCACGGATGCACTTGGCTTCCGATCAGGCAACATCCAAGGGCCTTGTGGCATCACTTTTGTATCAGTCGCCGGTTCGGCCGGCGGATCGACGTTCGCCGGCGCACTCGTCTTGCGGCCCTCGGGGGGCATTTCGGCCTGCTGTTCCGCCGTAGCACTTGGCTTCTGAGCCGGTGGCGGCGACTGGATGGCCGGCTGGGGCGCTGCCACCGTTGTCGACTTCCAGTCGACGGCGGCCGGGGCGGGTCCGGCTGCAACGACAGGGACCGGCGGCGCTGCCTTGCTGGCACACCCTGCCAGCATCGCCGCGATCAGGATCGATACCCAACGCACCACACACCCCGCTGAAGCCGCCAGCCTATGCGTACACGGCGATTTGTCGAACGCAAGGGGAGAGAGGGGAGCGCCGCCGTTGCCAACAAAGCGAAGTCTTCAAAAACTCCGCGCCGCGGTGCAGTAGCCCTGGTCGCCAGGCTTGCTTGCCGATTTGACCTCGACCCAGGTGCAGCTGCCCTGGCAATTCGCCTTGGGAAGCGAGCCGCACGTGCCGCCGACGTGCTTGGCAGGACTTTTGGGCGACGTCTTGGACAACTGCGGCGCCGGCGCGGGCGGCTTTGCCGGCTGCTGTGTGGGCGCGCCGATCATGGCCTTGGTGGCGGTTGAACGTGCCGCGGTCTTCGCCGTGGGCGCCTTGTTCGGCGTGGCGAGCGCGTCGGGCGCGCCGGTCTCTGCCGCCGTCTTGAGGCTCGTCTTCGCCTTCCATCCCAAGTCCTCGACCACGGGATTGACAGGTTGTGCGACGTTGGACTGCGTCGCGCACCCAGACGCAGCAAGCGCCAAGCAGACTGTCAGAACAAAACGCACGCGACCCCTCGACGCCACTTCGGACCTTGGCTTTTTACACGCTCAAGCCCCGTCAGGCAAAGTGCTGCGGCGCGGATTTCTTTGCAGCGATAAACGACACGTGCCCGGCAACGCCGCTGCCGGGCACTTATACTCACGTCCGCTTACGTAGTCCGGCGCGCGAATTACTCGATGCACTGGTAGTAGCGGTACTTCCACTTCTTCAGGCCCGTCGTCAGGTAACGCTGCCAATACCAGGCGCAGTCGCCACTCGCGTAGCTGTCGTCGTAGTAATAATTGTCATAGTAGTTGTCGTAGAACGGCGACGCATAGACCAGGAAGCGGCCGTGACGGCGGTGATGATGGCGGCCGTGACCCTTGTCATAGTTCTGCACGATATGGGGGCGCGGGCGATGATCGCCCTTGGGGACCCAGCCCGGTTTGCCCACGTGCGGCACGCGCGCGATTTTCTGACTGAAATTGGGACTGAAATTGGGGTGTGCGCGAAAGGCGCGCGGGCCTCCGCCCACGTTGAAGTTCGCACGGGGCATCGAGGGAGCGGAATGGACCATGGGTCCGCCGCCACGGAACCCGCCGGGAGACCCGCCCATGCCTTGCCCGCCCATCTGCCGTGCCTCGGCGCTGCCGGCGGCAAGGAACATTGCAGCGCCTGCCACGCACGCCGCCTTGAAGAAAATGTTCATCGGTTGCACTCCTGAACGACATGCGACTTCGCCACGATCGGCGCCAGAACGCAATTAATGTCTATGTAGGGTTGCACTGTGGTGAAAGAAGCGGGGCAGAGGCGAAAAATAGTCTTTCTGCAGGCAGTGAAGTGCAAAATCGTTCCATGCATCTGCAAAACGGCAAAAACGACGCACAGCCGATCGCGCGGCCGAGTTGGTTATGCTCACGCGAAATCGGTCACTAAAGGCGCGTGACGTCTAGGCCGCGGGCTTCTTGACGGGGGGGAGATCCGTGCACACGCCCTCGAACACCTCCGCCGCCATGCCGACGGATTCCCCGAGCGTCGGGTGGGGATGGATGGTCTTGCCGATGTCGGAGGCCTCTGCCCCCATCTCGATCGCCAGGCAGATCTCGCCGATCAGGTCTCCCGCATGCGTACCCACGATGCCGCCGCCCACGATCCGGTGGCTTTCGGCGTCGAACAGCAGCTTGGTGAAACCCTCGTCGCGACCGTTGGCGATGGCGCGGCCCGACGCCTGCCAGGGAAAGGCTGCCCGGCCGTATTTCGCGCCTTCAGCCTTGAGTTGATCTTCCGTTTTGCCCGCCCAGGCAATCTCGGGATCGGTGTAAGCAACGGACGGGATCTGCTTGGCGTCGAAGACGCTCTTCATGCCTGCCGCCGCTTCCGCTGCGACGTGTCCCTCGTGCACGGCCTTGTGGGCCAGCATGGGCTGGCCAACGAGATCGCCGATGGCAAAGATGTTCGCGACGTTGGTGCGCATCTGCTTGTCGGTTGAAATATAGCCGCGATCGGAGACCGCAACGCCGGCCTTGTCGGCACCGATCAGCTTGCCGTTGGGCGAGCGTCCGACGGCGACCAGAACCATGTCGTAGAGTTGCGGCTCGGCCGGCGCCGCGGCGCCCTCGAAGCGGACGCGAATGCCATCGGTCTCGGCGTCGACCGCGATCGTCTTGGTCTTGAGCATGATCTTGTCGAAGCGATGCGCGTTCTTCTTCTGCCAGACGTTGACGAGGTCGCGATCGGCGCCGGGCATCAGGCAATCGAGCATTTCCACGACCTCGAGGCGCGTGCCGAGCGTCGAATAAACCGTTGCCATCTCGAGGCCGATGATGCCGCCGCCGATGACCAGCATTTTCTTCGGGATCTGGCGCAACTCCAGAGCACCGGTCGAATCGACGATGCGGGGATCGTTCGGGACGAACGGCAGCGCCACCGCCTCCGACCCTGCCGCGATGATCGCCGACTTGAATGTGATCACCGTCTTGATGCCGTCCGCCGCCGTCGCCTCCATGCGGCTGGCATCGAGGAATTGGCCGACGCCGCGCACCACAGTGACCTTGCGGCCCTTGGCCATGTGCGCGAGACCGCCCGTCAGCTTGCCGACGACCTTGTCCTTATGCGCCCGCAGCGCATTGAGGTCGATTTCTGGCTTGGCGAACTTGATGCCGTGCGACGCAAGGGAGGCTGCCTCGTCGATGACGGCCGCCGTATGGAGAAGCGCCTTCGAAGGAATACAACCGACGTTGAGACAGACGCCGCCAAGTGTCGGACTGCGCTCGACGAGAACGGTATTGAGCCCGAGGTCCGCAGCCCGGAATGCCGCGGAATAGCCTCCCGGCCCCGCGCCCAACACAACGACGTCGCAGGTCACTTCGGCAGTCATTTTCTTATTCCTTCGATCAAACGGTGGGTGCTGCAGGCATTTTTTGGAATTTGGCTGCTGGCAATCCCCCTCCCCTCAGGGGAGGGGTGAGGAGCTAGGCGGAAGGCTTGCGATTGTGCCTCGCTCTTTCCTTTTTTGACATTGCGATCATCGTAGGATTCCCGTCACATCACGCTTGTTGCGTTACCCCCACCCCTAACCCCTCCCCGCAAGGTGGAGGGGAATCCGGTGCGGATTGCTACAACACCAGCTGGCGCACATCCTCCAGCACTTCGGCAATCCTCCGGGTGAAGCGCGCGGCGAGCGCCCCGTCAATAACCCGGTGGTCGTAGGAGAGGCAGAGTGGGAGCATCAGTCGCGGTTCGAAAGTCGCGCCGTCCCATTTCGGCCGGATCGCCGAACGCACGACGCCGAGGATCGCGACTTCGGGCGCGTTGACGATCGGCGTAAAGGCCGTGCCGCCGATGCCGCCGAGGGACGAAATCGAGAATGTTCCGCCCTGGATGTCGGCCGGCGCGATCTTGCCGTCGCGCATCTTGGCCGATGCCGCCGCTAGCTCCTGCGACAGCTCCATCACACCCTTGCGGTCGACATCCTTGATGACCGGCACGACGAGGCCGTCGGGCGTATCGACGGCGACGCCGATGTTGTAGTAGCGCTTCAAAATCAGGCTGTCCTTCGAAGGCGACAGCGAGGCATTGAACTCCGGGAATTCCTTCAGAGCTACGACGCTCGCCTTCATCAGAAACACCAGCAGCGTGACGCGGAAGCCTTTGGCCTTGGCGGCGTTGTCGAGTGTCTTGCGATAGGAATCGAGATCGGTGATATCGCACTCGTCCGAGTGCGTGACGTGGGGAACATTGAGCCAGGCGCGGTGCAGATGCGGGCCTGAGAGCTTTTTCAAGCGCGACAGCGCCTTGGTCTCGACAGGACCGAATTTCGAGAAATCCTGCGCCGGGATTTCGGGGATACCGGCCCCGCCGCCACCGTCGCGCGAAAGTGCGCGTTTCACATCCTCTTTGGTGATGCGGCCTTTGTCCCCTGAGCCCTTCAGCGCCGTCAGATCGACGTCGAGTTCGCGCGCGAGGCGGCGCACGGCGGGACTGGCATGAACGCCGGCATAATCGTGCAGCGGTGGCGGCGGCACCTCGCGGGGAATTGCCGGCATGTCGGGGGCGTCAGCCACAGGGACTGGCTTTGCCGGCGCACCGGCCGGCGCTGACTTCGGCGCCTCCGCCGGTTTCGATGCCGATGCCGGAGCACTCGGCAAGACCGGCGTCTCGCCGGCACCGTCGGCAAGTTTCAGAATTAGCGTTCCCTGGCTCACTTTGTCGCCGATCTTGACGCTCACCGCTTCGACACGGCCGGCGCGTGGAGACGGCACGTCCATCGCCGCTTTGTCGCTTTCGAGCGTCACGAGCGGGTCCTCCGCCTTCACCGTGTCGCCGGGCTTCACGTGTACCTCGATGACGGGCACGTTCTTGTAATCGCCGATGTCGGGGACTTTGATTTCGATTGCGGACATGCCGTATTCCTTGACGAATTTTGCGATCAGGCGCGGGCGGGATTGGGCTTTTCCGGATCGATGCCGTATTTCTTGATGGCTTCCGCAACCTTGATGGAGGGAACCTTGTTTTCCTCCGCCAGAGCCTTGAGGCTGGCGGTTGCCACGAAGTGCCGGTCGACCTCGAAATGCTGGCGCAGCTTACTGCGGAAGTCTGAGCGGCCGAAGCCGTCGGTGCCGAGAACCTTATAAGGCGTGCGCACGAACTCGCGGACTTGATCGGCGTAGATCTTCATATAGTCCGTTGAAGCGATGATGGGTGCATCGCCGCGGGCGTCGAGGCATTGCGAAACGTAAGGCACGCGTGCCGGCTCCAGCGGGTGCAGCATGTTCCAGCGCTCGCAGTCCTCCGCCTCCCGCCTCAGTTCCGTGAAGCTCGTGACGCTCCAGATATCGGCCTGCACGCCGAAGTCCTTTTCCAGGAGTTCGGCGCCGGCGATCACCTCGCGCAGGATGGCACCCGAGCCTAAGAGTTGCACGCGCGGACCCTTGGCCTTCTTGTCCGCGGCCTTTAAGAGGTACATGCCCTTGATGATCCCCTCCTCGGCGCCTTCCGGCATCGCGGGATGCTCGTAGTTCTCATTCAGAACGGTCAAGTAGTAGTAGACGTCCTCCTGGTCGCGATACATGCGTTCGAGCCCCCGCTGCAGGATGACCGCGACTTCGTAGGCGAAGGTCGGATCGTAGGAAATGCAGTTGGGAACAGTGGAGGATAGGATGTGGCTGTGGCCGTCCTGGTGCTGCAGCCCTTCGCCGTTCAGCGTCGTGCGCCCCGACGTTCCGCCAACAAGAAAGCCGCGCGAGCGCATGTCGCCTGCCGCCCAGGCCAGGTCGCCGATGCGCTGGAAACCGAACATCGAGTAATAGACGAAGAACGGGATCATCGGCACGTTGGACGACGAGTACGATGTCGCCGCCGCGATCCATGACGCCATGGCGCCGGCTTCGTTGATGCCTTCCTCGAGGATCTGTCCGCTCTTGTCCTCCTTGTAATACATCAGGTGATCGGCATCCTCGGGCCGGTAGAGCTGGCCGACCTGCGAATATATGCCGAAAGTGCGGAACATGCCTTCCATGCCGAAGGTGCGGCTTTCGTCGGGAACAATCGGGACGATATGCCGGCCGATGCCTTTATCGCGCATCAGCTTGGTCAGCATCTGCACGAAGGCCATGGTCGTCGAGATTTCACGCCCCTCCGAACTCTTGAGCTGAGCGTCGAAGAAGGAGAGGGGGGGGAATTTCAAGCTTGAAGGACGTCTTCGGCCGCCGCTGCGGCAGTGGCCCGCCGAGTTTCTCGCGCGCGGACTTCAGGTATTTGAATTCGGGCGTGTCCGCCGCAAACGTGATGAAGGGCAAGGTCTCCATGTCGGCGTCCGAGAGCTTCAATTTGAAGCGGTCGCGGAACTGCTTCAAACTATCCGCACCCATCTTCTTCGCCTGATGCGCGATCATCTGGCCTTCGCCCGCCGCGCCCATGCCGTAGCCCTTGACTGTTTTCGCCAGGATGACGGTCGGCTGGCCCTGATGCGCGATGGCGGCGGCATAGGCCGCGTAAACCTTCTTGGGATCGTGTCCGCCGCGCGTCAGCGACCAGATGCGCTCATCCGACCAGTCGGCGACCAGCGCCGCCGTCTCCGGATACTTGCCGAAGAAGTTCTTGCGGATATAGGCGCCGTCCTTGGATTTGAAATCCTGATACTGGCCGTCGTTGGTTTCTTCCATCAACTGACGCAGCTTGCCGTTGCCGTCGCGCGCCAACAGCTCGTCCCAGTTCGAGCCCCAGATGCACTTGATGACGTTCCAGCCCGAACCGCGGAAATTGCCCTCCAGTTCCTGGATGATCTTGCCGTTGCCGCGCACGGGGCCGTCGAGGCGCTGCAGGTTGCAGTTGATGACGAAGATGAGGTTGTCGAGCTTTTCGCGGCCCGCAAGCGCGCTGGCGCCGAGGCTCTCCGGCTCGTCCATTTCGCCGTCGCCGCAGAACACCCAGACTTTGCGTTTCGAGGTGTCGGCGAAGCCCCGGTCGTGGAGATACTTGAGGAACCGCGCCTGATAGATGGCCATCAGCGGCCCGAGCCCCATGGACACGGTCGGGAACTGCCAGAACTCCGGCATCAGCCAGGGATGGGGGTAGGACGACAACCCCTTGCCGTCGGCCTCCTGGCGGAAATTGTCGAGCTGCTCCTCGTTGAGGCGGCCTTCGAGAAAGGCACGGGCGTAGATGCCGGGCGCCGAATGGCCCTGGACGAAAATGAGATCGCCACCATGCGTCTCCGTCGGCGCATGCCAGAAGTGCATGAAGCCGGTATCGTAAAGCTGCGCCGCCGATTGGAAACTGGCGATGTGGCCACCGAGCTCGGTGGAGGTCTTGTTGGCCCTCAGCACCATGGCGAGCGCGTTCCAGCGGATCGCCGATTTGATCGCGTGCTCGAAATCGCGATTGCCCGGGTGCGGCGGCTCCTCGTGGGGCGCAATGGTGTTGATGTAGGCTGTGTTGGCGGAGAACGGCAGGCGGGCGCCGTAGCGCCGCGCGGTTTCGACGGCCTGCGTCAGCACCTCGTCCGCCCGGTCGACGCCCTCGAAGGCGATGATCGACGAAATGGCCTCGCGCCATTCCCTCAACTCGTTCTGGGCCTCGCTGGCCTCACCGTTCGAATGGCCCATTTCGTCTTCGCTGGGGGTCATGACCGTCCGGGCCTCCAAATAATGGTTGCGGCGCTGCGCCAATTGCGCCGGGGCTCGCCGGCCGTCAAATATTGCGCATCCCGATTAGAGATGAACCAGGCTCGGCGCCACGTGGATGACACCATAGCAGGCATGCGGCACGGGTAGTATCGGGGTACGATATCAAGCGCCCGCACCGTCGCAGGCCAAGATCCCCAGGGGCCGGGCGGCGCAGACTGGATTTGGGCATCGCGCCCGTGGTAACCGGCTTTGGCAAGTCCTTCTTCCCGCCCCAACTCCGAGACCGATCCGTGAGTGAAAAAACGCGCCCCGCCGCCCCTTCGCTCGCGCCGCCGGTCCTCGACCGGGCGGGAGTGCTGCTTGAAAACTATGACGTCCTCTTCTGCGACGTCTGGGGTGTGGTCCACAACGGCCTGACGGCGTTCCCGGGGGCCTGTGCGGCGCTATCGCGCTTCCGCAACAAGGGCGGGACCGTAATCCTCGTCTCGAACGCACCCGTACCTAAACACCGCGTCGAGGCTATGCTTCGGTCGCGCAATGTGCCCGCCAACGCCTGGGACGATATCGTCTCGTCCGGCGACATCGCGCTCGCTCACATCTTAGAGCGGGGGTTCAAGCGGCTCTACCTCATCGGTCCGCGCGACCGCGACCAGGCCTTCTTCGAAATGCTAAAAGCCGATAGCGTAAATCTCGACGAGGCGGATGCGATCGCCTGCACCGGCTTCAACGACGATCGCTCGGAAAAGCCGCAAGACTACATGCCGCTGCTGAAAAAGGCGCACGCCTACAAGATGCCGTTCGTGTGCGCCAATCCCGACTTCGTCGTCGACGTCGGCGGTACGCTGCTCTACTGCGCCGGCGCCATCGCCGACCTTTATGAGAATTTGGGCGGGCGCGTATTCTGGGCCGGCAAGCCACATCTCTCGGCCTACGAGACGGCGCACCGGCGCGCCGAGGGCCTGCGTGACGCCAACGTGCCGCGCGCCAAGTGCCTGGTCATCGGCGACGCCATCCGCACCGACTTGAAGGGCGCGGAAAACTTCGGCTGCGACGCCTTGTTCGTCGCCAGTGGCATTCACCGCCACGAAGCAATGGAAGGCACCGCACTCTCACCCGCCAAACTCGCCGGCCTTTTTCCCCCGGGAACACCGGCAGCCGTTGCGGCCATCGACGAACTGAGGTGGTGAAAGGCGGACGCTGGCGGGATGGTGGCGGATTAGACACTGCCATGGTGCCGATGCGACCGCGATCGGGCATTCTTCGCCATCGATGATGAAAATCACCGATGCAGGATGCTGAACATCACACCATCGATGGTCCGTAATCCCGACGTGATGTGTCGGCCGTCTTTGCCAGGACTGACCCGCCCGGCATGCAAGGCCTTAGCTGCGCCAATGCTGCGACCAGCTTGTCGAAATCCACCGGCTTTGTCAGAACTTCGACGTTTGCAAACCACGTATCTGCCTCGTCGATACGGGCGCCCGTAAGCAACACGAATGGAATGGCATTACGCTTCAGCTCGCGGATGAGCTCGTAACAGAAACCGTCCATCAATCTGAAATCGACGATGGCGACATCCGGGTGAACGTCACCTATCAGCTTCAGTCCGCCCTCAACCGTCGCGGCGACGCCGACAACCTGGTGACCATGTTCGCACAACTCTTCTTCCAACATCATCGAGATGAGGGGTTCGTCCTCGACCAGTAGAATACGCCACATTCGGCACCTCCAGCACGACCTTAATTGCGCATTTTTTCATTCTTTTCAATTAGATCAGTTAGCCCAATGCCGCAGATATGGCGTGTCCGGAAGTGACGCTTTGGAACCCTTTTTAGACAATTGCGTTCTGATCCCAAAGTGCTATTTGTTAGTACGTTTTGCAACGGACAGTTCCGGAGGGTGAGATGAACCGGGAGCGCGAAGAACGACTGCAGATTATGCTGACATTACGGGAACTTCGGGCGGTTGATGATTTCAGGTATCAGGCGCGCATGCCCAGTCGTGCCGCAGCCGTTAGAGAGCTGTTAAATCGTGGCTTACGCGCGGTCGAGCTTGGCGTGGCGACCACAAACTCGCGTTCGAAGGATTTTGGCGTCCTCGAAATTGCGAACGGGAGCAGCTTTGAAGACATCAAGGACGACGGGCTGCGCCATGAGACTTCGGCTAAGTCTGGAGTGAAATCCGCCAAACGCGTGCGCGACTGACCTTGCCGCTGTCGCGGTTACGTTTTTTGCGTTCCTCGGGAGATGACAAGCGTTCGAATTCAAACTGTCGGACGCCCGCCAGCGCCACGTCACGGCTCGATGGGCATCAAGTCGATCGCCGTTTTCTAAAGCCGGAACGACAGTTCGCTTTCCCTTGCAATGCGTTCGAACAGTTCCGTCGCAGTCTTGATCCTGTACTCCTGCTCGCGGCCCTCATTCGGCAGCAGTCTCAATATCTTGTATTCGCGCGATGAGGACGGTAATGATGCGCGAAAGGGCTTGAATTCCACGACCTGGCCGACCTTGAATTTTGCACTGGACATATCGGCCCCCTGGCAGCTGCCGAACGCGCGAATTGCGCGGTCTTTGCAGTGCTCAAAACAGTGAGAGCATAGCGCGCCGGCTTTGCCCATAGAGCCATTGGCCGCTGCGGCTATGAATTTATCGTTAGCTTTTCATGGTTCGCCATGTTAGGGGCACTCTTCGACTTTGGCCGGTCAATCGGGCCGTTGACGCATTGGCAAACCCAGGCGCACGTTTCAACCAACCAAACATCGAAAAAAGAGCCGGGGCGCAAATTAAGAGGCGCGCGTGCTCGTTAGCTTTAGCCGATAGAGAGAAGTTATCTAATGAATACAGGCGTCGTAAAGTTCTACAATTCGCAAAAAGGCTTCGGCTTCATTGCACCAGACGGTGGCGGCAATGATGTTTTCGTGCACGCCACGGCGTTAGAGCGCGCCGGACTGCATAGCCTTTCGGAAGGTCAGAAAGTCTCTTTCGAAGTCGAAAAAGATCACCGATCTGGCAAGATGGCAGTCAGCACCATCCAGGCCATGTAAGGCATAATGGGCCGGGCCTGAATTAAGACCCGGCCGCGCCTTTTGTGCAGAAGCCAGAGCCGATTGGCCTGGGTCATCTCGTCCATTCGGAGCTCGTTTCCGAGTGGTGATGGCTGGAATCTGCTCCACGCTCATTCGTTATTTCGTCACATCGCTGGATCGATCAGGCCGGAGCGTTGAGCTTCGGGCCCTCAGTCTTCAGTGACTAGTCGTGCCGCGACAGGCAAGCATGCTGCAGCAACCGCTTTGGTGGCGGCCATATCGCCGGCACCAGGGCGCCGACATGGCCTGTCGTCGCCGACACCAGAATGCCGACCATGGGTCGTGCACTCGCTGATCGCTTGCGCGCGAACAAAGTCCACCGCCCACCCTATTCCGCCTTCTTCGGCACGATGGTCGGCGGCGGTTCGCTCTTGGGGCGCTTAGGGTACGGCCCATCCGAGAACGAGTTGAACACCACGTCGGGCGAACTCGTGTTGTGCTGCGAGGGCGACAGGCGGCCGATCCAGATATCGGTCGCGTGTGCGCTAACGAACTTCATGATGTTTTCCTCTCGCCAGCCCTTCGCCTGCTTCTCGCGCACGGCGATCCGCGCCGCGTCGTTGTTGAACTCGGTGACGTACATCGAGCGCAGCATGGCGAACGGACCCTCAGTGACGCCCTTGTCGAAGGCCACGTCGAGCGCCAGCCGATTGCTGTCGGCTTTGGCCATGCGCACGGTCGCGCTGCCGCCCTTCTCGAAGCTGAGCGTAAAGGTCCGCGTCTTAGGATCGAATGCCACCTCCTTGAATTTGACGTGCGGGCGCCCCTCGCGGTCGATCGGCCCGACGAGGAATGACGAGCCGTAGCCCGTGTTGCGCATGGATGGCGGCGTCATAGGGCGCGGACGCCAATAGCCGTCCTGCGGATAGAGCACGAGCACTTCCTCCGCGCCGTCGGTCCGCAACAGCCACACCTGCAACATGTGCAAGCCCTTCTCGACGCGGTCGCCGATGCGCACCGTCGCCGTCGAGGGCCGCCAGAAGGCCGGAAAGGCGTAGCCGACCACCCACATCTCGGTTTCCTCGTAGAGCGTCACCTTGCGCGGCTGTCCCGGTGCGGCGAACGACGTATCCGCGCTCATGTCGCAGGCCGTCCAGTCGGCTTCGAAGTTGTCGCGCATGCCGGCCGAGAGATACACGGGATGCGCCGCCTCGATGCGGAACGAATGCACGTCCCTGTTGGCGAACGAGACGGCGACGTTGTCCTTCTCGGCGCAAAGCACCTCCTCGCTCTCGTTCGTCACGTCGACCGATAGGCCGTCGAGCGACGCCGCGCGCGATGACTCGGGCAGCCAAAGCACGGAGAAGAGCATCAGCATTAGGGTAAAGAACAGGCGCATTTCAGTCTCCAATGACAAACTCAGGGTCAGTGTAACGCGCGCCAGAGAGGCGGGCATAAATATCGCCGGAATTTTTTTTGTACGGAATTTGCTTGAGAAATTCCGTCATCTGCGCCCCGCTCAGCCACGGCTCGAAGGTTAACTCCTGGCTTTCACCATATGCGGCGTTGAAACGGTATTCGCCGAGCCGCTCGAGACGTTCGACGCAGCGTAGCGCCACGTCCATGGCGATGGTGGTGAACTCGAACGATAGCGCCGGTACTGCCTGCGAGAGACCGTTGAGGACAAGATCCTCGTAGCCTTCGACATCGATCTTGATGAACTTCGGCGGCCCGAACGTCGCGATCAGACGGTCGAGCGTCATTGTTTGAACCTGCACCTCGTCGTCCCACGATTGCCCCTCCCAGCCGAATGCCCCCTCGGCGCGAAAGATGAAGGCGTCGGATGCCGACGACACGGTCGGGTTGGCGGTGTTGATGCGCAGCGTCACCTCGCCCGAATACTCGGCGACGGCGGCGGGAATGAGCAGCACACGGGCGTCGCGGCCGTGAAGCAGCTTCAACGCCCGCATCAGCAGCGGTTGCGGCTCCAGCGCCACGACGTCGGCGCCAAGGCGGCGGAACGAGGCGATCCGATCGCCCACGTGCGCGCCGATGTCAAAGGCCAGCTCGCCACGCTTCAGGAATTGCCCGTATAGCGCATCCATGGCGGCGCGCGGTGCGTTTGGCCCGTGATAGAGGCGCAGCGATCGGAACACGCCGGCGAGCGCTTTCGAGGTCATGGCCGCGCCCCATCAGCCAGCTTGCAACCCGGCAATTTCGACGGGCGGCGCGAAGTCTTCCGGGATGGCGGCAATGCCGCGCTGGCGCATGACGGCGCCGAGCCCCGGCGATGCCGTCACAACCGCAAACGGCACGGCGAGGACGTACCCGGCGGTCAGCGGCAGGCTCCACAGCATCGTCGCGGGCGAAATAGCGCCGAGCGCGCCGAGGACGAGACAGCCGAAGACGAGTTGCGGCCACAGCGCCGCCAGGGCCTGCCGCCATGACAATTCCTCGGCATCGCGCTGCTGACCGCTCCAGATGACGGAGCGTCCGAACATGAGACCAATCATGAAGATCGTGATTCTGATGGCCGAGACGGCGCCTTGGAGAAACGAGAAAACGAGTTCCAACGTCGCGCTCAAGACAAATCGGAGCGTGCCGCCGAAGCGCGCCGTCTCGCCCTTAGTCACGAGCGCATCGACGAAGCCGGCAACCTTGGGCGCCAAATACATGAGCAAGAATGTGACGTAGAGCGCCTTGGCACTGGTCACGGGGAAATCCGCGACGCCTTGCGCCTGCCACGCCGCCAGCGGCAACAGCGCGATCATCATGGTCCACGCAGGAACACCGATGAACATCAATATCGCCCATAGAAGTTGAAACCGGCTGATGGGCTTCAAACCCGGTAGGCCGAGCAGCTTCAGGTATTGCAGGTTGCCCTGGCACCAGCGCACGTCGCGGCGGATGAATTCCAGAGCATCGGGAGGGTTGTCCTCGTAACTGCCGTTCTCGACCGGGACGACGCGGACCTCGAAACCGGCGCGCCGCATCAGCACGGCTTCGACCTGATCATGCGAGAGGATGTGTCCGCCGAGCGGCGGACCGCCCTTGAGCAGCGGCAAATTGCAATGCTCGACAAACGGCCGAATGCGCACGAGCGCATTGTGTCCCCAGAACGGCCCGCAATCGCCCGTCCACCAAGCCTGGCCAAACGTGTAAGTGCGCATGCCGAAGCGCATGCCGAATTGGAAGAGGCGCGCAAAAGGCGATGCCGACGGCGTGCCGACGACGAGGCTTTGCAGGATTCCGATTTCCGGATGCACTTCCATGACGCGCACGAGCTCGACAATCGCCTCGCCCGTCATCAGGCTGTCGGCATCGAGTGGCAGCATGAGGTCGAAGTCGCGGCCCTGGGTCTCGCAGAATTCGCGCACGTTGCCGGCCTTGAATCCCGTGTTGGCGCTGCGGCGGCGGTAGACGACACGTTCCGGCGTGCCGGCGGTGGCTCGGAGTTCCGCGACCGCCGCCGCTTCCTCTCGCGCGACGTCTTCGCGATCCGTATCGCTCAGGATGAAGTACGAGAACGCTTCCCCCGCGCTCCTCCGCTCGAGGCTCGCCTTGACGATTCCGAGACGCGACATGGCCCGGCGCGGGTCCTCGTTACGCAGCGTCATGAGCACGGCGGTCTTGAGTGTCAGGGGCGACGCTGCCTTCCGCCGCGGCAAGGAATGGCGCCACGGCGTGAATGGGAATCGCGGGCGCCGTGCAGCAGCCACAGCCCGATCAGCGCATTCCAGAAGCCGAGCACTGCCCAGGGCGTGCCAAAAACGATCCCTAAGAAAATCAGGCCATCGACGAGCGTCCAGCCATTGACGGACAAAATCCCCGCCGCCCATAAGAGCAGCCCCGCCCAGGTTGCGAAATTCAAGGACAGGACCAACGCGCGGCGCAGATCGAGCATAACATTTGCCTCGGGGGGCGCGGCTGCGTTATGGCTCACGCCGGAGTTCCGACTGGAGTCTTCGCCAGAGGACCGTGCATATTGTTCGGTGCGGTTGCTCATATCGAATGCAGGGTGTCGCGTGTCGGGCCTAACAACGGACAATCGGGCGGAAAGCCACGCGCTTCTGGACCAAGGCCAGCAGGACAATGTCCAGCGGGACCAGGGCCAGTCCGTCGTGGCGCGCGCGCTGTGGTACGTCAAGCCCGGCGTTGCGGAACTAAGGCCGGAAACGCTAGCGCCGCCGCGCCCGGGCGAGGCCCGCGTCAAAACTCTTTTCAGCGCCATCAGTCGCGGCACGGAACGCCTCGTCGCTTTCGGTAACGTGCCCGCGAGCGAGTGGCCGCGCATGCGCGCTCCGCTCCAGGCCGGAGATTTTCCCTTCCCCGTCAAATACGGCTATTCGGCGACGGGTGAAGTGACCTCGGGGCCGCAAGGCCTCGTCGGCAGAACGGTATTTTGTCTGCATCCCCACCAGGATATTTTTGACGCCCCCGAGAGCATGCTGGTCGAGGTGCCGGCCGGAATTCCGCCGCGGCGCGCCACGCTTGCTGCCAACATGGAAACGGCGCTCAACGCCCACTGGGATGCAGGCACAAGTGCGGGCGACAGCGTTCTTGTCGTCGGCGCCGGCATCGTCGGCTTGTTGACGGCCTATCTCGCCAAGCGCCTCGCCGGCCCCGACGTCGTCATCACCGATATCGACAACGGGCGAATGGCACTTGCCGGTTCCTTGGCATCCCCTTCGCCTATCCCGACCGGGCGCCCGGCAGACCGCCGCCTGGTCTTTCACACCTCGGCAAGCGCCGCCGGCCTGCAATCCGCCATCGACAGCGCGGCGTTCGAAGGCCGCATCATCGAAATGAGCTGGTATGGCGCGGCGCCCGTCACGATCAATCTCGGCGGCGCCTTTCACGCCAAGCGGCTTCAGATCGTCTCTTCGCAGGTCGGCCACGTCGCGCCCGCCATGAGGGCAACCGTGACGCCGCGCGAGCGCCTGCGACGGGCGCTAAGTCTCCTCGACGATCCGGCCCTCGACGGTCTCGTCGCCGACGACATTGCCTTCGACGACGCCGCCCGGATGCTGCCCAAGTTGTTAACCGATACGCACGTCACCGCCCTTCCCGTCATCCGCTACAGAGATTAACGCGAGGCCATTCGCCATGTTTTCCGTCGAAGTCCGCGACCGCATCATGATCGCACACTCGCTTCCCGATCCCTTTTTCGGGCCGGCGCAGAACGTCCACGGCGCAACCTTCCTGGTTGATGTGGCGTTTTACAGGGAAAAGCTGACGAGCATGAATGTCGTGGTCGACATCGGCGCGGCGCATCTTTGCCTCAACGAGACCCTGAAGCCTCTTGCCTACCAGAACCTCGATGCTTTACCTCAATTCAAAGGCGCCCTCACCACGGCCGAATTTCTCTGCAAGTATGTATTTGACGCGATTGCCGCGGCGGCGCGCGCCGGCCGGCTTGGCGAAGACGGGCGGGGGCTCGCAAAGATCCGCGTGACCCTGTCGGAAACCGACTTGGCACGCGCAAGTTATGAAGGACCGGCCGGTGGCTGAAGCCGTATTCGCAATCCCTGGCGATCTGAAGAGCCCGACCGGCGGCTATGCCTACGACCGGCGTCTGCTGAAACTGTTGCCCGCGTTCGGCGTCAGCGTCAGGCATCTGGCGCTGCCTTCGTCGTTTCCCAATCCTTCCCCGCGCGACCTGGCCGAGACCGACCGCCTCATTGCCACAACGCCGAAGACCGCCACGCTGCTGCTCGACGGCCTTGCGTTCGGTGCGTTTCCAAACAAGAGCCTCGATTGCGACGGCCGCCGCCTGATCGCGGTCGTGCATCACCCGCTCTATCTCGAGACCGGGCTTTCGCACACCCGCAAGGTCGAATTGAAGGACAGCGAGACGGCGGCATTGACGCGCGCCGATCACGTCGTCGTCACCAGCCGCGCCACGGCCCGCATCCTCAGCAGCGAACTCGGCATCGACATGTCGAAGGTCACGGTCGCCGAGCCCGGCACCGATCCCGCGCAACGCGCCACCGGGACCGGCGCTCCCTTGCACATCCTCACCGTCGGCGCCGTCTCGCCGCGCAAAAATTATGACAGTCTGGTCAGATCGCTGGCGCCGCTCAAGGACATCGATTGGAAGCTCACGATCGCCGGCGCACTCGACCGCCATCCTCAGGCCGTCGAGACCCTGAAGGAGACGGTTGCCGAACTCGGCCTCACCGACCGGGTTTCACTCGCGGGCAAGGTCGTGCCGGCGACGCTCGATAGATTTTACGAGAGTGCCGATCTCTTCGTCTCGGCCTCCCTGTTCGAGGGCTACGGCATGGTGATCGCCGAAGCCATGGCCCGAGGTCTCGCGATCGTTACCACCACCGGTGGCGCCGCCGCGGATACCGCGCACCATTCCGCAGCCCTCCACGTCCAACCCGGAAACGAGCAGCAAATGACCTCGGCGCTCGCCAAGGCGTTATCAGACAAGAAATTGCGCGACAACCTCGCCGATGCATCGTGGGACATCGGCCGCACGCTGCCGACCTGGCACGAAACGGCACGACGTATCGCTGCCGTCGTTCTTGGTCTCAAACCATGAGTACGTTCAGCGCCGAGTGGCTGGCGCTCCGCGAAAGTGCCGACGAGCGGTCCCGCAACAAGGATGTCGCCAACGCGCTTGCCGCCTGGTTGATGCAGCGTGCGTCCGTCTCGGTCGTCGACCTCGGCGCCGGCACGGGCGCAAACCTCAGGGCCGTTGCGCCTCTCCTCCCGGACCGTCAGTCCTGGACCCTCCTCGACAATGACCCAGCGCTTTTGGAGGCCGCCCGCAGGCAACTCTGCGCCTGGGCCGAGCGCAGCGAACGCCGGGGAGACGATCTCGTGCTCTACAAGGGCGCGGCGGAAATTACCGTGCACTTCAGAGCCGAGACGTTGAGCAGCAACCTCGATCAAATCCTCGGCGCAAAGCCGGACCTCGTTACGGCTTCGGCCCTGTTCGACCTTTTGCCGGCCACCGTCATTAAGGCGCTGGCGCGCGCAATTGCCGCCCGTCGCGCCGCGTTCTACGCCGTTCTAACCTATAACGGTTTGCAAAAATGGACGCCGCATCGCCCCGCCGACAATGAGATGGCCGCCGCCTTCAATCGCCACCAGATGACGGATAAAGGCCTCGGCCCTGCCGCCGGACCGATGGCTGCGGCCATTCTCGCCGACCAGCTGCGGCTCGAAGACTACAGCGTTCTTGAAGGCGAGAGCCCATGGCGGCTCGGGCAAAGCGACCGCACGTTGATCGAGGAACTCCAGCGCGGCCACGCGCTGGCCGTGCTCGAACTCAAGGCGTTCGATCCCAAAAGCGCGGACTCGAAGACGGTCGAAATCCTGGATCAAGGTCATCCGATCGGGTGCCCTAATCGGCCACACCGATATCTTTGCCGTTCCCGCCTAAGAGCCGGCCCGCCCTAAGCCACCCGCTTCGGCAGCATGCGCTCGACGACGCGATCCTTGCGCACGGCCTTGTGGTAGATGGCGCCGAGGATGTGAGCCGCCGCGAGCCCGAGCAATGTAAAGGCCGCCAATTCGTGCCACTCGAAGATTTGCTCCGAAAACTTCTTGTCCTCGATCGTCACGGCCGGGAGCGGCACGCCGAAGACGTCGAGATAGTTGCCATAGGAGATGCCGAGATAGCCAATGATCGGCACCGCAAGAAGGGCCACGTATAGCAGTCCATGGACGAGTTGGCTCAACGCCGTCAGCGCCGGGGGCACGGACGGATCGGAGGGCGGGGCGCCTTTCGTCAGCCGGTAAAGCAGGCGGAAGACGACGAGCAGAAGGATCAGGAGCCCAATGGTCTTGTGCGAGCTATAGAGCGCATTCGTGACGCCGTCCCAAACGCCCTTCACCACTTCGCCCTTGTCGTTCACGCCTTCCATCTCATAACCGCGGTAGGTCATGTAGAGGCCGATCGGCACCTGCAGGAGGAGCAGGAATACGACCCACCAGTGGAATTGCCGAGCGGGACGGGAGTAGATCGGAATGTCGTAGTCGCTGCCGTATGCCCGGTTGCCTTGTGCCATGACGTTCACCCTTGGTCGCGTTGCCTCAGGTCACAATCGAACAGCACGTCGCCATCGTCAAGCACATGCACGCGCGTTCGCGGCCTCAGAGCCTCGTCGAGCCCCGCAATCGGCGCCAGCGACAGGCCAGGCGTGCCCGAGCCGAGTATTACCGGGGCGACCAGAACATGAAGGCGGTCGACGGCGCCGGCATTCACGAAGGCAGAAATGGTCTTGGCTCCGCCCTCGACCAGGATCTTGCGCAAGCCGAGATCGAACAGCGAACTGACAATGCTGTGAGGCCGGATCAGCGCCGCGTCTCGCGGCAGCGTCAGTGTCTCGGCGCCGCCGGCACCGGCGCGTCCGGTCGTCATCACCACAATGCGGCGCGCACCATTGCGGTCGAGGCATCGGGACCTTTCAGGCATACGCCCGTCGGGATCGATGATGACGCGCGCCGGGTCGCGGCCGCGAACGCGGCGCACGGTCAATTGCGGATCGTCTTCGACGACGGTGCCGACACCGACGATCACTGCATCGACATGGGCGCGCAGGCGGTGGAGATGATCGAGCGCGGCGCCGCGGTTGATCCAGCGGCTTTCGCCCGTGGGAGTCGCGATGCGACCGTCAAGCGACTGGCCGAGTTGCGCAATGACGAAGGGCCGGTCCGGGGCCGCAAGCCGCAGCGAATCGAACAGCGGGTCGCCGAGAGAGGCCGGAATTGCGCCGTGATATAATCCCATGAAATGGCGGCCTTGCTCTTTCGATCGAAATTCTGTTCAAGCGGCCAGGGCGAACGACGGTCTTTGCCCCCAAAAGCCGGCACCGAAATCCAGGCAAGAGCATATGGCGCGCGACTGTGAACGGCACGTGAATGCCCCGGAGACGTCACCTGGGACTACTTGGACACTGGGGACAGCGCTCGTCGTTCTCGCTGCCGGTGCCTGCGTCATTTGCTGGCCGTGGCTTTCGGGCCGCGTCAGCATCCCCTGGGACGCCAAGGCGCATTTTCTGCCCCAGGTGCAATTTCTCGCACAAAGTCTCGCGGCGGGTGAAAGCCCGTTCTGGACGCCGTACATTTTTTCCGGCCACCCCCAGATCGCCGATGCGCAGTCCTTGATCTTTTCGCCGCCGATGCTGCTCCTCGCCCTTTTCGATCCGGCGCCGACGCCCTGGGCCATGGACATCAGCCTTTACATGATGGTCGCGACAGGCGCCGCCGCTTTCATGATCTGGCTGAACGACAAGAGAGTGCATCCGGCAGCGTCGCTCATTGCCGCGTTGGGCTTTGCCTTCGGTGCCGCCATGGCGTGGCGCATCCAGCACGTCGGACAGGTTTTGAGCCTGTCGTACCTGCCGTTCGTCTTGCTCTTTCTCGATCGCGCCGTCGCGCGGAAGTCTCTCGGATACGCGGCTGCCGCCGGGGCTGCCGCGGCGGTTCTCGTTCTCGGCCGCGACCAAGTGGCGCTGCTCGCCGTCTACCTTCTGATCGGATACGTGCTCTGGTTCTGGTTCGACGGCGAGAACCGCGGGCAGCGCATTCGCGCCTCCTTGCCGCCGCTCATCGTCGCCGGAATTCGTCGGCACGGCGCTTATCGCACTGCCCATCCTCATGACGTCGCTGCTCGCCGCCGGGTCCAACAGACCCATGATCGACTTCGAAGGCGCGGGGCGCGGCTCACTGCATCCGGCGCTTTTCCTCACCGCATTCGCACCCGACGTTTTCGGCTCGTCCGGCGTCATGGGTGAGTACTGGGGACCGCCGAGCATGCGCTGGCAGGGCACGGGGCTCTATATCGCGCAGAATATGGGGCAATTCTATTTCGGCGCCGCCGCCATGCTGGCGCTCGTTTGGTCTGCACTGACCGGTGTGCTTTTCGCGAAGCGTGTGCTCTTCTTCACGATCGCTCTCGTCATCGCAGTGCTCTACGCGCTCGGCTGGTACACGCCGGCATTCAAGGTGCTTCACACCTACCTGCCGGGCGTCAATCTCTACCGCCGTCCGGCGGACGCAGTGTTCATGATCGGATTTCTAGTGAGCGTACTCGCTGCATTTTCGCTCGATCACTTACTATCGGGAAGGACGGCACGGCAGAGGCCGGACCTGGCCCGCGTAGCGACCGTCGTCAGCGCCGCGTTCGCCGTCATGGTCGCCTTAGCCTTTCACTTCGACAAGCTTCCTGAGGCCTGGCCGCACATCGCCATACCGTTCGTTCTGTTCGCCGTCGCGGGCGCAATGCTCTGGCGCCTGCAACGGCCCGAGGGCGAGGGACGCAACATACTGCTCGCGGCATTGGCGATGTTCACGATCCTCGATCTCGCCTATTCGAATGGTCCGGGCGGGGCCACCGCATTGCCGCCGGCTACCTTCGAAGTGTTGGAGCCGAAAAGCCGCAATGATACAATTGCGCTATTGAAAGCCAAGGTCGAAGCCGGAAAAAGCGAAACGCGCCGCGACCGCGTCGAACTCGTCGGCTTCGGCTTCCACTGGCCGAACGCCAGTCTCACGCACGGGCTCGAAAATACGCTTGGTTACAACCCCGTTCGCCTCGCCGACTATAGCCGTGCCCTCGGCGCCGGCGACCACGCCGGGCTGCCGGAACAGAAGGGTTTCTCGCCGCTCCTGCCCTCCTACCGCTCGCACCTCGCCGATCTCTTGGGACTTGCGCTACATCGCGACCAGCGTGCCGGTCGAAACCATCGACAAGAACTTGAAACCGGGCGATCTGACGCTGGTCGCGAAAACCGGTGACGGTTACGTCTACGAGAATCCGCGCGCCCTCGACCGCGTGCTCTTTGCAACGAGCGCGGTCACCGCCGACTTCAAGGCGCTGCTTGAGACCGGCTCTTGGCCCGATGTCGATTTCAACACCACCGTGCTCCTCGAGGACGAGCCCGATGCCGCAGCGGCCCGCCAGCCGGGGCGGGCTCGGATCAGCGCCTATCACAACACGCGCATCGACCTCGCCGTCGACAGCCCCGAGGGCGGCTACGCAGTCCTGAATGACATCTGGCATCCCTGGTGGTTCGCGAGACCTCGACGGCAAGCCGGCGCACATCCTGCGCGCCAACGTGCTGTTCCGCGCCGTCGCCGTGCCGCCGGGCGCGCATACGATCACCTTCACCTTCGAGCCCATCCGCGGCGCGCTACGCCAAATCGGAGTCCTGAAGGCACAATGAGCGCTTGCAAGCCGCCGATTGAAGCCTCATGTAGCCGCCGGTTCGACCGTTCGAGGAAGATTGCCGAGGCATGTCCACGCCCCAAATAACCTTGCCGCAGATCTACAAGCGCGGGCTGTTGATGCTGGCGCCCGAAAAGGCGCTCGCCATAGCCTTGGCGTTCGCCGGCGTCGTCATTGCCGTCATCCAGCTCGCCGAGCCGATCCTGTTCGGCCGCGTCGTCGATGCGCTATCGAAAGGCGGCGGTGCCTTTTCCATCATCGCGCTGTGGGCGGCGCTCGGCTTCTTCGGCATCGTCGCCAACGTGCTCGTCGCCGTCTATTCCGACCGCCTCGCACACCGCCGCCGTCTCGCCATCATGGCCGACGTCTACGATCGCGCGCTCGCATTGCCGCAGAGCTATCACGCGGCGCGTGGCTCGGGCACCGTCATCCGCACCATCGTCTCTGGATGCAGCTCGCTGTTCTGGCTATGGCTCGGTGCCATGCGCGAGCAGCTGACATCTCTGTTCGGCATCCTACTGCTCATTCCAACTGCGCTGGCGATGGACTGGCGCATGGCGCTGATCCTAGCCGCTACGGCCGTCGCCTACACCGTTCTCAATGTCTACGTCATGCACAAGACGGCCGACGGTCAGGCCGCAGCCGACAAGCAGGACTACGCCATCTCGGGCCGCATCGGCGACGTCATCTCGAATGTCTCGATCGTCCAAAGCTACGCCCGCGCCGCCGCCGAAGTCTCGACACTCTCCGATATGATGCGCGACCTGCTCAGCGCGCAGTTTCCGGTCCTGACCTGGTGGGGCATTTTGAATGTGCTTGCAGCGCGCCGCGGCGACGTTGACCATGGTCGCCGTTTTCGCCGTCGGCGCGGTGCTGGCCGAGCGCGGCGAACTGACGGTCGGCGAGATCGTGTCGTTCGTGGCCTTCGCCGGGCTCTTGATCGGCAAGCTCGATCAGCTCTCTGGCTTCGTGACGCGCATCCATCAGCAAGGTCCGACGCTGCGCATGCTGTTCGACATGATGGACGAGGCGGTCGCTGTCGCAGAGCGTCCCGACGCGAAACCGCTCCGGGACGTGAAAGGCGGCGTCGCGCTCGAGGACGTCACATTCCGCTATGGTGACGGGCCGCAGGGCGTCTACGATCTCTCTTTCGCGGTAAAGGCTGGGGACACGATCGCCCTCGTCGGGCCGACGGGCTCCGGAAAATCGACGACCATCGCGCTCATCCAGCGCTTTCGCGCTCCCGAGCAAGGCCGCATCCTCATCGACGGCATCGACATTGCCGGCGTGACGCTCAATTCGCTCCGGCAGGCCATTGCCGTCGTGTTCCAGGACGCCGGGCTGTTCAATCGCAGCATTGGAGAAAATATTCGCATCGGAAAGCCCGACGCAACCGACAGCGAGGTGCAGCGCGCCGCCCGCCTCGCCGAAGCCCACGACTTCATTTCCAAGAAGCCCGGCGGCTATGATTTCGTCATCGGCGAGCGCGGCGCCTCGCTTTCCGGCGGCGAGCGCCAGCGCATTGCCATTGCCCGCGCCATCCTGAAGGATGCGCCGATCCTGATCCTGGACGAGGCGACGAGCGCGCTCGATGCCGAGACAGAGGCCAAGATCAAGCGGGGGCTCGACACGCTTGCGCGAAGGTCGCACCACGTTCGTCATCGCCCATCGCCTCTCGACGGTGGCCGACGCCGACGAGATCATCGTGCTCGATCACGGCAGGATCGTCGAACGCGGACGCTTTACGGACTTGGCCGAGGGAACGGGGCTCTTTGCCCGCCTCGTCGCGGAAGGCGGCTTCACCGTGCCGAAGACGACGGGCGACGCCGAAGCCCCCGCGGAACCGAACATCACGGGCTAAGCCGCTCGCTCCATCGCCCCCCAACCCCTCGACGGGGAGGGGTTAGGGGTGGGGTGAAGAGCTGGGCGCGATGTCACGGCGGTGCATCGATTGCATTCTTGCTGGTTCAAAATCTTTGCAGTGTCCGGCCTTAGTCGCGAGTATTCGCCTGTGGCGTTACCCCCACCCCTGGCCTCTCCCCGCAAGGGGGAGGGGAACAGTGCAATGTCGATACACATGGTGATTCTAGAAATCCGGCGACCAGGAGCATGCCGGGCAAACTCCTTCGATCTGTCTCAGATCTTATGCGCCATGCGCCGGCGCTTGGTCTCGAGGTAGCGCTTGTTGTGCTTGTTCGGTTCAATCACGATCGGCACGCGATCGACGATTTTGATGCCGAGCGCCTTCAGCGCCTGCTCCTTCGCCGGATTGTTGGAGAGCAGCTTGATCTCCTTGAAGCCGAGCTCGACCAGGATGCGCGCCGAGAGCTCGTAGTCGCGGCTGTCGATCGGCTCGCCGACCTCGATGTTGGCTTCGACCGTATCGAGCCCCTGATCCTGGAGCGCGTAGGCCTGGATCTTTTTGAACAGGCCGATGCCGCGGCCCTCGTGATAGGGCACGTAGACGATGACGCCGAGCGGCGCCTCGGTGATGATCTTCAACGCCGCCTGAAGTTGCTGGTAGCAGTCGCATCTGAGCGAATGGAAGATATCGCCGGTGACGCAGCCGGAGTGCACGCGCACCACCGGCACCGCGTCTTTCTTGGCGTCGGCCGCACGGTGAATAAGCACCAGCGCCTGCTCCTGGGGCGTTTCCCCCTGGTAGGCATGCGTCTCGAGCGAGACCTCGTGACCTTCGAAATCAATGGGGAGAACGGTTTTGACCGACCAATCCATACCGAGCCGAACTGATTTGAGAGCGCCTGCTTTCACGGCGACTGAACTCCTACTCAAGATTGCCATATGCCCGAACCGCGCGCCTTTGGCAAAGGGAACACGCAAAGCCCGAGCACCCGCTCACCGTCTACGGAACACAGGCTCCGCTGGATCTGGAATGCTTAACGATAACAAATCGTCGCGATCATGACCCTGGAGCGGGAGACTTGTGTCCGTAACGCCAGTATGTGGTCCCTCGCCGCCGCCACTGCAAGTCTCGCCCTTTTACTCGTTTTGGGACCGGGAGGGCGAACCACGGGCGACAGGTGATGCGATTTGGCCGTCTTCCGCTTGACCGGCCATTGATCGGCCGTTGCTTGGAGCCCGTCTATATTGGCCACCATGGGCTTGGCCGTATGCCAAGCGGTCTGCTATCGCTCACACGACTTTATTCGATCACAGACCTAGGCCTTCGCCCTCCTCATGACGCCCCTTCTCATGACCGCCGCCGTTGCCTTCGCCCTGGCGGCGGCGCTGACGCGCCTGATGATCCCCTGGCTGCAGGAGCGTGGTGCGGTCGCCACCGAGAACGAACGCACCATGCATTCGGGCACCGTGCCCAAGGGCGGCGGCCTCCCCCTCCTGATTGCGTTGGCCGCGACGCTGCTGGTGCTGCACCCGGCGACGGGCCTGCCGCTGGCGCTGGACGCCGGCCTCATTATTGCGGCGGCCGTGTCGTGGCGTGACGATGTCACGCCGCTTGCACCCGCTGTTCGCCTGCCGCTGCACTTTCTGGCGGCTGCATGCTTTGTCCTGGCCCTTCCTGAAGACGCGCGCATTTTCCAGGGTCTATTGCCCCTCGCGCTCGACCGTGCCCTTGGCGTGCTCGTACTCGCCGGCTTCATGAACTTCTTCAACTTCATGGACGGCATCAACGGCCTTGCCGGCTCTGAAGCCGTGGCCATCGCCGGCGGCTACCTGCTGCTCGCGCTGACAACCATCGGCCTCGCCTATGTGCCGCTCGCCGCCGCGCTTTTGGGCGCTTCGATCGGATTTCTCGTGTGGAACTTGAGGGAAAAGGCGCTCGTATTTCTCGGCGACGTCGGCAGCGTCCCCCTCGGCTACCTGACCGGTGCGCTGATGATCGACCTCGCCGTCAAAGGCTACTGGCCGGCGGCACTAATCCTGCCGTCCTATTTTCTCGCCGACGCGGCGCTAACTTTGGCGAAACGTCTATTGCGCGGGGAAAAAGTCTGGGAGGCACACAAGTCGCACGCCTATCAGCGCGCGGCTGAGGCCTTGGGGGCGCATTTGCCTGTCGTTTGGCGGGTCGCCGCTGCCAACACCAGTCTCGTCGCCGCGGCGCTGTGGAGCGTGGCATTGCCGTTGCCCGCTCTCGCGGCAGCCGTCGTGGTACTGGCATTGCTCTTTGCCCTGCTCGCCCTCGCGCGCGAATAGAGTCTACGGCTTGCGGCCGAGTATAAGGTTCTGGACGCCGGTGGGCGACAGCCGCGGCGTCCTGCTGGTGAGACGGCCCGTATTGATGCCGAGCCAGCCGATCTCACCCGAAAGCCGGCCGTATTCGATCTTGGGACAGCGGTTCATGATGACGCGAAGTCCTGCGCCTTCCGCTTCGGCCGCGGCCGCGTCGTTGCGAACGCCGAGCTGCATCCAGATGGTCATGAGGCCCAGTCGATCCCTCTCCGCGATTGCCTC
Source organism: uncultured Alphaproteobacteria bacterium (assembly GCA_963732525.1). Taxonomy (GTDB): domain Bacteria; phylum Pseudomonadota; class Alphaproteobacteria; order Rhizobiales; family Hyphomicrobiaceae; genus Hyphomicrobium_B. The sequence continues at coordinate 65,921 of CAVSZX010000032.1, forward strand.
GCGCACTATTCCCAACGCCGCTTGCGCGTTGCGGAAGATATCGACGCAGTCGACCGGGGCCGGAACGTCGGCCAGGCGCGCGTAGACTTTGCGGCCGAGAATTTCTTGGCCGGCGAGACCCGGATTGACGGGATGAACGGCGTAGCCTTTGCCGAGAAGATATTTGACGACGATGAAGCTCGGCCGCACCGGATTGGCGCTTGCCCCGACAATCGCGAAGCTCCGCGTTTCGCCGAGAATTTGCTCGATCAGGTCATCGGGGTAGGTCTCGTGCGTCACGCGCGCCTCTCGGCGAGCATCATCCGGCCATGCTCGTCGAGCGGCATGAACGGATTGAAGGCCACTTCCCACAAATGTCCGTCCGGGTCGGCGAAGTAGCCCGAGTATCCGCCCCAGAACACCTTTTGCCCCGGCTTAACGAGCCGCGCGCCGGCAGCCACCACTCCGGCGAGCGTTTGGTCCACCTCGGCTTCGGAATTCACGTTATGGGCGAGCGTGACGCCGCGAGAATCCCGCGGGCGTATCCGCGACATGGGCATCTTCAGCGAGCGCTGCCCGACCGAAGAGCCCAAGGACAACACCTCCCGCATCGAAGAACGCGACATTGGCGTTGCCGTCAGACGACGCCTTGAAGCCGATGCGTTCGTAGAATGCGCGAGACACCGCGACGTCAGAAACGCCAAGCGTCACGAGCGTCAGGCGCGGTTGCATCGCTGTTCATTCCTTCCACTGCGGCGCACGTTTTTCGATGAACGCGCAAATGCCTTCCTCGGCGTCGGCCTGCATCATGTTTTCGACCATCACCGTGGCGGCGTAGTCGTAGGCATGACCAAGCGGCATTTCGATCTGGCGGTAGAACGCTTCCTTGCCGATGGCCACGGTCGCCTTGGATTTCGCTGCAATCTGGCGGGCCATTTCGACCGCCGCGTCGCGCACCTGATCGGCAAGCACGACGCGATTGACAAGACCGTGCGCCGCCGCCTGATCGGCAGTCATGTTGTCGCCGAGGAGCAGCATCTCCATCGCCTTCTTGCGCGTGAGATTGCGCGACAAGGCGACCATCGGCGTCGAGCAGAAAAGGCCGATATTCACTCCGGGCGTCGCGAACATGGCCGTTTGTGCAGCGACCGCCAGATCGCAGGTCGCGACCAGCTGGCACCCCGCCGCCGTCGCCATGCCGTTGACGGCCGCGATCACTGGCTTTGGGCAGGCGACGATCGCCTGCATCATCGCCGAGCACGCCGTCATGGTCTTTTCGAAAAAGACCCGGCCGCCGTCGGCATCGGCGCGGTGCGCGGTCATCTCCTTCAGATCGTGCCCGGCGCAAAATGCAGGTCCGTTTGCGGCAAGAACGATTGCCGCGACGGACTGATCCGCGCCGCCCGTCTCGATATGCGTGTGAAGCGCTCTAATCAGCGCCCGTGACAACGCATTGCGCGCATCGGGACGATTGAGCGTCAACACCAGGACACCCGGCTCGGGACGCGCCACGAGGATCAAGTCCACGTCCGCCTCAGCGGCCCGGTTGCGCTCCTGCATTCGCCTCGCCTCATTCGCTCGCTTCGGTTCGTTGCGGTCCGGCGAAACGGCCGTTGCTATTGCAGAGCCTTCTCGATGTCCGCGCGGTGCGTCTTCACGATGTCGATGTTTTCCTTGTTCTGCAGCGGCGGCGTCGTCTTAATGGCTTCCGTCAGTTCGTCGACGAGCTGCTTCTTATCCTCTTCGGGGATGCTCTCATCCTTCTTGACGTCCTCGAGTTCCTTCTGCAGCGCCTCGACCGGGTCGACGAAATTCCCGGTCTGGCTGTCGAGACCCGCCATCACGATCGAGATATTGGCGGAGACGTCGTCGAGTTCGGCAAAATCCTTGAAGTTGTGTTTCTTGGCGATGGTCTCGAGTTCCGCCTGCAAGGCCGGATCGGGTTTTTCGCCCGCCGCCTGGATCTTGGAGGCAATGGCCGCAAGGTCGGCCTGGGCGGCGATGAAATTCTTCACCTGATCGTCGCTGAGCTTCATCTGCTTGACTTCCTGGGCGAAGGCGCCGCCGACCATCCCCAGGCTCGTGCACAGCACGACGACGCACATGACCACCGCCCGATGAACGCACTTCAGAAAGCTCACCATCACGTTCCTCCTCATCGCGCCGCCGCGCCTATTTTTCTTCGTTCAAGACGACATACGCCAACCGTGACAACAATAAGAACTTTGTCGTGCTTGGCCGCCCTTTGACTCTAAATGATCACGATTTGCGGGCCTTTGCACGAGACTTGATGGCGGCGAGGGACAGGTTGCCGGCATTGGCGGTATTATAATACCGCGTTGTGGTCTTATGTTACCTCATTGTCTTATCTGTTGTTTTTGCTGACATTTATTGCAGGGAATGACATTCTTATTGACGCCGAGCGTGACAACTCGTATGCACCGACGCAAGTGCTCCGCATCACCCGTGCGTCGCACGCAAACGCAATCCCAAAGCAATCGCAACTCCGGCCACCGGCCGAGAGGCCCAAGGAACAGGCGAACTCATGTCAACATTCGTTGCAAAGCCGAGCGCGGTTGAAAAGAAGTGGATCCTGATCGACGGCAAAGGTCTCGTCGTCGGACGCCTCGCTTCTCTCATCGCCGTCCGTCTCAAAGGCAAGCACAAGCCGATTTACACGCCGCACGTCGATTGCGGCGATAACGTCATCGTCATCAACGCCGACAAGGTCGTGTTCACCGGCGCCAAGCGCGAGGACAAGGTTTATTACCACCACACCGGCTACCCGGGTGGCCTGAAGGAGCGTTCGCCGCGCCAGCTTCTCGAGGGCAAACACCCCGAGCGCGTGGTGACTAAAGCGGTCGAGCGCATGCTGGCCCGCGGACCGCTGCAACGACAGCTCATGCGCAACTTGCGCGTCTACAAAGGAACCGAGCATCCGCACGAGGCGCAGAACCCTGTTGCGCTCGATGTCGCCAAGTTGAACCGTAAGAACGTGAGGGTGTAATCCGCCATGGCTACCGAAACCAAAACCCTCGCCGATCTCGCCGGCGTCAAGACAGCCGAGCCCGCCGCCGCTGCGGTGCGCGTTCAGAAGCTCGATAAGCTCGGCCGCGCCTACGCCACGGGCAAGCGAAAGAACGCGATTGCACGCGTCTGGCTGAAGCCGGGCAAAGGCATGATCACGGTCAACGAAAAGGACTTCAAGGCCTACTTCGCACGCCCGGTGTTGCAGATGATGCTGCAGCAGCCGTTGAACCTCGCCAACCGCGCGACGCAGTACGATATTCGCGTCACGGTTCTCGGCGGCGGGCTTTCGGGCCAGGCCGGCGCCGTGCGCCACGGCATTTCCAAGGCGCTCACCTTTTACGAGCCGGATCTGCGCGGCGTATTGAAGAAGCAGGGCTTCCTGACCCGCGACAGCCGCGTGGTCGAGCGCAAGAAGTACGGCCGCGTCAAGGCTCGCCGTTCGTTCCAGTTCTCGAAGCGCTAGACCTTTCCTTGCGCTTGGCGTGCGCCCTGCGGGGAGCCGGCCGTCAAGCGCGAAAGAGATCGGATTTTTCTGTTGCAGCCCGCTCTCAAGCGGGCTGCAAACGTTTCGAACGGGCTGTTTTTCCCGCTTCGCCCTTGCCGTTCGCGCCCGGCAATGTCACATACCGCCTCAAACACGAACGTTATGACAGGCCGATGCGACAGGACGCCAGCGCCGCCACGGGGAGTGACCAATGCCCATGCTATTGACCGACTTCGGATTGATGTTTGCCGACGTCATGACCGAGATCGGGCATGCCTTCTCGCCGGAGTGGTGGCGCACCCACGCCGTCCCCCTCTTCAACATCCTGATGATCGACCTGACACTCGCCGGCGACAACGCCATCGTCGTCGGCATGGCGGCGTCCAAGGTGCGCAAAGACATGCGCGCCAAAGTGATCTTCTGGGGCATCGCCGGCGCCGTCATCCTTCGCATCATGTTTTCTGCCGTCGCTCAGCAGATGCTGCAAGTGATCGGTCTCACGCTCGCCGGCGGACTGCTGCTGCTGTTCGTCTGCTGGAAGATGTACCGGCAGATCATAGACGACGAGGCGCAGTCGATCGACGAGATCGAAGCCAATCTCACATCCGGAAAAATAACTGGAACAGAGGCCGGATTCTGGGGAGCGCTGTGGACAATTATCCTTGCCGACCTGTCGATGTCGCTCGACAACGTACTGGCGGTCGCGGGTGCTGCGGGTGAATCGACCCTCGTCCTGGTCATCGGCCTCGCCATCGCGATTGTGCTCATGGCCGTCGCCTCCGCGTATATTGCCAAGCTCTTGCACCGCTACCCCTGGATCGCCTGGATCGGGCTCCTTATCATTCTCTACGTCGCCATCGACATGATCTATCGCGACAGCCACCAGATCGCCTGCCAGGCGTACGGCATCGGCTGCTCGGAAACGATCGTGGACGGCATCAAGCACCGGTTGGGCTTCGGCGGACATTAAGCAGATGACGACGACGGTTTTCATCGACGGCGAAGCCGGCACGACGGGATTGCAGATCGCCGAGCGGCTGACTGCGTTGAAAGGCGTTGCCGTCAAGAGCATCGACCCGGCGAAGCGCAAGGACGCGGCGGCGCGCAAAGCCTTGATGGGTGCCGTCGATCTCGTCATCTTGTGCCTGCCGGACGACGCCGCGAGGGAGGCTGTAGCGCTCGCCGATGAGCTTGGCGCCAAGGCACCCAAGATCGTCGATGCCTCGACCGCGCACCGCGTGGCGCCGGGCTGGGTCTACGGCTTCGCCGAACTCGACGGCATGCAGGCGGACCGTATCAGAAAGTCGAAGCGCGTCGCCAATCCCGGTTGCTATCCGACGGGCGCCATCGCGCTTCTGCGCCCGCTCGTCGACGCCGGCATGGTTCCGGCCGATTACCCCGTGACCGTCAACGCCGTATCCGGCTATTCCGGTGGCGGCAGAAACATGATCGAGAGCTACGAGGTTGCAAAGACCGCGCCGGCATTTGAGCTCTATGGCCTCGGCCTCGAACACAAGCACGTCGCCGAGCTTATGGCCTATGCCCGCCTCGAGCGCCGGCCGATCTTCGTGCCGAGTGTCGGCAATTTCAAGCAAGGCATGCTGGTTTCGATCCCGCTGCATCTCGACACGCTGTCCGGCAAGCCCGGACTGAAGGACATCGAAGCGGTCCTTGTCGCGCACTACGCAAAATCGAAACTGGTTCGGGTTGTTGGCGATGCTGCAAAGATGTCGCGACTGGAACCGGAAGCGCTCAATGGCACCGACGACCTTGAACTCTTTGTTTTCGGAAAATCGGCGCTCAACCACGCGCTCCTCGTCGCCCGGCTCGACAATCTCGGCAAAGGCGCGGCCGGCGCCGCGGTGCAGAACCTCAAACTGATGCTGGGCCTGGATTAGGCGGACGAGGTCCCCGCCCGCCGCGTCTCGAACAGGTGCCAGACCGCGAGGCTGAGAACGGCGACGGCCATGGCCTGATGCGTCAGCGCCAGATGCAACGGAACGTGCAGCACCAGGGTCAGGATGCCGAGCATCACCTGAAGTAATACAGCAAGCGACAAGGCGAATAGGCTTCGTCTAACCCTGCCGCTCGCACCATTGCTGAGCACCCTGAAAAGTTGCCACAGCACCAGCGCCAGCACGACATATGCCACTAGGCGATGATTGAACTGGGCCGCCGCATGGCTTTCGAACACGCTCATGATGCCGCGACCCGGCAGCCAGTAGTCAGCCGGCACCCACTGTCCATCCATCTCCGGCCAAGTATTGTAGATGAGGCCGGCCTTCAATCCCGCGACGAAGGCTCCAAGGACGACCTGGATCGCGACGCCGGCGACAAGCCACGGCGCCAGACGCCGGACTTTACCACTGACGTGCTCCCGGGGCGGCGACAATCGCGCGGTTCGCTCCTCCAGCGCCAGCCAGACGAGCAGCGCGACGATCATCAGAGCGACGGAGAGATGCAGTGCCAGCCGGTATTGGCTGACGGAGACGCGGTCGGCGAGGCCCGAATAGACCATGAACCACCCGATGCCGCCTTGCAGGGCGCCGAGACCGAGGAGGGCAACAAGCTTCGGCGCGTTGCCGTGGCGCAGGCGTCCGCGCCACCAGAAGTAAAATAGCGGCAAGGCAAAGGCAAAGCCGATCATCCGGCCGAGAAAGCGATGGCTCCACTCCCACCAGAAAATGCCTTTGAATTCGGAAAGCGTCATCCCCTCGTTGACGATTTTGTACTGAGGGATCTGCTTGTACTTGTCGAAGGCTGCAAACCAATCGGCGTCGTTCATGGGCGGGATGGCGCCCAGAATCGGCTTCCATTCCGTGATCGAGAGGCCACTGCCGGTGAGCCGGGTCGCGCCGCCTACGACCACCATGGCGAGCACCAGAAAGGCGACCATCCACAGCCACGTCTCGACCGCCCTGCTGCTGATCTGCGCCGAATTGCTCATACCGTTTTCGCCTCGTCCATTCCGGCCGCTCGTGATTTTCAATGGCCACATTGCATTGCCCCTGATAGTCGGCCATGAGAGGTGCGGCAATGCGCCTTTCGAGCGCGGCACCCGATGCATTCCTGGAACGCGAAGATGACAATTCGGACGCGCAAACTCCTCGGCACGATCGCTCTGCTGCTATTGATTGCGGTCTACGCGCTTCTGGCTCTTGCGGTCGCGATCGTGCTGCAGGTGCGCCAGGCCAATCATCTCGTCGAGGTGATCTACTACGTCGTCGCGGGGCTGCTCTGGGTCTTGCCGGCGGGGCTCATCATCAAATGGATGGCAACGCCCGACGCGAAATAGCCCTCAGTCGTTCCGATAGGCCGCGTCCGGCGCCGCGGTCGCGAGCGCGGGCCGCTTCATTTTGCCTATGGCATTCCAGAGTGCAAACGGCGCACCCGACAACAGAACTTCGACGAACCGGCTATCCTGGAAGTCGCCATTCAGCGACAATCGCGGCAACGACGTCGCCTCCGTGCGATGGAAGTCGTAGATCAGGCCCTTGCGGGTCGTAACCGCCGTTGCAACGCCCAGCTCACGTGCCAAGTCGAACTCGCGCGGCCCGGCGCTCTTTTCGCATCCGTAGGGGTAACTGAAATGCCGGCAGGGACGGCCGATTTCGGCCGAAACGCGCGCGATGCTTTCTTGCATTTCCCGGCGAGCGGCGTCCAACGGCAGCTTGGCGAGCGCGAAATGCTCAGTGGTGTGCGCCCCGATGGTGACCAGGGGATCTTTCGCCAATTCACGCAGGTCGACCCACGACAAGACGAGATCGCGGCAAAGGTGCGTGACATCGACGCCAGCCTCCCTAGCCAGGCGCCTGACGACCGCACGGGCTCGCTTTTCGGGTAACTCGCGAAGCCACCAGTAGATGCTATCGAACGTGTTCGACTTGTCGCGATCGGTGGCGACATCGAAGGTGCGGACATCGCCGTCCATGTCGAGCGTGATCGTGCGCGCGGCGCGGATCGTTGCCTCGAGATTGAGCCACCACAGATCCCCCGTTCCGTCGCCGAACGCCGATGGAACGTAGATCGTGAACGGGACGGCGTGCCGCTTGAATACCGGATAGGCGAAATCGCGATTGTCCTTGTAGCCGTCGTCGAGGGTGAAGACGGCAAAGGGCTTGGCCGGTTTACCGACTTGCAAGCGCGCTGGAACGTCGTCGAGTGCGATGCAGTCGAACCCTGCCTTTTTGACCTGCCGGATAACGGCATCGAGAAAGTCGGGGGTCACCCGCAGGATGCCGTTCGGATCGAAGGCCCGGGGGGCGTCGGGCGTCACCTGATGCAGCATGAATATCACGCCGTTGCCGCCGGTCAGCGGCCGCATCAGCCTTGCAAGACCCGTGGCATGCAGGGTGTGCAGCAGGGCTTTGAGCAGGTTTTTGGTCGGGCGGCTCATGGCGCGGGGCGGGCTCAAAGTCTCAAACTGGCACGGCGGAACGGTTCGTTGAACAGTTCGCGCGGCCGCCATCGGCGGCCGACCTCGACATTTGCAAGTCCCGTGCTGAAATCCTTAACGCGCCGCCGCAGGCGTGCCTCAAGAGGCCGCGCGCTCCTTGGCGTTAACGGTGCGCGTGGCCCGCTGAACCCGCGAACCCGGAACCGGCGGTGCCTGCTTCTCCACTACTTTGCCGACGCGGATGACGTCGATATCCGCCACCTCGAATCCGAGAAACCTGCCGGGTTTCGCGTCCGCCGGCGCGTCGCCCGCCTTTGCAGCAAAGACTTCGAGGCCGGCGTCGAAGCGGCCCTGGATAGCCTGGAACAGGTCGCGAGTGTCGTCGTAGGGACCGGTGACAATGATGTGGTCGTAGGCTTCGTCGAGCGCATCCAGCACCAGATTGAGATGATCGGGATCGAGCGTCGCCGGGTCGCTGACTGCGTTGCCGCATCCGATATAGTGTGCCCGGCTTCCCGGCAGACGGCGCACGACGTCGTCGAAGCCGGCCCGGCCCATGACCAGATCCGAGATGCCGTCGCCAGTGCCGTCATCGCCGAGACCCGCAATCGCTTTGCCGACCGTGTTCCAATTGATCAAAATGACGTGGCCGCCCGACTGGCTGAGGGCGCTGGCGAGCGCCACGGCTTCGTTGCCGCAGTCGATGTCTCGGGACGACCCCGTCACGATGGCACGATGGCCGCCCTGTTCGCCTACCGCCTTGCGAAATCGCGCGGCGGCGGCCGCAATTGCCGTCGTATCGACGTCGGCGGCAAACTTGATGGGTCTGGCGCTCGCCTGTTTGGCGTCGGCCTTGAGGCGCTCGGGCGAAGGCAGCACCGGTTCAGCGCGGCTTTTGACCGATTTAGCCGCGTCCGCGTGTCTCTCGGTGGCGATGGTCTCTTCGCGAGCGCCCTTGAACAGCGCGCCTGTGATGGTGAGGAACGCTCCAAACAACAGCGTCGCGAAGGCGATCAGGGCCGCGCTCTGGGTCTTCTTGGGAAAGACAGGGAGGCTGGAAGCCGCGGCCGTCTTCACGATTTGCACCTCGACCGGCTGAGCCCGCGTATCGAGCCGCTTGCGGTTGCCTTCGACTTGGGCCTGCAGGCTCTCGAGTTCCGTGCGCTTGGTCGCCGCGATCGACTGCAGCTGCCGCAGCTTGGCTTCCTCCGGCGCGTTCTTCACAACGCTGGCCTTCAACTCGTCCAGGCTTTTCTTGATCGAGTCCTCGCGACCCTGAGCGACTTTTGCTTCCTTATCCAGGCTATCGACGACTTTCGAAGTCTCGCCCGTGAGCTGCCGCTTCAGTCCTGCGAGGTCGGCAGTTAGCTGCTGCATGCGCGGATGCCCGGGCAACAACGTTGCCGACAATTCGGAAATCTGCCGCTCGATGCGCACGCGCTGCTGCACAAGGTTCTGGATCAAGGGCGACTTCTGCACGTCCGGCAGGGCATCCGCCGAACCGGATTTCATCATCTCGTGCGCCGATTTGGCGCGCGCATCGGCTTCGCTGCGCGAGGCCTTCGCCTTGGAGAGTTCGGCCGTCAACTCCGACAGCTGCTGCTCGTTCAGCCCCGTGTTCTGCGCCCCGCCTTTGAAGACGTTGATTTCGCCCCGATAGCGCTCGGCTTCGGTTTCGGCCGCCGCCACGTCATCGACCAGCCTGCCAATCTTGCCTTCGAGCACCTTCTGCTGGTCGCCGACTTCCTGCGTTGCCGCCGAGGCGAGCGCTTTGCGATAACCCTCCGCGATACCGTTTGCAATCGCGGCGGCGAGCTCCGGCTCCGTCGCCGTGGCGCGGATGCCGATGGTGCGTGTTTCCTTCTGCGCGTAAATCTCGAGCTGCCGCTTTAGGGCGCCCATCACGCGATCATGCTCGGACTCGCCGTTGCGCGGACCGCCGGCTCCGGTCGTGCGCATGATCGTGTCATAGAAATCGACTGGACCTTTGGCGCTGTTGAATTCACGCTTTTCGTTGAGGTTCAGCTCGCCTGCAATTTTGGCGAGAAGATCGTCCGACAGAAGGGCGCGCACATGCGTGTTCACCGCTTCCTTGTCCATTCTTACAGAAACGGTGTCCGGACCGCCGGCGGCCTTCGGATCGGCGAGCGCGCTGGCCGGTCCCTTGGCCACGATTTCGACTTCGGTTTCCGATTGGAATTTCGGCGCCAGCGTCATCAGCGCAGCGTAAGTGAGACCACCCGTCAACAGGCTCAAGGCGATGAGGCGCGGCAGGCGGCTTCGCAATGCCCCGAAAACGGAACTCATCTCGATTGCATCGGGAGAGGCAGGGGAGCGCGCGGGCATGATTGATCTCGGGGCTTCTTCGCAACTGATTCGGAATTAAGGGGCCCCGCGAGTTAGCAACCCCTTAACCGTTCCAAAAAAAGGCAGCGTTGAAGTCTTTGTTAACCCGCCAATACTACGATGCGGACAGTCTGGTTTGTCTTGTCGGGAACGAGTTCGTCATGTCCGTGCGCATTTTGTCTGCAGCTCTTGCCGCCTGCCTCGCGCTCGGCGGCTGCGCCAGCATCCCGGTCGACGGGCTCCTGTCAGACACCATCGCCGCCGTGACAACCGATGAAGCCGTCCCCATCATCGCGGCAAGCGACACCGTCATCGACAACGGCTATCCCGTTCCCGTCGGGGCCGCGGAAGTCCTCGTCAGCAACGATCATCAGTCCTGGGGCGAGCCGACCAGCATTCCCCACCAGATCGTCGGGCCGCAGGCCGTCGCCGATTCCGACGGCCCCTACCTGCTCGACACCGGCGACCGCCTGCGCATATTCGTCTACGGCCAGCCCAATCTTTCTCGCCTCTACATCGTCGATCACGACGGCAAAATCTCAGTGCCTTTGATCGGCAACGTCGCCGCGCGCGCCAAGACGACGAACGAGCTGCAGGAGACCATCCGCGCCCGTCTCGGCCGGGAATACGTCAAGAACCCGCAAGTTACGGTCGATATCCAGCAGAACCGCCCGTTCTTCATTCTAGGCGAGGTCAAGAATGCCGGACAGTTCCCCTACGTCTCAGGCATGACCGTCGAGACGGCCGTCGCCATCGCTGGCGGCTTCACCGAGCGGGCCAGCGAGCGCAAGTTCCGCATCACCCGCCGCATCAACGGCTTCGTCGAGCAGATCGAGGCTCCGGGCGACTACGTCGTGAAGCCGGGTGACACGATCTTCGTGTTCGAACGATTTCTATAACGCCCACTAAGGCCTGCGTCCCCGCGCCCGCGTCTCGAGGAGCCCGCCATGCGCATCCTTCATTGCCTTCGCGCACCTGTCGGCGGTCTCTTCCGCCACGTTCTCGATCTCGCCGCCGAACAGGCCCGGCGCGGACACGACGTCGGAATTCTCGCCGACAGCACCGCCGAGAACCGCCTGACCCAAGAGAAATTTGCGGGCATCGAACCGGCTTTGAAACTCGGCCTGCTGCGCACCCCGATGGGCCGCCAGCCGGGCATCGGTGACTATCGCGCCTATCGCCAGGTGCTTGCGCACGCATCCGGGCTCGATCTCGACGTGATCCACGGGCACGGCGCCAAGGGCGGCGCCTATGCACGTCTCGCGCGCCGGGCTCTCAGGTCACGCGGACATCGCTTGAAGTCGTTCTACACGCCCCACGGCGGCTCTTTGAACCTGAAACCCGGCACGCCCGTAACGACGGCACTGCTTGCGATCGAGCGCCTGCTCGAACGGGACTGCGATGGTCTCATTTTCGAAAGCGCCTACGCCGCCCGCAATTACGCCGAACGGATCGGACCGCCGATTGCGCCTGCTCGCGTCATCCCGAACGGGTTGCAACCCTCTGACTTTGTCACGCCGGCAGTTGCCGCCGACGCAACCGACTTCCTGTTCGTCGGCGAACTGCGCAGGTTAAAGGGTGTGCAGCATCTCCTCGAAGCCCTGAGCCGTCCGGCCCTCTCAAAAGCAACCGCAACGATCGTCGGCGCGGGCCCCGACGCCGATGCGTTCAAAACGCTCGCCACCAGCCTCGAACTCGGTACACGAGTACGCTTTACCGGCGCCCTTGCCGCGCGCGACGCCTTCGCCATGGGCCGGATCATGGTTGTACCTTCGCTCGCAGAAAGCTTCCCCTATATCGTGCTTGAAGCGGCAGCGGCCGGCCTGCCACTCATCGCGACGGATGTCGGCGGCATTCCCGAAATCGTCGCGGAAACCGACACCCGCCTTGTCAAGGCGGGACATTCGGACATTCTCGCCGCTGCTATGACGGCGGCCCTCGCCGATCGGGCGGGTGCCGCAGCACGCGCCGTAAGCTTGCGGGACAAGGTCGCGCAACGATACACGGTCGCCGGCATGACCGACGCCGTCTTGAACTTCTACGCCGTTTACGAATTCTTAACACATCCCGGCGCCGAACTGGCGCTCGCTGCCCCGCATTAACGGTGCTGGCACGGAGAATGCTTGTTCGCACTCGACTTCGCTTCATGCGAACCGCGAACAGCGAGCTCTGGAATGTCCCTCTCCGCACGTCGACTTGCCGAAGCTCCGACCTCCAATTCCGAGGCGCCCCGCCGGCCGCCGGTGGCACTCGCATCGGCGAGCCTCGCCGACGGATTGGTACCCAAGTCCGTTGCCTCAACCTCGCCCGCGATCGTGCGTGGCCTCGTTCGCTTGACCGAATTCGCGTTCACGATCGCACTGGGATGCCTCGTCGCCGTCGCCTGCGTCGATGAACCCGGTGTCATGGCCAATCCGCTCTACCTCGCGGCCATTGCATTCGCCGCCGCCGTCACGGTCTCGGCGGCGGAACTTCTCGGACTGAATACGATCTCCGCCTTCAGTGCCTTCACCGCGCATTGGCCGCGCCTAACGCTTGCCTCGACCGTCGCGTTCACGGCTCTCGTCGTCGTGCTGACGTTGTTCAAGGCAGGCGCCGAGGTTTCGCGCCTTTGGCTGGGCACGTGGTATCTGGCTACACTCGCGGCGCTGACGATCGAGCGCTTGGTCCTGGCCCAGACGATGCGGCGCCTCGCCAAGAGCGGCCGCCTCTACCAGCGCGTTGCCATTTACGGCTCGGGCGCGGTGACCGAGGACCTCATCGCACGCTTCGAGGCCGATCCGCACCCGATCGTGCGCATTGCCGGCATTTTCGACGACCGCGACGACGTCCGCGCCCCACGCCTCGTCCGTGGCTATCCGCGCCTTGGAAACCTGACAACACTGATTTCCATGAGCCGTTCGGCGCGTTTCGACCTGATTATCGTCGCCTTGCCGCTCGCCGCCGAAGAGCGGCTCTCAGAGGTCGCAAAGGCGCTTTCGGTGCTGCCCGCCGATATCAAGTTGCCGGCCGGGGCTACGCGCTTGCGCTTTTCGCCGCGCACCTATTCCTATGTCGGCTCCGTGGCGATGATCGATCTCTACGATCGCCCGCTCGCCGATTGGAATACCGTCTCCAAATGGCTGTTCGACAAGGCCGTCGGCACGCTGGCTCTGGTGTTGCTGGCGCCCGTCATGGCCGCCGTGGCGCTGGCCGTGAAGTTCGACAGCCGCGGCCCTGTGCTCTTTCGCCAAAAGCGCTACGGCTTCAACAACGAGCTGATCGAGGTCTACAAGTTTCGCTCAATGTACACCGACCGCTGCGATGCCGCCGCCGCCAAGCTCGTCACCAAGGACGACCCGCGCGTTACCCGCGTCGGCCGCATCATCCGCAAGGCCAGCCTCGATGAATTGCCCCAGCTTATCAATGTCGTCCTCGGCGATCTGTCGCTCGTCGGACCGCGCCCTCATGCTCTCCAGGCCAAGGCCGGAGACGCGCTCTACGACGACGTCGTCGACGGCTATTTCGCGCGTCACAAGGTGAAGCCCGGCATCACCGGCTGGGCGCAGATCAACGGCTGGCGCGGGGAAACGGATACGCCCGAAAAAATCCAGAAGCGCGTCGAGCACGATCTCTACTACATCGAAAACTGGAGCCTCGCGCTCGACGTCCTGATCCTGGCCAAGACGCCCGTATCGCTCCTCAAGACCGAGAACGCCTACTGAGCCCCAAGACCCTGCAAAGGGTCGCGACGCCCGCTCGGCCGGGTAAAGACCGTCTTTACCATTCGGGCCCGGTTCTTGCTTCTCTACTCCTCAAGACGGCGGAGATTTAACGAGGGTCTCATGTTGAGACGTTGCATACGGGCATTTGAGGATTGGCGACGCAATGTCGCCGGCCGTAGCTTCGTCCACAATGCGATGCTTGCCCTCGTCTGGCTGACATTTGCCACCAATGGACTGGTCTTTTCCGAACCGGCTCCGACCGACGCTCTGATGCTGGCGCTGATCGTTTTGCTGCCCGTCGTCGGCCTTTCGCGCGTGACGCCGCTGCTCGCGATCCTGCTTATGCTTTTTGCAGCGATTGCGGCAAGCGGCCTGGTCGCTGCGAATTTCGCCGAAGATACCGGCAAAGCCGTCACCCACACGCTCGTCACATTTTTCCTCGCGGGCGGCGCCTTTTCGATCGCCGGCTTCGTTGCGATCCGCCCGCAAGCCAACGTCAAGCTGATTTTCAACGGATTTCTGACCGCGGCGATTATCGCCGCCGGCACGGGGCTCGCCGGTTACTTCGATCTATTCCCCGGCGCCGAAATTTTCACCAAGTTCGGCCGCGCGACCGGCACGTTCAAGGACCCGAACGTGTTCGGCCCATTCCTCGTGCCCTCCATTCTCTATGCCTTACACAAGGCCCTGAATGGTTCGCTGAAGCGCATCCTGGCGCCTCTTGGCCTCGCCGGATTGCTGTCGTTGGCCGTGCTGTTGAGCTTTTCGCGCGGCGCCTGGATCAATCTTCTCGTGTCGCTCGCGCTTTACCTTTGGCTTAACTACGTCACAGCTTCGAACAAGGCCCGCCGGCAGAAGATCTCGTTCCTGTCCATCTCCGCCGTCGCCCTCATCGCCGCGGGCGTCGCCGCCATTCTGCAGAACGACCGGGTTTTGGATTTGATGCAGGAGCGCGCCAGCGTCACCCAGGATTACGACGTCGGCCCCGAAGGCCGCTTCGGCGGCCAGGAAAAGGCTCGGCTCCTCATCCTCGAAAATCCGCTCGGCATCGGTGCCGCGCAATTCGCGCCATACCACCATCATGAGGAAGCCCACAACGTCTACCTGACCGTGACCATGGCTGCCGGCTGGATGGGAGCCGGTCTCTACCTCGCCGCTGTTGCATTGACGTTGCTTCTCGGCCTCAGGGAAAGCTTCCGCACTTCAGAAATGCAGCCGTTCGTGCTCATCGCCCTTTCAGTCTTTGCCGCCAACGTCGCCGAGGGGCTGATCATCGACAGCGACCACTGGCGCCACTTCTATGTCATGATGGCGCTGATCTGGGGCGCGGCGGCATCCAGAGAGCGGCTACCGAAGCAGATTTTCCTCTTCCACCGCCCCGCACGAATTGTAATCGCCGCTTGATCGCACCCGCTTGATTGCACCCGTGCGCGAGGGTACATGCGCCCTCCGACAGTCAGTAAATCCAGGTTCATTGGCAAAGAAAAGCGGCCGGACACGAGGGTGTCCGACCGCAATTCGATCACTCCGACCTCGAGCTTCAGCCCGCAGCGAACTCGGCCGCGGCCCCGCAGCTCAGTTCAGGATCGGGATAGGGAATGCCAGTAATGGGATTGGCGATGAGGGAAGCCCGGAAGTTTCGAGCACGAGTCTCTAGACTGAAATTCTCGACCATTTCGACAAGATGAATACGATTTATGTTGGCAACATAACGCTTGAAATTCTGGCTTCCCACGGGGTGGTTCTCCTTGATACACGCCGCAGATCCTTGCAGGTTCCCTGCCAAACACGAGTGCAGGCAACGCAAGTCCAAGATCTTAACGCGCCTCACTTGTAGGGCTCAGACCCAGAGAAACACCGCCAAGGCATAGAGCAGTGAAATGCCGACCGCCGGCCAGAGATTGGAACCGACGAGTGCCAGCCAGGCGAGGTGGATGAATGCACTGCCAAGCAGCGAGATGAACAACCGATCGCCCCGCGTCGTATCGAGACCGAGGATACCGCGACGCGGATCGCCGCCTGGAATAGCGACTTCCCACACCGTCATCGCAAGCAGGCAGAGCGCGATGAAGGAAAAGAAATAGGCCGTTTCCGGCGTCCAGGCCATCCACGACACGAGTGACGTACCTTGTGCGGCCGCCGCATCACCGGCACCCTGGCCCCAACCCGTCGCGGCGCCCTCTGCCGCCTTCTCGGTCACGGTTTCTGCAGGACCTGCCATATCACAACGCTCCTCAATCCGGCTGGCAGGGCTTTATACGCGCCCGAGCGCAAAGCCCTTGGCAATGTAGTTGCGCACGAAATAAATGACGAACGCGCCTGGAATGATGGTCAGCGTTCCCGCTGCCGCGAGCAGCCCCAGCTCATAGCCCGAACTCGAGGCGGTCTTGGTCATGGTCGCCGCGATGGGCTTTGCCGCAACGGATGTGAGCGTCTTGGCGAGTAGCAACTCCACCCAGGAGAACATGAAGCAGAAGAAGCAGGCGACGCCGATCCCCGCCGCAATCGTTGGAATGAAGATCTTGACGAAGAAACCCGGGAACGAATAGCCATCGACGTAGGCCGTTTCGTCGAGTTCCTTCGGAATTCCGGACATGAAACCTTCAAGGATCCAAACCGCGAGCGGAACGTTGAACAACGTGTGGGCGAGAGCAACGGCCCATGGCGTATCGAAAAGACCGACCGCCGAATAAAGCTGGAAGAAGGGCAGTGCGAACACGGCGGGCGGCGCCATACGGTTCGAGAGCAGCCAGAAGAAGAGGTGCTTGTCGCCGATGAAGCGGTAGCGGGAAAATGCATACGCTGCCGGCAGCGCCACCAGAACCGACATGATGGTATTGGCGATCACGTATTCGAGAGAGTTGATGTAGCCATTGTACCAGGTCGGATCCGTGAAGATCTTCTTGTAGTTGTCGAAGGTGAAGTTCTGCGGCCAAAGCGTCAAAGACCCCAAGATCTCGTTGGTCGTCTTGAACGACATGTTGACGAGCCAATAGATGGGCAACATCAAAAACAGGATGTAGACCACCAGGACCAGCCCTCTCGAGAACGATCTGGCCGGGTTCATCTCACTTCTCCTCGTTGCGCATCATGAGCGTGTAGAACAGCCAGCTGAGGAACAGAATGATCAGGAAGTAGATGATCGACATGGCCGCTGCCGGCCCGAGGTCGAATTGCCCGAGCGCCATCTTCACCAGATCGATCGACAGGAACGTCGTCGCATTGCCCGGACCGCCCCCCGTCAGAACGACGGCTTCGGTGTAGATCATGAAACTATCCATGAAGCGCAGCAGGATCGCGATGGTGAGGACGTGCTTCAGCTTCGGAAGCTGGATATGGCGGAACACGGCCCAGCGCCCGGCGCCATCGACCTGCGCCGCCTGATAATAGGCGTCGGGAATGGAAACGAGACCCGCATAGCACAGCAAGACGACGAGCGACGTCCAGTGCCAGACGTCCATCAGCACCATCGTGAACCAGGCTGCGCCCGGCTGGCGCGTATAATTGTAGTCGAACCCCCATCCGGGCACGATCTGGCCCACGAACGCTCCCAGCGCATTGAAGGTACGTCCGAGAAGCCCAAGATCCGGTAGCGCGAAGATGTTCCACATGGCGCCGACGACGTTCCAGGGAATGAGGAGCGGCAGCGCCATCAGGATCAGGCATACCGAAACCCAGGGGCCGTTCTTCGGCATGGCGAGTGCGATGGCAAGGCCGAGCGGAATCTCGATCGCAAGTATGATCGCGGTGAATAGTATTTGCCGCCCGAGTGCTTCATGGAATCGCGGAGAGTGCAGCACCTGCTCGAACCAGCGCGTGCCGGCCCAGGAGAAGACGTTGTCGCCAAACGTCTCCTGGAACGCAAAGTTGACGACCGTCATCAACGGGATAATGGCGTTGAAAGCGACCAGGATGAACACCGGCAGGACAAAGAACCAGGCCTTCTGGTTGACGGTCTTTTTCATGTGCCCGTCCCCGCTTCAGTGCCTGCCATCCAGCCGTCGGCATAAACCCGCGTGCGATTGGCATCGAGGGCGACAAAGGCCTTTGCCGACGGAATTTCACTTCCCTCGGGCACGAGCAGCTTCAGCGGATACTCGCCCGCGCGAACCGAGACGATCGTGAAACGCCCCGCGTCGGCGGTCTTGGTGACGTGAACAGGCAGGCCCTCGGGTGCGAAAGTCACAAATTCCGGCCTGACGCCGATCTGCACGGTGCGCGCCCCGCCACGATAGCTTCCTGCGTTCGCCGTTTCGACCTTGACGCCGCCGACGAAGGCCGCCCCGTCTTTCACATCGCAGGGAATGAGATTCATGCCGGGCGATCCGATGAAATGCCCGACGAACGTGTGGCGCGGACGTTCGAAGAGATCAACCGGCGTTCCAACCTGGACAATCTGCCCGTCGTTCATGACCACCACCCGATCCGCGAAGGTCAGTGCTTCGGTCTGATCGTGGGTAACGTAGATCATCGTCCGCTTGATGCGCTGATGCAGTTCCTTGAGCTTGGATCTGAGCTCCCACTTCAGATGCGGGTCGATCACGGTCAGCGGCTCGTCGAACATGATGACGTTGACGTCCGAGCGCACAAGACCGCGTCCGAGCGAAATCTTCTGCTTGCCGTCGGCCGTCAGTCCCGAAGCCCGCTTGTGCAGCGTCGCCTTGAGTTCGAGCATTTCGGCCATGGCTTCGACGCGTTCCTTGACAACCGTCTCGGGAACGTTGCGGTTGCGCAGCGGGAAAGCCAGGTTGTCGTAGACGGTCATCGTGTCGTAAATGACCGGGAACTGGAAGACCTGTGCAATGTTGCGTTGCTCGGGCGACTTCAGCGTCACGTCGTCGTTGTCGAACAGAATGCGGCCCTTCGTCGGCGTCAACAGTCCCGATATCAGATTGAGCAGGGTCGTCTTGCCGCAGCCCGAAGGGCCAAGCAGCGCGTAGGCGCCGCCATCGGCAAATTCGAGATCGAACGGCTTCAGCGCCCAATCCTCGTCGCTCGACGGGTTGGGAACGTAGGACTGCGCCAGATCTTTGAGCGTGATCTTTGCCATCAGGCCGCCAGCTCCCCATCCGGCTTGTAGAACAGGATGTGATCCGTATCGGCGTAGAAGCGCGCCGGCGCGCCGACCTCGAGACTGTGTATGCCGTGCGACTGTGAGACCCAGGTTTCGTCGCCGAGCGCGAAATGGATGACACTTTCCGAGCCAGAGAGTTCCGCGATCAACACGCGCGCGTCGATGGCGCCGGCGTTTGAGCCCGCGGGGGCGCGCGTGACGTGATGTGGTCTGAGCGCGATCATATATTCGCCGTCGGGGAGCGCCGCGGCCGTGCGCCCGGCAGGCCAGGCGGGACCGTTTTCCAACTGCAGCGTCGCTCCGCGTTTCGTCGCCTTATGCGTATTGATGGGGGGATCGGAAAACACCCGCGCCGTCGTAAGGTCGCGAGGATTCCTATATCCCGCGGCGGTTGGCGAGAACTGCGTGATCCTGCCCTCGTGCAATGTCGCCGTGTTGCCGCCGAAGAGGAGCGCTTCGCCGGGCTCGGTCGTTGCGTAGACGACAATGCATTTCTTTTCGGCAAACAGCCTCGGCAGCTCGTCGCGGAGTTCTTCGCGCAGCTTGTAATCGAGATTGGCGAGCGGCTCGTCAAAAAGGATCAGGTCGCTGTCCTTGACGATGGCCCGGGCGATCGCAGTGCGTTGCTGCTGGCCGCCGGACAGCTCGGAAGGACGCCGTTTCAGCATTGGGCCAAGCCGCAGAAGTTCGGCTGCCTTATCGACGCGTCGCTTGATCTCGCCGTCGTCGAAGCCCGCAACGCGCAATGGCGCAGCGATGTTGTCCTCGACGGTGAAATTCGGATAGTTGATGAACTGCTGATAGACCATCGACACGTTCCGCTTTTGCACCGGAACGCCCGTCACGTTCTTTCCGTGGAACCAGATTTCGCCGCTCGTCGGCCGCTCGAGGCCGGCCATCAGCTGCATCAAGGTTGTTTTGCCGGCCAGCGTCGCGCCTAACAGCACGTTCATGCTGTTGTCGGCCAGCACAAGACTCGTATCGTAAATGAATGTCTCTGCGCCGACGCGCTTGGTGACGTTTTTGAGTTCAAGCGTCATGGTTCACAAGCGTTACAATCCAAAGGCGTCTCAGCACTCTGCTTCTGAGTGCGACGGGAGGGTTGTGCGAGGGAAGGCCGCCCGGAGAGAGCCCGGAAAGTGATCCCGGAGCACGGCGGCTTTCGTACCGCGCTCCGGAACCATTCAATCACAGCGTGGGCAGGACTGCACTTACTTTGCAGAGGTCCAGCGCTTGATCAGCTCGTCATAAGCGACGGTCTGTCCCTTTTCCTTTTCGTTGGCGAGCTTGGCGGCAGGGCCATCGGCCTTTCCGAGCCATTCCTCGGCCTTCTTCTCAGGATTGAGACGTGGACCGCACCCGCCATAGGCCTTGTTGGCTTTGTCGGCGGCTTCCATGCGCGACATGATCAAGTCCATTTCAGTCGCAAGGCGATCCATTGCCTGCTGCGGCGTGAATGCACCCGAATTGACGTCGCCGATCTGCTGCCACCAAAGCTGAGCGAGCTTGGGATAGTCAGGCACGTTGACGCCGGTCGGGGTCCAGTTCACGCGGTCGGGCGAACGATAGAACTCGACGAGACCGCCGAGTTTGGGCGCGCGCTCGGTGAACGAGGCATGGCGGATGGTGCTGTCGCGGATGAAGGTCAAGCCAACGTGGCTCTTCTTCACATCGACAGTCTTGGAGGTCACGAACTGCCCGTAGAGCCACGCGGCCTTGCGGCGGTCGACAGGCGTCGACTTGAAGAACGTCCACGAGCCGGCGTCCTGATAACCGAGCTTCATGCCGTCCTTCCAATACGGACCATGCGGCGAGGGCGCCATGCGCCAGAGCGCATTGCCCTTGTCATCGACCGTATTATTGCCGGACTTCTTGTCAGCGACCATCGAGGCGGTAAACGCCGTGTACCAGAAGATCTGCTGGGCCACATTGCCTTGACTGAGCGAGGGCAGCGACTGATAGAAGTCGTAGTCGGCGGCACCCGGAGGCGCATACTTCCTCAGCCACTCGTCCCACTTGGCGATTGCGTACACCGAAGCCGGAGCGTTGGTGCCGCCGCCTCGGGTGACAGAAGCACCAGCCGGGTTGCAGCTGTCCTTCTCCATACGGATGCCCCACTCGTCGATCGGGCGGCCGTTTGGCAGTCCCGGCGACGTGGAGCCAGCCATCGATAGCCAAGCGTCCGTCATACGCCAGCCGAGGTCGGGTGCGCGCTTGCCGTAGTCCATGTGACCATAGACTTTGACACCGTCGATTTCCTTCACGTCGTTGGTGAAGAATTCAGCGATGTCTTCATAGGCCGACCAGTTGACCGGCACGCCCAGATCATAGCCGTACTTGGCTTTGAACTTGTCCTGCAGGTCTTTGCGATCGAACCAATCCTTGCGGAACCAGTAAAGGTTCGCGAACTGCTGGTCCGGCAACTGATAGAGCTTGCCATCGGGGCCCGTCGTGAAGGGGGCGCCGATGAAATCCTTGACGTCGAGACCGGGATTGGTGACGTCCTTGGCTTCACCGGCCATCCAATCGGTCAGGTTCACTGCGCTCTGCAAACGCGAGTGCGTGCCGATGAGATCGCTATCGTTGATGTAGCCGTCGTAGAGGTTGCGGTTGGTTTGCATCTGGGTCTGAACCGCCTGCACGACCTCGCCTTCGCCGAGGAGCTGGTGATTGACCTTGATGCCGGTAATTTCTTCGAACGCCTTGGTCAGCGTTTCGGATTCATACGTGTGCGTTGGAATGGTTTCGGAGAGAACATTGACTTCCAGCCCCTTGAAAGGCGCTGCCGCCTTCACGAACCACTCCATCTCCTTGAGCTGTTCGTCCTTGGAGAGTGCGGACGGCTGGAATTCCTTATCGACCCATTTTTTAGCTTCATCCATGCCGGCGTAACATGTGCCGGACAAGGAAACGGCTGCAGCGAAAAGCGCCACAGCGGATATGCGTTTCTTCATTTGGTTTTTCCTCCCAGTGCGCAGAGAGGCCCAGACTATCAAGCGAAACAAAACGCGTGTCAATTGGAAACCGGGACAATAAAACGAACCCACGGAAATCGCGCCTATATTCGGATAATTCCGCATTGCGATTGCCGATTTATTGCGTCGCAGCATTCATAGTTTTTGACTCATGCCTTTCGAATGCGTGCGTATTGCTTGAAAATACGAACGTTTCGCGCTAAGGTTTGGTCATCCTTGAGGACACCCATGCTCGCCGTCACGCCTCGCCAGCAGGAAATCGTTCAGCTCGCGCGCGAACAGGGCCGGGTCGATGTGGAAAGTCTGGCCAGCCGCTTCGATGTCACCCCGCAGACGATCCGCAAGGACTTGAACGACCTATGCGAACGCGGCCTACTGCAGCGTTATCATGGTGGCGCTGTCGTCGCCTCGGGCGTCGCGAATTTCGGCTACGAGGCGCGCCGGCAACTGGCCACGGAAGAGAAACGCCTGATCGGCATCAAAGCCGCTTCGCTGATCCCAGACAGCTCCTCGATCCTTATCAACATCGGCACGACCACCGAACAGGTTGCGACCGCCCTCAGAACCCGGCATGGACTTCTGGTAATCACAAATAATACCAATGTTATCAATATATTGATTGGCTGTGCCGGCATCGAAGTGATTGTCGCGGGCGGTGTTCTCAGGCATTCGGACGGCGGCATCGTTGGCGAGGCAGCGGTCGATTTCATCCGTCAGTTCAAAGTCGATTACGCGGTGATAGGAACCAGTGCGATCGATGAAGACGGCTCACTTCTCGACTTCGACTATCGCGAAGTTAAAGTCGCCAAGGCGATCCTTGGCTGCGCCCGTCACACAATCCTGGTTGCCGACAGCATGAAATATGCCCGCACCGCTCCCGTCAGGATCGGACATCTGTCCGAAATAGACTACTTTGTGACCAGCGAGCCGCCGCCGCCGAGCATCGCCGCCATCTGCCACGAACACAAAATTGAAGTCTTTGTCGCCGGCGCGGCTTGAATTTTCGTTTTGTTGCGATAATCTTCGAATTGGCAGCCTCATGGTTGCTGAGGGCTTAATCGGTGTCCCAGCTTCCCAGCTAATCGTGCTTCGGAAGTCCGGTTTCGGGCCCAAACCGTCAACCGCGTCAGAACCAAAGCTGAGCGTAGCGTCCGTGTATGACATCGCGATCATCGGCGGCGGTATTAATGGGTGCGGGATCGCGCGAGACGCGGCTGGACGCGGCCTCAAGGTCTTCCTCGCGGAGAAATCCGATCTCGCTTCAGGCACCTCCTCCGCCTCGACAAAACTCGTGCATGGCGGCCTGCGTTATCTTGAGCACTACGAATTTCTGCTGGTACGCCAGTCGCTGAAGGAGCGCGAAGTTCTCTGGGGCATGGCCCCGCACATCATCTGGCCGCTGCGCTTTGTCTTGCCTCATCACAAGGCCTTGCGACCTGCCTGGCTCATCCGTATCGGGCTGTTTCTTTACGATCATCTGGGCGGACGCAAGCTGCTACCAGCCTCCAGTTCCATCGACTTCGCGAGGGACGTGGCCGGAAAGCCCTTGAAGGAGGGTTTTACGCGGGGCTTTGAATATTCCGATTGCTGGGTCGATGACGCCCGGCTCGTCGTCCTCAATGCCATGGATGCCAGGACGCGCGGGGCGACGATCGCGACCCGCACGGAGGTCGTTTCGGCGCGGCGCGCAGAAGCCGGCTGGACGGTCGAACTCCAGGAGACATCGACTGGAAAGCGTCACAGCATTTCCGCGCGGGCCTTGGTCAACGCCGGTGGCCCGTGGGTGGACGACGTACTCAACAATCGTGCCGGCTTCAATGGCCGCCGGCGCATCCGCCTCGTCAAGGGCAGCCACATCGTGGTGCCCCGGATGTTCGACCATGACCGTGCTTATATCTTTCAGAACGACGACAAGCGCATCGTCTTCGCCATTCCCTACGAGCGCGATTTCACGCTCATTGGCACGACCGACGTCGATTACCACGGTGATCCCGGCGCAGTTGCAATTTCCAAAGACGAAACCGACTATCTTTGCCGACTGGCGAGCAGCTACTTCAAGTCGCCGATCGCGCCTCACGATGTCGTCTGGAGCTATTCGGGCGTGCGCCCGCTGATGGACGATGGCGGTGGCACGGCGCAGGAGGCGACGCGCGATTATGTTCTAGAACTCGACGGCAAAGACGCGGTCGCGCCCCTGCTCAACGTCTTCGGCGGCAAGATCACCACGTACCGCCGCCTCGCCGAGGACGCTCTCGAAATCTTGTCGGGCGCTATCGCAATTCCAGGTCCGCCATGGACCGCCGGCGCGGCGCTCCCCGGCGGCGATTTTCCGGTCGACGGTTTCAACGCACTCGTCGCCGATCTAAAACGCCGCTCCCCGGGGCTCGCGGACGTCACTGCCCAGCGTTTGGCGCGCAGTTATGGTACGCGGGCCTACGGCATCGTGGCGCAATCCGCCGCCGGCGGCACGGCGAAAATACCGGGAAGCGACAGCGGGAACAGAATTTTTGGCGCAGATCTAAGTGAACGTGAGGTGCGCTACTTAATCGAAAACGAATGGGCGAGAACCTCTGACGATATCTTGTGGCGCCGCACAAAGCTGGGGCTGCGCTTCGATGCGGAGAGCCGCGCCCATCTCGATGCCTGGCTATCGGAGAATGCGGCCAAAGTGGCATAGTCGAATTGTGTTATCTTCACATCGGGGCAAGGGGTGCGCATGAGCAGGTACATACTGGCCATCGACCAGGGCACAACCTCCAGCCGCGCCATCCTGTTCGACTCCAATTGCGCCATCAAAGCCGTTGCGCAGCAGGAGTTTCCACAACACTTCCCGCAATCGGGATGGGTCGAGCACGAGCCCGAGGATTTGTGGGAGACGACGCTGGCGACCTGTCGCAAGGTGATGAGCGAAGCGGGCGTCACGGCGTTGGACATCGTCGGCATCGGCATCACCAATCAACGCGAAACGACGGTCGTTTGGGATCGCGCGACTGGCAAGGCCATCCATAAGGCCATTGTCTGGCAAGACCGGCGCACCGCCGATTTGTGTGCGGGCTTGAAGAATGCCGGTCTCGAAGACACGGTGAACAAGCGCACGGGATTGCTGCTCGATCCCTACTTCTCGGGAACGAAGGTCGCTTGGATACTCGATAACGTGCCGGGCGCCCGTGACGCGGCAATTGCCGGCCGGCTGGCCTTCGGCACCGTCGATAGTTTCCTGCTGTGGCGGCTGACGGGCGGCAAGGTGCATGCGACCGACGCAACCAACGCCAGCCGTACGTTGCTCTACGACATTAACAAGAAGCGCTGGTCGATGTATCTGCTTGATCTCTTCCGTGTACCGCATAATATGCTGCCCGAGATCAAAGATTGCGCCGCGAATTTCGGATCAACTGATGCATCACTATTCGGTTCGCCTATTCCCATTACGGGTATCGCAGGTGACCAGCAGGCTGCCGCAATCGGCCAGGCCTGTTTCGAGCCGGGAATGGTCAAATCGACCTACGGCACGGGCTGTTTCGCAATTCTGAACACGGGCATGATGCCGGTCTTTTCGAAGAACCGCCTGTTATCGACTGTCGCCTACGCCTTGGACGGCAACGTCCACTACGCGCTCGAAGGCTCGATCTTCGTCGCCGGCGCCGCCGTGCAATGGTTGCGCGACGGACTCGGCCTCATCAAGAGTGCGTCGGAATCAGGCCCTCTCGCTTCGGACGCAGATCCGGGTCAAGATGTTTATTTCGTGCCGGCATTCGTCGGCCTCGGCGCGCCTTATTGGGATGCGGAGTGCCGGGGCGCCATCTACGGACTGTCGCGCGGGACTACGCGCAAGGAGATCGTCCGCGCGGCGCTCGAGAGCGTGTGTTATCAGACGCGCGACCTGATCGACGCCATGCGCGGAGATTGGGGCGCGGCACGCGAGACGGTTCTGCGGGTCGATGGCGGCATGGTCGCCTCTGACTGGACGATGCAAAGACTCTCCGACATTTTAGCAGCCCCCGTCGATCGCCCCCGTATACTTGAGACGACCGCGCTTGGTGCCGCCTACCTGGCCGGCTACTACTCGGGGTTCTATCCCGAGCCCGCGAGCTTCGCGAAGAGCTGGTCTTTGGATAGACGCTTTACACCGCAAATGAACGAAACCGAGCGCGACAGGAAATACCGCGGCTGGCAGGATGCCATTCGACGAACGCTGACGGTCTAGATCCACCGGCGAGTCTTGTAAGCGTAGCGTTGAACGCGACCGCAGGCCTGGCCGTTACGAACCTGTAGCGAAAATGGCAGACCGATATGGCTAACTACGCCGGTACAGCGACCTTGGTCTCACGTTTGATTGCATCGTCGCCGGACAAAGGCTCCTAGGAAATTCCCGACTTTCATGGAGAATCGCTGGAATGCTGCTTCTATGGCAGAATTATTAGCAGCGACTCGGATAATGTCTGAACGAGTCAGCCAATTGTCAGCTTGCACGGATCATCATACGGCTGTGATTAGCATCCAGAAGCTTCGCCGACCGTTGAATGCAAGCGAGCTAGTTGGGAGCGAAACGCTTGGAGACACGCCCTGAGTTCAGGACTGCCCCATGTTGTGCCTTCTAATCGTGTCGCCAAGCCAGGCATCACAGTTGCCCTGTTTGACGACCACACCGCCATGCGAGATGCGCTTGCCAAGACGCTGGCGCGGGACTCCGGTATTGACGTCGTTGCGGCTGGCAGTACGGCCGCCGAGGCAATCAAATATGCCACGGATTTGGTCCCTGACGTTGTTTTGCTCGATCTCAACATGCCTGGCGGCGGCCTCAACGCCGCCCGGCACTTGTCGCGGCACGCGCCGGCGACGAAAATCATCGTGCTGACGTCCGATGATGCGGCGCATCAAGTCGATGCGGCGCTGATGGCCGGCGCTTCGGCCTTTCTGACCAAGGGGTCGAGTTCCGCCGAAATCCGAGCCGCGATCCGAAGTGTACATAAAGGAATGTCGGAACTGTCTCCGTCACTCTCTGTTCGGCTATTGAGTTCGCGTCCCGTCGGCACGCCGTGGGGAATGGACACCGGTCAGAGGCCTCTGGAATTGCTTGAGCGCGAAGAACAGATTCTGCTGCGCCTTTCGCAGGGACTGACGCCGCAAGAGATCGGCGAGAGCATTGGCCTCAGTACTGCCGCCGTGAACGCCTTCATGAGTAATGTACTAATCAAAGTGCACGCGCTGTCCTGGCTTGCAGGCCTGGATTGAGTCGAGTTCGCCATCTTCAGGCAGACGCGGCCTCCCCGTCGTTTTGAAGATAGACCCCACGCGTCTTCAGATGCCGCTCTTCTTTTTCACCACCAGCGCCGCTTCGACGCGATTGCGCACCTGAAGCTTGTGCATGATGTTGGTCATATAATGCTTTACGGTCTTCTCGGAAATGTTGAGAAGGCGTGCGATTTCCTTGTTTGTTTTTCCCTCCGCCACGCCGTCGAGAATCTGCTCCTCCCGCTTCGTCAGCGCGGGCAGATCGTCGTCGGCCGCCGGCAAGGGAGTGGGCCTGCGCATCATCGCAAGCAGGCGAGCTGCCAGCTGCGGCGTGACGTAGCTTTCGCCATTCTGCACGGCCTGGACGGTGCGCACGAGATCCGCCGCGCCGATGCCCTTCAAGATATAACCGCGCGCACCCGATTCGAGCGCGGCGGAAACATGATGTTCGTTTTCCGAAGCCGTCAGCATGATCACCTTGATAAAGGGGCAAAGCCGCGCGATCTCGCGCATCGCTTCGATGCCCCCGCCAGGGAGCGAGATGTCTAACAAAAGAACATCGGGAAGCAGGTCCTGCGAGATTTAAATCGCCTGCTCCGCATCCCCGCCTTGGCCTACTACGTCGATGATTGGAGAATTCGCCAGTGAAGCCGCGACCCCTTCGCGAAATAGCGGGTGGTCGTCGACGATTGCAACTCTAATCCGGTCTGTCGAGTGTTGGTTGTTGCCAGACATCGTTCATGAAATCCAATTATCAAACCGAAAGGCTTTCCAGCGCACTCTTGCCAAAGCGTGCGCGCAGGCACGTCCCTACACCGTCTGCGTTCACGATATCAAGATTGCCGCCTAGCGTCTCAATTCTATCGGTGAGGCCGATCAATCCCAAGCCTTTTGTATCAGTCGCCAAGGGCCTCTCGACAATGCCCGGGCCCCCGTCCCTGACTTCTACCACGAGTTGATCGTCGTCCATATGTGCCTGGACGACTTGCTCCTTTCCGCCGGCGTGACGGAAGGCATTGTTCAATCCTTCCTGAACAAATCGATAAACGCACGTCAAAAACAGTGCACTGGCACCGCCCGGCAGATCGTCCGAAAGGTTAATCTTGACGCGGGTGCGCGAGCGGCGCTCGTGATTGCGCACGGCGTAGTCGATTGCCTCCGCAACGCTCACTCCTTCGAGCTTGGGCAGCGACAGCCCCGACGACATGCCGCGGATTTCCTTCAAGGCGTCCCGCAGCGCTATTTCGATGGCATCGAAATCGTTGTCCGCCTCGTTGCGGCCTTCCGGGTCACCAAGTGGTCTGACACCCTCGAGCCTCAGAAGTGCCAGGGCGATGAGCTGCACCGGCCCATCATGCAATTCGGCGCTGATGCGCTTCAAAATCCGGTCGTTGGTTTCGATCGAGCGGCGGTTGATCTCACTGATCCGGCGTTGGAGATCATCGTTCTCCGCAAGCAGGGACGAGAGTTCGCCAACGCGTTGGCTGAGGGCCTGCTGCTGCTGCTCGATGGTGTGACCGCCCTGACGAACGATACCGAGCAGCGTTCCGACCATGAGCAACGACACAAGGGCAAGGATGCCGGCTGTCTCAAAGCGCGTGTATCGCAAGCTTTGGACAAGGGAGGATGCCGCCTCGTGCAATTCGGCCACTGCGACGAGTTCGTGCGTACCAATTTTGTGCATGGGGGCGAAGATTTTGAGTGTGGCGCCGCCGGGCCGAGATTGGCTCGCCTGGCTTCCAATACTTGCAATGTCGAGATTACTCGCGACTTCACCGGTGAGTGCGACGGCGACTTCTTTCGGTACCGGCCGAGAGCCTTGGGTCGAGACCGTGGGCGGAGGGTCCTCATCGTCCGCAGTCGAAAAGACCCGCTTTCCGTTGCGGTCCCAGATCGCGATTTCACTAACGGTCTCGCGGGCGGTTATTACCGAGGTCAGGGCCTTGAGCGCAGATTTAGCCTCTTGGCCGATCGTCTCGCCCGTCGCCAGTTCCTGGATCCGCGGCTCGACAAAGCTGTCGAGATGGAGGGCGGCATTCATGGCCGCTTGCGAAACGACGTCCTTCTCAATCCGAGCCGAGACCCACCATCCGAAAGCGCCCATCCCAAGTCCGATGACCAGCGCCGCCGCGATGGCATACTGCGTCACCAGATCGAGACCGGACCATGATTTGGCCAATCCAATCGCGCGCTTGGAAAAGTTCACGCCAATTCCTTCAATAATTCCGCTGGCTCGAAATCGCAGCCGTAATAGTCGCGGCACTTATGCAACGACAATTCTCGTCATCGCCCGGCCGACGTACAACGGCGACGTAGAGTCTGCATTGCGGATCTGGCGCTTGGCAAAATCCAGAAATTCGAACGTCACCAGGAATTCGTCCCCGGATTTCACCGCGTTCATTTCGGGATCGAGGTCCAATAGGAGGTCGTGGCGCGCCCCCGTAGCCATGTAGACGGGCTGGCCGGCCTTAACCGGATTCCATTTCGTCCACGGCCGATCCGCAGCCACCAGAGCTTTACCATCGACAGCAATGATATCGCCGCGCAACCGCTCGATCCGCGTCCGCACCAGTGAGAAACTGGCGTTGAGCATCCGGAGCAGCACCTTGTCGCCGACTTTGGCTTCGATCTCGACGTCCTTATTTTGCAATGTCTCGGTATTCGGCACGCCATTGACGAGGAAATACTTCGGAACAAATCCGATCTCGGCAGCAGTGTTGGCACCGCCTTCAGCGCTGTGCCAGCGTGGATCGACATCGTCGAAAACGAACGTACGCTCGACATCGTAGGCCGGTCCGTCGCGATAGGCCCGCGGCCTGCCGCATGGAGAACACTCCGGATCGACGATCAGGAGGCCGAACATTCCCATTTCAAACTGTTTGAGCGTGCTTTCGTGGCTCTGGTAAAGCCAAGTGCCGGCCATCTTCGGTTGCCATTGATAGATGTAGCTCGCACTCTTTAGGCTTGCCGCGTTGCCGGGAGGTATGGCGTCGCGGCCGTTGCGCAGCGCTTCGCCCGCCACAGCCTTGTCGATTTCGAGCTTGATATGGACGGGAAAGCCCTCGCGTACGCGGATCGGCGGCGACGGCAGCGTCTTCACTTGGTTACTGGCGAGCGGGTCTTCAAAGCCCCAGAAGCGAATATGCTCGCCGTCCGGCATCGTCAGAAGCCCGTCGATGAACATGCGACGCTCGAAATAAGCGTTCGAAATCTGCCATTCGGAAAGGGTCGGAGCCGCGACGGTTCCGTCCAAGCCAGCGCGCTTTTCAGCTGCCGGTGCACTTGCTGATATTGGTGAGATGGGCCGAATTGCCGGCGCAATTACGTTTTGATTGCCGTTCGCACCGCTATCCTCCGAAATGGAGGTCGCGCCCGCCTGACGAACCGAAGCCGTCGACATTACTGAATACCCGCACACAAAAATAATTGGTACCGCTTGCTGCACTATAGTCGGCCGGACGTGACAATTCAACGCGATTTCGATGAAATACCTAAAGGCGTGGCTGCGAAACACACCCGCATAGTTACTGCATAATCTCTGAGCGAAGGAGCTATATTTGTGGCGCAGAATGGCGACGCATATCAAAAGCGCTAGGCGCGAACGCCGCTATTCCTCTCGGAATGCGCGCTTGATCTGATCGTTAAATGGCTTCAGGAGATACGAGATGGCTGTCCGGCTGCCGGTCTCCACAAAAGTCTCCACGGGCATGCCTGGCAAAAGCTTCAGCTTGCGGAATTCATCCTGGTGTTCGTCCGACACCGCGATGCGCGCTATGTAGTAGGCGACGCCGGTCTGTGGCTCCTTGGTGAGGTCGGCGGCGATCGACGAAATCTCGCCGAAGAACTCAGGCGTCGTTCTCTGATTGAAGGCCGAGAAGCGCAAAACGGCCTTTTGACCGACCGACATCTGATCTATGTCTGTCGGCGCAATGCGCACTTCTACCGCCAGCTTTTCGTCGCTCGGAATGATCGTCATGAGCGTCTCTGCGGGTTGAATGACGCCGCCGACAGTGTGGATCTGGAGCTCGTGTACGAGGCCGCCGCGGGGCGCCCGAATGTCGATGCGGTTGAGCTGGTCTTGCGCTGCGTTGCGTCTTTCGGCCAGTTCCGCCAGGCGCGCCTCGACGTCGCGAAGCTCCTTCATCGATTCCGACTGCATATTCTGGTCGAGCGAGAGCATCTGGATGCCGATCTCACTGATCTGGCCGTGGGCCCGGGCAATGCTGGATACCAATTGCCCGCGTTCGCCTTGGAGCCGCGTCAGGTCGCGCTCGGCCGATAGAGCGCGGGT
Source organism: uncultured Alphaproteobacteria bacterium (assembly GCA_963732525.1). Lineage (GTDB taxonomy): Bacteria > Pseudomonadota > Alphaproteobacteria > Rhizobiales > Hyphomicrobiaceae > Hyphomicrobium_B. The sequence continues at coordinate 97,432 of CAVSZX010000032.1, forward strand.
CACAGGCACGAGGTTCTTCCTGTACATCTCGTCGACGCGGGCGAATTCCTCCTTCATCAGTTCGACTTCGCTCTCTTTGGCGGTCAACTGGGCCTGTAGGCCTTCAATTTCCTTGCGCAACTGACCGATACGCTCGCTTAGCTGCGACTTCTGTCCTGCTTTAGCCGTCTGGCGGGCCTGGTAAAGGCGGCGCTCACTATCGCTGATCTGCGCCGATTCGGCGACTCTTCGGCAAAGCCTGCATCGAATTTGACGGCCGGGGCCTGATCTCGTTCGGCTTCGAGACGGGCTTTGCGGGCGCGGAGTTGAACTTGTTGCGACGTGACAACGCCCAGGGCGGCGCGCGTCTGAGTGGCATCGAGCCGGACCACGACTTCGCCGGCTTCGACTCGGTCGCCGTTCTTGACGAAAATGGCGCCGATGACGCCGCCCGTCGGATGCTGCACCTTCTTGCCGCTGCCGTCGACGACGAGCAGCCCCGGTGCAATGACGGCGCTGGCAATGGACGCCATTGCGCCCCAACCGAACAGACCGCCGACGAGCAGACTAACCAGACCGAGACTAAGCGCAATGCGCCGCCTCAATTGCGGCTCCAGCCGCTTGGCTGTTGTGGTCTTCCGATCCTGATTACGCATCACACTCTCGCAAAGACACAATTTCCGGCAGGTATCTGGTTAATGCTGCCGTCGCATCAGACTCCGTTTCATCAGGCTTTGTGCAAGGCCGGGACCACTGCAACAGCCGGCACGGGCTTGGTGGCCTTGCGGATGATTTCGTCGCGCGGCCCGAAGGCGGTCAGCTGTCCATTGCCGATGACCGCCACCAGGTCGACGGCCTGGAGAACGGTTGGACGATGGGCGACGATGATTGCGATGCCGTTGCGCGCTTTGACACCCTGAATGGCCTTGAGAAGGGCGGCATCGCCGTCCGCGTCCAGGTTCGAATTCGGTTCGTCTAGGACGACGAGGAACGGATTGCGATAGAGGGCGCGGGCCAAGCCGATGCGCTGGCGCTGTCCGGCCGACAAGGTCGTACCCCGGTCTCCAATCCGCGTTTCATAGCCGTTGGGCAGGCGCAGGATCATTTCGTGCACGTCGGCGGCGCGCGCGGCCTCTAGGATCGCGGCGCCATCAGCATTTTCGTCGAAGCGGGCGATGTTGTCCGAAATCGTACCCTCGAACAGATCGACTTCCTGGGGCATGTAGCCGATGTGCCGACCGAGCTTGACGTTCGACCATCGATCGAGGCTGGCTCCGTCAATACGGATGGCGCCCCGGGCCGGCGGCCATACGCCAACCATGGCGCGCGCCAGCGACGATTTTCCGGCGGCGCTCGGGCCAATTATGGCAAGGCCCTGACCGGCGGCGATTTCCATGGTGACCGAATTCAGCACAAAGCGCTGGCTACCCGGGATTTGCACCGCCACGGCTTCGAGTGCCAGCGCCTTGGTCGGCGCCGGAAGATCGATCGGATCCTGTTCCGCCGGCAGCATCGCGAACACTTTGTTGATGCGCTCGGAGCATTGGCGCGCCGCGACGAAGCCCTTCCAGTTGGCAATCGCCAGCTCGATCGGCGAGAGTGCGCGCGAGGCCGCGATCGAAACGGCGATGATGGCGCCCGAGGACATTTCGCCATGGATGGTTAGATAGGCGCCCAGCCCCAGCAGCGCCGACTGGACAAGCATGCGGAACACCTTGGAGGTGATCGACATGCCGCCGACGATGTCGCTCAGCGACTCCTGCGCGCCCAGATGCCGCTCGTTCGCGGCGGAAAACTTGCGCGTAAGATTGTGGCCGAATCCCATCGCCCGGACGACCTCGGCATTGCGTTCCGCAGCCTGCGCCAGCGAATACCGCTCGCTCGTTGCCGACGTGACGCTGCTCGTCGGCTGGCGCACCAGGCGCTCGCTGGCAAAGGCAAGCATGAACATCACGGCCGCGCTAGCCATCGTCACGACACCGAGCAGCGGATGTAGCAAGAACACGAAGCCCATGTACAGCGGCAGCCAGGGGATATCGAAGATGGCGACGGGGCCGGCGCCCGCGAGGAAGCTGCGAATGGTATCGACGTCGCGAAGTGGCTGCAGCGCTTCTGTGCGCGAGCCCCCGATCAGCGGCAGGCGCATTGCGGCATCACCGGCTTTGACCGAAAGATCGCGATCAACGCGGCTCGCGAGGCGCGAGAATATCTGGCCGCGTAAAATTTCAAGTGCGCCCTGGAACACGTACAGTCCGATCGCCAGGGCCGACAGTGCAATCAGGGTCGGAATACTCCGCGACGACAGCACGCGGTCGTAGATCTGCAGCATGTAGAATGAGCCCGTCAGGGCGAGGATATTCACGATCGCTGAAATGACGGCGATTGATGGAACCAAGGGACCCAACGATCCGACGGCCGTCCTGACTTGTCCCAATTTAGACTTAGCACTCATGACGCTGGCCTTTTACTCGATGCCGCAAATGACTTAATACCTAAAGCTATTGATGAATCCAGGGACGCCGGGAGGAAACACAATAGCGAACCGTGCAACTCTTCTGCCACGTTACGATCGCTTCCTTGATTTGGCCCTCCCCTCTCCCGTACCCCGCGTGCATTAACCTTAAACGACACTCTCAACTGAAACGCGACTATGATCCGAGGGTCTCGAAATCGCGGATCACGACGATATTCGACGCATCGAACGTTATGACTTCCATATTGCTGCCTTCGTACAAGGCGTTGGCATACTGCAGCGCATCAAAGGCATCGGCTATCGGATCGTGTAACAGCGTGGTGTCGTCGAAAAGGTGCGTCTCATCAACGTAGTCCGCGATGTCGTTGCCGTAACCCGGAACGAAGATCAAGCCGTCGCTGCTGCTCGCGTCGCCGGCACCTGACCCGCCGGCATCGGTTTCCAGCGCCGGCTGCGCGGTGGTGCCGGAGGTGAGCGACGCGGAATTGGCTACGGCGTTGAGGTTTATTACGATCAGATCGTTCGCCTCATCAACCAGCGCAAGTGCCGAACCCAGATCGGACGCGGCGCTGTCGACGGTTCCGACATCGGTTGTATCGCCGATTGTCTGACCAAGATTAACGATCACCGCGCCGACGCCGGAATTCGAGTCACCGTCCTGCGAGAATACGACGAGCAGTTGTCCATCCGGCAGCATGGCCGCACTCAGACCACCGTTATCCGAGCCGGAGTCGCCGTCGGAGCCGCTGCCCGAGTTGCCGCTGTCCGAGTTTGAGTCGCCGCCAGAGCCGCTGCCCGAATTGCCATCGCCACCGCTCGAACGGTAAGAAAAGTCCTGCCCGGACGATTGCCCGTCGAGGTCGAAGGTCTGGCCGGAAACCGTACGGCTGCCTTCCTGCCAAGTCACCACGATTTCCGGATTGTTTTCGTCGGTGAGCGATATCTGCAGATTGTCCGGGATGGCGTCGAAGTGCGAGAGGATCAACGCCGCCCCCGGTTTCGACCACTCACCCGATTGGGAATGCTCGAACACGGCTGCAGCGGCATCATATCCGCCCGCGTCGCCGACTTGCAGCCAGGTGATGACGATATCACCATCGGTCGACATGACCTGCGGATCCGTTCCGGCAACGAGCCCATGTGTCATCAGATCGGAGAGATCGAGAGGTACATACGAATAGTCGCCATGGGTCTGCAGAATGACCCCGCCGATGATCTCGCCGCCGCCCGGCAAGCCCGAGTCATGCGCCCAGGTCACGACGACCGCATGGGAGCCTACGCTTGCGACCGACGGTGCCCGGCCTACGACGGCGCTTCCTTGCGAACCCTCGTCGCTGATGGCGAATGCGTCATCGCCGCTACCGCCCTGCGCGCCATCGCAACCAAGCGCGACGAGCTGACCTACGCCATTGTCGCTGTTATCACCACTGGAGCCGTCGCCGCTGGACCCTTCGCCGGAACCACCGACGATGGCGTATAGCTGGCCCATGATTTCGCCGTAGCCACTGTCATCGGCGTTCTGCACCCAAACGACAGCGATCGAGGCTTCCGGTGCGCTAATGGTAGAGCCCGACTCTCCGTTTGCCGCTGCGGGTGCACTCGCAGTGTCCGCCGATGCTGAGGCGTTACCGGGGGGCGGGACCGCCGCGGCATCATCGTCGTCAGCGCTGCCGCCGTCTCCGGACGACTGCGTCGCCGTCTCCGAAAGTCCTTCGTGTTCGTCGTCGCCGTCCTCATGCGAATCGCCACCGAGGTAGGCAATGGCGAAATCCGAGATCGACGTCGCGACCGCCGTGGTCACCGCGACGGTGGCAGGCGTAGCACTGTCGCTATGCCCGTCCGCGTTGAAGCTCTGAAGTTTCAGCTCGTAAACCGGTGCGCCGCTGGCGGTGGGCGAAGCCTCAAGCCACGCGAAGCCGACGCCGTCGTCCGTCGCCGCCACTGCCGGCTGCAGGTCCAGAGTGGGGTTGCCGGCATCAGATGTAATAGCATTCTCGGTAACGACCGTCGGTGCGCCGCCCCCTTCTTCGCCAACGATCGAGAACTGAATCGTCGATGTCCCAGGTTCGCTTCCAGGTAAGACCTCAATGGCGATCGGAATGCCGCTTTGAGTGAGCACGATGAGAGGCGCGGCACTATGCGTGTGGACGTGGTCCGCATCGCTGCCCGTGCCGGAGGTACTCCGCCCGTCGCGGTCGTCGTCTACGTGTTTCTGAGCGGAAGCTTCGTCGGCGATGTCATGACCGTCCTGGTGATCGTTCGCGACCAATCCGAATGTCGATCCGCTGCCGTGGCGAACCTCGGTGAGAGGCCCATCATCGCTCGACGGACTGGCTTTGTCCCCGCCATCCGCGAGCGCGATCTGCGCCACTCCAGCGCCATCAGCATCGTGAATGACGGCGAGATTGACCTCGACGTTTTCGGCGCCATGACCATCGACGACGACTTTGACCGATCCATCCGCCGATACCTTGACGGAAATTCCGGACGCGCCTTTCGGAACGGTGACGGGCGACACATCGCTCACTGTCCAAGTTGTTGCTGGCTCGGCGCCGTCGTGTGCCTCGGCTGTCGAGATCTGTGACAGGATAGCCTTGCCGAGCAGTGCCGCAGTGAGACCGAGTTCGGAAATCCAAAATGCGGCCAGACCATTTTGTCCGAGTGTCACGAGCTTCAGACGACCTTGTGCCGCCGCTGCGCCCTGACCGGCCTCGCCGAGATTGGCCAGCAGTTCGTTCAAGGTTGCATTCGAGGCCGCGCGGCTAGCGCTGATGTCGGCATCGTCTTCTGCCGGGATCAGACGCGCATGGACGATCTGGTCGTCGCCAACCCAGGCCACGACGCTGTCACCGCCGGCAAGTGTTGCGGCATCGACGTCGCTTCCGAAGACGCCGTTCGAACTTGATGAATCGTCTTCGCCGAGCCAATAGACATTGTCGTTGGCAAAGGTCTGGGCGCGAATGGCAAAGTTGCTCGCAACTCGCGGGCTGTCGGGCGATAAAATCCCCCATATCCGACTGAGAATCGGAATGTCCGAGGACACAACGCTCGCGGAACTTTCAAGACCGTCGCCCTCGCGCGAGACCATGATGCGGCCACAGCCATTAGGGGCGCTTTTGGTCAGGCTCGATCCAGACTCGTATGCGGCCCTGATCGGCGGCGTCTGCCTGGGTCTCGAAACCGCTACCGGAGCCTGAGAGATCGTTTGCCATCCGTCAGCTCCGAACCGTTTCGAAGCGACGGGCAAAGTCAGCCCCGCTCAGATGCGAAGAGACTGATGCGAACACCGGTGCAACGGACCGATGATCATCTTTTGCAAACTTGATGGGCAACTGAAACGCCATACCCGTGTGCTTCCAAGAACGACTCAATCAAATCACTCGGGCGTATTCTTCGCTTGATTAGTCGTTCACCCGAACGTCGCGCCATCGGCGAACCTGAATTACTATTCAGATCCCCCGCATACAGGACAATCCACCCGAACGAAGCAAAGATCAAGCACTGGCATAGGTTTGGGACCTTGGTCCAATATAGCATCATTCCAAGCACTTAGCTTCGCATGGCGGCGAAAAACTCCTTCATCGTTACGACCTTGAAGGGCCGCGCGCTTTGCTATCCCAAAATTTACCGCTCCGAGATCTTTCCGAATTGCACGAGGCCACCGCTCTCCGCCGAGTGGCAAAGGCGCGACAGGCGCCGGCGGAAGATTAAGGCTGAACTTCGAGTTAGCTGGCCATGTTGGGACACCACATCGGGTCGCTTTCGCCGCGCCGCGCAAAGCGCTCTTAGCACCATCCGGAAGCTGTCTTAATGACGCAATCGTCACAAACGATTCCCCAGTCCCTCCCAAAGACACGGCGGTCGCTGTCGCTGGTCAGTGCTGTCAGGGCGCTGTCAGCACACTTGGTGCTGAGTTCCCACGGGTGCGGTTCGTGAGAGGATTGCCAGGAGGAGCGGCCGGAATGCGGATCTTGATCGTCGAGGACGAGGTCGCAGCTGCACAGCAGATCAAAGTGCAATTGCAGAAGTTCGGCTTCGATATCGACGTATCCGGCGACGGCTTCGAGGCCCGGCAGATGGGCGAAGCCGGCGAATACTCTGCCGTCATTCTCGATCTCGGGCTGCCGGGTCTCGACGGCCTGTCGGTCTTGAGGCACTGGCGCCAGAACGGGCACACGATGCCGGTCATCGTCGTCACCTCGCGGCAGGCCTGGAACGAGCGAGTAGGCGGTATCGACGCCGGGGCCGATGACTACCTCATCAAGCCTTTCGTCATCGAAGAGCTGCTCGCCAGGCTACGCGCCGTTTTGAAACGAAATCCTGAGACGGTCGAAACCTCGCTCACGGTTGGCGACTTCGAAATCAGTTTGCCGCGGCGCCAAATCAAGCAACGGGGACATCCGCTCGCACTCACTCCACTCGAATATAGGCTGCTTGAGCTTCTCTGCCGACATCCGAATAAGGTAATGAATTCTGCCTCGATCCTCGAGCACCTCCACGGCACCGAGGCAACGAAAGACGTCAACGCTCTCGAGCGGCTCGTTGCGCGCTTGAGAAAAAAAATCGGCGCGGAGGCTATCGAGACGCGCCGTGGGCACGGTTACATGCTGTCGGTCGATTAGTGAGGCATTGACCTCAATCTATTTCGAGCCGCTGGTTTGCGCTGCACATGGGCTCGCCACCCTGTCACGCGTGACCCTTTGCAACCTCGGTTCCCTCACCTCATCAGGCCTCAGATTTATCGCTTGCCCTTCGGCAAATACCGGGCATTTCAGCGCTCAATAGGCCTGCGGGTTCGGCACGCTGTTTACCCGGGGGCGTCCCGTTCGGGATAAATCGTTTCCCTTTATAGTTGCGTCTGAACTCGTACGGAATGCACTACTTTTGATTAATTTTTTGGGGATATTCGCAAATTTTGGCGGCTTCTAGTTCCCTTGCGCGTGTCACCGTAGATGGTTTACTGCTATCTCTAGTTGTGCGCATGGGGTGTGCCGCGAGGCTTAGATTATGACAAGGGGAAGAGCGCGCGACCTCATGGCTAGATGGTGGAACCAGACCAGGCTCAAGGCAATCCCAACCTTCCCGGCGCAGCGGTTAGGGACCAGTGCCGCGCCGGCCACTCCCCTGCCGGAATGTGTCGTCGGATCGCTCACCAGACTTCAGCAACCGGCGGCCCTGGCGTCCGCAGTGCTCGGCGGCGGCGCGGTTGCCATCGGCGCATCGGCAGGCCGAAGCGGTGACTTGACCTTGTTCAACCGCATGCGGAAAATTGCGGCGCTACTCTTCACTCTGGCGTCAGCGCTCTTGGCGCTCAACGTGCATCAGTATTTCACACATGTGCAGGAGCGACGCAACGAACTCGAACGGACTCTGGTCCGCCCGCCGCCCAAATCGGAGTCCGGTCGGTTTTTCGATCCGGCGCCGAAGGAAATCCCGTTTTCCGCCCAGTTGACACACCCGCGTGGAATTGCGACCGACGCGGCCGAACAGATAGCGGCCGGCATTGCCGAAGGACGTCCCGACGGCTGGATCATCCTCGACATTCGCGAGACGGCAGAGACCGAAATGGGATCTCTTCCGGGCGCACTCAAGATCCGCTTTCGCGATATTCCCCAGGCGAAGGTCGATTTCTCCGGCAAGCGGTCGTTACTCGTTTGCGACAACGGCAATCGCAGTGCCGAAACCTGCGAGGCCCTAGCCAAGCTCGGGATCGATTGCCGGTTTATCATCGGCGGCCTCGAGAAATGGCTTGCCGAGGGGCGAAACCTCATTGGCTTCGGGGCCCGCACCATCGATGACCTGCGCGCGATTCCCGATTATCCGCATCATCAGGAATTGCTCGATACGGACGAGGTGCGCCGCCTTGTCAAAGACCAAGGGGCCATATTCGTCGATGTCAGATACCCGGGCGAATTTGACGCCGGCCACCTTCCCAACGCGCTCAATCTGCCGCTGCAGCCGGCCCCATCGGGCGAAATAGACTACCTCGTCTCCGCCTTGCCGTCGCGGCCTGTCATCGCACCATGCTATGATCGGCGCAGCTGCTTTTTCGCCGATATTCTGGGATTGACACTGACACGCGCCCACCGCGATTTTCGCGGCCGCTACACGCTTCCGTGGGAGTATTTTGTTTCCATTCCTAAGCCGCCACACGTCGAGAAGCTCCTCGCCGAGGCAAAAAAATCGACATGGAATCGCCTCGTCGATCGCCTCGCCGTTGTGCTCGAAGCAGTCGCCCGCCATACCGGTTTGCCCGTGGCTTTACTGCTCACAGCCCTGCTCTCCGGGCTCATTATCTTGCCGTTCTCTCTCAAAGCCGAACGCGATCAAGTTGCCAGACGCGCCATTCAACCGATCGCGGACGGTTACAAGGCCCGGTTCGGCAGGGACGGCGCCCGCACCGCTCGCGCCACGCGGGCGCTTTACAGGCGCCACGGCCTGACACCGGCGCGCAACTTGATTGTACTCGCGTTCCTTCCCGTCCTTGCCCTCGCCGTCGAAGCGGCGGTCGCAGCTGCTGGGCGAACACCTTCAGCCATGCTGTGGATTCCCGATCTCGCGGGGCACGACCCCTTGAACGTCCTCCCCGCGATTTTTTCCGGGCTCGCCGGTCTCTATGTGACGATCGTGTTTGCTTCAACGCAGCGACACTTGCATTTGATCTGGGTGATCGCCGCGCCGCTGCTCTTTGCCGCCGCCTGGACGTTACCCGCATCGGCTAATGTCTATATTTCGGCGAGCGCTGCTCTGCTCCTGCTTCAACGCTTTGCCGTCGCCGGCGTTCCGGGCTGGGGCTGGCTCGCGGCCGATCTACTGCGGCGGCGGCACGACCGTCGAAATGCCCGCTTCCAGCATCCAGGGCTCATCGTCGTCAATGCCCACGGCCGGCTCGCGAATGCCGGCCAGAAAACTTCGCGCCTTGCTGACCTCAAGAACATCGGAATTCCCGTTCCGGAGGGCATCATCCTCACTTCCGGGTTCCTAGCTGATTTCACCCGCGCGGCGCCTAAGGTCCGCAGAGCACATCTCGACCACATCTGGCACCATCTCGGGGCCGACGATGTTGCCGTACGCAGTTCCGCTGAAGATGACGACGGCGCTGTCCTGAGTTATGCCTGCGCCTTCAATGGCATTCTACACGTGACGCGCGAGCGTCTTGAGGCGGCGATTGAACAGGTCCTGGCGTCTTTCACTGCGGACTGCGCCGAAAATTACAGCGAACTCGGCACCGGACACGGCGGCGCTGGAGCCGACAACTGCAACATTTTAATTCAGCCTACGATCTCGCCCGACTATACCGGCTTATTATTCACCGAGGAACCGGCCAACCCCGGATTCATGTCGGTGGAACTCGTGATGGGCACTGCAGGCGAGCCTGTCGCTGGACGCGTGCTCCCCCGCGTCGTGCGCATCGGCCGCAATTCAGGTCGCGTAGAGGCCGAGGCTGTACCTCCGATCGACCTGGAGCCTTTAAGACAAATAGCACTCAAGGTCGAAATTTACTGCGGAAGACCGCAAGTTATCGAGTGGGCCTATGCCCGCGGCACGTTCGTTGTTTCGCAGAGCCGCGACATCACCAGCTCGCCGCATGGCGCGGACCTCATCAAGCGCAACGAGCTGCGGCGGCTCCTGACCCGTGTCGGCGAGGAACGTGGCGAGGGCACGATTTTCGCCCAATCCGAAATTTCGCAGCTGTTGCCCCGCCCGACACCTGCCTCACTGTCGCTGCATCAGCGAAATCTGGAACAGTGGCGGCAGCGTCGATCTCGCGTTGCGTTCCCTCGGGTTCGAGTCCGCGATAGAAGAAGATGGTCCGGCGCTCTTTCTCACCATATTTGGCAGGCTTTACATCGATGTGCGCGTAGAGACCGCACGTACGCCCTGCCTCTCACGCTTTGGCAATCGGCGGCTCGACCGCGCGTTGAATGCAATCGAAGCAGATTTCAGGGGCCGCTTTCTTCCGGCTTACCTCGACGGCGTTCGCCTTCACGGAGCCATCGACTACGTGAAGCTGTCGTCAACCGACCTCATTTCGGCATTCGATTTGCGCCGGCGGTCGTTCGTGGCCGTTACTTATGCGGAAGTGAGCCGCGTCAACATCGCCGCGCAGGCAGCAAACGACATTGCGCGCGCCGCTCTGACGAAAATTGGCCTCGACCCGATTAGCCACCTTTCGCAGATTCCAATGACCGAACTCGAGACGGCGCTGATCGCTTACGAGCCCTCCTCCGCAGCCTTGCACAAAAGGCCGCTTCACGATCTCATCGGTCATCGCGCCAACATCGACTACGAGCTTTCGGAGCCCCGCTTTGGCGAAAGCCCGGCAACGATTGAAGCAAAAGCACTGCGACTAGCGGGTATGGTCTCGCGCCGGCGATCGTTCGGATCGATGACGCCGCTACCGCGCTCACTCATCGCGACGGTGGTGCGCGCGCGGAGGCTTCAAACGCTGAAAGAGGACGCCAAGCATCATGCGCTACGAGAATACGCGCTGCTGCGCAATATTCTGCTGGCGATTGGCGAGCGCTATGGACTCGACGGTAACGTATTTCATCTCACGATGAACGAGATCACCGCATTGCCGCATGCAACACCTGTCATGAGCCGATCCATTGCCGCCCGTCGCGCCGCCGACGCAGCCGTTCTACGTGAGGTGCCGCCGCTCGGAAACGAGCTCAGTCTCGATGATCTCGAAGGCCTGGGCGATCGAAATGCGGTGGCAACCAATCGCGGCGCCCTTGCGGGTACACGCGTTTCGGGCACGATGGTTGTTACCGGGCGCGCACATGTCATGTCGGTCCGGGCCGCGGAAGTCGGTGCTCCGATCCCCGAATTCCGCGCCGGAGACATTCTGATTGCGCCGATGATCCATCAAAATTGACTGCCGGAAATCGTGCGCGCCGGTGGCGTCGTGTCGATGATCGGCGGCTGGCTCAGCCATATGGCGATAAGTGCCCGCGAACATGGAACAACAATGATCATCGGCGTGGCGGGACTCGAGGTCATCAACTCGGGCACGAGCGTACGCCTGCATCTCGACGGCTCGATCGAAATCGTCGATCCCGTCATCGCGCCATTGCGCCGATCAAGAACCGCGCACTGACGCTCAGGTTCCCCTGGGGCAAGCGATCGCGCACGGCTACTGGTATGCGAGGACCCGGGTAGGGGCCGCTCAAGCGCGAGGCACGCGTCGTCTAAGCAACCGCTCACGGCCGAAGCACTTGGATCGGTAACAGGGTCGACACGGCGATAACGGGCTATGATCGGCCCGCCCATTCCCTCAGGCGAGGTGGAAGACGTGCTGGCGCAGCCGATGCCGGTGAAGAAAGCGGCCTAGCTGCATCGGATCCGGCCGACGCCGCATTAGTATTATGGGCAATGGCTGAACAGTTTTCTGGACTTGGATGCGCGCGCAGGCGGCGAACTTTGCCATCGAGCTACTTGCCGCCGCCCTTCGGCAGCATAGGAACGGGCTTGGCTATTTGCAACTTGCGGTCTCCCCACTCGACCCAGCCGTCGGTACCATCGGGAAACCAGTAGAGGTGCGAATAGCCATAGTTCGCCGCCCGCTGGATCGCATTCCAGCTCATCCAGCAATCCGACTGACAGAAGACGACGACCGGCCGGCGCGTGTCGCCGTTGGTGAGCCGATCGAGATTGTCGCGAAAGTAGGCTTCATACTCCGTAGTGATCCGCCCTCGTCCGACATCAGGAAGCCACGTGGCGCCGGGAATGGTCTGATGCGTGCGCGATAGTCGCCAAATTCCGGAATCCGGGTCCGGACCCGCGCCTTCCGATGGCATGACGTCGATAAGAACTGCGCCATCCTTGAGCAGTAGATCCACCCGGTCGCGATCGACGCGGACGCCGCCCTTAACAGTGTCGGGGACAGCGGCGCGATAATGGGCGATGCGTAAACCTGTCGCACGATCGAAATTCTCATCGTCTCCGGCGCCGAGCGCCTTGGACGCCGCGATGACCAAAAGAATGAGGACAGGGAGCGTGCGGCGAAAAACCATCATGGTGGGTACCGTATTGCGGCGTTCTGCACTACGCCAGGGGTCGCGCCGCTGGTCTGGATGCACATCAGCACTCTTACCAGTACAGTCGTTTACCACCCGCTGGCACACCATTCACCAGGGTCAAAACGGGCGCCAGAGCGGATTAACACGCCCAGTCAACTGTGATTACGGCGCCCCACATCCAACTATTTGGCAATTCAGCCCACGCCTTGCCCCAATTACTTTCCAAAGACAGGCGGGCGGCAAGAGATCGCCCCAGGAAACGTTATTTTCAGGGACATATCCGGCAATGCGCATTCGCACGCTCCTGTGGTGCTTGCTCGCTTCGGCAGGCATCGCCATCACCAACGTGTCACTTGTTTTCGCCCACGGCGACGTCACTCCGCAGCCCGTCGACACCAAAGGGCTTCCGCCACTCGCCAAAGACGTTTGGCTGGTGGAAAATCCCTATCGAGGCAATGATCTTGCCAAGGAAATCGGTTCCTCGGGCTACAATCAGAACTGTGCCCGCTGCCATGGCCTGCAGGTTATCTCCGGCGGCATGGCACCGGATCTTCGCTACCTCGAAAAAGGTAAAGTCGGAGACGAGTGGTTTATCGAGCGCATTCGCCACGGCGCCAGAAAGCCCGACGGCGCTACGATGATGCCGGCGTTCGAAGCCGTCTTCAATCAGGAAGCCATGTGGGCCATCCGCACCTACATCGAATCCGTTCACGAGGAATAAAAGCTGATGACATTGGCGGCTTATTTTCGTTTGGCCATCCTCGTCATCTTGGCGTTTGCGGTCCCCGGCGCGCTGGCCCGTCCGCTCGAGGACGTTAAGGCCACGAATATCCTGAAGGTCATCGCCTACGAGGACAATAAACCGTTCTCATGGAGCGAGGACGGGGTATTCAAAGGCATCGACATCGACGTCGCGAAAGCCATCGCCGAGGGGCTCGGCGTCGAAGCCTCCATCCATTTGCGCATGCATGGTGAAGACAACGGTCAGGACATCCGCGTCAACATCATGCGCGGCACGATCGGCGGCGGCGACGTCGCCGACTTGATCCTGCACGTTCCGACGGACAAGGAGTTCGCCGAGAAATTCAAGGACGTGGAGATCGCCAACGCCTACTTCCAGGAGACGGTTGCACTCGCGATCGACAAGAAGCGCATTCCCGAAGACGCGACTTTCGACGTTTTCAAGACGGAGAAGGTGGGCGTCAAGCTGGCGACGGTTTCGGACTATTTCCTGATGACCTACGCGGATGGGGCACTGATCAACAACATCGCACATTTCATCAAGGGGCCGATCGGGACAAAGGCCTTTATCGACGGCGAGACGGCGGCGTTGATGGGCGTACGCTCCGAAATCGAGGGCACGCTGCACGAGCAAGGGTCGAGTGCGCATTTCATCAAGCCCGACATGACCGGCATTTTCCAGGAAAAGTGGGACGTCGGCGTTGCAACGCATGTCGAGAGCACCGGCCTCAAGGATGCTGTCTCCGGCGCACTCGCCAAATTAAAGGACAGCGGCAAACTCCAGGACATCTTTGCCAAGTATGGTGTAACCTATATCGCGCCGGCCCAAGGGGGCCAGCCAAGGGAATAGGGCGAAGACCTGTCCCGGACACGGCCATCACCGTGGCATTGACAGCGGAGAGAAACGTGACCGTAAGACGCGCCGTCCTTTCCGCCCTTCTGTTACTTGCCGGCGCCGTCTTTGCCCGCGCCGAAATTCCGGATGATCCCCTCGGCTCACCTGTCTGGAAAGATGTTGCGAAGGCCTACCTCGACAGCGGTGAGATCGTCTTCGACGACCGGATCAAGATCCTCGTTCCGGGCGTAGTCGAGAACCAGGCGCAAGTTCCGATCATCGCCGATGCACGTCTCCTGCCCAATGTTCAAAAACTCATCGTCATCGCCGATCTCAATCCCATTCGTCACGTGCTGACGTTCAGTCCCGCGGGAGAGAAAGCGCGGGCCTTCGTGTCCTTCCGGATGAAGATCGAGCAGGCGACGCCGGTCCGGGCTGCCGCGCTGACATCCGACGGCGTGTGGCATGTTGGTAGTGTCTTCCTGGAATCGGCGGGGGGCGGCTGCTCTTCGCCCGCCATGGCGCGGGGCGAAGCGGCCTGGTCCGATACGGTCGGCAACGCCCAAGGCCGCGCCTGGCGCCAGGCCGACGGCAGCGCTCGCATGCGCCTGCGCGTCAAGCACCCAATGGATACAGGCCTCGCGAAGGACAACACCCCCGCATACTTTATTGAGAAGTTCGACATCAAGGGCAAGAGCGGCGAACCGCTCGCGACGCTTGAAATGTTCGAGCCTGTCTCTGAAGACCCGACCGTGACGCTCGAATTGATGCTGCCGGCGCCCGAAAGCGAAATTAACGTCGATGGCCGCGACAACAACGGCAGCATCTACCGCTCGACCGTGCCGGTTCCGTGGAACAACAGCGACGCACGGCCATCGGCCGCGCCCTCGAGTGCATGAGAGCGGCCATGCCGGAGTTGACACGCCGGCACTTGCTCGCGCTCGGCGCACAAGGGATCACCATTCCCTATCTCTCGATGTTCTCTGCCGAAGCGGCGCCGCTCACTTACGCGCTCAAGCCCGTCCGAATCGCCGAAGGCGTTTGGACGATCTTCGGCGCTCCGGAAGTTATTACCCTGCGGAACGGCGGGGCTATCGCCAATATCACGGTTCTCGACAGCCGCGAGGGCGCCATCGTCATCGATACGGGGCCGTCGCGGCGCTTCGGCGAAGAACTCGTTGCTATTGCAAAGGCGCTGACAGGAAAAGACATCGCCCGGGCCTACATCACCCATTTCCACCCCGACCATGCCTTCGGCAATCAGGCCATCGCCGCCGCCAAGGTTGCAGCGCCGCAAGGCGTCATCGACGGACTTCAGCAGGCCGGCGCGGCGTTCTCGGACGCCATGTACTACATCGCCCAGGATTGGATGCGCGGTACCGAGGTGGTGCTTCCGGCGACCGCGATTTCGACGGGCATAGAGGAGATCGGCGGACGGCGTCTGCAGCTCTTTGCGCTCGCCGGGCACACAAACTCCGACTTGGCCATTCTGGACGAGGCGACCGGAACACTCGTCACCGGCGATCTCGCCTTCCTCGACCGGGCGCCGACGACACCGCACGCCAACGTTGCGGTTTGGCTCGAAACGCTTACCCGGCTGGAAGCCATATCCGGTGCGCGCCTCATTCCGGGACATGGGCCTGCGGAGGCGGGAAAGCGAGCCCTGACGCAGACGCGCGACTGGCTCGAGGCGATCACAGCGATCATTACACGTAGTTATGAGCAGGGACTTGATATTCTCGAGGCATCCCGCCAGCCGCTTCCTGAAAGCTTCGGCAACATTGCCCTCGCTCGCTATGAGTTCGAGCGCAGCGTCATGCACTTCTACCCCAAGCTAGAGGCGTCGCGGCTTCCCGGGGTCGGCAAGAAATCATCGAATTGACTATTGCCAAATAGTCGGAGACCGCCACGAAAATGCCGATCATACGTCAGTACTATTTGGCAATTAGAGACAATCGGCCGCTGCGATACTTAAACGCGACGGCCTGACTTCGCCACTGAACGCTGAAGTCGAATTCCAGATCCGGAAGAGCCGCAAAAAAGCTAATGAGGAGATGCCCATGAAAGCATTGAAGTGGTCCGTGACCGCGAGCGCTATCGCGCTATCGGTTGCGTGCGCCGTACCGGCACTGGCCGACGTCAGCATCGACGACGTCGTCAACGACGCCAAGACGCCCGCCGACGTCGTCACCGCCGGACTTGGTACCCAAGGCCAGCGCTACAGCCCCCTGAAGGCAATCAACAAGGACAACGTCCAGGGTCTTGTTCCGGCTTGGACGATGTCGCTTGGCGGCGAGAAGATGAAAGGCCAGGAGACGCAGCCGCTCGTCAAGGACGGCGTGATCTATTTCACCGGCTCTTACAGCCGCGCCTGGGCCGTCGATGCTAAGACCGGCCACGAAATCTGGCAGTATGACCACCGCCTGCCGGAAGGCATTTTGCCCTGCTGCGACGTCGTCAACCGCGGCGGCGCGCTGATCGGCAACAAGTTCATTTTCGGCACCCTCGACGCTAAGATCGTGGCGCTCGACGCCAAGACCGGCAAGGTCCTCTGGAACCAGACAATCGACGATTTCAAGGGTGGCTTCTCGTTCTCGGCAGCTCCGCTCATCGTACCGTCGAAGGCGCACGGCCCGCTGGTTCTCAACGGCGTTTCCGGCGGCGAATTCGGCATCGTCGGCCGCATCGACGCGCGCAGCGTCGAGACGGGCGAAGTCGTATGGTCGCGTCCGACCATTGAAGGCCACGTCGGCACGCTGAAGGGCAAGCCCTCGACCATGACCGGCAAGGCCAACGAATCCTGGCCGGGCGACCTGTGGAAGACAGGCGGCGGTGCCACCTGGCTCGGCGGCACGTACGATCCGGATACCGGCCTCGCCTTCTTCGGCACGGGCAACCCGGCGCCGTGGAACTCGCATATGCGCCCGGGCGACAACAAGTGGTCGTGCGCGCGCATCGCCCTCGATGTCGAGACCGGTGATATCAAGTGGGGCTACCAGACGACGCCGAACGACGGCTGGGACTATGACGGCGTGAACGAAGTCGTGTCGTTCGACGCGGACGGCAAGAAGCTCGCCGCCACCGCCGACCGTAACGGCTTCTTCTATGTTCTCGACCGCACCACCGGTGCCTTCCAGGGCGCCTGGCCGTTCGTCGAGAAGATCAACTGGGCGAAGGAAATCGGCAAGGACGGACGCCCCGTCTTCATGGCCGAGACCCGTCCCGGCGATCCCAAGAAGGCCAAGGACGGCAAGAAGGGTTCGCCCGTGTTTGCGGTTCCGAGCTTCCTCGGCGGCAAGAACCAAATGCCGATGGCCTACAGCCCCGACACCAAGCTCTTCTACGTTCCGTCGAACGAGTGGGGCATGGACCTGTGGAACGAACCCGTCGCCTACAAGAAGGGCGCGGCCTACCTCGGCGCAGGCTTCACCATCAAGCCGGTCTTCGAGGATCACATCGGTGCCATGAAGGCGATCGATCCGGCAACCGGCAAGATCGTCTGGACGATCAAGAACAAGGCCCCGCTTTGGGGCGGCGTTCTCGCAACCGGCGGCGGCCTGATCTTCTACGGAACGCCTGAAGGTGACCTCAAGGGCGTCGATGCGGCGACCGGCAAGGAGCTTTGGGCTTTCAACACCGGTTCGGGCATTGTCGGTTCGCCGATCACCTGGGAGCAGGATGGCGAGCAGTGGATTGCCGTCGTCGGCGGCTGGGGCGGTGCAGTTCCGCTCTGGGGCGGCGAAGTTGCCAAGACCGTCGCGCACTTGAACCAGGGCGGCATGCTCTGGACCTTCAAGTTGCCGAAGAAGGTTGCCGCCCAGTAAGCGGTCTCGCCCGAGACAACAGATCACCATTGAGCGAGCCGGGAAACCGGCTCGCTTTTTATCTGGACCGTATCCTCTCCGCGAGCATCGCGCCCCGATCGGCTATTTGAAAGCCGCGACTCGCTTGGCGCCCTCCGTGATGACACGGGCATTGTCGGCAATGGGTCCGCCGGCGACTTCTCCCATCACGCTCAAACGCGGGTTCGACCAGATCGGCAGCCGCGGGCAGCCATCACAGCTCTGCTCGTAACTCATCATCGTCCGCCATTTCGTGCCGTTGACGTAACCATGGCCGTAAGCGAACGGCACCGTCGTCTTGTCCAGACCGGCATCGTGGCGGGCGCCGATGATGTGACCGATCTCGTGGGCGAGCGAATAGGAAAGCGCGGCGCAGGCGTGATGGACGACGATGAAGGCGCGTTGCGCCGGCGGCGCCACACCCGCCGATAGGCCGCAGCCGTTGGCATCATCGACGACAAGAACGGAGACGTCGGCATGGGCCTTGTCGCGAAGGCCGTGGATCTCGTCCATGACGCCGTCACCCTTTTCGGCGAATTTGAAGACGTGGTCGAAGTGCGTACCCTCCTCGACGTAGTCCGTCTGATAGGTCTTCACCACCTCGACCCTGACGTTGGTGATGCCGCTGTTGGCGAACGATTGGTTGGCCTCGGCGACAGCGAGGTCGATGAGATCACTTGCGATGTCGGTGTAATGGCCGGCCGCGGCCTTGGTGTAGGCCACGATCAGCGTGATCACCTCATCGTCTGCTCTCTTGGACTTTGTCGCCCGGCCCGCCCGCACGTGCTGCGCCATATCGCGCCAATCAGTCATGGCGAGGGCACCCTTCGAGCCAGGTTGTAGGTCGGCGGTCGGGGCTCGATCCTGGAGGTTTTCGAGTTTCTCCTCGCCCGGAACTGCGTTCGGTCCAGAGCTAGCACCCTCCGTCCTGGAATGCATCAGCATGCCGGCATCTCCGCTCGTCACCAGCGGATCTTCCGTCATGTTCATTTTGATTTTCATACCATCGTCCATTGGAGCGTGTTCGGGTGGAAGCATCTTGGGCGCGAGATGCAGCACGCCCTGCATTCCTCCACCCATGCTGTGTAACGAGAACAACGTGTCGCCGGATTTCACCGTTCCGGTGAGGCGGCCCGATGGCCACCAAAGAAGCGTGACCGGGTCGTTTGTTCCCTCGACGATCCCATGCCATTCGTAATGATCGCCGCGTATCACAACACTGATCCGCCGCGCGGTGAGCGTCGTCGTGTCGTTGAGTGGAAGGACGATCGCAGGTCCTGGCCCATCGCGGGTTGCGTCAACGCCGCCGGCGGTGAACAAGTACTCGAGCAGTTCCGGTTTCGGCAGACTCATCATCGCCATGCCCATCGCCGCCTTGTCGCTCATGGCGTCGTGCATCATACTTTTTTGCGCGGCACTCATCTCGGTCAGTTCAGGCATCGGCGCGAGTGCCTGAACCGAATTCCTTGCCGACAACAGTGACGCCGACGCCGAGCGGAAGTGCAGACTTTCGCAGGTCGCCGAGCCGGTCCACGGGCACCGTCCAAACCTCGGACTTGGTCATCGGGAGGATTTCGCCGGAGGGGTTTCCGGCGGCGGCGCGAAGCCTGAAATAGGCGCGAGATGTCTTCAAAGGCAGATGCGATAGGATCACCGTCACGGCCGTCGCGGGCGGCATTTCCGCCGCAGCCGAAAGCCAGGCCGGCCCGATCGCTGTGAGAATCACGATCAGCACCATGTTGAAAGTTGTGCGCGCGTTCATTGGCTTTACCCGCGGGTGTCAAGCGATGCAGCGGTATCGACATGCGGCGCGAACCATCTCCGACCGCACAGACTGAGCGGCGCTCCAGGCCCCGAATCTTCAGGGCCTGGACCACCGTTGGCGATTACTTCGTGGCCTTGCGGGTCATTTCGTTGAAAATTTGGTCCCACACGCCGTAGGGCGAGAAGTTGTCGCCGGCCTGGCAGGCGTCATAGACACTCAAGCCGCGACGCATCAGTGTCGCGAGATCGACGTCCTCGACCTTGCCGATGAGAGGCGCGATCTTGCCCATGAAAGTCTTATAGCCGCCGTAGCAATCCGGGGTCGCCGCAGAAGCGGGGGCCGCGGCTGCAGCAAAGGCGATGGCCAGCGCGGCAAGTGTAATACGGTTCATGAGAATTCTCCGTCAGGGTTGGTTTGCAATTCGACTTCTCTACGGAAGGCCGGCTCGAGGCCGTCTCTATCCGTCAACGAGCCAAACCCTAGGCCTCGCGAAGAACCTTCTGAAATGCCGTTTGGATGTCGTTTCGATAGCTCGAAGCTATGTAACGCGTGGCAATCGTCACGCGAAATATCCGGCGCGACGGTTGTCGTCAGGTTGCGCTTAGAGCGCCTGCAGTGCCTCGACGATATCTTCGATGGCCATCCGCTTTCGATAGTCGGGATCAATGAAGCGAGAAGCAATGTAACCCTTGCGATCAACAATGAACGTCGCCGGGATCGGCAGCATCCAGGCATCATTGCCCTGGTAGGGTGCGATATCCCAGCCGGCGCCCTTCATCATGTCTTTCATTTCCTGACCGACGAAAATCGTGAGGTTGAGCGACATCGCATAGCCGCTGTCGATATCGGTCAGTATCGGGAAGTGGGCATTGGCGCCCGGGGCGCGCATAAGCGTGGTGAAGCGTCTGAGGTCCGGTGTGATGGCGACGATCTGTCCGCCCAGCGGCTCGACCTCACATTGCGCAGCGGCAAGCGCACTGGTGTTGAGCCTGCAATAAGGACACCAGTGGCCACGGTGGAACGACAGAGCCACCGGACCTTTTTCCCGCAGATTGTCGAGTGACACCAGATGACCCTGATCGTCGGGTAGAACGAAATTCGGCATGAGGTCGCCGACCTTGGGCGCCGTAGAGCCCGACCCGCTTTGCTGGAGACGGTTTATCACCCTTTCTGCGGCCTCGGCAAATGGCGGGCTGGCATGGCGGACTGAATCCGCAAACGCCTGAAGTCGGCCTGCGAGCGGCGCCTCGAGATCGCGCGCCTTCTCGAATGCTTCCGTCAGAATGTCGTTTAATGAGAGCTCCTGCATGGAGCCGATCCGGACTTGAGCTGAAATGACCGAACGTGAATGTCCGAAGTATACCGGCGCCACCCGGCGTTTGCAAAGACGATCCTGGCGTCGCTCACTCCACGGCAGGGAATGTCGCGAAGTAGGCGGCGCGCGCCAATTCGGCTTCAATCGGCGCTCTTGTCCGCACCCGGACGGGGACCAAGTCCGAATGAGCGGCAGGGGTTTTCGAATGGGCTGACCGTCAATCGTTCACCTTGCTCGAAACGATCCGCACAGTAACGCACGCTTTCACCAAACGGCCTCAAGGCCTTCTGAACTATGCGAAAGGTATTTTCCAGGGATTGCATGGCATTTGTCCTTACGACTTGGTGGGAATGTTGGCCGGGACGTTGGTTCGGTCGGATCTCAACGGCAACTCATCGCGCAGCCGGAGCGATAAGAGCCCGGCGGCGAGAAGCGCGGCACCTATCCCGATGACGCATCCCCGCCACCCGGCAGCATCGAAAATTCGTCCAAGCACTGCGGCCCCAATAATACCGCCGAGAAAATAGCAGGCGAGATAGAGCCCACTCGCCGCTCCGCGATCGGCTTTTGCGGCGCGGCTCGCATAGCCTGTTGCCGTAGCCTGGGCGAAGAACGTTCCGGCGGCGACGAGCGCCATGCCTGCAAGCACGCTCGAAAGCGAAGACGACAGAAGCAGAGGCAGGCCCGCGGCTGCGACGGCCAGCCCACCGCCAAGCGCTGCGCGCACCCCGACGCGTTCTGCGGCGGCCCCGGCGAAGCTCGTCGTCAGAATCGAGGGCAGGAACACCAGATAGACAAGGCCGATTTGCATCATGCTGACCGAGAGCGGCGGGCGCATCAGGACGAAATTCACAAAGCTGAACGTACCGATGAACGCAAACAGGATGAGAAAGCCAATGGCGAAAACGGTGCGGAGTTGCGGTTCGCTCAGGTGCAGCATGATCCGTTCGAGGGGCGAACCTGGAATGCAGGCGGCATCGCTCGCCATATGGGGTGTCCGCTCCACGGTCTTGTAAACCAGAAGGGCCCCGGCGAGATTGAGCGCGGCCAGCGTATAGAAAGTCGCACCGAGACCGGCATGATCCGTGACGTAAGCGGCTATGAATCGTCCGACGAGATTGCTGGCTACGTTGCCCGTGATGTAGGCGGCGAAAGCGTTGGCTGAATTCTTGGCGTCCAGGCGCTCGCCCAAATAGGCCAACGTCAGTCCGAAGGCCGCAGCCATCATCAGTCCTTGCCAGATTCGCAATATCGTAAAGGTAGCGAGATTGCCAGCGTGCGCCAGCAAAGACGTCGGGATTGCCAGAATGACAAGCGCAAGCAAGAATTCCCCTGCGCCGGTCGATGCGGGAGGAAAACAGGGCAACGGCAAGACTGGAGATGGCCATGCCAAAAGTGGAGGCATTCACGGCGACCGCCATCTCCGAGGGCTTTACCTGGAAGTGCGCCGTCAGTGACGGCAGAATGGCCTGGGCCGCAAACAGATCGACAACGGTCAGAAATGCCGTGAGCGCGATCGTCATAAACTGCAGCAAGCCATCGCGGCGGCTGCCGTCCCGGACGGCGTTGCCGTTGCCAATCTTGATGCATCTCTCCAGCATCGTTCCGCGCTCCAGAACCAACGCGCGGACATGCAGCGGATAAATCCGTTCCACGGCATGTCCGCGCTGATTTCTGCTTCGACCAATCACATATTGTGGTCGTCTGGCGCCGCTGCGACATCCGCGGACAGCAGCGTCGCCGGCTTCTTCGAGTTATTCTTCCACCAGTGCGACAGGCCACCCTGCTCGACTGACAATTCGCCGGCTTTGTGCTCGATCGGCACGGCGCAATGGCTCGAGTACTCGGTGATCGCCCCTTCCGTCACATAGATGAGCGCCGGACGGTCATCATGGCTGTGCCAGGCGACCTCGCCGCCGGGCTCGACGACGAGGCGGCGCAGCCGCAGCAGCCGGCCGGCGATGTTCACTTTCTCTTTCGCGAGATCGATAGATCCCAGCAGCTTTTCTTCGACGCTCTTGTGCGCGGTGGCACCGGGCTTTTGGCCGTCCTTCGTCACCTTGTCGGATGGGCACGTGCCGGCAAATGCCGATGGCGCAAAAATCACCGCAAGAGCCAACGACGTCGTAAGGGTCAGGGCCGAAGTCCGGCCGTATACGCTATTCATATGAGTATCTCCTTTTGCCTGTTCGCATGGGACGGCGGCAATGATGCCGTGTCTGACGAGAGCAAGTGTGACGCCTCAGTCGCTCGGCTTGAAATATTCATTGGGAACGCTTTCGATAGCGCCCGGCTATGGCGCGACATCATCAATCCAGACAGCGACGTCGATTGTTCCGCTGACGCCGGCGACGGTGCGGCCGGTCCTGATTTCCGGCCACGGGTCGCGGGGCGTAACCCTGTTCGCGGGCCCGTTCGAGCACGGCAAGCGACGCGACGGCCCGGCTCCCCTCGGCCTTGTTGTGCTTCTCGAGCTTGGCAGCAAGGTTCACGGCTTCACCTATGACCGTGTACTCGAGCCGGTTGTTATCTCCGAGTGCTGCAAAAACGATGCGGCCGGAAGCAAGCGCGGCATTAACGACGAGGGGTGCCGAAATACCGGTTCCGCTCAACCCGCGCTCCCAGCTCCTCGAAACGTCAATCAACGCCTCGAGAGCCCGCAGCGCATCGGCCACAGCGCGATCCGAGGGCTCGACGGCCCCGAACGTGATCATCACGCCGTCGCCAAGGAATTTATCGACGACGCCGTTATGCGCCCTCAGGATGGGAACGATAAGGGCATGGAACGAGGTCAGTGCCCGCACCACGTCCTCCGGCGGAACCGACATGGAAAACCGCGTAAATCCGCGAATATCGAGGAAGATGATCGCCGCCTCACGGCCGGCAACAGTGCCGGCGCGAACCTCCTCGTTGGCATTGGCAATGCTGTCGGCGACGCCGCGTGAAAGGAACCTGCCGATTTCACGATTCGCTGTCTCGACACGGACCGCCGCAACGAGCGTCCGTTCTGCCCTGAAGGCCGCGATGCTCAAGACGACTGCCACGACGACCAGCGCAAATATCTTGTCGAACTCGGCGCCGATCAAGATGCGGTTCGAAAGCAGATAATCCGAAAAACTCCGCGTCACCGTGCCGGCTGGAGACACATTGAACGCCGCCAAGATCACAAATAGCCAACCAGTCGCCGCGACCAGTCCGGCGGTCAGGACAGCTCGGTAATCGAAGCGCAATGATCGGATCGCGACAAAGACGAATGCGTAAACAAATGTAGGCGCTTTGAGCGAGAACGCCGCGGGTTGGTGATAGTCGTATTGAAACGACCAGATCAAACCGAAAAGTAACCCCATGTCGGCAAAGATTGAGAGCGAGACCGCCCACAGTGGCAGCGGCGCGCGGCGCACGTACCACATTCTAAAAAGTGTCAAAGCGAAATAGGCCGCCAGCGCCACCGGCACGGGTTCGGCAAGACCCATCCCGGCGTCGCTCGGCCGTGGTGCGAGCGAGTAGAGGCCTGCGAGCGTTGCCGCCAGCACGAGTTGCACGATACACAGCAGCCGCTCGCTTTCGCGGTCCTTGTCACGGACGAGACGCGCAACGCGCTCCGGCAGCCCTTCGGTGACGGACCTGCGAATCAACGACCGCAGCAGGACGGTTCCGCGTGCTTTGGCCACACTGATACCTCGCTCCTCCAATGGTGTCCCTCTAAACAGTCAGAGAAAGACCTCCTGGAGGTCGAGTGTCGACGCATGTCCGAGAACTCAAAGTGGGAATCCAGCCATTCGCTCGCGCGATTTCTTCCGGCGTCCCGCAAGCGGCACAGAAACTCCCAGTCCGGATTGAGCTTTGTCGCGACGCCGAGCTGGGTCATTTCCGCATCGTCACGGATCGAGTGAACGAACATCCGTTTGTAGTCGTTGCCGTCCAGAACCTTTTCATCGATGAGGCGAGTGATGAACTCGATCGCCCGCATTTCGCGCATGAGAGAGGAATTAAAGCTGATCTCGTTGATGCGGTCGAAAATCTCCGGCGCCGTCTTGGGCAGCTTGCTGCGCTCGATCGGATTGATGTGGACGATGATCACATCTCGCGAGGCGCCCTCGTAGATCAGGGGGAAGATCGCAGGGTTACCCATGAAGCCGCCGTCCCAGTAGGCTTCGCCGTCGATTTCGACCGCCTTGAAGACATAGGGCAGGCAGGCCGAGGCGAGCACGGCATCGACCGACACGTCGCGGTTCTCGAACACCTTGATCTTTCCGGTGCGAACGTTGGTGGCGCTCAGATAGATCCGCGTTGCCCTGTTGCACTCCGCCAGCCGTCGAAATCGACGACCTTGAGCAGCACTTCCTTCAGCGGATTGAAGTCGAAAGGATTGAGCTGGTAGGGCGAAAACATATGCGTCATCGCCTGGAACGCCATGTATGTCGGCGAAAATTCGGTTTGAAAACCATACGCCTGCAGCCACTTCTCCCAGGGCAGCGTGCGCACCGGACTGTAGAGTTCGCCTGCCGCCGAAATCTCCTTCCAGAATTCGGCGAGCTTTTCGCGCGCCCCGTCCCTGCCGCCGACCGAGACGCCGTAAGCGAGCACGACCGCGTTCATGGCGCCGGCGCTGGTCGCGCTCATCGCCGCGATGTCGATGCGCCCGTCTTCGATCAGGCGATCGAGCACGCCCCAGGCGAAGGCGCCGTGGGCGCCGCCGCCCTGCAGGGCGATGTTGACGGATTTGCAAGGGGTATTGCGCGTATGTCGGGCGGAGTTCCTGCATGTTCATTGTGCTGTCCATCCGCCCTCGACGGGCAGGATGGCTCCTGTGATCGACGCCGCTGCGCCAGTGCAGAGGAAGAGGGCGAGAGCGCCGATCTCCTCGGTCGTGACGAAGCGGCGTGTAGGCTGGGCATGCAACAGCACATCGCGCACGACCTGCTCTTCCGTCAGGCCCCGGGCTTTCGCGGTTTCCGGGATCTGCTTCTCGACGAGAGGGGTCAAGACATAACCCGGGCAAATGGCATTGACGGTGATGCCGTGCTCGGCCGTCTCCAGCGCAACCGTCTTGGTCAAACCGGCAATGCCGTGCTTGGCGGCAACGTAGGCGGATTTGAACGGCGAGGCGACGAGCGCGTGCGCAGACGCGACATTGACGATGCGGCCCCAGCCGTTCCGCTTCATGCCGGGAACAGCGGTGCGAATTGCATGAAAGGCCGCCGAAAGATTGATGGCAATGATCTGGTCCCACTTGTCGACGGGAAACGTCTCGATGGCCTCAACATGCTGAATTCCGGCGTTGTTGAACAGGATATCCACCTTACCGAATTGCGATGCCGCTGTTTCGACCATGCTGCGGACGTCGCCAGGCATCGACATGTCGGCCGCCGAGTAGGCGACCGCGACGCCGCTCGCGGCTTCGAGTTCGCGGCGCGTCCGATCGATGTCGGCGGCGTTACCAAATCCGTTCAGAACGACATTGCTGCCGGCACCAGCCAGCGCTTTGGCAATGCCGAGGCCGATACCGCTGGTCGAGCCCGTCACGATCGATGTCTTACCTTTGAGAGGCCTATTCTGCGTCATGGCAGCCTCCCGCGAGCCGATGCCATCCGTTGTTCGTTGCAACTGCATATTGTGTTACCTCTCGCGCCCTCCGGCTGAACCTCGAAAAAAAGTGGACCCGGGGGCAGGGCGGCGTGGGGGAGGAGGCAACGGCCACCCGGGTCCAGTCCGGCGCGCGAGTTGGAGGGCGGGGCTCGCAGGGCACGGTGGAAGCACTTGAACTTCCATGACGAGACGCTAACCCTCAATCGAGGTGGTATGAAATATCATTTGGATGGGATATTGATAGCTCAGAGCTATGGCCAACCCTGCCTGTTGCGGCTGCCCATTTTTTGTCACGATGTCCGGTAGGATCTGCCGATGGAAATGCATCAAGTCAGATATTTCCTGGCTGTTGCGCGCGTCTTGAATTTCACAAGGGCCGCGGAAGAATGCCACGTGGCGCAGCCTTCGCTCACGCGCGCCATCAAGCAGCTCGAGGAAGAGCTGGGTGGCGACCTCTTCCGGCGCGAGCGCAACTTCACGCATCTGACCGAATTCGGTCAGCGCATGCTACCCTTCCTGCAGCAATGCTTCGACAGCGCCACGGCGGCGAAGTCCCTGGCGCAATCGTTGAAGTCGGGCGCCGTGGCACCGCTACCGCTCGGAATTTCGAGCGCCATTAATCTGACGATCCTCCTACCGCATCTGACGGAGTTGACCCGCTTCTTTAAGGGTCTCGAATTGCGCTTTCTCGCGGGACCCCGTCAATGCTCGCGGAAAACCTCAAAATGGGCGACGTCGAAATCGCCATCTCGGGACCGCTGGGACAGAGCTGGGACCGGCTCGATTGCTGGCCGCTCTTCAGCGAACCCTATCGCCTCGTGGTCGGCAAGGATCATCGCTTGGCTGGCCAGCCGCGCGTCGCCCCTTCCTCGCTCGCCGGAGAGCGCTTCGTATGCCGGACATATTGCGAGAGCGTCGATGACCTTACGGCATTCATGAAGTCAAACGCCGTGAACCACGATGTCAGCCATAAGGTCGTCTCGGAAAACGACTTGATCGAACTCATCGGCGCCAATCTCGGCTATGGCCTCGCGCCCCAGAGTTCGGTCCAGCACGCAGCAAACGTCAACCTGCTCGATCTTGAAGGTCTGGAGGTCAAACGGACGGTCTCGGTCTACGGCGTTGCCGGCCGCCAGCGCTCGGGTCCCGCAAATGCACTGATCAAGTCATTGCGGGCGGCCGATTGGAGCGCCTTCGAGGACAGGATCCAACCTCAGCTCATGTCCAAGCGCGCTTGAGTGCCGCGATGATGTCGTCGATTTCCATGCGCTTCCTGAAATCGGGATCGATGAATCGTGCAACGATACGGCCGTCGGCGCCGACGACGAACGTGGCGGGGATGGGAACGAAGCCCGCACCGTTGTGCTGCACTTCCTCGAGTGAGAACTTGTCGGCTCGAAACAATCTCTCTATGCGTTCGCCGAGCCAGATGACGAGGTCGAGCGACAGCGCGTAACCGTTGTCCTGATCCGAGAGGACGAGAAACGCGTTGCCGACTTCGTCCGCGACCTTGGCAACGTAGTCCGGCGCGTCCGGCATGATCGACACCACCTGAGCCCCGGCTTCGCCGATCCGCTTCAGGCCCTGCTTCAGGGCGCTGAGTTCGACCTTGCAATACGGGCACCAGTGTCCGCGATTGAAGCTGACGACGACCGGGCCGCGCGCCAGCATGTCGTCGAGGCGATGGATTGTCATGTTCGAGTCGGGTAGGGCAAACGGCGCCAGCACATCGCCGACGTCCGGCGCGCCACCGCCGGCCCGTGCGGCTTTCAGGCGTTCGGCTAGAGCGTCGTAGGCGTTGGCATAATGAGGTTCGATCGACTGCAGTGCGGAAGAGAATTGCCTCAAGCGCTCATTGAGCGGAGCCTCAATGCTGCAAAGCCGCCGGACGATGTCATCGAGACTTTCTGTGTCTGTCATGGGCTCGTTAATGCATTTGTCGCAGGGTTGTCGTTACAAACTCTAGAGTGCCCTCAACCCCGTCGCATCAATAAACGCGCATTTGCGGCGCTTGCCAATAGGCGCGCTGGCAAGGGGTTTTTTTCCTACGGCGGGCGGGGGCAATGTCATGCCCCGACAAGGCGCCGCAGCGCATTTATAATCTCGGCCGTTTCCATGCGACGCCGGAAATCGGCATCGACGTGGCGCGCTACGACAGTGCCATCTTCCGATACGACGAAGGTGGCCGGCAGAGGCACGAACCAGCCGTCGTTGCCCTGGTACTCCTCGAGATGATGACCGCGACCCAGCATCAGCTGATGCAGGCTGTCGCCAAGCCATAGAACCAGCCCGAGGCCCAGCGCATAGGCATTGTCGATATCGGAGAGGACCAGCACGGACTTTCGCACGTCCTCATCCATGCGGCCGACGAATTTCTGCCGGTCGGGGAGGATCGATACGACATTTGCGCCCAACGCCGCGAATTCCGCGTGCTCCCTGGCCAAGGCGTTCAGCTCGATTTTGCAGAACGGGCACCAGTGGCCGCGGTTGAAGCTGATAACCAGCGGCCCCTTCGCGAGCAGTTCTTCCATGCTGTAGAGCCGTGCGTCGGGACCGGGCAAAACGAATGGCGGCATGGCCTCGCCGACACGCGGCGCCGAGGTTCCGATCTCGCCCTCGATCAAGCGGCTGACCATGTCGTCGTAGGCTTCGGCGAAGGGAAAGTTGAGTTCCTTGAGGCACGTGTTGTAGGCGACAAGTCGCTCGCTCAGCGGCGCCTGCATCAGACAAATGCGCTCGAAGGCTTGGTTAAGTGTTTCGGGATGGTTCGGCACGCAGTTCATCCTTCGCGGAGCGGCAGATGTCGTTTCCGCCCGTCACCGCCGCCGTCGGGGTCGATAGTGTCATCATAGCCGAATTGGCGCACGCTCCAACTCGTTCGCCGGCTCCGGTTACCATAGCTCGCCGCTATAATCATCGAAGCCAGGCGATATTTCCGCTCACAAGCCGAGAGCGGCATCTTGTGGGCAACGGCAGGGTGCCGCCCGGCATCTTGCGCCCCCAGAAAAGGAGCCGCCCCATGTTCATTCCGAGATCACCGGCAAGCCCAAAGTCGCATCATGTCTTCGATCGGCTAACGACGTTCTGCTGCGCCCTCGCCATCCTCATTGTCACTGAACTTAGCCTCTCTGGCTTCGCTTACGCAAAAGAGAGCGCCGATGCCCGCGACGGGCTGGTGCGGGTCAAGAGCGTCCACGATTTCAAGACCACGATCACCCTCTTGAAGAGCGACATCGCCGAAAAGGGGATCAAGTTTTTCGACGAGATCGACCAGTCCGGGCTCGGCGCCAAGGCCGGCATCCAGCTTGCCCCTTCGACGCTCTTGGTCTTCGGCAATCCCCCGCTCGGGATCCAGTTTCTGACCTCGAACCCGGCGTCAGGACTGGACTGGCCCGTGCGCCTGCTCGTCACCCAAGACGATAAGGGTCAAGTCTGGGCAGTCTATACGGACATCAGCTGGATCGCGCGACGCCACCACATCACCAACCGCGATGCTGCCTTCAAGATGGCCAGCGAGGTCATTGCCTCGATAACGTCGAAGGTGGCGAAGTAGCCCCGGTTGCAAAGTAGCGCCGCGGCCGCGGCGCTATTTGCCATCGCCCCGCCCCCCCCCCGACACGATGCCTTCGCCTCGGTATTCATAGGACGTGGCAACATCGGTTCCCGAAATACCGTTCGCTCCGGCCAGCAATATTTCTGGCCGGCTCGGGGTTGTGGCTTTCTCGGAATTTATCGTAGCAGTGCGAGATTGGACGGCGAAAAGCGACAGACTTTTTGGTCAGACTAACTATCTCGTCAGTCTATCGCGTCTCACATGCTCAAGTGCCGATGACAAATGCTTGTCCGGCGCATGTCTGGAACTTGGCAACAGACAGTCATCCAAGTTGCGGTTCACAGCGGACGCGGTCGAACCTTGGCAGGATTCCCTAGGAACCTGGCTTTTCCGAGAGGCAGACCGAAATTCCGACGCTCCCTAAAGAGCGAGGCTACCTTCTGTTGCCTACGTGTTGCCTTGGAGATTTTCTGCGGGGGTGGCTATTGACCTAAGTCATTGAAAATATTGGTCGGAGCGAGAGGATTTGAACCTCCGACCCCCAGTCCCCCAGACTGGTGCGCTAACCAGGCTGCGCTACGCTCCGTATCCGCGCCCCTTTTGCCTGCTGGCCACCGCAAGGTCAACCTTCATCCGCAAGTTAACGCGAGGACGCTACCTCCCCCATCAGAATGGCGCAGAAATCCCGCGTCTGCTCAATACCAAGGGGGCGTATCGAGGACGCGACCGCCGCAGCATAGCCGGCCCTCGCCCCGACGTCCGAGACGATAAAGGATGCCGTTCGGGCGCCGGCCGCAGGCCCGCCGAGGAGCCCGGCCTCCGTTAACGTTCGCCCGATACCACGCCCGTCCGCCTTGGCCAGCGCTTCGATCCGCGTCCACGCCTGAATGAAGCGGTGATCGCGATTCTGCGGTAGCGGTGTCCCGCGCGCGATGCGCAGGGCATAATCTTCCATGCGCTGGCGGCGCTCCTCCTTGACGAGACGCGGTGCCACTTCCTGCAGGTCGATGCCGACCGGGCCGTGGCGAGCCAGCGCGATCATGGCAAGAGTTCCTGAATGCGACAGGCTGAACGACGGCGCGGGGCGCGGCAGTTCGGGACGGCCCCCGGCCGTGAGATCGAAGGGCGTGCGGCGCAGTCCTGGCCCGGCCCAGCGCTCGATCAGTAACCGCAAGGCGATATGCGACGCCCGCCATCGCCGCCGTGCGGCATCGCCCGGGATGCGCCGGCTGCGGCCATTTTCGTCGTCGGAAAGCCGCTGCGAATGCGCTTCTTCGGCTTCGAGTGCGTCTGCTGCCCGTTCGCAATCGACCAGCCAGACTTCGCCGGTGGCGGTTTCGGGCGTTTGTTCCAGGAGCGCTTGCAAACTCGGTGTCACGTGCGTCCGCCGGCTCGCGCCCGCTTCGGCTCCGCCGCCTGCTGCGCCGATTGCTCGGTCGCGTGCGCCGGGGCGAGCATGGCGCGGCAATGCTCGAGCTCTTTGATCGCATTCTGGATGATTTGCGCCGTATGCATCGCGCCGTGTTGCGCACTCTGTTTCGGGCTCCGAGACTTGGCGTCGTGCACCGGCGCGGTATTCGGCGATCGCGTCTGGGGGTCTCTAGACGCGAGGTCGCGACGCTGTTGTGCCTGTCGCAAATGCGCCTGCGCGCCATCCAATTCGCTTGCGCCGGCCGCAGGCGCCTTCGTGTCCGAGACCTGCTTGCGTTGAGCGCGCTTAGAGCTGCCCGCCGGCGACATCGCCGCCCGCGACAGGGCCTTGACCTGTTCGATACCCTGCTCGCGCAGGATCTTCTGCACGCCCTTGATGGTGTAGCCTTCGGCGTGCAGCAAATGCCGGATGCCGCGCAGAAGTTCCATGTCCTCGGGCCGGTAATAACGCCGTCCGCCGCCGCGCTTCATCGGCCGGATCTGCGGGAACTTGCCCTCCCAGAACCGCAACACGTGTTTGGGAACATCCAGATCGTCCGCCACCTCACCGATGGTGCGGAATGCCTCTGCAGCCTTGTTCATGTCGTGAACCTCGCCCTCTGACTTTGAGGCTCGTATGTCCCGCTGACGGGACGGCGCCCTTAGAAATTCTCGCGGGCGTCGTGGCCTAGCCCGACAGCGATCAACCGAATAAACCGGAAATTGAACCTCTAACTGGCAAACATGATAGCGCAATGCGCCTGCAAATCCGAATGCAAAAAAGTACCAGTATCGCCCGTCGTGCGGGGTTACAGATATGCAATCAGCGGTGAGATTAGTCGCCGCCGC
The DNA here is from genome assembly GCA_963732525.1 of uncultured Alphaproteobacteria bacterium. Classification (GTDB taxonomy): domain Bacteria; phylum Pseudomonadota; class Alphaproteobacteria; order Rhizobiales; family Hyphomicrobiaceae; genus Hyphomicrobium_B. The sequence continues at coordinate 129,808 of CAVSZX010000032.1, forward strand.
GCCGCTTCGAATGGCCTTTGTTGATGCGATCCTTCATGATGTTGGAAGGACGGAACACCAGCACCCGCCGCGGTGTGATCGGCACTTCCTTGCCCGTCTTGGGATTGCGCCCGACGCGCTGTCCCTTTTGGCGAATGCCGAACGAGCCGAACGATGACAATTTGACAGCGTCTCCCGTTGCGAGACTGCCCGAGATTTCTTCCAGGACTCGCTCGACAAGATCCTGGCTCTCGTTACGCGGCAAGCCGACCTTCTCCACGACCGCCTCTGCGAGGTCGGCCCGGGTCAACGTTTTGCCTCCCATGAACTCTCTCCCTGACATCTGATATTTTGTCGCGGATGCTAGCGGGGGAAAGTTCGCAGGTCAACGAAGACTGACGTCAACCGCCTGATTTTTATGGCAATTTCAATATTGCGGCGCATCAACGGCACATCCCGGGGCTTTTCAGGTCTTCCCGACCCTGAAAATCGCCTCGATTGGTCTGTCCACAACGGCCGTTCGGCCGCGCGAACCTACCAGCGGGCGAGCACAGCACCCCAGGTGAAACCGCCGCCCATGGCTTCCATCAGCACCAGGCTGCCCTCTTTCACCCGATGCTGCTCGAAGGCTTCGTTCAAGGCCAGCGGGATCGAGGCGGCGGAGGTGTTGCCGTGCTTGTCGAGCGTCATCACGATCTTGCCCGGGGCAACGTTGAGCTTCTTGGCGATGCCTTCGAGAATGCGCTGATTGGCCTGATGGGGAACAAAGAGATCGATCTCGTCGGCGGCAAATCCGGACATCACCAGCGTTTCCTCGATGACGCCGGAAATCTTTTGCACTGCATGACGGAACACCTCGCGGCCGTTCATGCGCAAGTGGCCGGTCGTCTTGGTCGAACCCGGCCCGCCATCGACGTAAAGCAGATCCTCAAAGCGGCCGTCGGAGCGGATACGCGTCGCCAGAATGCCGCGATCCTCGCGCCCGCCGGTTTGTGGCTGTGCCTCGAGAACGACCGCTCCGGCGCCGTCTCCGAACAGCACGCAGGTCGAGCGATCCTGCCAGTCGAGAATACGCGAGAAGGTTTCTGCCCCAATGACGACGGCCCGCTTGAATTGCCCGGTCTTGAGGAAGTTGTCGGCGATCGTCATGGCGTAGACGAAGCCCGAGCATACCGCCTGGATGTCGAATGCAGCGCCCTTGGTCACGCCGAGCATCTGCTGGATGCGCACCGCGGTTGCGGGAAACGTGCGGTCCGGCGTTGCCGTCGCGCAGATGACGAGGTCGATGTCGACGGGGTCAATGCCGGCGCGCACCAGCGCTTTCTTGGCCGCCGCGGCGCCGAGGTCGGAGGTGAATTCCTTGTCGTCGGCGATGTAGCGCTGGCGGATACCCGAGCGCTCGCGGATCCACTCGTCCGACGTATCGACGATTTTCGCCAACTCGTCGTTGCTCACCACGCGCTTCGGCAAATGGGCGCCAACGCTGCGAATGACCGATCGAATGACTGCCACGCTCTACCTCTCTCGTCTCTATTTCAACCCACGGCCCGGGCGGCGACCGCTTCGGCCCCGGCGGCCATTCCTGCCGCCTCGAATTTGTGGTGGAAGCCGTCGAGGTCCGCCGTCAACCGCGCGATCAGACCGGAATCGGCCATTTCGTACGCAAGATCGACGGCACTCGCGAAGCCAAAGGCGTCGGTACCGCCGTGGCTCTTCACCGCGATACCTTTCAGACCCAGAAACGTGCCGCCGTTCAAGCGGCGCGGATCCATTTTCGATTTGAGGACGCGAAATCCTCCCTGCGCCAGTAGGGCGCCGAGTTTGGTGAGAATAGAACTCGACATCGCGCCCTTGAGATAAACGCCGATCTGGCGCGCCGTTCCTTCCGCCGTCTTCAAGGCGATGTTGCCGGCAAAGCCCTCGACGACGATGACGTCGGCGGCGCCGTGCCCAATCTGATCGCCCTCGACGAAGCCCTTGTACTCGAACGGCAGGTCGGATGAATTCTTGAGCCAGGCGTGGGCTTCGCGCGCCTCCTCGACGCCCTTGATGTCCTCGACCCCGACATTGAGCAGTCCGACCGTCGGCTTCTCGATGTGGAAAATCGCCCGCGCCATCGCGGCGCCCATGAGCGCGAACTCGGAAAGCTTGCGTGCCGTCGCACCGATGTTGGCCCCGACGTCGAGCACGATGCATTCTGCCGAAACCGTCGGCCACAGTGCGGCCAGCGCTGGACGCTCGATGCCGGCGATCGGCCGCAGGATCACCTTGGCCATGGCCATCAGCGCGCCCGTGTTGCCGGCCGAAACAGCCGCATGCGCCTCGCCCGACTTTACCGCTTCCAGCGTCAGCCACATGCTCGAGCCCTTGCCGCGCCGCAAGGCCTGGCTCGGCTTCTCGTTCATGGAGATGACGTGAGCGGAATGGACGACGCGGGACTTGCCGCGCAGCGCTGCGTGCGGCGCCAATGCAGCCTTGATCTTCGCCTCGTCGCCGAAAAATATGAAGCTCAAGGCCGGATGCCGCTCGAGCGACAGCGCGGCGCCGGGGATCACGACCTCCGGCCCGTGGTCGCCTCCCATCGCATCGAGCGCGATCGTCTTGGGGCTCGCCATGGCCGCGCCTGCCCTTTTGTTCTTTGGTCCTGCCGATGCACCGGTCTCGAAACCTTGTCGTAAAAGGTTCGCCGCGCACCCCTTTGAAAACGGGTGGACCATATCCGTTTTGCGGTGCGAGACAACCCAAATCCACTGGCCGTGCACCCGTGCCGCAGATTTGATTCTAGCTCTTGTCCTTTAGCCTTGAGAGAACCGAGAATGGGCTTGTTTTCGCATTATCCTCGGCGGCCTTGTCGTTCCAGTCGAAGGTCGCACCGTCCTTGCGGGGATAGGGATCGATCGCGCCCGAGAGCGTCTCGAAAACGATACGCCCCGCGACGATCGTATCGCCATGGAGCGGTTCCACATCCGGGCCGTGCAGAACACTCTGGTCATCGCCGCCCGGTCCCGTTTCATCCGCGCGCCAGAATTCGACGTTGAAGGATTCGCCAACGGTTCCGGCGATCGGCTCCAGCGTCACGACGCAGGACTGCACCACGTTCGCATCGATCCGGCCTTGGAGCCGCCAGCCGCCGCCGGTAATGGACCGGATGTCATAGGTCGCAGCAAGACGATCGAGGGACACGAGGCCGAGTGCCTTGGCGATATCCGCGCGCTCCGCCTCGCTCGCAGCTCGCTCGCGATGAAGTCCACCCGCCGGAATGTCGGTCGTCTCGTGGCTCCACACCGCAAGCGGGTTTGCCACCTTCGGATTTTTGGCTGCCGCCAGCCGTTGTTCTTCAGCGTCCGTCAACGGCTCTGAAATCGATGATTTTCCCATATGCCAATATTCCGTACTTACCAGTGTTGCGTTCTCACGAGCGATCGCTTTGAGTCGGGGCCTCGGACATTGCCACGAGGGCCGCGGCCAGTGCAGCGACACCGTTCCTATCCAGGATGGCATCATCGCCGATGGATGCAAGGCGCCGGCACAGGTCTCCGACACGTCCAGCGAGCCGCAGACTGTTGCCGTCGCCACCACTGGACCATACGAAGCCTTCAAGGGCGGCCGCAAGGTCCGCGTCCCGGCCGGATGCCATTGCCGCCCGATAAGCACCCGCGCGCTCGTAAAAAGCCGCCGCCGCGCGCCTCACCTTCTTCGGCACGGTCAGATCGCCAACCCCCATTTCGCGCAGGCAGTCGTCCATGTCGGTGACAAAGGCCTCGATTGTCCCTTGGACCAAGATCTCGCTCTCGCCCGGGGCACGCCGGACCCGCTCCAGCACCAGGAAGAGCATTAAAGCCACCATCTCGAACCGACCTTCCGGTGTATCTGGGACACGGAAAACCGAATAATATTCGGGCGTTCTGGCCGCGGCCACGACCACGCCATAAAGCTCCCCTGCTTTACGTCGTATGCGGGTGCGGGCTTTCAGCCATTCGAGCATTGTTTGACTAGTCCTTCCGCGCGCGCGAACGACTACGCGTCGATCGTCACTTATCATAACCTATGGTCATAATGTCTGGGGATCACCGGACCGGGAAAGGGGCCCTTGGCGTTGCATCACCACCGACTTCAGTCTATTCGGCAAACAGCCATGAAACGACTTGATTCTTTTTTGAGCAACCGAACCGCGCGCCAAAGCCGCATGCTTGGCGTTCGCCGTGTGGCGCTCGCGTCGCTTTCGGCCGCGTTGCTCGTCACGCTTTCGGCCTGCGGCGAACAGATCATCAAGCATGGCCATCAGTTCCGCGAGACCGACCTGCAGTCGATCCAGCCCGGCATGAGCGAGGAGCAGGTGCGCACCACGCTCGGCTCGCCAGCCACCACCGCGATCGTCGGCGGCGGCAACGCCTTCTACTATATCTCGTCCACCATGTCGCAGACCTCATTCATGCTGCCGGACGAGAAGGACCGTCAGGTCGTCGCCGTCTACTTCAACGAAGGCGGCTCTGTCGACCAGGTCGCCAACTACGGCTTGAAGGACGGCAAGGTCTTCGACTTCATCTCGCGCAAGACCGCGGCGCCCGGCGCCAAGGACGAGGGCATCCTGAAGTCGATGTTCCGCAACCTTGGCAAGAAGACCAACATATTCGGCGATGGCTGACGGCCTATTTGCGCCGACCGCCGCTTTTTGCCCGCACGATCCGACTGATCAGTACGTCGCAATTCCGAATCCCCAAGACCGCGTCTTGTCGAATGCCTGCTTGGCGAGGGGGAAAGCATAGTCGGCCCTCAGTGGCCCGACTGGCGAATCCCAGATGAGGCCGGCGCCGACGGACGCGCGCAAGCTCGACGCCGTTCCGGCGATGCCCGGCAACCTCGATACATTGGCGGAGGTTCCAAACAGCGACCCCGCATCGGCAAAGATAGCTCCGCGCAGTCCGATGCCGTCGGGCACCAGCGGCAAGCCGAAGCGCATTTCCGCGGTGGTCGAAAAATAGTTGGTGCCGCCGAGCGCATCGCGATTGGTGCTCAGCGTATCGCGTGGTCCTATGCCGGCGGGCGCGAACCCGCGCACCGTTTCGCCGCCCATGTTGAACATATCGAGCAAGCGGACGTCCTGCCCGCCCCAGCCGCTGATGTTGCCTGCCGCCGCGCGGGCGACGAACGTGACGTTGTCGGCAACGGTGTAATACTGCCGGGCATCAAGCGTGGATTTGACGTACCTGACGTCGCCTCCGACGCCGGCAAAATCCTGGGCCAGCTGGAAATAGCTTCCTGAAGTCGGCAGCTTCCTGGCGTTGCGCGTGTCGTAGGCAAGCGCGTAACCGATTGAGGACGTGTAGTAGGTGTTGGACGTCGCGGCTGGAAAGCCCGGCACCGCCTCCTTGATCGCGGCCGAGGCGTTGGCGCCGACGTCGAAGATCTTATTTTGCGAGAAGGTGTAGTTGAGCGAGCCGGTGACTGTGTCGCTCAAGGCATAGGCGGCCCTCAAGTCGCCGCCGATCTTCTGGCTCTTGTAGGACGACTGCTCCGTCACATCGTAGTCGCGGTAAAATATGTCGAAGCCGCCGACGACGTTACTGCCAAGGAGATGCGGATCGGTAAAGCCGATCTCGGCCTGCAGTTTCACCATGCTGCCCGCGATCTTTATTTTCGCCGAGCGCCCCGTGCCGAACAGGTTTTTGTCCTCGAGTGCAATGTCGCCGATAATGCCCTGTGCGGATGAATATCCGGCACCGAAGGAGAGTTCCTGCGTGTTGTCTTCTTCGACGGCGATCGAGACGACCACCTTGTCTTTCGCCGAGCCGGGCTTTGTCTCCATCGCGACGCTCTTGAAGAACCCGAGGCCTTTGACCCGCGCCCGGTCGTGGGCGAGCATCAGCGGATTGAAGGCTCCGCCTTCCTTGAGATGCAATTCGCGGCGGATCACCTCGTCGTTCGTCCGGGTATTGCCGGTGATTTCCAGCCGCTCGATGATGATGTGAGGACCGTCCTCGACGCGGTAGGCGACGGGCCAAAGATGCCGTTTCCGGTCCGGTGCAAACTTCGGCACGGCCCTGGCGAATTGCCGACCAGCCTCCCAAAGCGCCAGAGATATCGCCTCCGTCGATTTATCGATGGCCTCAGCGTTGTAGGGTTCGCCTTCCCGTGCTCCGATCAGGGCCTTCAACGCGGCGACATCGACGCCAACAATTGCGCTGTCGAGCGTCACGGCGCCGAAATCGAAGCGATCGCCCTCGTCGATCGCGAATTTCACGGCATAACCGCTGCCGGCCGCATCGAGCGCTCCCTCGGCCTTGGTGATTTTCACCTCCGGATATCCGTGCATCATGTAGTGGCGACGCAGGAGTTCGGAATCGAGTTCCAGCCGGTCGGCGGCGTAGACGGAATCCGATTTGATGATGTCGAGCCAGCTCGATCGCGCTGTCCTGATCACGGCTTCGAGTTCCGCGGATTTGAATGCGCTATTGCCTTCAAAGTCTATGCTCGAGACACGATTGACCTTGCCTTCGCCGATCTCGAACGTGACATCGACTTTGCCATCCGGCTTCGGCGTCGCCTCGGGCGTGACCTCGGTCGACATGCGACCTTCACGGCGGTAATGAGCGCGCAACGACAGAGCATCGGTGTGGGCCCTGGCGTCGGTGTAGGGCGTTCCGGCCTTGAGCTTCACGAGCGGCGTCAGGACTTCGCTCTTTACGTCCTTGTTGCCCGAAAAGGCTACGGCCGCGACAATCGGGTTCTCGACCACCGCGATGACGACTACAGTCCCTTTGCGGTCGATGCGCACGTCCTTGTAGAGCCCGCTGGCGTAAAGCGCGTGCAGGGCTTTCTCGGACTTTGCCGCGTCATACCTGTCGCCGGTCTTGAATTGGATTTGCTCCAGGATTGTCTCCCTGGAAATTCGTGTGGCGCCTTCCACCCTGATTTCGCTGATCGTATCTCGGTTACCAGCGGCGCCGGCGAAAGCCGCCATCGCCCATGCAAAGACGAGCCAGGCAAGCGTTAGGCTCAACGCCGATCGAAGGGCGCGCTTACGGAACCAGTAGATTTTCAAGGATGTTACGCATGCACCTCGGGCGGATTTGAAACAGCAATCCCTGTGGTGCGAAGATGGGCCAAACGCCCAAATCCGTCTTCGCACCGCCCCGCTGGCATGCCATTGATCTAGTGACAGAATGCGGCGAAAATCGGTTGTATGCGGCGCGCTTGGCGTTGATTGCCCGGCGGCTATCCACCGGCCAGAGGCCATGCCGAATTTTCAGCAGCAGCGCCCGTTCGCTGCCGCCGCCTTCTCCGTCCGCTTCCTGTTCCCCATCGTGGTTCGTGTTTAGAGACATTTGCAGCGCTCCAGGCCCTTTTCATTGCTCGCGTCACGAGTATGCGGGCGCGCCAAGGGGCGGGGATAACTTTTTGCGCTTGAGATATGGACGCAAAATCAAAGGCCCCGGAGTTTCCTCCGGGGCCTTCGTTGATTAACCGCGCGTCGTGTGTGCGATTCAGTGGTGCGCCAGCACCGCGAGCAGCAGAAGCGCCACGATGTTGGTGATCTTGATCGCCGGGTTTACCGCGGGACCGGCCGTGTCCTTGTAGGGATCGCCGACCGTGTCGCCGGTGACGGAAGCCTTGTGTGCTTCCGAGCCTTTGACGTGCTTGACGCCGTCCTTATCGACGAAACCATCCTCGAAGCTCTTCTTGGCGTTGTCCCAGGCGCCGCCGCCGGACGTCATCGAGATGGCGACGAAGATGCCGGTGACGATGACACCGAGCAACATGGCGCCGACCGCGGAGAAGGCTTCACCCTTGCCTGCGATCTGGTTGATGACGACGAATAGAAGAATTGGCGAGAGCACCGGCAACAGCGACGGGATCACCATTTCCTTGATCGCAGCCACGGTCAGAAGGTCAACCGCGCGGGCGTAGTCGGGCTTGGACGTGCCCTTCATGATGCCAGGGTCGGCCTTGAACTGACGGCGCACTTCCTCGACGATGGAGCCGGCAGCACGTCCGACCGCCGTCATGCCCATGCCGCCGAAGAGGTAGGGAATGAGACCTCCCAAGAGCAGGCCGACGACCACGTAAGGATTGTCGAGGCCGAAGTTGATCTTCACATCCTTGAAGAACTGGAACGCGGTCGCGCCGGGCTTGTTGGCTTCGCTGATGAAGTGCTGCAGGTCGTAATTGTAAGCCGCAAACAGCACGAGCGCGCCGAGACCGGCCGAACCGATCGCGTAGCCCTTCGGTGACGGTGCCGCGATGCACGAAGCTCGGCCACTTCATGATTTCGTGCCAGCCGGTTTCGCCATCGCCGACGTGCTGGGCCGGATCGCCGAAGAACCAGAACCTGTCTATCGTTCGCTCGACACACGACGCCGGCCGGCTCCCACGGTTCGCCGCGTCGGCCGCCTGCGCCAGCTTTGAACCTTCTGGCTCGACCGCGCGACAGACCTGATGTGAGGGTGATGAGGAGCAGCCGTCACTTACTGACGCAGTTGGGCTCAGACGAGCCAGTCAACCAGATGGAGAACTGATCATGACGCGTTCAATCTCGAAATCAATCTCGCTCACCTCCGCCGCGTTTGCAGTCACAATGCTCGCGAATGCCGCAATTCCGGGTGCTGTGGCACCTGCCGAAGCCGGCGTGAAACATCCTCGCGCGCACCATCGCATGCACCACTTGATGCACCGTCTTCATCATCGGCACTTCTACGGAAATCGCTTGGTGGTCGTGCGCGGCTATGGCGGTGGCGATGGCTGTTATTGGCTGAAGCGGCGCGCCGTCTTCACCGGCCGTCCTTACTGGTGGCACCGCTACAACGAGTGCATCGGCGAATAAGCCCGGCGCCGATTAGGCCGCTGTGGTCCCTTTCCTTGCTCTGCCCATATTAAAAACAAAAAGGCCCCGGAGTTTCCTCCGGGGCCTTCGGTTGGTTAAGCGTCAGCCGCTTCGCTTAGTGGTGCGCGAGCACCGCAAGCAGCAAGAGCGCCACGATGTTGGTGATCTTGATCGCCGGGTTCACAGCGGGGCCGGCGGTGTCCTTGTAGGGATCGCCGACCGTATCGCCCGTCACGGACGCCTTGTGCGCTTCCGAGCCCTTGACGTGCTTTGCGCCGTCCTTGTCGACGAAGCCGTCTTCGAAGCTCTTCTTGGCGTTGTCCCAGGCGCCGCCGCCGGACGTCATCGAGATGGCGACGAAGATGCCGGTGACGATGACACCGAGCAGCATGGCGCCGACCGCGGAGAAGGCTTCGCCCTTGCCCGCGATCTGATTGATGACGACGAACAGCAGGATCGGTGAGAGCACCGGCAGCAGCGACGGGATCACCATTTCCTTGATCGCCGCAAGCGTCAGAAGATCGACCGCGCGGGCGTAGTCGGGCTTGGACGTGCCCTTCATGATGCCCGGATCGGCCTTAAATTGCCGGCGTACTTCTTCGACGATTGAGCCGGCTGCACGGCCCACCGCCGTCATGGCCATTCCACCGAACAGGTAGGGAATAAGACCGCCGAAGAGCAGGCCGGCGACGACGTACGGGTTGTCGAGGCCGAAGTTGATCTTCACATCCTTGAAGAACTGGAACTCGGTTGCGCCCGGCTTGTTGGCTTCGCTGATGAAGTGCTGCAGGTCGTAATTGTAAGCCGCAAACAGCACGAGCGCGCCGAGACCGGCCGAACCGATCGCATAGCCCTTCGTCACCGCCTTCGTCGTGTTGCCGACCGCGTCGAGCGCGTCGGTCGAACGGCGCACTTCCTTCGGCAGGCCGGCCATTTCGGCGATGCCGCCGGCGTTGTCGGTCACTGGACCGAAGGCATCGAGCGCGACGATCATGCCGGCGAGGCCGAGCATGGTGGTCGTGGCGATCGCGGTGCCGAACAGGCCGCCGAGCTTGTAGGTCAAGAGGATGCTGGCAACGATGGCCAGAGTCGGCAGCGCGCAGGCTTCGAGCGAGACCGCGAGGCCCTGAATGACGTTCGTGCCGTGGCCCGTGACCGACGCCTGGCTGATCGAGCGCACCGGGCGATAGCCGATGCCGGTGTAGTACTCGGTGATCCAGACGATCGCCCCGGTCAAGGCGAGACCGACGATACCGCACCAGAGCAGGTTGCCGCCGGTGACGTCGACGCCGTTGGCCGTGCCGACGACGCCGTAGCCGCCGAGCACGTACTGCGTCGCCGCCCACAGGCCGATGGCCGAAAGAGCCGCCGAGGCGATAACGCCCTTATACAGCGCGCCCATGATCGAACCGTTGGCGCCGAGCTTGACGAAGAAGGTGCCGATGATCGAGGTGACGATGCACGCCGCGCAGATCGCCAGCGGATAGACCATCAGGTTGGCGAGGTTCGGCTGGCCGGCGAAGAAGATCGCGGCGAGAACCATGGTCGCAACGACCGTCACGGCGTAGGTTTCGAACAGGTCGGCGGCCATGCCGGCGCAGTCGCCGACGTTGTCACCGACGTTGTCGGCGATCGTCGCCGGGTTGCGGGGATCGTCTTCCGGGATGCCGGCTTCAACCTTGCCGACGAGATCGCCGCCGACGTCCGCACCCTTGGTGAAGATGCCGCCGCCGAGACGGGCGAAGATCGAGATCAGCGAGGCGCCGAAGCCGAGCGAGACGAGCGCGTCGACGACTTCGCGGCTGCCGGCGCCTTGCCGAGGATTTCCGTCAGGAAGTAGTAGTAGACCGCGACGCCGAGCAGCGCGAGACCCGCAACCAGCATGCCGGTGATCGCGCCCGCCTTGAAGGCGATGTCGAGACCCTTGCCGAGCGACGCGGTTGCGGCCTGCGCCGTTCGCACGTTGGCGCGCACCGACACGTTCATGCCGATGTAGCCGGCAAGCCCTGAGAGGACCGCGCCGATGGCGAAGCCGACGGCCTGCAGCGGCCCGAGCAGAAGCCAGGCGAGAACGAAGATGACCGCGCCGACGATGGCGATCGTGCGGTATTGCCGGTTGAGATAGGCCTGCGCGCCTTCACGGATGGCGCCGGCGATTTCCTGCATGCGTGCGTTGCCCGCGTCCGCGCTCATCACCGCATTCGAGGTGAGGAACGCATAGACAATGGAGAGCGCGCCACAGGCGATGATCCCCAAGAGTATGTTGCTCATTGGAGGTCCTTTTTGGCCCAGATCTGGCTGATTTTTGGTACTGATTTTGGTTTACGGGCGGCGTGTCTTCCCCGGACGCCCGGCCCCGCCCCCCAATGTTCATGCGGGCGAGAGTCGCGGCGGACCATGCCAAAACTGCCCCTGCGTTGCAACACGCGCACAGTCGTCTTTTGGTTGAGAAGAGGCCCTCGGCGACCCTGAAAGCACACAAATTCCGCCCTTTCTCCCCCCTTCGGCGGACCGGCCCTCCGGCCGGCGCCTCCTCCGCCATCGGACCATGCCGCCCGGCACGGCCGAACTGGTATGCCGGGCCAAGTCCCCCTATAACCCTGCCGCAAATCACTGAACGGCTCTGGAGACCCGAACGTGCATATCAGGGACCTTCTCGACCACGCGCCCGGCGGCGCCTCCGTCCGAAACGTTGCGGCCGCCTTCGGTCTCGATCCCGCCAAAGCGGAAATCGCCATCGACGTCATGGGTCAGGAGCTGATCGACAAAATCGAGCGCAATACGCTGTCGCGCGGTGGTCTTGCCGATTTCGTCGATCTGCTCGGCAGACCCAGCGCCGGTCGCGCTCTTTCGGATCCCGGTCGCCTCGCCGCGCCGACGATCGCTGCTGCCGGCAACGGTGTTCTCGGCGTCATCGTCGGCGACAAGCACACGAGCCGCGGCATTGCCGTAAAGGCCGCGCGCGCTTCCGGCCTCGACGAAGAGGCCTTGAAGCGGATGCTTCCCGCGGTCGCCAGCCTGCTCGTCGGCGCATTGCAGCACAAAGCCATTCGGACGAATCGAGGCGGCGGTCGCCAAAGTCCCGGCGTTCAACCTCGGAGAATTGCGCGGACGCAGTCCATTGCCGCTTCCGGGCGAGACACTGCCGCCTGAAGAGGATAGGGGAACCCGGAGCGGTCGAAGCGGACGAGGCGGCGGCTGGGACGCGGATCTGCCGAGTGCGGCCGGCAGTTCGGGCGGCGGCATGGGTGGCACTGTGGGAAGGAGCCCTCTGCCAATTCCTGGCGACAATATCCCGGGCATCGACGAGCCGAGCCGCTTTCCTCAGCTCCCCGACATCGTGCGCAAGGGCGGCCCGCAGGTTCCCGGCCCCGGCGGCGGCTCCCTCGACGACATCATCCGCTCCATCCTTGCCAGCGTTCTCGGCTTCAAGAACGGCGGCATTCTGAGCTGGATCATGAAGCTGTTGGTTTCGCGCTGGTTCTTGGGCTTTATCGGACGCATCCTGTCGCGCATGATCCGCGGCCGCTGAAAGGGGCCAATTGCGACAGCGCCAGAATGCAAAAAAAGGGCCGGCTATCTCGCACCGGCCCTCTTCGTTTCCGAACCCTCTGCTGCGCCGACGCTCAGACGCCCTTGCAAGGCCGCGCCTCGACCGAGCAGTCCCAGCCGCTGCCGCCCTGCGAGCAGGTCATTTTCTTGCTGCCGGCGCGGCCGTAGTTGGCCCAGGCCGGTCCATATTCGAAGTCGACGAACGACGACCAGGAGCCGATCGCCGCGCCCTCCGCCTTGGCGCGCGTGGACTGGAAGCCCGACGAGCCGTAATGAAAATGGTCGCTGTAGCAAACGAAGCCACGTTCGTAGCGGGCGGAATGCAGGGCATTGGCAATGGCTGCCGAAATGGCGGAACCGCCGGCCGCGCGCCGCACCACCCGCCGCTTCGCGGCGTCAGCATCATAGGCCCAGGTCAAGGAGGCGAAGGCCGCCAGCCCGACAAACAGCACAGTTGAATATCGCATGATCTGTTTCCCCGAAAAGTCAGATTTCCCCGAAATGTACGAACCCCATCGGGGCCCACCGGGATGAAGGTATTGTCATGACGACACTTGGCTGATTCAAGCCTCCGTCACGACTCCTTCGCGCAAGTGCCTTGAAAACTTTTTCCGGCGCGGCAAAGCGGTCACAGTCTCCTTTGTTGGCGCGTTCCGACTCCGACTTCGCGGAGCCGGCCGGAACGCGCGGGTGATGCAGCGCCACCGGTGCTCTTTGCTTGCGCGTTCCGACACTCTCTTTCTTGCGCGTGGCCGCCCCACCAACCCCACGCGCGTTTGCTTCGCGGAGCCGGCCGGAACGCGCGGGTGATGCATCGCCACCGGAGGATTGTCATCCCGGGCGAGCCCACTTGCGAGACCCGGGACCCAGGAACGCAGGCGAAGGAAGTGTACTGGGTCCCGGCTCTCCAAAATTGCGCACGCGCAATTTCTTCGGCCGGGATGACAAACGATGGAATGCCCACGCGCCAACCAACTCTTTGCTTGGCGCTTGGCGACACGCGTCCCACGCGCCGGCCGCCAAGCGCGGAGCCGGCTGGAACGCGCGGAAGATGCAGCGCGACCGGAGGATTGTCATCCCGGGCGAGCCCACTTGCGAGACCCGGGACCCAGGAACGCAGGCGAAGGAAGTGTACTGGGTCCCCGCTCTCCAAAATTGCGCACGCGCAATTTCTCCGGCCGGGATGACAAACGATGGAATGCCCACGCGCCAACCGACTCTTTGCTTGTCGCTTGCGACTCTCGTTCCGGGCCTTCGCCGCGCCGAAGCGGCTTCGGCCGCGCAGGCGGGATCCACGCAAGTTTCCGCACACGACCGGCGTCGCATCCCCGCACGCGCCGCTGCATCTGATGCTGGAACGAATGCCGGCCCGTTGGAACACGCGCGTGTATTCGCGCCAGTCTTCGCGAGGATGCTTGCTTGGGTTCCCGCCTGGTCCCGAAATCGCGCACGCGCGATTCCGGCGCGGGAATGACGAAGCTGAGAGAGCGGTGCGGCGAAGGCGCCGCCCGCGATGCGCAGCGCGCATCGTCGCTTTCCGCGACGCGGGCAACCGGCAATCCCCACCTTCGCGGGGGCCAATCGAAGTGTCGGTCGGCGCTGAGCCCTTACTTGCGAAGCCCGACAAGCAGCAACCGTCTTGGCGTTTAAGATTGCTTCCAGGATTTGCGAGACTTCATCATGGCGCTGAGCCCTCTCTCGCGCCGAAGGCGCACAAGCGAGATGGCGAAGCCCGACAAGCAGAAGGCAACGGAGAACCGGCAGGCGAAGACCCGTAGGGCAGAAAAGCGGGCGAAGCGAAGCGCAGCTGAGCCAAGACCGCGTATTCCGCCGCGCCGGGTGCGGGATGCGGAAATAGTTCTTCGCGCATCCGGCGGAATACGCGACGAGTGAAGTACGTCGCTATTCCGCCCTACAAATAAAGCGTCTTTCCGGGCTACGCATTTGCTGAGAATAATCGAATTGCGATACTTCTGATGCCAATTGCAAGTGTGTCGCAGTGATTTATTCGAGCCAGGAGTTGCTGCCGCTCGTAGTCGTCAGCAACGACGTTCGACTTTGTCTTGCAACGTTCCCTGCAGTGTCACACGCGCCAACCGGCCCGCGCGTTACTTCGCCGCCACGACCGAGATCTCGACCAGCATCCGGGGATCGATGAGCTTGGCTTCGACGCAGGCGCGTGCCGGTGCATCCTTGCCGCCGAGCCAGGCGGACCAGGATTTGTTCATGGCGTCGCGGTGGCGGATATCGTTCAGCCACACCGTCGCCTGCACGACCTTCGACTTGTCCGTGCCGCACAGCTTCAACAACCGGTCGATCTCGGCGAGCACTTCGGCTGTCTGCCCCTCGCAGTCGCGGCTCAAGTCGGCCGGGATGACGCCGGCTGTGAAGACGAGGCCGTTGGCTTCGGTGACTTTCGAGTAGACGGGGGTGGAATTCGTGACGTGTGATCGGCATGAAATGAAACTCCATGATCCTGCGTTGCGGCACTCTTAGCAAAACGACTGCCGAGCCGGAAAGGAGGAAATCGCATTGGCGTCAAGGACGTCGCCTACGGCATGCACGCGCCGTCGGCGGCAGGATCGGCCGTCACGAAGTTACCCCCTGGCGCCAGCCCCTTCGGTCGTCTATCATGATCTCTGTTGCAAATAATTGTCATTTGCAAAATCGCGCCGCCAAACCCGGGGTTACCGTCCCTTATGGATCAGTCTGTCGCCGTCCAAGCCCCCGACATGCCGGCACCCACCGGCTGGCGGCGCGCGCGGGGAGAAGCCGCCCTCAACGACGTCCACCGTACCATTCCTGTCGCCCGCACTGGGCCCTCCTGGCGGCGGCTCCTCGCCTACATCGGCCCCGGCTACATGGTCGCCGTCGGCTACATGGACCCCGGCAACTGGGCGACCTCGATCGCCGGCGGCGCCGAGTTCGGCTACACACTGCTCTCGATCGCACTGCTCTCCAACATCATGGCGATCCTGCTGCAGTCACTGGCGGCTCGCCTCGCCATCGGCTCGGGCCGCGACCTTGCGCAAGCCTGCCGCGACGGTTTCCCGCAATGGGCGGCATTGCCGCTATGGGCGCTCGCGGAACTCGCCATCATCGCGACCGACGTCGCCGAGGTGATCGGCACGGCAATCGGCCTGAAGCTGCTCTTCGGCATTCCCCTGGCGCTCGGCGTCGCCATCACGGCGCTGGACGTGTTCATCGTGCTGCTGCTTCAGCGCTTGGGGTTCCGCTATCTCGAAAGTTTCATCGTTGCCGGCCTCGCGGTCATCGCGCTCTGCTTCGGCATCCAGCTGGCGCTTGCCGATCCCGCCTGGAGCGCCGTGTTCGCCGGCTTCATCCCGCGCACCGAAATCGTCACAAATCCGCAAATGCTCTATCTGGCGCTCGGCATCATCGGCGCCACCGTCATGCCGCACAATCTCTACCTACATTCGGCCATTGTCGGCACGCGCGATTTCGGTCGATCGGTGCCTGATCGGCGCGAAGCCTTGAAATTCGCCACGATCGATTCCACCGTTGCACTCATGCTGGCGCTCACCATCAACGCCTCGATCCTGATCCTCGCCGCCGCGACTTTTAACAAGGCTGGGCTCTCCGACGTCGCCGATCTCTCCCGCGCCTTCGATCTCCTGGCACCCCTTCTTGGCAGCGCTCTGGCGCCGACGCTCTTTGCCGTCGCGCTTCTCGCTTGCGGTTTGAACTCGACCGTGACGGCGACGCTCGCCGGGCAGGCCGTAATGGAAGGCTTCATCGACATCAAGCTCCCGCCCTGGCTTCGCCGCCTCACGACGCGCCTCATCGCGATCGTTCCGGCGTCCGCCGTCACCATTTTTGCCGGCGAAGCCGCGACCGGCAAGCTCCTGGTCTTCAGCCAAGTCGTGCTGTCGCTGCAGCTGCCGTTTGCCGTCGTGCCGCTCGTTTATTTCACCAGTCAGCGCTCGAAACTCGGGGCGCTTGTTGCGCCACGCTGGCTGACGGCGCTCGCGGCACTCGTCGCCGTGGTCATCATCGCCCTCAACATGAAGCTCATCTTCGATTTCCTGAGCGGCAACCTGACCGGCGGCGGATCATAAGCACCACAATTCAGCACGACAATGTTTCCCTCCCCCCTCAAGGGGCAGGGCTATCGCATATTGGCGTTCGTCCCCCTCTCCCCATTCCTGCACGCAATGGGGAGAGGGTTGGGGTGAGGGGCAGCCGCTTGTTCAGAACGCGTTGCCGCCCCTCACCCTGGCCCTCTCCCCGTTCGCCCTATCGAGGGCGACGGGGAGAGGGGACGCGAGCGGCGCCATATGCGATAGCCCTGCCCTCAAGGGGGAGGTGAAACGCGACGCTTTTTTGTTTATAGGAATTCATGACCACGTTCTCCCCCATCCACGTCATCGGCGCAGGCCTAGCGGGCTCGGAAGCCGCGCACCAGATCGCGCGCGCCGGCGTTCCCGTGGTGCTGCATGAAATGCGCCCCGAGCGCATGACGGACGCCCACAAGACGCCGAACTGCGCCGAGCTCGTGTGCTCGAACTCATTCCGTTCCGATGATTGGGAGAACAACGCCGTCGGACTGCTGCACGAGGAGATGCGGCGCGCCTCGTCCCTCATCATGAGTGCCGGCGACAAGCACAAGCTTCCGGCAGGCGGCGCACTTGCCGTCGATCGCGACGGCTTTTCGCAAGACGTCACGGCGCGCCTCGAGGCGAACCCGCTGATCACGATCGATCGCAGTGAAGTCGCCGGCTTGCCGCCCGAGGCCTGGAGCAGTGTCATCGTCGCGACGGGCCCCCTCACCTCGCCGGCCTTGAGCGGGGCGGTTGCCGAACTGACAGGTGAAGGTTCGCTCGCCTTCTTCGATGCCATCGCGCCGGTGATCCATCGCGACAGTGTCGATACGTCCGTTGCCTGGTTCCAGTCGCGCTACGGCAAGACGGGTCCCGCGGGCACCGGCGCCGATTATCTCAACTGCCCGATGGACAAGGCGCAGTACGCGGCCTTCATCGATGCACTCCTTGCCGGCGACAAGACCGTGTTCAAGGAGTGGGAAGCCACGACGCCGTATTTCGACGGCTGCCTGCCGGTCGAGGTCATGGCCGAGCGCGGGCGCGAGACACTGCGCTACGGGCCGATGAAACCGGTCGGGCTCGACGATCCGAGAACCGGACGCTGGCCCTATGCCGTGGTGCAGCTCAGGCAGGACAACGCACTCGGCACGCTCTGGAACATGGTCGGCTTCCAGACCAAGCTGAAGCACGCCGAACAGGTGCGCATCTTCCGCATGATCCCCGGCCTCGAGACTGCCGAGTTCGCCCGGCTCGGCGGCTTGCATCGCAACACCTATCTCAACTCACCGAAACTGCTCGATTCGCTCGCTCCGGCTCAAGGTCATGCCGCGCTTGCGCTTCGCCGGCCAGATCACCGGCTGCGAAGGCTACGTCGAAAGCGCCGCCATCGGCCTTCTCGCCGGACGCTTCGCCGCCGCCGAAGTGCTCGGGCATACGATGTCGGCCCCGCCAGAGACGACGGCGCTCGGCGCGCTGCTCAACCACATCACCGGCGGGCACATTTTGGATGCGCCTTCCGACTCCCCGGAGGGGAGCCGGCCGGAAGGCGCCGGATTGGATGCGCCTTCCGACTCCCCTGCGTCGATCCCCGCCTTCGCGGGGAGGCCGGAAGGCGCGGACTACGTGCAACCGCGCTCGTTCCAGCCGATGAACATCAATTACGGTCTGCTGCCCGATTTGCCGAATGCGCCGACCCACGACGTCGACGGCAAGAAGTTCAAGGGCCCGGAACGCGGCCGTGCCAAGAAGCAGGCGATGTCACGCCGTGCGCTGGCCGATCTCGAAGTCTGGCTTGCAAAATCGCAGTTTCTCGCCGCGGAGTAGCGACGATAGGCACAGGACCGAGGGAGCGACGATATGAAAGCCTACGTCATCGTCGAGGAAACCGTTCATGACCAGGCGACGTTCGACACATACCGCAGGCAAGTGCCGGCAACATTGCGGGAGTTCGGCGGCGAGTTTATCGTTCGAGGCGGCACGCTCACGGTCCTCGAAGGCGAATGGCCCTATCCGAGAGTTGCGGTCATCGCGTTCCCTTCGCGGGCGCAGGCCGAAGCCTGGTATAAGTCTCCCGCCTACCAGAAGATCTTGCCGCTAAGACTCGCGTCCACCTCAGCCAACTTCATCATCGTCGATGGCGCCGGCTAGATCGCAGCCGGAAGCGTCGTGGTCGAATGTCACCGCACGGGCTCGGCCTCAACCGGCGTGCCCGCCGTCGTCGCAGGCTCCGGCATACCGACGGAGGGTCCCCGAGACGGGTTCGCGGGGCTCGCGCTGCCAGTTGTAGCACCGGCCGGACCGGCAGGATCGTCCGGCAACAGGTCGTCCGGCATGGGCGCCTCGTCGATCGGCATTACGTCCACCTCCGATGGTGCCGCGATCGGCGCCGGAGAGGATGTACCCGCATTTGTGTCGCCGCCGGGAGGCTCTGTCGCCGCGCGCGCTGCGTCGGGCGCAACCGGCGCGGTCCCGGGCGGCGTCGCCGCGAGGTCCGGCATCGGCACCCACGGGTCTTCCGAGGGCGGCGGCGGCGCCTGCTCGACCAACTCGGGATCGCGCTCGCTGCCCTGCCCGTGCTTGGAGAGAACCGTTCGCGACTTTTCCGCCACCGCATCGGCAATGGCCGCGTGGCCCTCGGCAGTCGGATGAAAGGCGCCCGAATACGTCGATGCCAGCAACAGCTGGAACCACTGCAGCGTCTCGAGCTTCAGTGCCTTGGTCAAAAGGGAGGCGGCGACGTGAAAGTTGCCGGTCAAGAAGGCATCGTTCGGCGTGCGGAACCAGCGCCGCCGCGGACTATAGGCACGGAAGTCTGCGGGATTGTACGGAAACCACGTCTCAGCGACCTTGCGCGGCAGCCGCAATTCCTCGGCGATCGACGAGCCATCGCCCACGGTTCCAGAACAGAGCCCACGGTCGATGAAGGCTCGCCGGTGCGTTTCGGCAAACGACCAACCGTAGGTCTCGGCGCTTTCGCGCATGGAACGATGCAGCTTATCGGCAATCCACGTGCCTTCGCGCAGCTTCAATTCGCTAAGCCGGAAATCCGGCACCACCTCGAGGCCGGCGCGGCCGTCCTTGCAGGTCTCGCTGCCGTCCCCCGTCAAGGCCATGCCGGGATAGCCGGTGAGAATAATGCGATCGCTCTCGTCCCAGGGGATGTAGAGCAGGTTGTGCAGCGCACGGTTCAGCGTTTTGTAGCGATAGTCGAGACGCGACAACTGGCTTTGCGCTTCGGTCTGGCCATGCACTTCGCCGACCCAGCCGCCGAGCATCTTCAGGTACGACTGGTCCGCGAGCACGGCATTGGCCACCAGACGCGAGAAGCCGACGTCATTACCGCCGATCGAAATGTAGATGAGGTCGATGCGGCGCGCGGCATCCTTGGCGCACTTGCGCAATACGAGCCCGCCCTTCAGCTCCGGGATGCGACCGTTCAAATGATAGGCTTCCGGCAGATCGAGCGCCGCAGAAGACGAATTGCCGCATTGGGCCTCGGCTGCAGCCGAAATCTGCGACAGCATCGGCGGGTTTGGCACCCACTCGTTGCCCTTGTAGCGAAGGAACAGTCCGGCCGTCACCTCCGCACCCGAGCACGAAAGCCCGACAAACGTCACGGCGCGGTGCGGGTCTTCGATCGCAAGCTGCAGCGCCGCGCGCATCTGGTGGGAATAGAGCGAGCGGTGGCAAGCCTGGTCCTGCCAGCGCGCGTTCTCGGCGATGAACGCCTTGTCGCCGATCTGGCGCCAGTTGCCGACGCGCGCCGGATAACCCGTCAGGTCGACATTGCCGTCGGATTTGCCGTAGTCGGCGCTGCGCTCGCGCGAAAAGCGCACCGGCACATCCGGGTTGCCTTCGCCCGAGGCAAAACTGTCTCCCATGCCCACGATCAGAAGATCGCTGATTCTGATGTCGGTGCCGGCAACCTCGCGACCGCCGATCTCGACCTTGAGCGTAGCGCCTTCAGGGTATGGCACCATCAGCTGAAAGCGCTCGTTGCAGGGCTGCGAGACGACCTTGCCGCGCAATTCCCCGCCACCCTTCGGCGCCGTCATCCACGTGCATGTCAGGCTCGCCGCCTCGTCGATCCCTGACATTTCCGCGACGATGCGGTGGCTCTTCGGATTCATATAGTCGTCGTAGGCAGGACAGACGTAACGGTTATTGGCCGCATCCCAGCAGATCTTGCGGAACATGCTCGCCGCCCAGCCCTCGTCGTGGCGCGATTGCAGCGCGCGTTCGGAAGAAAGAACGGGGGTCATGCGGTCTTCGCGCGACAGCGCTTCAAAGGTGGCGCGGTGGACTTCCGTGTCGACCGGATCGGTGAACAGCCGGAATGGGTTTTCGACCCGCCATTTGAGCACTGCGGCGGCTGAAGCCGGCGAAGGACCGAGAGCGATTGCCGCCGCGACAAGCGACACCGCCAGCGCCAGCGCTGCGCAACGCCGAAACCGCTCGAGAAGCACGCCTGTGTCTCGATCCCTCACGACTTCAAATCCCGTTCGTCATGCGCGCGCGAAGTAGGCACCATAGCCGCTTGAACGGCGCCACGTCGGCAAGATCGTGCGCGCTATCGTGACCCGGCCTTTCCAAAGCGCGCAAATAGGGCTCCACAAGGGCAACAGGCAGAAGAGCCGACTTTTGGGCCTCGGCAAGTCCTGAAAACCGAGAATTGAGGCGCGCAAGAGCGGCACGCGACATCGTCGCGAGATTTTTCATGGCTGGCGCAAAATCCGGCACACCTTCATTCGTTACGCCGCCGACACCGGCAGGGAGCGGCATGCACCCACGAGCCAAAACATAGGGCAAGTCCAATCCGAGACGGGCGGCACCGTAGGCAAG
Source organism: uncultured Alphaproteobacteria bacterium (assembly GCA_963732525.1). Lineage (GTDB taxonomy): Bacteria > Pseudomonadota > Alphaproteobacteria > Rhizobiales > Hyphomicrobiaceae > Hyphomicrobium_B. The sequence continues at coordinate 151,063 of CAVSZX010000032.1, forward strand.
TGCCGCATCGTCGAAGGCGCTCTGGTCGATCGTCGCGGCTCCGCAGATTTGTGCCGCGATTGCAAATGGCACGCGTTCCAGCGGTATCAGGTTGGCGCGGACGTGATCGAGGTCTACCGGCGGTTCGGCGCTGAAACCTGCGGCGACGGCATCGAACCAGTCGTCGATTTCGCCGCGAGAGAGGCGGCGGCGAACAAACATTTCACGAAAAACGTCGGCGACAGGATTTCCGGTCCGCTCATCGCCCGCAAGCGCCTCGCGCCACCATTGCAGCCGGATTTCGGCGAGGTGCGGATCGCGTACGATGCGGCCAATGCGAAAGACCTCGCCGACGAACGCTGCCAGCGCGATGAGATCGCCGCGCGCATCGCGAGGGGCGAGCAAGGCGGCATAATAGCGGTCGGGCTCGTTCTCGCGCGCTGCGCTGCGGACGACTTCGAAGTCCGACGTCAACGCACCGCAGGATGTCATGGGCACGGCGGGTTCCATTACGGCGTGTTTTCAGGCGACGGCAATCAGCGCCGCCGCGATCTGGCGCTGCTCGCCCAGGAGAATGTTATAGGTGCGGGCCGCGGCCCCGGTCGACATCGGCTCGAGACCGATACCCGCGTCGGCAAAGGCGCGCGTCACGGCAGCATCCGGAAAGACTTGGCTGGCGCCCGTGCCGAGCAATAGCACGGCCCCCCGCTTCAAATCGGCGAGGACACGCGCGAAGTCGGCAACCGTGAGTGCCTCCGCATCACCCGGCGACCAGGCGAAAATGCCTGTCGGCAGGCACAGGATCGAACCCTTGTGGCTCATGTCCGCGAAGCGAAAGCCGCCGTCCCCGTAGGCGGTAATGGGGGCGGCGTAGGGATAGTGAGCATCATGCGCGTCTGCCATGCGCGGCATCTCCCCGGCTCGCCTTGACGGTTCAGCCTCGTCGCTTGACCTGGCAATCAGGCTTTCGCGGCAGCGCCGGACTTGGCGGCGATGGCCCCGCTCCAGTCGCGCTTCACGCCGAGATAACCGAGGATGGGCGCGGCAATGAAAATCGAGGAGTAGGTGCCGACGACGATGCCGATCAGCATCGCGAGGTTGAAGTTGCGGATGACCGAACCGCCGAAGATGTAGAGGGCTAGCAGCGCGACCGTCGCGGTGAGGCCGGTCATAAATGTCCGCGACAAGGTTTCGCTGATCGACAGATCGAGAAGTTCGCTCAAGTCCATCTTCTTGAACTTGCGCAAGTTCTCGCGAATGCGGTCGGATACGACGACGGTATCGTTCACCGAATAGCCGAGAATAGTCAGCAGCGCCGCGACGATCGAAAGATCGAACTCGAATTGAAACAGCGAAAAAATACCGGCCGTCACCAGCACGTCGTGCACAAGGGCGACCGTGGCGCCGACGGCGAACTGCCATTCGAAGCGGAACCAAATGTAGGCGACGATCGCAAGGATCGAGGCGGCGACGGCGACAAAGCCGGTCCAGCGAAGCTCTTTGGAAACCGCGGGGCCGACGACTTCGACGCGCCGTTGCGTATAGTCGGCGCCGACAGCGGCGATGACCTTCTTCAACGCATCCTGCTGCGCCGTTTCTCCGCCCGGCTGTTCCTCGATGCGGATCAACGCCGTCTTCTTGCCCTGATCCTCGATTTCCTGAATCTGCGGCGTACCAACCACGATGCCCTGAAGCTTACTGCGCAAGTCTGCAATGTTCGGCGGGCCCGACTTGGCTTCGAGTTCGATCATGGCGCCGCCCTTGAAGTCGACGCCGAAGTTCAGCCCCCGCGTAGCGATGAGCGCCAGCGAGAGCAGCATGGCCGCGATCGACAGCCCGATGGCGAGGTCCTTGTAGCGCATGAACGGCAGGCGCAAATCATGCGGGAACAGGTCGAAGCCCTTGAAGTTCGGGATGAGTTTCATCAGCACGTGGGGCTCTCCTGGTTAAACCGGAACGTCGATCTTCTTGCGGCCGTCGGTCTGCGCTTTAATCCAATACGAAACGATCAGTCGCACGACCGTGACGGAGGCAAAGATCGAGGTCAGAATGCCGATGGTGAGGGTGACGGCAAAGCCTCGAATGGGGCCTGAGCCGAGCCAGAACATGATCAGCGCGCAGGCGAGCGTGGTGAGCTGGCTGTCGGCGATCGTCACGAAGGCGCGCGTGAACCCGGCATCGATGGCCGTGATCGCCGGCTTGCCGGTGCGCAGTTCTTCGCGGATGCGCTCGTAGATGAGCACGTTGGCATCGACCGCCATGGCGACGCCAAGCACCAGACCGGCGATGCCCGGCAGCGTCAGCGTCGAACCGATCAGGGTCATCAGCGCCAACGTCAGTACGAGGTGGACGAGGAGACCGACGCAGGCAAAGAGGCCAAAGGTGCCGTAGGCGAGAACGGTCAAGGCGAGCACCGCGATGCCGCCGATAATGCCGGCACGTTTGCCGGCGTCGATCGAAGTCGGCGCCGAGCGACGGTCCGACCGTCCGTTCCTCCGTGATCTTGAGTTCTGTCGGCAGGGCGCCCGAACGCAGTTGCACGGAGAGCGTATTCGTCTCCGGCACACTGAAATTCCCGGAGATCTGGCCCGCGCCCTGGAGGATCGGTTCGTTGATGACGGGTGCGGAGAGCACTTTGTCGTCGAGCACGATCGCAAACGGCTTGCCGACGTTGTCCTTGGTGAAGGCTCCGAACTTGCGGGCGCCGGATTGATTGAAGCGGAAGTTGATCACCGGTTGGCCGTTGCGACTGTCGAAGCCGGGCTGGGCGTCCGACAGTTCATCGCCCTGGACGACGGCATTTTCGTTCAACAGGTACTTGCCGCCCTCTTCTCCGGAGCCCGGATAGACCTTGTAGTCCTTCGGCACACCCGTCAGTTCGGCATCTGCCGCGCTTGTCGTCGGGTGCACGGCATGGAACGAAAGCTTAGCCGTTTTGCCGATGGCATCCTTGAGCTCGGTTGTGTCCTTCAGTCCGGGATACTGGACGAGAATGCGGTCGGAGCCCTGGCGGACAACGGTCGCTTCCGAAGTTCCGAGCGCATTGACGCGGCGGTCGATAGTCTCGATCGACGACGAGGCGGCGTCGGTGATGCGCTGGCGAATGCCCTGTTCCGTCGGCTTGATGAGGATGGTGTCGGCTTCCGTGCCCTTGACCACTTCGAGATCGTAGCCGCCCGAACCGAGGATGGCGTTCGAAAGCGCTTGCGGCAGCTTCTTCAAGGTCTTCATCGCAGCATCGAACTGCTCGGGCTTCGCAAGCTTCACCTGCAGCGCGCCGTTCTGCACGCCGATGCCGGAGGAGCCGATCTTCTCGTCGCGCAGGTTCTTGCGAACGGTCTCGCGCAGCGAGTTGAACCAGTCCTTCTTGATCGACTCCGGGTCCATGGCGAGCAGCAGATGCGCGCCGCCGCGAAGATCGAGACCGAGGTTGATCTGCGACTTGGGCATCGGCCACGGCCACGCCTGCACCGTTTCCTTGGCAAAGAAATTCGGCAGCGCCGTCCACACCCCTGCGAAGCAGGTGAGCAGGATGGCGAGTATCTTCCAGCGGGAGAAATGCAGCATATCCGTCGCTTTGCTAAGCTTGAGTTCGAGTCATGAGCGCGGCCAGAAATGCCGTGCCTCGATTATGCGCGTGCTCGTCAGCCGGCGTCTTTCACCGGTTCGCCCTTGGAGCGCACATCCATCAATGTGCTTCTGACGACGCGCACCTTGAGATTGTCGGCGAGCTCGACCTCGATGTCGTCGGTCGTATCCGAGACTTTCGTGACCTTGCCGACCATGCCGCCAGAGGTCACGACCGTGTCGCCGCGGCGCACGGCGCTGAGCTTGGCGCGCTGCTCGTCGGCCCGCTTCGACTGCGGGCGGAGCACCAGGAAATAGAAGATGGCGAGCAGAAGGAGCATCATGAGCGGGAAACTCATGTCGGCGGCGGGGCTCGCGGATTGGGCGAAGGCCGGGGTGATGAACATGTGGTCGGTGGTCCTTGAGTCAGTCAACTTGAGAGATGGCGAACAGGAGCCGCCGTCCCGGAACATATTAGGTTCCAGGTTCGGGCGTGCAAATTCGGCGCGACTATAGTCACCATCGCCCCATTTGCAACCAAAGAGGGCAAGTTCGCGCCGATTGCCCGTTGGCTTTACGCGCATGGGCCGATTAAACAGCGAATCTGAGGCCTTGGAACACCCCGCATGATCGACAAAACGTCCTTCGACCCCCTGCTCGCCCGCATCGCCGAAGCCCTCGAACGGCTGGCGCCCGCGGCTGACCCGACCCCGGATTTTTCCGCCGCCGAGGCGTTCTTGTGGTCGGGCGAGGGGAGCGGACGGTTTCAACCCGTAACGCGTGTCGCGCGCCTGCCCTTGTCGCTGCTCCTGGGGATCGATCGCACCGCCCAGATCTTGCTCGAGAACACGCGCCGCTTTGCCCGGGGGCTTCCCGCCAATAACGCGCTGCTCTGGGGCGCCCGCGGCATGGGCAAGTCGAGCCTCGTCAAGGCGGTCCATGGCGAAGTGTGCGTCGCCGGCGGCCGGCTCCCCGCAGGTCAGGCGCCGGCGACAAAGCTCATAGAGATCCACCGCGAAGAGATCGCGACGCTTCCCATGTGTCTTGCGCATCTCAAAGCCAGCACCCACCGCTTCATCGTCTTCTGTGACGATCTCTCCTTCGACAAGGACGACACCAGCTACAAATCCTTGAAGGCCGTGCTCGAGGGTGGCATCGAGGGCCGGCCGGAGAACGTCCTTTTCTATGCGACGTCGAACCGCCGTCATCTGATGCCGCGCGAGATGGTCGAGAACGAGCGCTCGACGGCGATCAACCCGTCGGAAGCGGTCGAAGAGAAGGTTTCGCTTTCCGATCGCTTCGGCTTGTGGCTCGGCTTCCATAACGCCAGCCAGGATGATTATCTCGCCATGGTTCGCGCCTATGTGACGCACTATGCTTTGAAGATCGACGATGCGGCCTTGCGGGCCGACGCGCTCGAATGGTCAACGACGCGCGGCGCGCGCTCGGGACGCGTCGCCTGGCAGTATATTCAGGATCTGGCAGGGCGGCTGGGGAAGACACTCGAGGTGACGTGATGCGGGTTCGCGCGGCGTATCTCTTCCTAACGCTCCTCGCCTTCGCAGCGTGCGCCTCTCTCGCCGCGACCAATGCACTCTCGCTGCCACCGGCAGTGACGATGACGCCACCCTCCCCGCCTGCGCGGCCGAAGCCGCTTCGGCGCGGCGAAGGCCCGTCAAGGGGAGGGGAGTTCGGGCTGGAAAGAATAGCACTCGGGGCGAGACTTTTTTCCGATGCTCGCTTGTCCAAGGACGGCACGATCTCGTGTGCCTCCTGCCACGATCCCAAACAGGCCTTCACCAATGCACACCCGCCCGCCCGTCCCGGCGTCGCCGACGAGCGTCTGCGGCGGGATGTGCCGTCCCTGTTGAATGTCACGTTCTTCGTGCCTCTGCACCGCGACGGTCGCGAGCCATCGCTCGAGTTGCAAATCCTCAGCCCCCTTTTCAACAAGGCCGAAATGGCCAACACGACCTTCGATGACCTGACGGATCGCCTTGCCGCGATCCCGGAGTATCGGGAAGGATTCGACAAGGTCTTTCGCGAGCGGCCCACGATTGAAAACATCGGCAAAGCCATCGCGGCCTATGAGCGCTCGCTGATCGCCGACGATTCCGCTTTCGACCGATGGCGTCTGGCAAGGACCAAGGGCGCCCAGAGTGTTCCCGATCCAAACTCCTTGCCGAACCTGATTTCGGCCGAGGCCCAAGCCGGCCTCGCGCTATTCGCTGGCAAGGCCGGCTGCTCGGAATGCCACCCGATCGGTCAGGCGGAACCTGTACTTTTCACAGCAAACGCGTTCTTCAACACCGGTATCGGTTTTGCGAGCGAAGCGCGCCGCGCAGCCGAGCACCCGGAAGCACCTACAGATCGCGGCCGCGAGGAGGTGACGCACAATCGCGAGGACCGCTACAAGTTTCGCACGCCGACGCTGCGCAATGTCGAACTCACTGCACCCTACATGCACGACGGTTCGATCACGACACTCGAGGACGTCATCGCCTATTACGACAAGGCCGGTTCAGAGGACCCTGAGAAAGATCCCCGCATCAAGCCCCTCGGATTGACCGCGGAGGAACAGCGCGCGCTCGTTGCATTTTTGAAGACCCTGACGTCGAGCAATTTGCCGGGCGCTTCCGATGGAGCGCCTTAGCGGTGTCAGACCCGAAGGGTCAGACACCGCTCCATTTATCCGTGCGCCGCGATCTCACGGGCCAAATCGCGATAGTCCTGGCAGGCATCACTGCCGCAGATGCGGGCAATCTCGGCGAGTTGCACTTTGGCTGCTGCGACGTCATTCTTCTGCAAGTAGGCTTCACCGAGATACTGGCGCGTGTCTGTCAGGTTGGGATTCAGTGCCAACGCCTTGTCGTAAAATCCAAGCGCTTCGTCGACCCGTCCCAGATGCCGCGTTGCAAAGCCGATCATCGTCAGCACGCCGGGATCGCCTTGATTGGGATGCGCCCTCAAAACTGCGAGCGCCTTTTCATAGTCGCCGGTCTTGGCCAGCCAGTAACCCTTGGCAAATTGCTCGTCCGCGTTCGATTGATCGTCGCTCTTCACCTGCCCCATGCATTCTTTCCACTGCTTGGAGCCCTTCTTGAATTGCCCGCACGGGTCGGCGGGTGCGCCACGGTTGGCCACGGCGAAATCGGCCGTCACAATCGCGCCTCCGAGCGCCATTGCCATCGCGGCTGCAAACACCGTCGTCTTTCGACTGTTCATGATAACCACTCCAATCGGTTCGCCTCGGCAGCACACTTTCTATGCCTGCAATTTTAGCCCTTCACGGCGGCCAACACTAGCCGTGGCGACGCGATGATCCGGTGCGCGCGAAAATGTGATCGTCAATTCGGGCGCTCAGCCCGACGGGCGATGGCCGCGCAGGCCGTAATGCAGAATGAACAGATAACTGGGCACGGCGATCAACGCATAGGCGAGTTGGAAGTCGATCAGCCCCTTCAAGTGCGCGTACGCATAGGGAAGCAATGCGCCACCGGCAATCGCCATGATCAGCAGAGCCGAGCCTGTTTCCGTGTGGCGACCGAGGCCGCGAATGGCCAGCGGGAAGATCGCCGGCCACATCATGGCATTGGCGAAGCCGAGGCTGGCGATGAAGGCGACTGAGAGGTAATCGCGCGTCAGGTAGGCGCCGAGCGTCAGTAGGACCGCAAGTGCCGCCGAGAGCGCGAGGTAGGTCTGTTGCGACACGAACCTCGGTATGAGCAGCAGGCCCGCGACGTAACCCGCGAGCATGGCGGCGAGCGTGTAGGACGTAAAAAACCGCGTCTGGTCGAGCGGCAGACTGAAGCTGGCGCCATAGACGCCGATGGCATCGCCCGCCAGAACCTCGACGCCGACGTAAAGAAAAAGGCAGAGCACACCGAGCCAGAGATGCCGGAACGATGCGATGCCGTTGTCAGCCGCGGACACTTGCGTGGTCTCGTTTGCGGCCGCCGCATCGATGTCGGGAAGCCCAGAGCGCATTATCCAGACGGCGAGCAGGGCCAGCAGCACAGCCATCATCATGTACGGCCAATAGACTTGCGCCGCGAACGCGCCGAGCAGCGCTTCGCGCGCAGCCGGATCGGCCGCCGCCTTGACGCGGGCGTCGAAGTTGTCGAGCCCGCGAAGCGCGAGCGTTCCAAACAGTAGCGGCGCCAGGATGCCGGCGAACTTGTTGCAGATGCCCATGAAGGCGATGCGCCGCGCCGCGCTGTCGATGGGTCCGAGGATCGAAATGTAGGGGTTTGACGCCGTCTGCAGCAATGAAAGTCCGGCGCCGATGACGAACAGGCCCGCAAGCGCGCCGGGATAATAGCGCGCCGTCGTGAAGTGCCCGAACAGTATCGCGCCCGCCGCCATCACGAGCAGGCCGAGCGCCATGCCCCTCTTCATGCCCGTTCGCTTCAGGATCACAGCCGCGGGCAGCGCCAGAAAGAAGTACGAGAGATAGAACGCCATCAGAACCAGGAAGGCGTTGATGTCGTCGAGAGTAAAGGCGAGCTTGACGAAAGTGATGAGCGGACCGTTGAGCCAGGTCACGAAGCCGAAAATGAAGAACAGGACGCCGATGGTGATGACGGGGCCCAGGGCCTCGCTGCGGACCGAATTCGACAAACTATCCCCCAACCGTTTGATCCGCGTCGTTTCCCGGCTCCCGCCATTGACGACGAGTTACGCCAGCGGCGCCGGGCGCTTGCCCGCCGCTCGCGGCGACCGTTAAAGTGAGGAAGCCGATTTTTCCCCGGCGCGCAACCCGGGAAGCGGGCCGCCGGGCAGCCAAAAACACCGAGGGCCGGGGGGACGCCCCGGCCCTCGCGAAAACATTTGCCTTCAAGGATGGTCCTAGCCGACCAGGAAATCGTCGATCGCCACCGTCGTCGCATTGCGAATCCCGTCGAGTTGGATGTGATTGGTGCCATCGACCGTGATCAGCGTATGGGCACCAATGTCCTCAATCTGAACGCGTGCCGCGAAGTCAGCGGCCGTGATCCCGAGCGCCCTGAGGTCGATCAGGTCCTGGCCCCCAGCCGCAATGGCATCGAAATCCGTAATGCGGTCGTTGCCGAACCCGGCTCCGAAGCTGAACGTGTCCTGGCCCGATCCGCCCGTCGCGATGTCGTTGCCTTCGCCGCCGTTGATGATGTCGTTGCTTGAACCACCATCCAAATTGTCTCGACCGCGGCCGCCGTAGAGTTCGTCGCTGCCGGCACCGCCGTAGAGATTGTCGTTACCGTCGAAGCCGGTCAGCACATCCGAGCCGCCGAGGCCGTTCAGTGTGTTGTTGCCGTTCGAGCCATTGATGCCATTATTGAGGGCATTGCCGGTGCCGCGGAAGTTTCCGGCGCCGGTTGCAATCAGGTTTTCGAGGTTTGAGGCGAGCGTATAGGACGACAATGACGTCTCCACCGTGTCGATGCCGCCGGTGTCGAAGATACGATCGCCGTTGTTATCGACGACGTAGGTGTCGTTGCCGAGGCCGCCGTTCATCTGGTCGCGGCCCGCGCCGCCGTTGAGCAAGTCGTCACCGCTCGTGCCGTTCAACAAGTCGTTTCCGGAACCGCCAACCTGTTCATTGACGTTCTGGACTTCGATAGCGAAGCTGTAGGGATTGAGTAGCGACCCCTGGTTGGCGCTGTCGAAGACGCTGACATCGAGGTTGATGGTGTTTGCGGCCTCGTAGTCGAGCGAGATGCCGTCCTTCAACTTGAGAACGAGCTGTTCGCCGTCCGCCGGGCTCGCATCCACGACCTCGAAGCGATTGTCGCTGACGACAAACGTGTGCGTATCGCCGGAATCGTCGTGGATGACGACGTCGCCGATGATCGCACCCGCGGCGTTCTCCGACACCTTGTAGTCCGACAAGCTCATGCCCGTCGGCGTGAAATTGAAATCTGTGGCGGAGATGTTTGCCGCATTGACGCCGACGAGGTCGATCGTGCCCTGGACCGTGTTCGTGGCACCATCGCGGAGCGTGAGGAGGGTTCCGCCCGTTCCGTCAGCACCAATCGTGACACGAGTGGCAAAGTTTGCGGCCGTGATACCGATGTTGCCTACGGCAATGCGGTCTTGCAATACAAGGCCCAAGACAACCCCTGTCGTCGCGTCGAAACCAGTGATGATGTCATTGCCGAAAGCGGCGTCGACGATGAAATTATCGGGACCTGCCCCGCCGTTCATCGCGTCGTTACCCGTGCCGCCATTGAGATTCTCAATGCCCAACCCGAGAATGCCTCCATTCGCTCCGCCATAGAGCGTGTCGTTGCCGGCGCCGCCGTTGAGCGCGTCGGTGCCGTCCTGGCCGAACAGCGTGTCATCACCGTTGTTGCCGTTGACGGTGTCGTTGCCGCCGAGGGCGTAGACGATATCGGTGTTCGCGCCGCCGGTGATCGCGGCATCGTTGCCGGTTGTGCCGACGCGAACGTTGATCGTCTCGTCAAAGGTCGCGCCACCGCCGTCCGTGGCGCGGACATTCAGTGTCGCCACGGAATTGCTGGCAAGCACTGCGCCGGACCGGGTCAAGACGCCGGCCGGACTCAACGCAAACCCCGTGGTGCTTCCTGCAAGAAGCTGGAACGAGGCGGTGTCGCCGATGTCGGGATCGACCGCCAGCAAATTCGCGAGCGTCGCGTTGACCGCGGGGGCCGCCGTGCCGCTTGCCGGCTGAACGGCGTTGAAGGCGATGTCGGTCAGCGGATCATTTGCGCCGGTTACGTCGAACGTGACCGACTGCGGAACCGACGCAATTCCGTCGGATACGCTGTAGTTCACGGTGACCAGCTGATGCGCGCCTTGTGCAAGAGCGTTGTATGCGGGATCATTTGCGTCAATCGAAAGCGTGCTGCCCACGAGCGACACGCCGGCCGGCGCAGCCCCGACGACACTGGCCGTGAGCGCGTCGTTATCCGGATCCGTCGCGCCAGCGAGCAGGTCGACGCTTGCCGTCGCACCCTCGGTGACGGGCACGTTGGCGAGTGCAGGCGCAATGGGGTCGTCGTTCACGCCGGTCACGTTGACCGTGAGCGTGTTCGGCACGGGTGGATTGGTGCCGTCCGTCACCTCGAAATTGAGGACGAAGCTGTCCGGTTCACCCTCCTTGAGATCATTGAACGCCGCAATACCCGTCGCCGTGAGCGAGAACACGCCGTTGGCGTCGATCGTGAAATCGGCACTCGTCAAGGCGCGGCCGCCGGTTGTGGAGATCGGGGTGTCGGCATTGACGACGCTGAGCACGTCGGTCGCATCCGGATCGGTAGCGAACCCCGTGATGAGATCCTGCGAGAACGGTTGATCCTCGCTGTAGCTCGCGTCGATGGCCGTGACTTGCGGAGGCTGGTTGGCGCCCGGCGCAATCGGATCGGTCGGAGCACTGGTGTGGACCTCGAAGTGTCCCCGTCCATCGACATATTGTGCCCTGACGGTAATCACGGAGTTCAAATCGGCATCGGTAAGCTGATAGGTGCTGCCCGACTGGCCGAATTGCGAAACGCCGTCGCGATACCATTGATAGTGGAGAGCCGAATTCGAAACGACGAGGCTGTCCAGGTCAGTGACTACGGCCGTCAGAGACGTACCCACGACCGCACCCAGGTCGAGGTCCGCGGCGATGGAAACGACGCCGTCCGTGTTGGTCCTGGGCAGGACGTTCAGGATAAAGGTGTCCTGCACCGACAGTGCGGGTGTCCCTGCATCCGTCGCGGTGACGCGGATCGAGATGGGACCGACCGTGGTCGGGGTGCCGAACAATCGCGCGTCGATAACGTTACCGGCGGCGTCGAAGAGAGGTGTAAAGGTGAGCCCGATCGACTTCGAGCGGCTGCCCATTCGCCAGCGTCGCCGAATAGACCAGCTGGTTGGCCGGCGTCGTGTCGTCCGTGAAGGCGACAAGGACTGCAATAGGAATGCCCGGCAACGCCGCCGTACCAAGCGGCGAGTTGACGATTCCTGCCGTGTCCGAGAGGCCCGGCTGCTGGCCCTGCTGGACGAGCGTCGGGGCAAGATTTGCCGCCGGGTCCGGGTTCGCGGTGAGGATCGCGGTCGGTGCGGAAATAACTTTCTCGTGCACGCCGAGCCCGTCGGTGAAGGTTGCGACCAGGCGAACCTGCGTTCCGAGCTGGGCATTCGTGGGGGTGAACGACAGGCCCGTCGCACCGGCGATGTTGACCCAGACCGGCCGCGCCACGTCGAGCGCCTGCCACTGCAGGCTCAATTCGTCGATCGGAATGTTTTCGCGCGCGAAGCCCTGCGTCGCTGCGTCGAGCACGCCATTGACCAGGACGCCTTCGAAGTCGTCGATTTGGCTGAGCGGCGCGTTGTCGTCGGCAGCGACCGCTGGGTTGCCCGTGAAATCCACACCCTGCGTGATCGTCAGCGTGTCGCCGACGTTGACGACCGTCACCGCATCGACGACCGTGCCGTTCAGCGTCATCGTCAGCGTGCCGTTCGGCACGAAGTCCGCCGTTTGGCCGAACGGATTGAACTGGGTGAGGTCGATCGTCGTATCGGCGAACTGGGCCCGTTCCATGTTGAAGAGCAGATCGACGCCGTCGACACCGCCGAGCGCTAGCCGCCGCCGCCGCCGCCACCGCCACCACCTCCGGGTTGCGGACCGACATGGGTTACCTGCCAGACGGGCGCGCCATCGGTGCCAAATCGAGGGTCACCGTTGGCATCGAATGCCGCGACGATCTGATATTCGTCGAAGTTGAAGTTGAAAACCGCGGTATCGATATCGCCGGCGCTGGTCGCCCCGAGTGCGTCGAAGACCGGGCGTTCCACCTGGTCGTACAGCACCTCGCGAATGATCTGCGAGCCCGCGGTATGGCCTTGCACCAGCTCGACATGCAGACGCGCGTCGCCGTCGATGATGTCGTTGCCGCCGCCGCCCATGATGAAGTCGCTGCCGCCGGCGCCGAACATGATGTTGCCGCCCGAGAACGGCGACTTCGCCGGCCAGCGGATCGAAATAGTTGGTGATGCCGTCGATCAGCCCCTTGTTGTTCAGCTCGTTGAAGGGATCGACGAGCGCCAGATCGTCGCCTTTGAGGATGTCGCCGAAGCGCGTGCCGCTGACGGCTTCGGTCTCGGGGAAGATGTCGCGGACGGCATCGCCCGCCGGTGCCGCCGGATCGGGGATGAAGAGCTTGCGCGTCATGTCCACTTCGACGCCGTGCGTCTCGTGCTCGTAGGAGGCCCAGTCAAAGCCGAGACCACCTTCGAAGCGGTCGAATCCGCCTTCGCCCAAAGTGATGTCGTCGCCGGAGAAGCCCTGCATGCGGTCGCCGTTGGCGCCGCCGTCGAGAACGTCGTTGCCCTGGATCAGCGGGATTTGCCCCGTGGGTGCGCCGTGATCGCCGACCATCAGATCGCCGCCGGCATTGCCCTCGATCCAGTCGTCGCCTTCATCGCCTACGAGTTCGTCGTCGTCCTCGCCGCCGAGAATAATGTCATTGCCGAGACCGCCGTTGATGGCGTCGATACCGAGGCCGCCGTCCAGTAGGTCGTCACCGTCGCCGCCAAAGATGATGTCGTCGCCGATGCCGGCCTGGACCTTGTCGTTCCCGGCATCGCCGTGAATGACGTCGTCGCCGGCGATGTCGTGAATGAAGTCGTCGCCGGTGCCGCCGTAGATGAAGTCGTTACCGCCACCGCCGTCGATTTCGTCGTTGCCGCCGTCGCCCCAGACCGTGTCGTCGTCGGCGTGGCCGGCTTCCAGCTTGTCGGCGAACTCGGTGCCGCCGATCACCATCGTGTTGCCGAAGAAGTTGTCGTCGCCGAGGAACTTGATGGTTCCGTCGTTGAGGATGGTGACCAGCGGCGCGCCGGATCGCGGCGTTATGGGCCCAGGTTGCCGGGTCGGTGGTAACGAAATTCCCGTCGGACGTCCGTATGAACGTTGCCGCGGCGATCGCGAACGAAGATATTGCTCGCTTCGATGACGTATTCCGGCGTCAGGAAGACGCTCGCCGAAGATGTGCTTCACGCCGGTATTGCTGCATCATCATTTCGGCGAACGAATTCGACTTCGATCTCGGTGCCCCAGTGGAGACCTTCGATGCGCGGCAGATAGTAGAGCCTGTCGGCATCCTGCAGGTTCTCGAGCTGCGTCTCGAAAACGAAGTTGAACGTCGAGCCGAGAAGCCCGCCGAACAGGTTTTGCTTTTCGGCGAGGCCGCCGATCCACAGATCGACTTGATCGAGACCGGTGACGTAGCCCGTGCTCCACTGTCGCCTGCAATGCCACGCGGATCGCCGAAGTTGTTGGCGTAGCCACCTTGACTGTGCATGAAGTCGTAGGCGTCGGCCGGCGCTTGATAGATGATGTCGTCGTCACCACCAACCACGCCGTCAATGCCGAGATAGACGAAGTCCTGGCCAGTCACGATGGCCGTCGCAAACCCGCGCTTGTCCTGGAGCGTCACCGCCGACGCGATCAGATCGTGCGTGCCGTAGGCGGCGACGAAGTTGATCAGCGAGGCGGCGTGCTTCAGATACGTTGCCGAAGTCGACCCAGCTCTCGTAGGGCTTCAACGTCGCATCGCCGGTCTGGGTGTAGATCTGATTGCGCAGCTCGTTGAGCGGCGGCACGCCCGTGTCGCGGCCGCGCGCGATGTTGAGAGCCGCGAGATCGAGTGGCAACCCGAGCAGATTGTTGCGCAAGGCGCCGGTCACGAATTCGTCGATCTCGTTGCCGACCTGATTGACGGAGCCGAGGATGATTTCGCCGGCAGCGTTCTCGCCCTGCGCCGCGTACGCCAGAGGGTTCGTGAAGGCCTCGATCAGCCCGATTTCGTTCAGGATCGGCTGTCCGTTCGGATCCATCACCGGCGTGCCGACCAGCGGGTTCGAAGCGTTGAGGGTGTTGTCGACAAGCACGTTGGTGTCGGGATCGAGCGACTGAGCGTCGTTGGTGAGCGTCCCATCGGCCGCCGTGAACTTGAACGCAGTATGGTCGCCGTTCACGTCGAGATAGGCCTCGTTCATGACGTAGCGGTTGACGTTCTCGTCCAGCATCGAGTGGCCGAAGCGATAGACCGCATGCGCGAATTCGGCGTTGATCGCCGGATCGAGATGGATATCGACATTGCCAAAGAGATGGATGGTCGGCGCGACCTTGCGGGCGAATTCTTCGAACACGAGATGCTGGTACTGCGTTTCGGTGCCGAACTTGGCGACCTGGAACAGGCGTTCGCCGTTCCATTCGTCGTCCCTGATGATGCCGTCGGTGAGATCTGCGCCCGCAAGCACCCAGTTTTGCACGAACGAGACGTTGCCGTTGGCGAGTTCGGCGCGGATCAGGTCCTTCGTTTGCTTCGAGCAGCCGGTTGTGCTCGGAGTGGAAGATCTCGTGCACCGCGGTCAAGCCGATATTCTCGTTGGCGCGGCCGTCGCCGGCAACGAAGTGCTTGTCGAGCAGTTCGTCATCGTAGGTGCCTGGTGTCTGGGGCAGGAACTTGAGATTGCTGGGGCCTTCGGGAAGCGTGTCGACGAAATCCGGGTTCGGCACCGGTCCCGCGATGTCGTCGTCATCTTTGGCGAGAGGCAGCCCGGTTCGCGCGTCGTGCGGGTCGGCGGTATGCGCCATGTCGTTGATGAATTGGATTCCGGCGCCTACGGCGAGCACTTGCCGCCACGGGCGTTCCGGGCGTGCCCGAGATGTCACATCGTCGGCTGATCCGGCAACGCCGTCACCCCCGAGAGAACGATGAGCTGCGCCATGCCGGTAGTCGGGTCTGGAATGAAGTTGCCGTAGGCGTCGACCTTGACGAGCGGCACGCGGCCGACGTCCTCATCGGTGAGCAGGATGCCGAGCTTCAACGCGTTGGCCTTGACGTCGGCCCACGTCGCCATGCCGTGGCCATCGACCCCACTCAGCAGACCACCTGTCGAATGGGTCACGCCATCGATGCCGGTAACGTACTCGCGCAGGAACACCTGATGCGAGGGATGCGAGGTGTAGGTCTGGTTCTGGTCGACGAAGGGCGTAACGGCGTTGGTCGCCTCATGCCGTTGGCCGTCTGCGTCGCGCGCGTCAGAGACATAAAATTGGCGAACGGGTCGTCGAAAGTGCCCTGCACCATGTCGGCGCCAAGATCGTCTTCCGTTCCGGCAATGTTGTCCACGCCCTTGTTGTAGAGCGGATCGTCATAGGCGAGTAGCATCCGAACGGTGCCATTGCCGCCCTTATTCACGAGATCGAGGCCATGATCGAAGAACTGGCCGAACAACGTGAACCAGGTGTTGAACGGCGCCGAAAGTCCCGCGTCCGGCGTGACGTTGGGAATGAACAGATTGCCGTTGGCATCGAGGGCGGGCGGCGTCGCAATGTTGTTGGCGCTCTGATACCCGGTGCCGAGCGCATCGAGCGCGGCGACTTGCGCCTCGAGGGCGGCTGGATTGTTTTCGGTCTGATCCGACAATCAGGTTGGAAATGATGCGTGGCTGGGAATCGTAAACGGTCCCGGTCGTTTGCAAATAGCTAGTCTGACCGCCGTTGAAGGGCTGAACGATATCGCCATTGGAATCGATGACCAACGGACGCTCTTCCGCCTGTTGGAACACGGCCACTCCGAAACGCGGAAAGAGCTGATCGACCGAGCCTAACGTCTCCTGCCCGGGGACGGCGCTATTGCTCGTGCCTGCAACTTCCCGTAGCCCAAAAGCAAGATGCGGATTGACCGGCGGCTGCCCGGTTTCGGCCATCAGGATCTGCGTCAGGATGTATTCGAGATCGGTGAGATTGAAGCTGGCCATTGCAAAAGAACTCCCCAAAATTCCCGCCGCCGCTGCGCAGAGCAGGCGAGATATGCGCAAACATGAGCTTTGAAGAGTATTGTTCTGTCAGCTTCCTGACAGGGGCGAGTGGCGCGCGATCTGCGGCGACTGGAGGCTGGCCGCCTCTCGACTTCCGTCAATTGACCAGTCGGACCTTGGTATGCAGCTAAGGTCTGAACGCATATCAATTCGAAACAATTGACACGGCTTAACCAGACGGCGGAGAGAACCTATCGAGCGGCGCCGGCGGCAGGCGTGGGATAGAGCGTCAGTTGCTGGCGCGCCCCGGTCGTTTCGATCTCGACCGTACCGTTCGCAATTTTCACGAGTCGCCAGCCGCCGATGGCTTCGCCCACGCCAACCCAAACGGCACGCGGAGCATCGTCGGTCTGCATGAGCGCCTTGCGCGCCTCGGCATCGACATTCATGGTCCCCAGCAATTTGAGGTTCAGCTTGGGCGATGGAGCGGTCGGCGCCGGTGCCTCGGCGGGTACTTGTACACCGGCGTTTGCCTGCACCTGGAACGGCCGACGGCTATCGCTGAACAAGGGTCGCGCCAGCGTTTCGCCGAGATCGCCGAGGTCAATTTTCGAGGCAATCGCCGCGGGGCTTTCTGCAGCAGCCGCAGACTGCGGATGTGTGCCCGAGCGCCTGCTGGCGCTGATATCGATAACGTCCGTCGCGGCAACCCAATTGACTAAGCCGAGCCCCGAAATCAGCGCCGCAACCACGATCCCTCTACGCAATCGTCCGCCCGGCATCTCACTCCTCCTTCGGCGCCGCGGCGCCCGCGAGATGCAAGGTCACGTCGAGGCGAGGCATCGACTGCCCAACGTTTTCGCCGTCAACGCGAGGCGCACGCAATATGTGCAGCGCATTGACAACGAGATGCGGATTTTTCACTTCCAGGTCATAGAGAAATGACTGCAATTGGCCGATTTCAGCGGAAAGCTGGGCATGAAGCCCGATGAGTTCGAACCCCCTCCTGCTCGGCCGGATCGGCGCCGCGCGCACTCGCCAGCCGCACATGGTTGGCTCTCGCGGCCTCGCTCATCAGCGTCTGCAAGTTGGCGAGGCGGAGCGCATCCGTCTCGCCCTCAAGATAGAGGGCCTGAACCGGCGCTGCGGTCTCGGCCGGGCCTTGTTCTCTTGCCGCGGCCAGATAATTGCCGAGCAGCAGCCGCTTCTGCGCGATCTCCTGATCGAGGCCGGAAAGACGTTGAAAGGCCGGGATGGCCACCGGGACGACGATCGCGTAGGCCACCGCTGCGAGCAAACCCAATGCGGCAATCTTGCTGAAGAGTTGGCGAAGCACGACAATCATTGCGCGCGCTCCGATCCGGCTTCGACCGTCGCCTCGGCGGCCGCCGCCTTGATGGCCCGTCGAAGGTGAACGCTGACGTTGACGCTCTCTTTCTCGGCAGCCGCGTCGAACGACACCGGCGCCGTGAGTGCAGCATCGCGGAACATGCTCGATCGTTCGAGAAGCGAAATGACCGCGGCCGCCGACTTGGCACGCCCGGAGAACGTCACGGTCTCTCCATCGAGCTTCACCTCGTTTAGTACGACGTCGTCCGGCAACAGCCGCGTCAACTCGTTCAAGATCGCGACGGCCGCCGGCTTCGACGATTTGAGCGACCGAAGCGCGTTCCATTGGCGCGATTTTGTCTCCGCCGCAGCGGTACTCTTGCGCACGGTCTCGGCTTTCAACCGGACCGACGCGACTTGCCCATCGAGCAATTCGAGAGCCGCCTCGCGACGCCAGACTGCGATTGTGAAAGCGCTACCCACGAGCACCAGCGTCATGAGCGCGGTGAAAGCGGGTAGACGCCCTCTGCCAGCGACCGATGACGACGTCGCGAGCGCACCGTCGCGAAACTCGATGCCGCGTGACGCCTCTCCAGATGGGTCGGCGCTGCCGATGCTGTCGACGACGAGACCGTACTCCCGAAGTCGCATGATCGCCTCATCGACGGTCTTGCGTTTGGCGACGAGCTGCGAGGCGGCGAGCCAGCCCTTGCGGCCCATCAAAGGCCTGAGTTCATAGCCGATGAAGACGTCACGGGCGCGAAACGGCGTCGATCGCTCCAGATCCAGCGCCAAGATGGCCGGCGCTTGCGACTGGGCCGAGGCGGGAATTTCGAGAGAGCGCTCCAAAACAGCCGTTGCGGGCAGCCGGAGATGGACCTTGGTCCCTGGTCTGGTCCGGCCGAGACGCTCCAGATCGTCTCCGCCGGTCGAGCCCGCGCGACGAGAAAAAAGACCCTTGCGGCGCTGCGGCCAGACCAATTCCAATGTGCCGCTTTCATGCAGCGCAACCAGCGGCGTCCTCGTGTGCCGCTTTGCATGCGCGTGACCGAAACCCGGCAGCATCGAAGCGAGTTCGCTTCCCCACCAGCTCCATCCGCGCGCGGCGAAACTACCGATACCGGCCAGAGCATCGCTCATGGCGCGTTCCTTCCAGTCACTCTCGCGCGAGCGCATTAACATTGCCGCCCGCTTGCATCAGATCAATCAAAAATACAGACCGGCATCGTGCTAAGCTAGGGCGGCTAAGGTCCGACGGCTTTTTCCGACCGTTTTCGCCGCCGCACTTTTGAGCGAGAATGCAGTCGAGAATTTTCCGCGTGGCGTATTATCGAGGCGATCCCCCAATGAAGCTTGCGAATGCATCCGCCAGTGTTCGGTTGCCCGATTCCCTCGGCGATGACTTCATGGACGCACTGGGCACTGCACTGCGTCAGCGCGGTCTCCTCGACGACTTCGCACTTCACCGGGCCCGGCGTGCGCAATTCCAGTCGAAAGAGCGTCTCGATCTCGTCATTTCGCGCCTCGGCCTCGCAACGGAAAACGCGCTGGCGGAAATCCTGTCCGACATTCTGGGAATCGCACAGGTCTTACCACTCGACTATCCCGAGCGTCCGCTGCACGCCGATGCGTTGCAGGCGCCCTTTCTGAAGACCGCCGCCATCCTCCCCCTGAGCGACGACGGGACGGAAATCGTCCTCGCTGTTGCTGATCCATTCAATCAGCAGGCCATCACGTCGCTCGGCTATCTACTCGAGCGGACGACGTTGTTGCGACTGGCGCCCAAGAGCGACATCGAGCGCCACATCGACCGACTCTATGGCGCCAAGCCGGCGAGCACCACGATCGAAGGCCTCGCGGTCCCGCGCAGCAGCGAAGACAGCGGCGCGGAGGACATCCGCCGCCTCGAAGACCAGGCAAGCGAGGCACCTGTCATCAAGCTCGTGCAATCGCTGATCGCCCGCGCCGTCGATATGCAGGCGTCAGACATCCACATCGAGCCGCGCGAGGACTGCGTTCGCGTCCGCATGCGCATCGACGGCGTGCTACGAACGATCGAAACGCTACCTCCGTCCGTCCGCGCCGCGGTCAGTTCTCGCGTCAAGATCATGGCACAGTTGAACATTGCCGAGCGCCGCCTGCCGCAGGACGGCCGGGTCAAGGCCACGATCGCAGGCCGGGACATCGATCTGCGCGTCTCGACGATGCCGACCATTTACGGCGAGAGTGTCGTGCTCCGCGTCCTCGATCGTGCCAGCGTCAACCTGGCGTTTCCTGCACTCGGGTTTACCGCTGGCATCCTTGCCGACTTCGACAAACTGCTTGCCGAGCCCAACGGCATCATCCTCGTCACCGGCCCGACGGGCAGCGGCAAGACGACGACGCTCTACACCGCGCTCAGCCAGTTGAACGACAACGAGCGCAAGTTGTTCACCGTCGAGGACCCGATCGAATATCAGCTTCAAGGCGTCAATCAGATCCAGGTCAACCCGAAGATCGGTCTCACCTTCGCGACGGCGCTGCGCTCGATCCTGCGGCAGGACCCTGATATCATCATGGTCGGCGAAATCCGCGACCTCGAGACCGCCGAGATGGCCATCCGCTCGTCGCTGACGGGCCACCTGGTGTTGTCGACAATCCATACCAACAGCGCCGCCGGCACCATCACGCGCCTGCTCGACATGGGCGTCGCCGATTATCTTTTGGCGTCTACGCTGAAGGGCGTCCTGGCCCAGCGCCTCGTCCGCAAACTCTGCCCGGCCTGCGCCAAACCGGCCGATGTCAGCTCTGCCACACTTGCGCGCATTGCGAGAGCACCCATCGACCCCGGCCGAACCGGTAATGTCCGTCGGGCCTGTGGCTGCCCGGCCTGCCGCCAGACCGGTTACAGCGGTCGCACGACGATCCTCGAGCTGCTTTCCATCACGCCAGCCCTGAAGGACATCGTCGTACAATCGCCGTCCGAGCGGGCCATCGCTGAGGCGGCCGAGCGCGAGGGCATGGTTCCCATGTACCGCAACGGTATCGATCGCGTACTCGCCGGAGAGACGACGGTGGAAGAGGTGCTGCGTGTCACCGGGGGCGCTTGATGCCGCACTTTCGCTACCAGGCATATGACGAATCGGGTGGGGTCGAAGGCGGTGAGGTCGATGCCGCGACGCGAGAAGGGGCGCTGGAAACCCTGTCCCGGCGCGGCAAGCTCGCCTTCGATTTGAAGGAGGAGGCGTCACGCGCCGTTCTCCCCTGGTGGCAGCGCGACGTGTTCGGCGGCGACAGGCTTTCCGGTACTCACCTCGCGACATTCACACACGAACTCGCCAGCCTCGTCCGTGCCGAGATCCCCATCGACGAAGCGCTTCGCATCGTCGCCCTGCAGCCGATGCTGCCGTCGCGCGTACGCCGCATAACGCAGGAATGTCTGGAAAGTGTGGTTCAAGGCTCGACACTCTCGGATGCCCTCAGCCGGCGCGTCGAGGCTTTCCCCAGCTATTACGTTCGCCTCGTCCGCGCCGGCGAAACGAGCGGTGCCCTGTCCGACGTACTTTCCGACCTCGCCGAAACGGCCGAACGGGCATCGCAAACGCGGGCGCGTGTCGCCTCCGCGCTCGTCTATCCCGCGATCCTGATCGTTGCGGCGGCGGCGGCACTCGCGGTCATCCTCACGGTTCTGGTGCCGACCATCCTGCCGATCTTTGCCGATGCCGGCGCAGAGCCACCTGTCCTCATTCGGGTGCTCAATTGGCTGTCTCAGTTCCTGAGCGCTCACTGGATCAGTCTGCTTTGCGGCCTCGTGGGCGCGGCGATCATTCTTGTTGCGGCCGTGCAGAGCCCGCCGTTGCGGCTCGCCAAGGACCGGGCCCTGCTTCGCCTGCCGCTGATCGGCCCCCTGATCGAGCGGCGCGAGACTGCGCGGCTAGCACGCACGCTGGCGCTGCTCAATCGCAACGGTGTGCCGATCCTCGACAGTCTGCGCATCTCTGCCGGCGTCATGACCAATGCCGCCTTTCGCCATGCCATCGAGACCGTCGTAGAGGACGTAAAGCAGGGTGGCTCCCTCACACGACCCTTCACGCAGGCGGCGATCTTCCCCGACCTCTTCCTTCGCTTGACTGCGGTCGGCGAGAAAACCGGTCAGCTGGATGTCATGCACCTGCGCGTGGCCGAAATCTACGACGCGGCCGTCGAACGCCAGCTCGAACGACTGACGAGCCTCATCACGCCCATCCTGACATTGGTGATCGGCGCCTCTGTCGGAGGCTTGATCATTTCGGTCATGGGCGCAATCTTTTCCGTCAACGATCTGGCCCTCAAATGACGCTCGCAGGCACAGCACAAAAGGACGGGGCCTCGGGCTTTTCGCTGCTCGAGATGATCGCCGCGCTGGCGCTTCTCGCCCTTGCGGTTGGCGTCGTCGTGCCGCGGCTTGGACCCCAACGTCAAAGCCTAACTCTGCGTGCTGTGGCGCTGCAGATCGCCTCAGGAATGAAGCAGGCCCGCAGCGCCGCCCTGGCACACAATAGCGACACTGTCTTCATGCTCGACGTCGCCGCGCGCCGCTTCTCGGTCGCAGGCATTGCGAAGCCGCACGCCATACCCCGCGACATCGCGGTGAGCTTCGAGACGGCGGAGGCGGCACTGTCGTCGCCATCCAATGGCGCCTTCCGCTTCCGCCCAGACGGTACGGCGACAACGGGGCGCATCGATTTGAGTTCGGGACAAGAGACGGCACACGTCGCCGTCGACTGGCTCACTGGCGCGGTGTCGATCTCATGGAACTAGCAGCGTCATCGTTAGACCGGAGGCCGTCATGCACCTGAGAGGCAATGACGGCGGATTCACGCTCCTTGAAGTGCTGGTGGCGACAGCGATCTTCGCCTCGCTGATCGCAGCGTTGCATCGGGGTATAGCCACCGGCGCGCACGGACTTCGGATGGCAACTGCCGAGGACACGGCCATCACTCTGCTGCGGCGCCAATTGGCGTCCGGCGGGATTGAAACGCCTCTCACCGCCGCTACGGCATCGGGGACCACGCCGGAGGGGCTGCGGTGGGAGCGTGTTATCCGTCCCTACGAAATCGGCTCTGCGCCCGCGGAAGGCGAAACCTACCGCGGCTACTGGGTCTCAGTCACCGTTCGCTGGCGCGAAAAGTTCGGCGCCGAGCGCAGCCTCAACGCAACAACGCTCAGGATAGCGAGGTCGACATGAGCGTATCGGCCCCCAGGCGTTTGGCGGATAGAGAGGGCGGGTTCGCGCTGCTCGAACTCTTGGCCTCGCTCACCCTGCTTGCGCTCCTGATCGCCATGATGCCCGGCACGCTGCGGCTTGGGAAGCGCGCCTGGGAAACGCCCGGCGGAACAATGGATACGCCGGACGCCGCTGCTGTGGCATTTGTTGCGACAACGGCTCAAGGCGCGCTCCCTGTCTTCGTACGCGACAGTCTCGGCCTCGGCGGCCGTGTCGCCTTCCGTGGAGATGCCGATAGCTTGAGCTTTGTTGCCGAGTTGGGAAGCGGTCCGGCCGGCGGCGGTCTTTATCGCATCGGTCTCTCAGCATCCGACGGTCGTCCACCTGTACTTTCGCTCGCACTCTTTCGCGAGGCCGTGAGCGACCCCGCACCACTCGAAGAGAGGCGGTTATCGCGCACCTATCGCAGCGTGAGCTTCAAATATTATGGTTCCCCTGCGCCGGGTGCAGCCGCGTCTTGGCAGGACAGCTGGCATCGTAGCGACCGGCTTCCCGATCTGATCGACTTCGTTGCGGCCGCGAACACGAACACGAAATCCGCAAGCCTTCAGGCGCGCGTCGAGCTCAAGATGCGACCGGAATTCTAGCTCTAATTCGTGAGATCCTGGTCTTCGTCGTTACCGCCCGGTGCGTTGTCGCGCCCAAGCGTGTAGACGTCGGCGCCACCGGCCTTGCCCGGGAACCGGTACTGGTAGGCATGCCCCCAAGGATCGACGAGGCCATCCGCCTTCTTCATGTACGGGCCTTTCCACTTCGCCTGCCCGGCCGGCGCCTGCACCAGCGCCGCCAGCCCAGACTGCTGCTGCGGGAAATTCCCAACGTCGAGCGCATAGAGTTCGAGTGCCGTTGAAATGGCGCTGATCTGCGCCCGCGCCGTATCAGTCCGTGCCTTGCCGAGGTAGCGCAGCACTTGAGGCGCAACCAGTGTCGCGAGCAGCACGAGAATGCCGAGCACGACGAGCAGTTCCAATAGCGTGAATCCGCCGTCGTTGGCCGCGGAACCGCGGGCCCTCCGGGGTGCACTCTTCATCCGTCTCGTCGTTGCCATTGTGCACTCCTCATTATCAAATCATCTTACGGGATGGGCACGACGCCAACAATGCATTCGTCAGACCAACGGTCCGTAGAGCCAAACAAGCCACACCGCCGCAGCCAGGAACGGCCCGAACGCCAACCTCTCGTCGTGTTGCACCGGCTTGCCGTTCAGGGATCTCAAGGCCGCGTAGATGAGCCCCGCGGCACAGGCATAGAGCAGGGTCGCCGGGACGCCGTCGGGGCCGAGCCACGCCCCGCCGACCGCGAGCAACTTTGCATCTCCAAGGCCGATGCCGGCGCGGCCGCGCGCATATTCGTAAATATGCGCGACCATCAGAATAATGAGGTAGGCTCCGGCTGCGGCGGCGAGCCGCCACTCCCATGTCGGCGCCCAGCCGGCCCAAAACGCGAGCGCCAGACCGGACATCGCCAGCGGCAGCGTCAACGCGTCAGGCAGCCTCATCGTTTCAAGATCAATGACCGACAGCGCGATCAGCCCGATCGCCAAGACAACGCTGCCAGTTATTGCTTCAGGCCCAGGCGGCACCCCTGACAACGCTGCAGGCAAAGCCACTACGGCGTAAAGGCCGGCCAGCCAAAGCGCGACTGCGCGACCTCTGCCCGTGCCTTCGGAGGCTGCGTTCATGTCGCTCTATCCCCGTCGTCGCGCATGCCCTGTCGCCAACCTTCAAAAAAACTGCCCCGAACTCGCCGCGCATCGTGGCACTATAGCCGCCGATCGAGACTTACTCGTTGCCTCTTGCTGTCGTGGTGACTATTTACTCTGGCGAACAAAACCATGAACCGGTTGATACTCTCAGGAATTCTCGTTCTTGGCGTTTTTTCCCCGGCCGCCTTCGCCGGATCGCGATACCAGTACGGTCCAGACGGGTTACCCTTGCCCGAAGCGCGCGGATGCTACTTCGATCGCGGGCACATGTACTGCGGCCGCTACTGCTACTGGGAAGTCAACGGCTCGCGCTATTGCCACACGCGTGCCTGGCGCGCGCACTCGCAGGCCGGCGCTTACGCCGAGCCGCTGCCCCCGCGCCGCCGTGTTCGCCATCGTCATCCGCGCGCGATCCTCAAATAGCCAGCACCGAAATCAGCGGCGCCTACGTCAGCTTCCTCAGCAAGGCTTAAGCGCCTGGGGTGACGCGATGGCCTCGCCTGGGGCTCGAGTCGTTGCGCCACGCCGCCAGCGGAGAAAACTGGCGTGGCCAACTGCGCTTTCAGGCAGTCGCAACATGACATCGCTCGCGTACCTGACACCGTTGTGCAGGATCGCCTCGGCGCGAACCCTAAAAGCGTGACGGCTGGACGTCGAGAGATAGGCGCGCGGTAATCCGCTCGAAATGAATTCGCCGTCACTGGTGTCCTGATTTTCCGCGCTGGAGCCGACGGCAATCCCGCCCGAACCCTTGACGAGCAGGCTTTTCAATGTCTCGGAAGCGACACTCTCGTCGATGCCGGTCTCGTTCGATAGTGTTGTGAGGTAAGCCTTGGCGGATTGGCGAATCCCGGCGGGTAAGTCCCAGCACCTGATCGAGTTCATCGATCGACTGAAACGCGGCGTTCTTCGGGCCCGCGCCCTTGCCGTGATAGTCGTCGCGCTCGGCGCCGTTAAGGCGCTTGTCGTCGTCCGCGTCGCGGAAATCGATGATCGCATCGGCGTAGTGCCGGGCCTCATCGTCCGTCGACCCGAGACCGGCGAAAAGTGCCGTCAAGAGCCGCTCGTCTGCTAGATTGAGATTGACCTTGCCCTCTTCGTCCTCGGCCTGGATCACCAGCACAGCCTCTCCTTCGAGCGCGCAGACGAGCGGCGTGCCGTCACGGGCGAAGCGCGGCGGGCTGCCGTTTCTCGATCCGGCGTTCATGAGGTCGAGTAGGGCTATGCGCGCACCCGCATCCGCGAACGCTTCGGCGCGCACGAGGTCAGCGTCCGCCGATGTCGCGCGCAGGCGGCTTGTGACGGCGGATGCAAAGCCGGCCGCCATCAACGCCAGGAGAACGCCGAGCCAAAGGACCACAATGAGGGCAAAGCCCTTGTCGCGCCCAGCCTTGTTGCCGCCGATGCGCCCGTCGCGTCCGGCCATGTCCTTGGTTATCTGCGAGCTTTCGTCGTGCATGAGGCCGCCCTCACAAGGCACGCAGTCGTAGCCCGCAATCGGCTACCGCGCCAGTCTGTCCAAAGTCTCCCGACGGTCGGGCGGCGTGTCGCGCTGCGGCCTTGTCGAGTAATTCATCCTATCGCGAAATTCATCGGCGATGAGGCTGATCTGGCCGTTATCCTTGACGATCTGCGGCGTGATGGCGATCAGCAGCTCCGTGCGCTCGATCCGATCGGCCTTGTTCTTGAACAGGTTCCCGACCACCGGAATGTCGCCGATAAGGGGGATCTGGTCGTTCTGGCGGGTCGCCTTGTCGCGCATGAGACCGGCGAGAACGACGCTGCCGCCATTGTTGACCGCCACCGTCGTCTTGATGCGGCGCTGCTGGATGGTGGGAGAATTGATCGTCGAAGTCGTCGTCTTGATTGCGTCGCTGACTTCTTGTTCAATCTCGAGCAGAACCTGGCCGTCCTGGGATACGCGCGGCGTAATGCTGAGCACCACGCCGGTACTGCGCGACGTCACGTTATTCACGATGCGCGCGTCGGTATTGTCGAGGCCGACCGCCGAGCGCGTGAGCACCGGCACCTCGTCGCCGATCTGCAGCGTCGCGCGCTTATTGTTGAGGGTCATCAGCGACGGCGAGGACACGAGGTTCACATGCGTCACCCCGTTCAGGGCATTGAGGACCACCTTAACGTTGGGCGTGTTGAGGAAGTAGGAAAAGCCCGGAAAGACGGGCGCGATGACTCCGAGTTCGCTGTCGGTCAGCCGAAATTCACTTGCGCCCTTTTCAAAGAACCAGCGCAGCCCGAATTTGAGATCGTCGTTCAAGGTGACTTCGGCGATCGTCGCCTCGAGCAGCACCTGTTCGGGCAGAACATCGACCTGCTGCAGCACCTGACGCACGCGGCGGATTTCCGACGGAGTAGCCGTGATCACCAGCGTATTGTTGCCCTCGTCCGCCACGATGGATATGCCGGCATGGCGATCATCCGCCGGCGGGCGGGAGAGTGCGGCCGCAGTGGCCGCCGCTTCGCCGACGGCAGCCGCCTCGGAGGCTCCGGCTGCAGTCGCCGGAGTACTCGCAAGGCGTGCGGCCTCAGGCGTCGCGACGGTCGGGCCAAGAGGGCGCGGTTCGGCGGCCGCGAGCTGTCGTGCGAGGTCGGGCGGGACAACAGGCCCGGCGCCGGGCTGCGGCTCGCCCGGAGATGTCGCGCCCGTCACCAGAGCCGCACCGGCGGATTCGAGTTCGCGGGCGCGCTCGCTCTGAGGGTTGTAGACCTTACGCAGGAGCTCGGCGAGTTCCTGCGCCGAACGGTGCTGCACGCGATACACGAACGCCCGTTGCTCGGTCGCCTCGCTCGCCATGTCGATGCGTTTGATCCATGTCTCCGCCTTTCTCAGATATTCGGCCCGCGCCGTGATCACGAGAATGGATTTGAGCCGGGCATTGGGAATGAAGCGGACGAGGCCCTTGGAGGGCGACTCCTGATCGTTGGCGAAAATCTTGTCGAGTTCCTGCGCCACCGCTTCAACCTCTCCCGTCTCCAGCGGGAAGATGCCAAACGACATACCGCGCATCCAATCGACGTCGAAGACCGAGACGATTTCCGACATCGACTGAAGCTCGGCTCGTGAACCGGTAACGAGGAGGAGATTACGCGCCGTATCGACGTGGCAAATCGTACTTTGCGGCGAAACCGACTTTAGAATGCGCTCCATTTCCGGCGCCGAGACATACTTCAACGGCATGATTTCCGTGTTGAGCCCCGGCCCGCGCGGCCTGGAACTCATTTCGGTCTTCAGCGACCGGCCCTCGGCCAGCGCGTCGTCGCGCGGCATCAAGCGGAACGTCGGGCCATCGACGACGAGCGCAACGCCCTCGGCCGCCAGCACGCTCTCGAATATTTCGAGCAATCCGTCCTTGCTCACTGGGCGCGTCGTCTTAAGCGTGACCGCGCCCCTCACCTTGTCGCTCACGACGTAATTGACGTTGAGCACATCGCCGAGCACTGCCTTCGCGGCATCGGGGATCGAGGCACCGACGAGTTCGAGAGTAATGCTGCCGTCGGTCTGCACAGACCTGTTGGCAATGCCGTTCGGCTCGGACTGTGCAGCGGCGTGCTGCGTGAACGCTCCCGTTCCCTGATAAAGCCTGTTGGCGGTGGTCTGGGGCGCTCCGGCATCACCGAGCCGAACACCCTTGCTCGCGCCTTGAGCCGTCGCCGAGGTCTCGGTTGAACCCTGGATCGCCGACGGCAGCTTCAATTGCTCCGTCGATAGCGAGCAGCCGCCGAGCGCCGTCAAGACGCAGACCGCCGCCACGCGCAACGACGAGCGTGCAGCGCTTGCTAAATCAAAAGTGGTAAATGACCGCCGCACGCAGCCCCTCATCCCCGACAAAAAACTATGAAATGCCACATGAAATTTCGTTCCTCCACTCAACATGAAGGGCGACTTTGACCCCTGAGAGAGCATCGATTCGATCACGCAAGTCGAGGCGCCTCACCCGGCAATGCGCGCGCTCAGAGGCTGTCCCCACGTTGTGCACAGCCTTATCCAGGGGATTCCAGTACGGCCGAAATTGCAAGGGCAACAATTGGGCCTGGCTCGTTATTCCGCGCCGCCTGTCGTCGTTCGACCGCACCACCATTAGGTCCTATAGAAAGCGACCTTGGTCCTAGAGAGCCCGTCCGCGCCTCAGACCCTCAGCCCGGGACCACACAGCGTTCCCAGGGTGCCATCGCGACGACCTTTGTCTGCGACCAACATCCCTTACTGGAACGAAGCAGCGGTTCCATAGTGACTTGGATTTCTTTGAGCCGGTTGGGGGCGTTTTATCAAATGGCTCCGGACACGGTGAACTCAGAAATAATTTTGAGGTTGAGATTTCGACTGCGGAGCGTGCGCCATGTATCTTCCGAAGAATGCCCCCCGGAACCGTCACCGCGAGGCGCAAAACGCCCGCAACAATCGGCAGGAAATCTACAAGGCCCTGCATGATGGGCAGATCACCAAGCGCGATCTTTTCCGCTGGGGCCTTTTATCCGCCACAGGTTTGCTCGTGGCGAAGAACGGACTTAGTCAATATGCCTCTTCCGCCTATGCAGCCGTACCGACCGGAACGCCGCCGAGCCCGCTCTTCGGCGTGCAGAAGTTCACCATTCCGATGCAGCGGCTCAGTCTGCAGAACCCCATTCCCTTGACACGCGTCCAGAACCCGCAGACGGGAGAATGGCAGGCCCGCTGGTCGACGGCTCCCAATGAACCGGACGCGAAGCGGACGTCGTGGCATAACGAATTTACGACCCCGCCTGCTGGAAAGACGCAGGCCGATTTTCGCAATCCCATCTCCAACCGTGGTCCGATCGAAGGCCGCCCGCCGGGCGAATTCTTCGCGCATCAGCGTTGGGACGAGTTCTTCCCCAAGGTCGGCTACATCATGACGCTCGGCCGCCAGCCGCTGCCGACCGCCGTTAATGCGACCCGCTTCCACCCTGGCCTGCAAGCCCAGAACCAGGATGCCGTCTGGTCGTTTGGAACGGGCTCTTACCGCTCCAGCCTCAATGGCACGACACCCTTCGGCGGCCTTCCCGCACCCCTTATCAGGGCGCGCTATGGCGAGCCGATGGTCACGCGCATCTATAATGGCTTGCCGATCGACCCCGCCTCCAACGGCGGCTTCGGGCGAAACCAATCGTCGCTGCATTTCCATAACGCCCATAACGGCGCGGAAAGCGACGGCGCCAGCAATGCCTATCATTACCCGGGCACGTTCTACGACTACCGCTGGAGCACGACGCTGGCGCGGCGCGACACGATCAATACGCAAGCCACGGAACTCCGAGCCTCGGGGCCGAACGGCAGCGGCGGACTCGTGAAGGTCCCCGGCGACTACCGTGAACTGCAAGGTACCATGTGGTATCATGACCATCGCTTCTTCTACACGGCCGAGAACGTGTACAAGGGCAGCCTCGGCATGATCAACTACTACTCGGGGCCCGACCGCGGCAATGAATCGCTGACCGACGGCGTCAACCTGAAACTGCCGAGCGGCCGCTTCCGCGACTGGGGCAACGTCGATTTCGACGTCAACCTCGTCGTCTCCGACGCGGCAACCGATCCGAACGGCCAGCTGTTCTTCGACATCTTCGACACCGACGGCTTCCTCGGCGACATGCTTCTGGTCAACCACCAGTATGCGCCCTTCTTCAACGTCCTGCCGCGCAAGTACCGCTTCCGCATCCTGAACGGCTGCATGTCGCGGTTCATCCGTATGATGCTCGCCGACCCGAGCGGCAACCCTGTGCCCTTCCAATTCATCGCCAATGACGGCAACTTCGTCGTCAGTCCGATAACTTTGAGCGCGCTGGAGGAACAGGGAATCGCCGAACGTTACGACATCGTCGTCGATTTCTCGCGCTTCCGCGTCGGCGACAAAATCAAGTTCGTCAACGTTCTCCGTCAGGTCGATGGACGTTTGCCGGCTGGTTCCGTCACGCTGCCGACAGCCCTCGCCGGCGTCGCCGACGATCCGGCCGTCGGCGCCTGCCTCGAATTCCGCGTCGTCTCGGGCGGTGTCGCAAGCTTGGACAATCCGACCCCAGGCTTCACCTACACCACCGCCAACATGAGCAATGCGCCCGTGCTGCCGCTGAAGCTCACCAATCAGATCCCAATCGTGACGCCGGTCCGCGAGCGCGTGGTACAGTTCAAGAGGGCCACTGGCGACAGCCGTGATCCTGTGACCGGTCAGTGCGTTCCCGATTGCCCGGATGGGATGCCTTTCCCCTGGTCCGTCAGCATCAACGGCCAGACCGTGCACTCCATGAATGCAAACCGGATTTCGCTGCTCATTCCAAGGCCCGGCGAGATCGAGCACTGGACCTATATCGGCGGCTCGGGCTGGGATCACCCGATCCATCTTCACTTCGAAGAAGGCGTCACCATGGACCGCGGCAATGGCGCCATCGGTCCCACGGAGAAGTTCGTGCGCAAGGACGTTTGGCGACTGCGAAACAATGGTCAGGTAAAATTCCAGGTCCAGTTCGGTGAATATGGCGGCTCTTACGTCAACCACTGCCACAACACGGTGCACGAAGACTTCGCCATGCTGTTCCGATATCAAATTCTGGGAGGCGCAGCCGGCGCTCCGCAGCTGCAGGTCACGCCGACACCTATCCCCTCGCCCGACGGCGTCACGTTCAGCACGACACCGCCTGAAATCCTGCCCGAAGGAATTCCGCCGGGCACAGTGATTTGATGCCGACGAGTGAAGGACAGCGCCGCGACGCCATGAAAAGACCGGCAGGAAAACATCTCGCGGTACTGTCCGGAGCGGTCGCGCTCGCTGCGGTCGCGTGGGGGGGCCACATTTCCCTTCCTGCGACTGCGGCACCACAGGGTTCGCGCTGGAACGCCGAGTATTTCACCAACACGGAGGTCGTCTCCCACGAGGGCAAAACGCTGCGTTTCTACGACGACCTCCTGAAAGATAGGATCTTCGTCGTCAATTTCGTGTTCACAAGCTGCTCGCAGCTCTGTCCGCTGACCACGGCGCGCCTCGCCGAAGTACAGCAAAAGCTCGGCGACCGCGTTGGACGTGACATTTTCTTCTACTCCATCACCCTCGACCCGATGACGGACACAGCGGAAAAACTCAAGGCCTTCGCCGACGGCTTCAAGATTGGGCCGGGTTGGCTGTTCCTCACCGGCGATCCCGACAACGTGAAGCTGGTGCGCGACCGGCTCGGCGAGCGCAGCCGCGACAAGGGCGAGCATCAGGCCACCGTCTTCATGTCCAACAACAGGACGGGCGAGTGGCTGAAGGATTCCGCCATGTCCGAGCCCGATCATCTGGTCGAAGCCATTCTGAGCCTTGATCCGGAATATCGCGACAAGGTGCACAGCGTCGGCGCGAACCTCACGGCTGGCAAAACCGTCATGGTCAAGAATGTGCGGGGCCACAACCTGTTCATGAAGGCCTGCTCGACGTGCCACACCATCGGCGGCGGCGACCGCATCGGCCCCGACCTCGCCGGCGTGACGGCGCGCCGTGACCGCTCCTGGCTCACCCGTTTCATCTCCCGCCCGGACAAGTTGCGAGAAGAAGGCGACGGGGTTGCCACCGAACTCGGAAAAAAATATTCAGGCGTCCTGATGCCCTTCCTCGGCCTGACCGAGACCGATGCCGAGGACGCGCTGAGCTACATTGAGAGCGAAAGCGCGCGAAAATCTGCCGCACGCTGAGCCCGACGCTGCGCAAATACAAAAAGGCCGGACCATTGGCGATCCGGCCTTCCGCTTCCCTCAGTCTTCGCGCGTGGCGAATGGAACTTGCGAACGTGCCCGGCGGCCGGCTCCGCGCAAGCGGAGTTGCCGGGCACAAACTAAAGTGCCTCCATGAACGGCGTCGGATCGACGGGCCGCGAATTCTGCCGCAACTCGAAGTGCACTTGCGGCTGGTCCACCGTTCCGGTCTTGCCGGCCTTGGCGATGACCTGGCCACGCTTCACCCGGTCGCCGCGCTTCACCAGCAGCTCTTCGTTGTGCGCATAGGCCGTCACCCAGCCGTTGTCGTGCCGGACGAGAACCAGATTGCCATAGCCCTTGAGCTCGCTACCGGCGTAGGCGATGACGCCACCTTCCGCGGCATGCACTTCGGTGCCTTGCGGTACGGAGAGATTGACGCCGTCGTTGTGCGTGCCGTCGGTCCGCCCGCCGAAGCCGGCGATGATCTTGCCTTGGGCCGGCCACCTGAGCTTCGTCTGATCCGTTGCAGCATTGGCCTGCACGGCGGCCTGAGGCGTCGCGACTGCGACCTTGTCGCCCTTGGGCGCAACTTCGGATGCCGCCGGCTTCATCGCGTTGTTGATGATCGTCGGCTGCGCTGACGTCGTCGGCACGCTCGAACTCGCCGCCTCCGGCCCGGCCGGCGATACCGACGGCAACGGCGCTGACGGAGCCGGTGAGGCGATTGCCGCCGTCGCACCCGGAACAACTGCTGCCGGATCGGCCGCGGCTGTCATGGCGTGCCCTTGCGGAACCTTCAGCGTTACTCCCGGCCGCACTTTCAGCGGATTGGAAATGCCGTTGACGACCTGCAATTCCGTGAACGGCACCTTGTAGGTGCGCGCTACCTTATAAAGGGAGTCACCCGGCTTCATGACGTAAGTGGAATTGTACTTGGCCTGCAGTTCCGGCGATGGTGCCGCCATGACCGGAGTAGTCATGCTTGGTGCAGCGGAGGGCGCGCGTGGCGCATCCGCTTGCGTCACTGCGGTCGGAGCGTACGCCGTCGCAGGCGTCGCTGCGGCCGTGCGGACCGCGGACTTGCCCGCCGGGAGATGGAGCTTCTGCCCAAGCTTCAGGTTCGGCGACGAAAGCCCATTGAGGCTCATCAATTCGGCGAGCGAAACCTGATGCCGGCGCGACAGGGCGTAAAGCGTGTCGCCCTGCTGCACTTCAATCGCCTCACCCTTTGCGAGGGCGCGAGGCGCGGGCGCAGCGGCGGCAAAGTTTGCCGGCCGATAAGGTGCCCTCGAGGCAGCCGGCGGCATCGGCGGCGAATTGGGAACAGAGGCTGGCGCCTGTGCTCCAACGGGCGGCGTCGCATCAGGCAAGGCCGCGACTTGAACGCCATCGCCGGCGGTCGATGCCCCGGCGCCGTATGGCCCGGCGCGGTGCGTACGCGTCACCGGATTATCGAAATCCGAGTTGCTGCGCACGGGTTCGCTCGGCACCGGGGTCGCCGATGTCGCGCTTGGGGGATCGTTGAGATTGAATGACGCGCTGTCAAAACGCGTGATATCCGCGCTGCAACCTGCAACGGCGGAAGACAGAAGAACTACAGCACACAACGCGGGCTTGAGGTCAAAACAGCCGCGCCGGCCTAAGCCAGTCGAATACATCATGGTACGCACCTCTACTCGCACCAATCATTAACCTTCAATCGGTTAATGCGGGGTTAATGGCCCCGATGCGAATTGCGTCAGCTCCCTGCTCGCCGTTGCGTGACGCTCGTTCCGAGGTGTGTTTCCCCGCCTTGGAAGCATTCACTCTGAAGATTGCAACGGCCGCAGCGGCTTTCGCCGCCACCCTCGATGCGTAGCGTGCGATTATGCTTTCTTGACGGAGGGATTTCGGCAAACCGGCGGCTTTGTTGCGCTAAGCTAGTGTCCCGTTCGCGATGTTCGCAATCACCGGCCGCGCTCGCTTGACGAACATCGCGAACGACAAGGACACTAGCCAAGCATATGTTTTCTAGTGCGATTCAGATTGCGAAGTTCGCAATCCGGTTTGGCCGCGACAGGAATGCGAACTTCGGAATCATCAC
The DNA here is from genome assembly GCA_963732525.1 of uncultured Alphaproteobacteria bacterium. Taxonomy (GTDB): domain Bacteria; phylum Pseudomonadota; class Alphaproteobacteria; order Rhizobiales; family Hyphomicrobiaceae; genus Hyphomicrobium_B. Next base: position 185,423 of record CAVSZX010000032.1, read on the forward strand.
ACTAGGGACTGTTATTTTTTCGCCTTCTTCGCCGACGTCTCGAGGTGCTGTGCCAACCCGGCCGTCGCCGTGTGGTCCGTCAGGTCGACGGAGAGCGGCGTCACGGAAATCCTTTTCTCAGCGATTGCAGCGAGATCTGTGCCTTTGACCAGCGTCGATTTCCGCCGCTCGAAGCCGAACCAGAAGTAGGGCGTGCCCCACGGATCGGCGCGGCTATCGATGTTCAACAGTGCCTGGTCGCGGACGCCTTGCGTGGTGACGACCGTTCCTGCAACCTCGTCTGGCGCCACACCCGGGAAGTTGATGTTGATGAGCGTGCCCGGCTGCCACTTGCGGTCGAGGAGTTTGGTGATGAGCGCCGGCGCGTGCGCCATGGGGGTATCCCAGAGCGCGCGGCGCTCGCCCTCCTCGAAGCCGAACATGAGGGAGAGTGCGATCGAGCGGATGCCGAGCAGTGTCCCTTCCATGGCCGCGGCAACGGTTCCCGAATAGGTGATGTCTTCGCCCAGATTCGAGCCGTGATTGACGCCGGACAGCACGAGATCGGGTGGTTCGTCCTTGAGGACATGGCGCACCGCCATGATGACGCAATCGGTCGGCGTTCCAGCGACGGCATAGGTGCGCGAGTCCACTTGGCGGAGCCGCAGGGGCTCGTGTAGCGTCATCGAGTGCGCCGTACCCGATTGGTTGGTCTCGGGCGCCACCATCCACACGTCAGGCGATAGCGACAGCGCGATCGAGCGCAGAACCTCGAGCCCCTTGGCGTTGATGCCGTCGTCGTTGGTGATGAGGATGCGCATGGTGGTCCTTTGCTCCCTCTCCCCATAGCGCCCTTCTTGGCGCATGGGGAGAGGGCCGGGGTGAGGGGCGGCAATAGATCCGAGCGAGGGGCTGCCCCTCACCCTAACCCTCTCCCCACGCAAGTGAAGGGCGTGGGGAGAGGGGACTGTTACGCCTTCTCGATTTTCGTAATCCCGCCCATGTACGGGCGCAACGCGTCAGGAATTGTGATGCTGCCATCGGCATTCTGATAATTTTCCAAGACGGCGATGAGCGTGCGCCCGACCGCGAGGCCAGAGCCGTTCAAGGTGTGCACGTGGCGCACGTCCTTGCCGCCTTTGACGGCGATAGCGGGCGTTCATGCGCCGCGCCTGGAAGTCGCCGCACACCGAGCAGGACGAAATCTCGCGATAGGCGTTCTGGCCGGGCAGCCAGACCTCGATGTCGTAGGTCTTTTGGCTGGCAAAGCCCATGTCGCCGGTGCACAGCAGGATGGTGCGGAAGGGGAGCCCCAAGCGTTTCAGGACTTCTTCGGCGCAACCGGTCATGCGCTCGTGTTCGTTCGAGGCGTCTTCCGGCGTGGTGATCGAGACGAGTTCCACTTTCGAGAACTGGTGCTGGCGGATCATGCCGCGCGTATCCTTGCCCGCCGCGCCCGCTTCGGAGCGGAAGCACGGCGTCCACGCCGTCATGCGGATGGGGAGTTGCGCTTCATCCAGAATCTGCTCGCGCACGAGGTTCGTCAGCGGCACTTCGGCGGTGGGGATGAGCCAAAGTCGGTTGTCGCGCTCAATGTTCTCGACTGTGCGCTTGAACGACGCGAATACCTGATCTTCGTTCCAGCTCCCTGACCCGCTCTCTTGAACGGCTCAAACAAGCCAAACTTGGCAAGTTCCGCATTCTTTCGCCTTACCGCCGACCAAAAACGCCATCTCCAGATACTCATCTAGAAAGTTGCGCGTCCGGTACGGAACAAATCCTCCGCAAACTTCGGCAGGTTTCCCGTGCCGTACGCCGCCTGATCCTTCACCAAGAGCGGCGGGTTGTGTTCCGTGTAGCCGCCGAGCGCGCCGTTCGCGGGCGCGGTGTGCAGATCGAGCATGAAGCTCGCAATCGCCCGCTCCAATCTCGCCAGCGCGCCCTTCAGAACGACGAACCGCGCGCCCGAAATCTTGGCCGCGCTTTCGAAGTCCATCAGCCCCAGCGCTTCGCCGAGTTCGAAATGCTGCTTTACCGCGAAGTCGTACTTCGGCACCGCGCCGACCTTGCGCACTTCCTTGTTGTCGTGCTCGTCCTTGCCGAGGGGAACCTCCTCGCGCGGCAGGTTCGGAATGACGGCGAGCGCCGCATCGAGTTCCGCCTGTTTGACGCGCTCCTCGTCCTCGCCCTTGGCGATCACGTCCTTCAGGTCCGCGACTTCGCTCATCAGCTTCGCGGCCAGCGCCTCGTCCTTCGCGCCCTTGGCCTTGCCGATATCCTTCGACGCCGCGTTGCGCCGCGCCAGGGCCTCCTGCAGCCGCGTCTTCACCGCGCGCAAGGCTTCGTCCTGCTTCAGCAATGACGCAGACAACGGCGCCAGCCCCCGCCGCTTCAGGCTCGCGTCGAAAGCCTCGGCGTTGTCTCTGATCCATTTGATGTCGAACACGGGATGGGCCTTTCGGAAAAGTCGTCGCTGAGCAGCTAATAAGCCGATCCTGATGGCCGGTCCAGACGCTACAACGCCCCCTCTCCCCATGCTCTGCACGTGCATGGGGAGAGGGATGGGGTGAGGGGCGGCCGCTTGTTCGAATGTGTTGCCGCCCCTCACCCTGACCCTCTCCCCGTAAGGACGCAGGGCTGTCCGGGGAAAGTCAGGCATATTTCATTTCCAGCTGATTGAGGGGGTGTTTTGGCCGTGTCTTGCAGGCGTTGACTTCGGGCGGTTTGTCGATCCGCGCCATGGATTTGCGGGTGAAGAGTGCGCCTGAGACGAGCTCGGCGAAGCGGATGGGCGGCTGCTTGCAGCCGCTGGCGCGGGCGGCGAGCCGCAACAGCAGATAGGCGATCATGGCGGCATAGAGCTGCAGCTTGACGGCGTTTTCCGAGCGCCCGAGGAAAGTCTTGAGGTTGAGGTTCTGCTTGATCCAGCGGAACAGAAGTTCGATCTGCCAGCGGGCCTTGTAGAGGAGGGCGATCTCGGATGCGGAGCGCGTCATGTCGTTGGTGATAAGTGTCAACGAGCCGCCGCCGTCGCGCTTGATGCGGATGCGCCGCATGGCGATTGAGAGTTTTGCATTGCCTTTCGGTGTCAGCTTTACGTCGGCATCGCTTGCAACCGTGAAGCCATCGCCGCGCTTTTCCGTCAGCCTGAGAGGCCGCCGGCAGACGGGCCTGAAGCGGGCGTTCTGTTTTTGCCGGGTCACGAACACCGCACCGCCGAAGTGCAGCTTTTCCCACCATTTATAGGAACAATAGCCTTTGTCGAAGACGTAGGTTGCGCCCGCTTCGATCGTCACCTCTTTGCCCATTTCGATGTCGTTGATGTTGGCTCCTGTCACGTTCATTTCGCACGGCCGGTCTGATCCCGGCGCATAGACCATGTGCAGCTTCAGGCCTTTGATGCGGCCGTTCCAGGCCCGGCAGGAGATTGTGTCTCGCAGCGGGATGGGAGACGAATTGATGATGCGGACCATCTCCGCACCTTCCTGGCGCAGCGTGCGGCCGGCTTGCGCCGACAGTTTCGCGAACACATCGGCAAAGACGTCTGTCGGGCGGCGCCTGTTGGCGTCTGCGAGCGTCGCGCGCGCAATCCTGCCGGTGCCGAGGTGATAGTGATGATGACTGTTGGCGTTCCACGCGGTCTCGAGTTCGCGCAAGCTCTGCACATCGGCGAGCTGAGCGTAGACCATGGCGACGAGATGATCCCAGCAGCGGAACGATTTGTCATAGGCCTCGGCCTTGTGACGCGCCGCGGCTGTCCCAAGAAATCGCCGTGATACGGGTTTGAGAAGCTGCCTGAAAATGCTATCGGAAAAGTGCATGCCCGGCTCCATTTTCTAAGTCTAGACAACTAGAAAATAGCCGGTTCGCGCCGGTTTGCCTGGGCATGCACCCGCGTTACAGTGACTTCGGGTCCCAATTCCCCGGACAGCCCTGCGTAAGGACGGGAGAGAGGGGAATCGGGGGCGCTTCTTCGTTCTGGACCGGAAAAGCGTTAGCTTGTTTCCGCCGGTTTCATCCGCTTCTCCACGTACCTGACGGCGTAAATGGAGGCCTCGTACAGCAGCACCGTCGGCAGCGCCATGATGACCATGCTCAAGGCGTCCGGCGGCGTCAAAAGGGCGGAAGCGGCGAAAATGCCGACGATGGCATAGCGCCGCGCACCGCTTAGACCCGCGGCCGTCACAATCCCCGCCCGCGCCAACAGCGTCAGGACCACGGGCAGCTGGAACACGATGCCGAAGCCAAAGATCAAGGTCATGATCAAGGACAGATATTCCGACACCTTCGGCATCAGCTCGATCGTCGGGCCGCTGTCGCCGCCGGACTGCGTCAGGCCGATCGAGAACTTGATCAGCACCGGCATGGCAATGAAATAGACGACGCAGGCCCCGACGATGAACAGCACGGGCGTCGCAATCAGGTACGGCAGGAAGGCCTTCCGCTCGTTCTTGTATAGACCCGGCGCTACGAATTTGTAGATCTGCACGGCGACGATCGGAAACGAGATGAAGCCGGCGCCGAATATGGCCAGCTTCACGTGCGTCATGATCTGTTCGAGGAAGTGCGTTGCAATCAAGCGGACGTGCTGGTTGCCGGCGGCCCATTCGTAAGGCCACACCAGCACGTTGTAGATGTGGCGCGCGACGGCGAAACAGCAGAGGAAGGCAATCAGAAACGCCGTCAGCGCCCAGATCAGCCGCGTGCGCAGCTCGATCAGATGCTCGAGCAGCGGCGCCTTGGAAGCGTCGATGTCGTCCTGGCCCGCGCGCTTTTTTTCATCGTCTGGTTTCGGAAGCTTCTCCTGCACGGCGCTCAACTCTCCCGGCCGGCGGGTTCGCTGGAAGACGGTGGCGCCGGCATAGGCGGCATCGCATCCGGTTGGGCATCCGTGGCCGTCTCAACTTCCGGTGCCAGCACGGTTTCGCCAGGCGCTTCAATGGGCGCGGGCCGCGGTGTCAACGTGGTGATCGACGTCGGATCGAATTTCGAGGCCTGTTCTGCGTCCTTGAATGTCTTCTCCGCCGCTAAGACCTCGGAATTCACCGAGGCTTGCATCTTGTCCATTTCCTCTTTCATCTGCGCGAACTCGGCTTCACGCATGGCGGCATCGAACTGGGCGCGGAATTCCGCTGCCTGCCGCCGCGCCATTCCGGCATAGCGGCCGATGGTGCGCAAGAAAATCGGCAATTCCTTCGGCCCCACGAAAAGCAGGACGACGACCGCGAGGATCAGGATCTCGCTCCAGCTGATCTCTAGCATCGCAACCGCCTCGACAGCGTCTCAGGCCCTTGGGCGGGCGTTAACAGGCGCGGGGGCCACACTCAACCCGTCTTTTCACGCTCGCGCGTCGCGTCGTTGTCGAGTGTCTTCGCGGGACTCTTGGCAATTTCCTCGTCGTCCGCCATGCCCTTCTTGAAACTCTTGATGCCTTTGGCAACGTCGCCCATCAGCTCGGAAATCTTGCCGCGGCCAAACAGCAGCAGAGCGACGACGATCAACAGCAGGAAATGTTGTGCACTCAGACCCATGTCTTTGAACCTCTTTAGAACTCTGTGTCGCCGACGGAGCGCGCCGCCAGGCACTTATCTGAGTTTACTATCGCAGATGTGCCACCCCCGGGCAAGGCGAGCCCTACTTCCGTCGCCCTTCACGTTAACGCGCGCGGCACTTTTTATGCGGTTCGTTCAGCCGGAAAAACCAGGACTTTTGCCTCATCGATGGCAACCCGAACTTCCGTGCCCTTGGCCAGGGCCTCATTCTCGGAAACCCTGATTTTCAGGGGCTGGTCGATGCCCGAAACCGCCACATCGAGGCGCGCTACATCGCCGAGGAACTTGGCGGCAAGAACACGCCCGGCGAGCCCCTCGTCGGCGCCGTTTACACTCTTCTTTACGCTCAAACCCCTCTCCCGCAGACATACGACGGCCTTCGATCCGTCGCCAAGGCCGGGCGCCGCAAAGGCACCGAGCGGCGTTTCAACCCGTCCTTGCCGCACCTCACCTGAAACTTCGTTGATCTCGGAAAAGAGCCGCGCCACAAACAGATCGGCCGGATCGCGATAGAGCACTTCCGCCGTCCCCGATCTGCACGATGCGTCCGGCCCTGAGACGACGATGCGGTCGCCCATGCGCATCGCTTCTTCGGGGTGATGCGTGACGATGATCGAGGTGGCGCGCGTCTCGCGCAGCAGCGCCAGTGTCTCCTCCTGCATGGCGTCGCGAAGTTGCACATCGAGCCCGGAGAAAGGTTCGTCCATGAGCATCACCGCGGGTCGCGGCACGATGGCGCGGGCCAGCGCCACGCGCTGCTGCTGGCCGCCCGAGAGCACATGAGGGATAGGCGTCGCGCATAGCCGCTCAAGCCGACGCGCGCCAAGATGGCGAGCGCCGCGCGCGTGGCCTCCTGTCGGGGCAGCGCTTTCAGCCCGAAGGCGACGTTGTCGAGGACGTCAGATGCGGAAACAGCGCGAAGTCCTGGAACATCAGGCCGACGCTGCGCTGCTCCGGCGGCGACGAAACGGCCGGTCCCGCAACCTCGCGCTCGTTGATGAGCACGCGCCCCGACGGTCGGCTTCTCGATGCCGGAAATGATGCGCAGCAACGTCGTCTTGCCGCAGCCCGAGGGTCCGAGCAGGCAGACGATCTCGCCGGGCTTGACGTCGAGATCGACGCCGTTCAGCGCGCCGGCATCGTCAAAGGTCTTGGTGACGCCTTCGAGCGTGACGCGCGCCGCAAAGGTCGCGGCCGCCCGCCCGCGCGGACTGAGACCGTCCTCGGCCACTGCAGGCGCGGCCGCCGGATGTATTGGAAAAGAGGCCCTTGAATGTCACGCGTCGACCTTTGAACCATTCCTATGGGCTTGCAGCGAAACCTTAGCTGGCCTCGCCCTTGTCGTCATTTTCTTCGGTCTCGACCTCGGACGTAGCGATCTCTCCTCCTCATGCAAGGCGAGGTTGCCCTGATCGTCCTCCTCGCCGCCGTCCTCGAGCGGCAACTCGTCAGGCATCAGCGCCGCAACGTCCCGAGGCTCGGGCACTGTGAAGCCCGGCGGCAGATTGGCGTCAAGCAGGCCCGCGGCCTTCAAATCTGCGAGACCCGGCAAATCGCGGATGTTGTCGAGGCCGAAGTGGGTCAGGAACAATTCGGTCGTGCCGTAGGTGATGGGCCGGCCCGGCGCCCGGCGACGGCCGCGCGGGCGAACCCAACCGGTTTCCATCAGGAGATCGAGCGTTCCGGGCGAAATCGAAACGCCGCGGATTTCCTCGATCTCGGCCCGCGTCACCGGCTGGTGATAGGCGATGATGGCCATCGTCTCGAGGCCTGCCTTGGAAAGCTTGCGCTCTTCGCTCGCCTGCTTCTCGAGCAGGAACGAGAGATCCTCCGCGGTGCGAAACAGCCACTTGCCCGAAACCTTGATCAGGTTGACGCCGCGGTCGGCGTAATCCTTCTGCAGATCCTTGAGCAACATCTCGATGTCGTCGCCGTCCTCGAGACAGCGGTTCTGCAGCGTCTTGCCGTCGATCGGCTGGCTCGAAGCGAACAACGTCGCCTCCAACCGGCGCAGTTTCTCGCGCCTGGCCTGAGACGTGAGATGATCGACGGCTGCTTCCGGGTCGGCATAGCTCGCCGCCGGCTGCGTCGTGCCGCGGCCGCTCGTCGTATCGTCGGGGGACGAGCCTTCGTCCATGTCACGCATGTTATTCGACACCAGTGTCAATCTCGGCGGAACCATCGGCGTATCGAGCCCCCTCATATCCAGCAAACGATACGCCGCGCACCACACACTCCGTTTTCGTCACGCTCAACCGATTTTCAGCCACTCCGCGCCCGCTTCGCGTTTTCGCATATAGATCGGCGCGAACGGTTCTTCCTGGCGGATTTCAACCAGTCCCTCGCGGGCCATTTCGAGCGTCGCGCCAAAGGAACTGGCGAGCGCGGTGCGCTCCTCCTCCCCGTGCGGCAGAAACTTCTCGAGGAACAGATCGAGCTGCGTCCAGTCTCCGGCGGTCGCGCCGACGAGACGCTCCAGCCTCTGGCGCGCTTCCTTGATGGACCACACCCGGCGGGCCTTGACGACATGCACGCTCCTGATCGTGCGCCGGCGCTGATCGGCGTAGGCCTTGAGGAGGTCGTAGACCTCGGCGGTGTAGGTCGTATCCTTGACCGTCTTCACCGTTTCCGGCATGCCGCGCGCAAAGACGTCGCGGCCGAGACGCTTTCTGGTCATCAGCTTCGCCGACGCTTCGCGCATGGCTTCAAGACGCATCAAGCGGAAAGCAAGGCGCTGCGCCATCTCTTCGGCGCTCTGGGTCGCCGGATCTTGCCTGTCGCGCGGAATGAGCAGCTTCGATTTGAGATAGGCGAGCCACGCCGCCATGACAAGATAGTCGGCGGCGATCTCGAGCTTCAGTTTCTGCGCTTGCGTGATGAACGTCAGATACTGTTCGACCAGCGGCAGGATGGCGATTTTCGCTAGATCGACCTTTTGCGTCCGCGCGAGGGCAAGCAGAAGATCGAGCGGACCCTCGAAACCTTCGACATCGACGATGAAGGCATCGACGGCATTCGGCTGATCGTCGAGCCCTGGCGCATGCCAGCCGCCGACGTCCTCGCTTGCCTCCGCTGTGCTCTCCTCGATCATTCCGACGTCTTTCGTCCTGCCTTGGTGGGGTTCCGAATTCCGCACGTGCGCCACGGCTTCAGTCGACTTCGGCGCTGCAATTTCGCGCACCCTACACTGATTCAAGCGTCGCGCGAATGTGGCTTCAGCATCGCGTCCAGTAACCATAACGCTCGCTCCTTGTCGAACGGCTCGCTCTTGCGCGTCACACGGCAGGCGTCTGCGAATCGTTTCTGCGCCCGCCCCCCTAGCGCCGGTACGCCTTCGGCCACTTCGCGCATTTCGGCGAGGTCGCCGTTGCAATGCAGGGCCAGATCCGAACCCGCGGCGATCACCGATTCGGCGCGTTGGCGTATCGGGCCGGTCAGCGCTTTCATGCTCAGATCGTCGCTCATCAGCAGGCCGTCATAGCCGATCTCGCCGCGGATGATCTCTTCCGTGACGCGCCGCGACGTGCTGGCCGGCGCCGTCGCGTCGATATCGGAGAAGACAACGTGCGCTGTCATCGCCGCCGGGGCCGAGGCGAGGGCGCGGAAGGTCACGAAATCACTTTTCGAAAGCTCGTCGCGCGCTGTCGTTACGACGGGAAGGGACAAGTGGCTGTCGGCCGTCGCGCGGCCATGTCCCGGAATATGCTTGATGACGGACACGACGCCGCCGGCGCTGTAGCCGGCGATCACTTCGCGGGCGAGCGTAATCGCATCGAAGGCGCTCGTCGCATAGGCGCGGTCGCCTATGATATCGTGGGCGCCTTGAACCGGCAGGTCCAGAACGGGCGCACAATTGGTGTCGATGCCTAGCGCCTTCAAATCTTCGGCGACCAGCCGTGCGATAGCATAGGCGGCCTCGCGCGCAAGTTCCGGGTCGTCGGCATAGAGCTCGCCGTAGCGTCGAGCAGGGGGCAATTCGCGCCCAAGCTCCCCGCGCAAGCGCTGTACCCGCCCGCCTTCCTGGTCGATAAGCACCAGAAACTTGTCGCTCGTGGCCGCCGCGCGGACGTCTCCGACGAGGGCCCGGATCTGCTCGTGATCGCGGCAGTTGCGGCTAAATAATATCACCCCGGCCGGGCGGACGTCCTTGAAAAACGCCCGTTCCTCGGCGCCGAGTTCGAATGATGACACGCCTGCGATCATTGCCGATTGCATGCTGCGATCTTACACTCCTGCCGCTGCTGCCTTTGCCCTGGACATACGTCCGATGCCTCAAACGTGCGACGGCATCAACCCGGAACGGCCGACAATGACGCCGGCCGCCTGAGTGCAAATATCTACAAGCTTGAACGCCGAATGGGAACGGGTCGGGGTCAGTAGGACGTGACCCAGCAGTCGCCATAGCCTTGCGTCTTGAGCTGCGTACAGACGGTGGAAGCCTGTTCGCGCGAGCCGGGCGGTCCGACGACGAGGCGGTGGTAGGCGCCCTTGTTTCCGAGGTTGGCCTCCGCCACGTCCGGAGTTTTGCCCGCAAGGACCGATGCATATTTCTGCTGCATATCGGCGAAACGCTTCAAGGCATCCATGCGGCTCGAGTCCGAACGTGGAACCGAGGCGAGCACGGCGACAAAGCCATTGGCGCCGTTGCCGGTGGTCGCCACGGAATTGGTCGGTGCGGGCACGATCGCTGCCGCCTTCGCCTTCTTGATCGGCTTGGCGGGCGGAGACGGCGCAGCCGACGTGATGTCCGGCTCGACGCTGGCCGTGACGGCCGGAGGCGCCGACGTTGCCGTCGATTTGGCGATAGTCACCGGCTTTTGCGGCGCCGGCGAAGTTGAGGGCGATACCACGAACCGGCCACCAGGCTGTTCGGCGGCAGCCACCTTTGCTGGTTGCTCTGCCTTGGAGGGGGGAGAATTCACCGATGCCATCGTAGCGGCGGCGGCAGGTGCGCGCGACGGCCCGAGGCCATCGACAACCGTCATGCCGGGAACGGCGATGCTGGCCGCTGCGGCATCCCCCGTCGGCTCGGCAGACGGGGGTTGAATGCTGCCGTCTCGGCCGACGACGAGTGTCGAGACCTTGCGCGTACCGTTCGCATCGACTTCGCTTGCGGCTGCCGCCGAGGCTCCAGCGCCCGAGCTGCCATCACCCAGACGGCCCATGATCTTGCTGTCGGCATGCGAGAATTGCTTGCCGCCACCGTCCTCCGGTTTGACCTTGGAGGGTGCCGCGGCGCTCTTGACGATCGGCGGATCGCCGCCCGCATTGCCGCCCAGGACGGATTTGTAGGTGTACGTCAGCCCGCCTCCGATGGCGATGGCGGCAGCCAGCACTGCGCCGATCATCATCGGCCGGCGGCCGCGTGGCGCCTCTTCAACTTCGTATTCCTGGCTTTCGTCGTCCTCGTAACCTTGGTCGAGTTCGCCGCCCTGGGCCTGGGCAAAGCCGAGCTCTCCGCCCGTCTGATCGGCGTTTGCGTAGCCGTCATGGCCGTTCTGATAGCCGCCTATTCCCCAATCGGTCTGCGGCTGGGCCGGGTCATGACCGCCGTGCGAGGGCTGCGTATTCGGCATGTAAGTACCGAGATCGAAACCGCGATTGTCCTGCGGTTGATTCCAGGCCGGCTGCTGGGGCGCGTTGGTTGCAGCGTAAGTTGGTGCGACACCATACGGAACGTTCTGCTGGGCGTAGACCGGTGCGGGCTGCGCATGCGGCAGCTGTTGCTGATATCCGCCGTTGTAGGGCTGTTGCGCGCGCGGTTGCGGCGCCGGAACATAGGGCTCGAATTGCGGCGCATAGCCCTGGGCGCTGCCGCCCTGGCCCTGAGCCGGATTGCCGTAGGCCTGCGACAGCGAGGCATTGCGCTCGGCGTAGCCATAATCGTCAGGGGTGTGTCCCAATGGGGCTTGCGTGGGCGCCTGGGTATTCGACAACGGATTGCCGTAGGTGCTCTGTCCGCCATAGGGTGCGGGTTGCGGCGCATAGGCTTGCGGCTGCCCGTACGGAGCCGGCACTTGCGGCGCTTGCGGCGCTTGCGGTACCTGCGTGGGCTGGCCCCACTGGTTTTGCGTTTGCGCCGGTGGCCGAGCAAATTGCTGACCCTGAGAGCCGTGCACCGGAGACATTGGCTTACCCCTCGTAACTTGAACCACGTGGCAACCTCTTCGCTGGTCCAATCAGAATCGCGAGTCTAACGCATCGCGTCCGGCGCCTCGACGCCGAGTATTTTCAGACCTGAGGTTATCACCTGTTTTGTCGCGGCCACGAGCGCCATCCGCGCTCCCGTCGCAACCCCGTCATTTGATTGGATAAATCGCAAATGTGGCGAATCGTTGCCGCGAGTCCACAGGGCATGAAAAGCACTTGCAAGATCATAGAGATAGAATGCCAGCCGATGGGGCTCATGGGCCTCTGCTGCGCCATTGATCAGTCGCGGGAACATGGCGAGGCGCTTGACAAGGTCGATTTCGGCCGTGTCGGCAAGGACTGAAAGGTCGGCCATTGCGAGTGTTTCAACCGACGTGTCGAGACCAGGCATCTGTTCTTTGACGTTGCGGAACACACTCGCCGAGCGGGCATGCGCGTACTGCACGTAGAACACGGGATTGTCCTTCGACTGCTCCGTCACCTTGGCGAAATCGAAGTCGAGCTGCTCCTGGTTTTTCCGGTAGAGCATCATGTAGCGCACCGGATCCTTGCCGACCTCGTCGACGACGTCGCGTAGCGTCACGAACGTCCCCGCCCGCTTCGACATCTTGAAAGGCTCGCCGTTCTTATAAAGCTTCACGAGGTTCACGACCTTGATGTCGAGATCGGCCTTGCGGTCGGATAGAGCCGCAACCGCCGATTTCATGCGGCTGATGTAGCCGATGTGGTCGGCGCCGAAGACGTTGATCAGGTGCAGAAATCCGCGGGAGAGTTTGTCGTAGTGGTAGGCGATGTCGCCAGCGAAATACGTGTAGCTGCCGTCGGATTTTTGAATAGCCCGGTCTTCGTCATCGCCGAACTCGGTCGACTTGAAAAGCGTTTGCGTGCGGTCCTCCCATTCCTCGTCGTCATGGCCCTTGGGTTTTTCGAGCTTGCCTTCGAAAACGAGATTCTTCTGCCGCAAGACATCAAGCGCCGCCTTGACCTTGTCCTGGCCACTCCGCGTCAGCGAGGCCTCGGAAAAGAAGACGTCATGGCGGATGTTCAACGCCGCGAGGTCGTCGCGGATCATGTCCATCATGCGATCGATGGCAAACGTACGAACGAGCGGCAACCATTCGGCTTCGTTCATCGCCAGGAGCTTCTTTCCGTGCTCCTTGGCCAGCGCTTCGCCCACTGGCTTCAGATAATCGCCGGGATAATAGCCTTCCGGTATGGGGCCGATCTCTTCCCCCAGCGCTTCGCGATATCTGAGGAACGCCGACTTCGCGAGTATGTCCACCTGTCCGCCTGCGTCGTTGATGTAGTATTCCCGCGTCACGTCGTAGCCGGAGAACTGAAGCAGATGAGCCAGCGCGTCGCCGAACACCGCACCGCGGCAATGGCCGACGTGCATGGGCCCCGTCGGATTGGCGGAAACATATTCGAGGTTGACCTTCTCGCCCTTGGAAAGCCCGCCGGCGCCATATGCAGCGCCTTCCTTCAGGATGGCACGGATGAGGTCCTGCCATACGACCGGCTGTAACGACAGGTTCAGAAAGCCCGGACCGGCGACCTCGACTTTGGCAATCGAGGGATCGGCTTCGAGTTTGGCCTTCAAAGCCTCCGCGATGTCGCGCGGCTTCATCTGTGCGGGCTTCGCCAGCACCATCGCGGCATTGACCGACAGATCGCCGTGGCTCGCCTCGCGCGGACTTGCGACCTCGAACTCGGGAATGGCGAGATCGCCCGGCAGCCCGCCCTCGGCCTTGAGGGCTTCCAGCGCTTTTCGGACCTTTGCTTCGACGTCGGCGTAGATGTTCATGCGATATCAGCAGTCGAGTTAAGCGCACCCCTTGCGACATCCGCGAAAGACGCCTGCACGTCGAAGGGTGCGAGGTTGCACTACTCCCCTCTCCTTGACGGGGAGGGGCCGGGGGTGGGGTGAAGACGATAGACGGTGTCCCGGCAATCCCCCCCACCCCTGGCCCCTCCCCGCGAGGGGGAGGGGGATCAAAATCCGCTGAAGCGCCGCGAGCGGCACGCGTGTCACGTCCGGGACTATCGCAATTCCGGCGTCACGGCAAACAGGCGGCGGTGCTCGGCGATGGCATAGCGATCGGTCTGGCCCGACACGAAGTCGGCAATGAGGCGCGCCCGGCGTCTGTCGTTCAGCCCTTCTGCCGTCCGCCGCCACGCCCCGGGCAAATTGCCGACATTCGAAGCATAGTGGCGGAACAGATCGCCGAGAATCGATTCCGCATTCTGCATGACGCCCGTCACGCGCGGATGCCGGTAGACGTTGGCAAAGAGGAACGCCTTTAAATCCTTGAGATCGGCTTGCATAGCGGACGAGAATTCGATCGTTGCGCGCTCCGCCCCGCGGATGTCCTCGGGCGATGGCTGGCCCGAGCGCCGCGAGGTTGTCGCGCGATTGAGTGACGAGATCGGCGATCATCGCCGTGATCATCCGTCGCGTCACTTCGTAGATGGCCCGGCTGTCGCTTCGCCCTGCCGTCATTTTCGCGACCTCGCAGGCGATCGGGCCGGCGAGTTGCACGGGCGCCAGAGCTTCGATCGACAGAAGGCCGGCGCGCAAGCCGTCGTCGATGTCATGCGAGAGATAGGCGATATCGTCCGCGAGGCTCGCGACCTGCGCTTCCGCGTTCGCCCAGCGGTCGAGTTCGAGGCTCTGCCATGTTTCGATGCCCCGCACGGCCTTAGCGACCGCGTCGTCGCTCGCGACCGGACCATTGTGTTTGGCAAGGCCCTCGAGCGTTTCCCAGGTGAGGTTCAGCCCGTCGAAGTTCAGATACTTCCGTTCGAGCGCCGCGACGATGCGGATCGATTGCGCGTTATGGTCGAAGCCGCCGAAGCCGCGCATGGCCTCATCGAGCGCCCGTTCGCCCGCGTGCCCGAACGGCGAGTGGCCGAGATCGTGCGCGAGAGCCAGCGCTTCGGCCAGGTCTTCGTCCAGCCGCAACTGCCGGGCGATGGTGCGCGCGATCTGCGCCACTTCGAGCGAGTGCGTCAGCCGCGTCCTGAAGTGATCGCCTTCGTGAAACAGGAACACCTGCGTCTTGTAGGTCAGACGCCGGAAGGCGGTCGAATGCAGAACGCGGTCGCGGTCACGCTGGAAGGGCGAGCGCGTCGCGCAATCTCGTTCGCCGTGCTGGCGTCCGCGAGAGGGAACGGCGCATGCCGCATAGGCCGCGGGGGATCGTTCGCCGGGCTTAAGGCTTTCGCCATAATCGCGCATTTCCGCTGTTTTCTCGATTTCGCTTGTCATCGGCGCGGTTTGACCATGTGCCCGCGACCCGGACAAGGGTTAAACGCCCATAGTCCAAAGGGAGAACGTCTATTTGACAGGACGCGGTTCGTGCTTATCTATGGAGAGCACTTAACGGCGCCGTCGCGTTCCGAAACGCCGCGAAGCTGCAACGAGGTTAGAGGCGACATGAGCCACACAGTCACCGTTTCCGAACGCGCCGCCAAGCGCATCGCCGAGATTGCCGCGGGCGATCCCGCGACGCCGCTGCTTGCGAATTTCCGTCGAGGGCGGCGGCTGCTCGGGCTTCCAGTACAAATTCGATCTCGTCGCTGACAAAGCGAGCGACGATCTGGTGCTCGAAAAGGCGGGCGCCACCGTGCTGATCGACCCGGTCTCGGTGCAGTACATGGAAGGCGCGCGAAATCGATTTCGTCGACGACCTGATGGGCGCCGCTTTCAAAATCAAGAACCCGGTCGCCAGCTCGTCCTGCGGCTGCGGCACCAGTTTTTCGATTTAGTGTGTCCTCTCGCCCTCAGTGTCCGGCGGTGAGGCCGCGGAGTCGGAAGTCGCATGCCCCGAGTGATCTACATTTTTCGACGGCCGCGGAACGCATCATGCCCCGCGTCACATTCGGAAGCGCGCTCCAGCGCCACGTTCGCGTCCCGGTTGTGATGCCGAGGCGCAACCGTGCGCGCCGCACTCGAAGATGTCTTTACGGCACATCCCCTGATGCGCTCCTACGTGCTCGACGATCAGTCTCAGTTGCGCAAGCACATGTCGATTTTCATCGACGGCAGCGCGGTGAAGGACCGTAAAGCCCTCTCCGACGCCGTTTCGCCGCAAAGCCACATCTACGTTGTGCAGGCCCTTTCGGGGGCTAGTCTCTCGCAAACTCAAGATGAGGAGGCCACCGGCATGGCACTCAAAATCCTCGCAGCGACCCGTAAAGGACTTTTCACGCTCGCGAAGAACGGCAAGGCCTCCGCGCCCTGGACAATCGAAAAGAGCGATTTCCTCGCCGACAACATCTCTCTCGTCCTCCACGACAAGCGCTCGGGGAAACTTTACGCCGCGCTCGATCACGGCCATTTCGGCGTCAAGATGCACCGCGCCGACGGACCGGGCGCCGAATGGTCCGAACACCTCGCGCCCGCCTATCCGCCGAAGCCCGAGACCTGCCAAGAGAAAGACATGTGGGGCAATCCGCTGCCCTGGAGCACGGTGCGCGTCTGGGGGCTGGAAACCGGCGGCCCCAAGGAAGATGGCGTCCTCTGGTGCGGCACCATTCCCGGCGGGCTCTTTCGTTCGCAGGATCACGGCACGAGTTGGGACATGATCACCACGCTCTGGAACCACCCCAAGCGCGCCGAATGGATGGGTGGCGGCGCCGATCTTCCGGGCCTGCACTCGATCTGCATCGACCCGCGCGACCCCAAGCTCGTCCGCATCGCCGTCTCGTCGGGCGGCGTGTGGGAAACGCGGGATGCAGGTGCAACCTGGAGCAACGACAACACCGGCATGTGGCAGGACCACGCGCCGGAAGAGCACAAGTTCAACCCCAACGGCCAGGATGCGCACCGCCTGGTGCAATCGCCGTCGCACCCGGACCGCATGTGGATCCAGCATCACAACGGCATCTTCCGTTCCGATGACGGCGGAAAGGTTTGGACCGAATGCTTCGCCAAACCGTCGTCCTTCGGCTTCGCCGTCGCCGTGCACCCGAAGGACGGCGATACCGCGTGGTTCGTGCCAGAAATCAAGGACGAGAAGCGCATTCCCTCCGACGGGCAATTCGTGGTGACGCGGACGCGCGACGGCGGCAAGAGCTTTGAAACGCTGCGCAAGGGTTTGCCGCAAGAGCCCACATACGACATCGTCTACCGTCACGGCATGGACGTGTCGTCGAGCGGCAACGACCTCGTCATCGGCTCGACGACCGGGGGGCTCTGGGCGTCCTCCGACCAGGGCGACAGCTGGGACGCGGCGAACGCCCGCCTGCCGCCGGTTTATGCGGTTCGGTTTTTGGAAGTCTGATTACGCAAGTCTCATTTTGGAAGTCTGAGAGGTCAACATCGCCCCAACGATAGCTGAAGGAGCCGGCACATGATCCTAGGCTTGACGATTTCGACCTTCACCACTTTGCACGTCGTCATTAGCCTCATCGCCATCGCGGCCGGGCTGCCGGTCGTCGCGAGCATGATCAAAGGACGCCACGCGCCTCTACTCGTGGCCGTCTTTCTGCTGACGACCATTCTCACCAGTCTGACGGGGTTCTTTTTTCCCTCGGGCGGCGTGACGCCGGCTCAGATCGTCGGCGCCATCTCGCTCGCCATTCTCGCGCTTGCCGTGCTCGCGCTTTACGGACTGGACCTGCGAGGCATCTGGCGGCCGATCTACGTTGCGGCCTCCGTGCTGGCGCTCTACCTCAACGTTTTCGTCGCGGTCGTTCAGGCCTTCCAGAAATTCGAGCCGCTGGCGACATTGGCGCCGACCCAGTCCGAGCCACCGTTCCTCATCGCCCAGCTGGCGGTTCTCGGCGTGTTCTTGGTTCTTGGCGTGCTGGCCATACGCGGCTTCAGGCGCGGCGTCGCGTTGCCTGCAACCCTCTGAGGCAAGTGCGCCGGCAAGTGCACCTGCGCACCGGCCCCGCGATCCGCCCGTTCGAGACCTTGTCCCTCGCGCCGCAACGCCTGCGGCGCATCCACGACTAAGCCGATCGGCGGCCTTTGCGGCCCGTCGCGCGCCATGCTAGCGGATGGGTGCAGTCCCTCCGCGGGCCTGCCGTCCCGATCTGCGCTATTCGCCGGTCCGAAGTTTCCCTCGAACCTGCCGCCGATGCGCATAATGCATTCGACCGGAGCTTCCGTTTGACAGAGAATTTTCCATTGCTGGATGTCGCGGCGATCGTCTGGTTCGTCGTCAGCGTGGGCGCCTTCGAAGCGGCTTACTCCGTTCCGCGCTTCTACGATCGGTCGATCACCGCCGCCGTGCAAAAACATCGCGTGACATGGATGATGCGCATGAGCGAGCGCGAGATCAGAATTGTGGACACACAGCTGCTCGGGTGGCTCGTCAGCGCCAACGCCTTTTTCGCCTCGACCAGTGTCATCACCATCGGCGGCCTTGCGGCGCTGATGAGCTACGGCGACAAAGCCCGCTCGATCATCGAGGAGGTTCCCTATTCGGCGAAGAGCTCGCTCGCGCTCTGGGAGGTCAAAGTGTTCTTCCTGATGGCGATCATGACGTTCGCGTTCTTCAAGTTCGCCTGGGCGTTCCGGCTCTCGCACTATACGGTGATCATGATGGGGGCGACACCGGAACGCGACGATGAAGACAAGGCCGCACGGCTCGATCATGCCGGGCGTACAGCGCGCCTGCTCGGGCTCGTCGGCGAACATTCCAATCGCGGCCTGAGATCGTTCTATTACACCATCGCCGGGTTGATGTGGTTCTATCATCCGGCGGCGTTCATGGCGGCGACTACGTGGGTCGTCCTGATCCTGATGCGGCGCGAGTACATGTCACATTCACGCGATATCATTCGCGGCGCCTGAGGTCGTGGCGGCGTGCGGACATTGCCCGATGACAAGGTCAAAACCCCTCGGGCTCGTGCAAACTTTGTGTCGGCGTAAATACACTCTTCTGATCGCGTCTGGAGGTCCACATGCTCACCGGCAGTTGCCATTGCGGTACCGTCAGCTGGACCTTCGACGGCCTGCCGGAATCGGTCACCGCCTGCAATTGCACGCTCTGCCGGCGCTATGGCGTGCTGTGGATCTACGACTTCGAAAACGAGAAAGATCACCTTACGGGCCCAACCGCGGTCTACACGCGCGTCGACGTGAAAGAACCCGCGCTCGAAATCCACTTCTGCCCCAAGTGCGGCTGCGTCGCCGCCTGGCGCGGCACGCGAACGGACCACGCCGGCCGCCGCCGCATCGCCGTCAACGTACGCCTCACCGAGCCCGGCGCTATCGCGCATCTCCCTATTGATCACTTCGATGGCCTCGACAGCTTCGACGATCTTCCGCGCGACGAGCGGTGTGTCAGGGATATGTGGTTTTAGGGCGCGACGGTCTCGTCCCGCTTTCGAGGGGGGAAGAACCAAGGCCTTGGACTTGGATGGGCCAGCGCTACCGGCGCTCACGAAAAGCGGGCGGACTGACCGCCAAAGACAAAGCACAGGCTTATGCTTTCGTGCCGCCTATTCCCCAGGGAACAGCCACCCGAGCGCCCCCGCGTCACATTAGGGGGACGCATGGAGTGGGCTAACTGCGATGATGATACCTCGCTGCCGGGAAACCGCTACTTACCCCTACCGGAGTCTTGCAGCCGTCGCGGCAGGAATTGCCGCGCTATGTGCCATGGCAGCGAACAGTATGCCCGCGCGCGAAGCTGGGTCCGTATCCGATCTTCTGCGCCGGGCGCAGTCCCAGGCCAACTCCCAACGGTTCATTCAGCTCGTTGGCGCACTGGAGGGCGGACAGGGGGGAGTTGCCCCCGCAGCTCAATTCGCGAAGCTACAGAAAAATATCACCACCGCCGAGGCGAAGACCAAAGCCCCCGCCGGCGCGCCGCGGCCCCAAGCAGGCAGCGTCGCGGCTAAGGTATCCACCCAGAACTCCGGCCAAGGTCGTGGCCAGCGTATCGCCGAGCGTTTCCTCTGTGCCCGCCAACCGTCCGCCTAAAGGTGAAACGGCGAAAGCGAGCGCCCAAATTAGGCCGGCCAACGTTGCAAAGTCTCAGTTCACTGTCGAGACCGCCAGGGCGGTGTGGCAGCACCGCGGCCGCGACTGGGCTGGCATGATTGCCAGCCGTTTCTAAAATCCGGAGGCCGATGCCGCATCGTCAGTGACCCTGTCTCTTCTCTGAATTTCCCGCGTCAGTCCACGCCCTCTCCTGCGGCCTCGTCGTCGGCGGACGCGAGAATGCTCACCGGCAAGTCACGCCCGCGGCCAATCGCTATGACTTCGAGCGACTCACTGAGACCGCGCACGGCGACGTTCGAGATCATCTCTGCCGGCGGCTCCCAGCCCGCCTGCCGGGCCACGTCGCGTGAAATCACGATCTGCACGTCCTTTTCCTTGGAAGTCGCTTCAAGGCGGCTCGCGACGTTGACGGCGCTGCCGATGACGTCAGTCGACATTAGGGCCATAGCCGATGCGCCCCATCAACGAGCGAACCCGCCTCGATGCCGATGCCGATTTTCAAGGGCCGGCCTAATTCTGCCTCCATCTTTGCATTGACGTGGTCGAGCGCCAGGTCAATGGCTCGCGCGGCTCTGAGCGCATGGCGGCAGCCGACCGCGAGTCCCTCTTGTCGCCAAACACGGCGAGCAAGCCGTCGCCCAGGAACTTGTCGATCCAGCCTTCGTGAAGCGTAATGGCGTTGCCCGCCGCCGCAAAGAACTCGTTTAGCAAAAACACGATATCGTAGGGCAGCTGCGATTGGGCAAGCTGCGTGAAATCCCGCATAGTCGAGAAAGAAACGGCAAGCGGCTTCTCGATGCCGCCGGTGCTGAATTCCTCCTGGTCCGCAGCTTCGGGTCCGGTAGTTGAGGTCTCAGGAACCGTGTGACGGTAAGGCGCTCTCAGGTCTGATCTGGCAAGCGAGCCGGACATTCTGGTGGCGCGCCGATACTGGCGAGCGTTACCGCTTCCGGGAAACGTCGCGGCAGAAGGGACTCGAGACCCTTTTCTATTCTAACCCGGCACGTCGAGCATCGAGCCCGGCCCCCGCAGACGGAGGCATGCGGCTAGGCCGTTCATGCGGCTGATCTCGAGCAAGCGTCGGTCCCGCAATCATTTCACCGTCGGCCCGCCGACATAGTACCGTGAAAGTGCGGCCAAAAGCGCCGCTGCAAGCAACGGCCGGGCAATAGATGGCGGCGACGGCCGCGAGGACGAGAGCGAACTGCAGGCGCACCATGGTGCGGTAGGCCGCAAGCTGATCGGCATCCGCAGGACTTGGCCAGCGAGAGATCCTTGACATGGGCGAGGGCCTCAGGATCGGTGATCATCTGCGCCACGGCGCGACCTCCGACCATGAACCCGCCGAGCGCCAGGACCGGAACGAGTATCGCGAGGAAAAGAAGGGCAGCTGGAGTTGACGGTACGGCTTGTACAGGCGAAGCCAGAAATGAATGCCGACGCTGCCGTGAACCCACACCAGTAGCAAAAGCGTGCTCTGCAACAGCGCGCTGTCGGGCCAGAGCCGCGCGAGTTCGTAGAGGTAGGTGTCGTTGACGCCGAAGAGGGTGCGCGCCACCCGCGTGTTGACGATGTGGGGAAAGAGCAAAAACGGGATCGTAAGACCGAGCCCGATCTGCACCAGCTCCCAGCTCTGCAACCGCATCGTGGCGCGGTGGGCGAGCTTGTCCAGCGCCAGGAGAATGTGCGTCACGAGCGCGGCCGCAAGCAAAATCGTACCCGGCCAGGAGCGTGTCACAGCCCAGCGCCACTTCTGGACCTCGTACATCGTTTCAAGGTCGAACAGCGCCAGCGCATGATTGAGGAAATGCGTCGCGGCGAATGCGAACAGAATCAACCCTGATAAGAGGCGGAACCTCTGTTGCCAATCTCCGCGGAAGAGGACGTGCATGTGCGATAACACCTTGAGCCTACAGCATCGATCCGGCAATTTTGCTGCGATGGGCTGCAAGCGACGTTTGCGGCCTATTGCATTCGTATGTGTTCGCTTCGCAGTCGTACTAAAATTCGGCCGCCGCCGCAGCGAGCCTGTTCACTGCGAAGCCGCCTTTAGCCTAAGAGCTTTGCGTGTGAGAGAAAAGCACCGTGAGTTTGCCTTGGTCGAGCGCAGGCTTACCGCCTCTACGCGCACGAGAGAATTTGCTGCAACAATAGCCAGGGTTGATGCACGCAGCAACCGATGGACTTACTCGACACCCCGCCGTTTGGCTCGCCGGTATTGCAAGCATAGGGGAGCGCCCTTCCCGTTTCACCGCTTGCCTGCCGAAGGTGTAAGCGGTGAGCTGATTGGATGAGTGATTTTTTTTGAGAACATTGCCCGATGACGAGATACGTGATCACGCCCGACGTTGCCCTCCAATTGGCTTCTGACAGCAGCGTCATTGCAAACAGGCACGAAATCCTGGCACCGACGCTGTTTCGATCGCAGGTTCTCTCGCTATTTTATCGCGCGGTACGCGAGGGCGGCATGAGCGGATTTGACGCCCGCCGACGGCTCGACTTTGTGCGCAAGCTGCGAATTCGACTGCTCGGTGACCGCGTCCTTCAAGACGCCGCTTGGAAGATTGCCGCCAAGCTCAACTGTCCCGACACGCTCGACGCCGAATATATCGCCTTGACCGAGCTTCAGGCCGACGCCTTTATCACGCTCGATACAAAGCTCGCGCGAGCCGCAAAGGGGCTTGTGACCGTGGCGCCTGTCAAAGCACTTTTCTGATTTCGTTCGGAGGTCCCGTGCTGATAGGCACTTGCCACCGCGGAACGATTCTCTGGGCCTTCGATGGCCTCCCGGAATCGGTCACGGCCTGCAAGTGCACACTGCGCCGGCGCTATGGTGTGCTCTGGGCCTACGACTACGAGGGCGAGAAGATCAAGCTTCGGGGCCCGACAGCGGTTTACACACGGGTGGACGTGAAAAAGCCCGCGCTCGAAATTCATTTCTGCCCAAAGTGCGGCTGCGTCGCCGACTGGCGCGGCACGCCGGCGGAAGCAGATGGCCGCCGCCGCGTTGCCGTCAACGTGTGCCTCATAGAGCCCGGCGCAATCGCGCACCTCGCAATCGATCATTTCGACGGCCTCGATAGCTTTGACGATCTGCCACGCGACGCGCGGTGTGTCAGGGATCTGTGGTTTTAGGGGTGCTCTCACTTCTCCTCCCCCCTTGTGGGGGAGGCCGGGAGGGGGGTAACCACCAATGATCGGGATTCCCCCCAACCCCATCCCTCCCCACAAGGGGGAGGGTATTTGAGGCACGTCATGAAAATCACCACCTGGAACATCAATGGCGTCAAAGCCCGGCTCGAAGCCGCCATCACCTACTTGAAGCAGGAAAGCCCCGACGTGATCTGCTTCCAGGAGATCAAGTCCGTGGACGAGGGATTTCCGCGCGAAGCCTTCGAAGAGCTCGGCTACAATGTAGAAACGCATGGCCAGAAGGGTTTCAACGGCGTTGCGATCCTCTCCAAATCGCCGCTCGAAGACGTCACGCGCGGGCTTCCCGGCGATGACGGCGATCCGCAGTCACGCTGGATCGAGGCGCTGGTTCCTTTTGGCAAGGATAGGATGATCCGCGTCGTCTCGATCTATTTGCCCAATGGCAACCCGATCGGCACAGAGAAATTTACCTATAAACTCGCCTGGATGGCGCGGCTGAAGACGCATGCGCGAAAACTTCTCGACGACGAGACGCCGCTGGTGCTCGCGGGAGATTTCAACGTCATACCCGAGCCCGAGGATGCCAAGCGGCCGGAAGCGTGGCTGAATGACGCGCTGTTTCAGCCCGAGAGCCGCAAGGCACTGCGCGCGCTCCTGAGCCTCGGCTTTACCGATGCGATCCGCTCCGGCCATCCAGACCCCGGCGTCTACACATTCTGGGATTATCAGGCGGGCGCGTTCAGCAAGAACGACGGTATCCGCATCGACCATATCCTGCTGTCGGCGAGCGCCGCCGACCTGCTCGCCGCTTCAGGTGTCGACAAGTTCACGCGCGGCTGGGAGAAACCCTCCGATCATGCTCCGGTGTGGGTGGAGTTAGAGGGGTGAAGTGCGGTGCCAGACCCGAAGGGTCAGACACCTGACACCGCGACGGATCTCATCGCTCCGGCGCGAAGCCCGCGCCGATATCGCGATAGTCTCGCCCTGACCCCCGCCCCGGAGGCGCCGGCAGTGTGATGACGCGCTCTTGCCCGCCATCCTCCTGAGCGTCTTGGCCGTCCTTGCTGTCGGAGGAATCCGCCTCGCCAGATGCCGGCACGTAGGTGCTGGCTCGCGCGTCCGATTGCACGCCGATGGGGCGCACCGGCTCGCCGTTGGCGCACGTGCGCACGGGATCGACTGCGAGCTGATCCAGGCCGCTCTTGTCGGCAACCTGCTGCTCTTGGCGGCGGCCGTAGCGGTTGCGCCATTCGGCGACCCGTCCCGTCGCCTGCCGGCGCACGCCTTCTCCGGCGTTGCAGTAGATATTCTGGTAGATGTCGTCGATCCACACGCGCTCGTTCGGCGGCGCGTTGGCAACCGCGACATCGATCAGGTTCAAGGCCGCGATCTGATCCTTTGGCACGTATTTTCCGCGCCACATGAGATCGGCGAGGAATGCCTGGGCGCCCGCGTGCCCGCGCTGCGACAGACGCGAGAGCCAATGGTTGCCGTTCTCGATCTTGCTGCTCAGGCTATCGTCGCCCGAAAGGTTCATGTCCGGACCTTCGCCGCGCAAAAGCACCTTGGCGAGTTCGAACTGCGCATCTTCGTTGTTGAAAAAGAGCGCGGCTCGCTGCAGCGCGCTATCGGCCGCGGCGACGTCCGACTTCAGGCCGCTCTCGCTGATGCCATTGCGCAGGTAGCGCGAAACCTGCGTCAGTGCCCGTGCCGCCACCGGTGCCAGGTCCTCGTCGTCCGGATCGACGTCGCGCAATTCTTCAGCCAGCTTGGAGAAGATCCGGTACGCCTTGGGATGATCGGTATAGGTGCCTTCGTTGTCGGAATAGATGCGTGCCATGTAGTAGGCGCCGAGCACCGGGTTCCTTTCGGTCGCCGCTTCGAGCGCCGGCACGGCGATCTCGTAGTAGCCGCCGTTGAACGCCGCGATGCCCTGCTTCAGCGCGTCCTCGCCCGTGCGAAACGACATACCCTGCGAGGCCGCCAGCGCGACCCCTGCGAGGGCGACGCTCGCGACGAGCGCTATGATGATTTGCTTAAATATCCGCATAGCAGACGACTTCCGCCTTTCCACCAGCATGTGTGACTGCGCCATAGCGCGCCGGCCCCACTTGATCCGCGAATTTTTTGAGCGCGCCCGACTGGTACGGATTGGGCGGCAGCTTCCATGTCTTCCTGCGTTCGGCGAGTTCCGCTTCTGAAACCTCGAGGTCGAGCGTGCCCTTGTCGGCGTCGATTGCGATGATGTCACCGTCCTTGACCAATCCGATCGGACCGCCGGTCGCCGCTTCCGGCCCGACGTGGCCGATGCAGAAGCCGCGCGTCGCGCCCGAGAAACGTCCATCGGTGATCAAGGCCACCTTGTCGCCGGCGCCCTGGCCATAAAGGGCAGCCGTGGTCGAGAGCATCTCGCGCATGCCGGGACCGCCTTTGGGGCCCTCGTAGCGGATGATCAGAACGTCGCCGTCCTTGTACTGGCGGGTTTCAACGGCGCGGAATGCATCCTCCTCGCAATCGAAGACGCGCGCCGGTCCGCGGAATTGCAGCTTTTTCAGGCCCGCGACCTTCACGATCGCACCTTCGGGAGCGAACGAGCCCTTGAGGCCGACGACGCCACCCGTCGGCGAGATCGGGTTCGAAACCGGATAGACGACCTTCTGGTCGGTGTTGAAGACGACGTCCTTCAGGTTCTCGGCCATGGTCTTGCCGGTCACAGTCAGGCAATCGCCATGCAGAACGCCGCCTTCGAGCAGGGCCTTCAGAATCTGTGGCACGCCGCCGATGTCGTAGACGTCCTTGGCGACGTATTTGCCGCCCGGCTTCAGGTCGGCGATGTACGGCGTCTTCTTGAAGATTTCGGCGACGTCGAAGAGATCGAAGTCGATACCGCATTCGTTCGCCATGGCGGGAAGATGCAGCGCGCCATTGGTCGAGCCGCCCGTCGCGGCAACGATGATCGCGGCGTTCTCGAAGGCTTTCCTGGTGCAGATGTCGCGCGGACGGATACCAAGTGCCAGCAGGTTCATGACCGCCTTGCCGCTTTCGAGCGCAAACGCATCGCGGCTCTCGTACGGCGCCGGCGCGCCCGCGGAACCGGGGAGCGCCAGCCCAATTGCTTCCGATACACAGGCCATCGTATTGGCCGTGAACTGGCCGCCGCAGGACCCCGCTGAGGGGCAGGCAACGCACTCGAGTTCGTGCAGCTCTTCAGCCGACATCTTCCCGGCCGAGTACATGCCGACGCCTTCGAACACGTCGACGACGGTGACGTCTTTGCCCTTGAACCTTCCAGGCAGGATCGAGCCGCCGTAAAGGAAGACGCTCGGCACGTTCAGGCGCAGCATCGACATCATGATGCCGGGCAGGCTCTTGTCGCAACCGGCGATGCCGACAAGCGCGTCGTAGCAATGCCCGCGCATGGTGAGCTCGATCGAATTGGCGATCACTTCGCGCGACACGAGGCTCGACTTCATGCCCTGATGGCCCATGGCGATGCCGTCGGTGACGGTGATGGTGACGAACTCGCGCGGCGTGCCGCCGGCTTCATCGACGCCCTTCTTGGCACTTTGGGCCTGGCGCATCAGCGCGATGTTGCAGGGCGCGGCCTCGTTCCAGCACGAGGCGACGCCGACGAAGGGGCGATGGATGTGCTCATCCTTCAAACCCATGGCGTAATAGTACGAACGATGCGGCGCCCGCGATGGGCCCTCCGTCACGTGGCGGCTCGGCAACTTCGATTTATCAAACGTCTTTGCGTCCATTCTCAGTCTCAGTCCTCTGCATATTCTCCGCTCGGCGATTGCCGCTAGGGCTATTGAGCCAAGCAGTACGCCAGAGACGACGGGCCTAACCTCCCGAGCTGGTCGCGCTGACCTGCGAGGCTCGAAGGTTTGCCAGTCCGCATTTCACGTCCAGCTGTTGCGCGGTCATTGTGGCTCGATGGTGGCATACCGGCCCAGCTTAGTTGCTTAACGGCAACAAACGTAAACGGACCATCATTCCAACCCGAACCTCAGTGGTCGCCATCAGTCTGCATTTCTGTGGATTCATGCGAGTACGCGACCCGCCAGTGCCCCGAGCGGCTCGGCGCACGATCCTCAGCCCCGTCATAACCCCTTGGCGCATCGTCGCTATTAACGTAATCGCCGAGTTCGGCGGTGGCGTGGCCGAGCGGCGGCGGCCAAGCGGCATTTTTTGAAGTATCCTCTGTTCCCGGTGGAAGTGCCGGGGCGGTCGCATCAGACGCTGGCTACGCGCCTCGTTTCCGCCTGCTCAGGTGGCGCGGGATGGGGAGCCGCAGCGCCCGCAAGGAGGGCGGTTGCAGGAAATTTATTCTGGAGGTTGAATGTCGGAAATCGGATCAGCTGCCGCGGCCCGTCGCTTAAATGGGATCGATATCACGTTCGACAACCGCGGCGACCGGCTGATCGGTCTCGGGTTCGTCAATGGCTTGCTCAAGGTCTTATCGCTCGGGCTCTATTCCTTCTGGGGCAAGACCGAGGTGCGGAAAAGGCTGTGGTCTTTCACCAAACTCAACGGCGAACCGCTGGAATATACGGGCACGGGCAAGGAACTCTTCGTCGGTTTCCTCGTCGTGTTCTTCGGCGTTTTCCTGCCCGTTATCATCGCCAGCGTCGCCGTGCGTCTGATCTTCCCGCAAAGTCCGAACGCGATCGCGATATTCTATATCGGCCTTTACGTGCTGTTCTTCTACCTGATCGGCTATGCCATGTACCGGGCGCAGCGCTACAGGCTGTCGCGCACCCAATGGCGCGGCATTCGCGGAGCGCTGTCAGGCAGTCCCGGCCGTTATGGCTGGACCTATTTCTGGACGATTGCCTTGCCGGCGCTGGCCGCACTGGCGATCGCCGCCGTGTTCGTGAACGCGGAGGCACTTGATCTGGTCAAACTGGCCGGTCCAGCTGCCCTTTTTCCGGCGATGATGTCCTCGCCGATATCCGTCGCAGCTTTGGTCGCGGGTATCGCGGTCATCGCGCTGATCCTTCCCTGGCGCTCCAACACGCTGCAGAACCGTATCACGCGCGACATGGCCTTCGGCAATGTAGAGCTCAAATATACAGGAAGTGCCAAGCCGCTTTATAGGAACTATCTCCTCGCCGCACTCGGCAGCATCGTGCTGCTGGCGGCGGCAGTTGCCGTGACGGGAGCCCTGGTCGGCGCCGGCCAAGCCGCCGAGGCCGCGGGCGATCTGACTATGGGCGAAGTTGCGACCGGCACAAAGTTGACGATCGCGGCCGTCTGGATCGTCTTTTTCATTGCGCTCGCCGTCATCACGGCCTGGTATCGCGCCAATCAGGTCAACCACTTTGCCCGTCACACGCATTTCGGCGAGGCAAGTTTCCGGGCCGAAGCCACCGGACCCGGGCTCGTCTGGTTGGCACTTTCCAATTGGCTGATCGTCGTCGTCCTGACGCTTCTGGGATATGCCGTCGGCGCGGCGGTCGCGTTTTCGATTGGCGCCTTTCCGACGGCCGGTATCGCCGGTGCAGGCGGAAACTATCAACCATCGGCCGGAACGAGTTTGGCCTTGATGGCCTCGATCCTCCTGCCGCTAGTGCTGATGACCTCCATCGGGACGACATTTGCGCAGTTGCGATCGGCCCGCTACTTTCTCTCGCGCTTGAAGCTGGACGGTGCGGTTGATCTTGACGCCGTGCACCAATCAGCCAACTTGGGGCCAAGACACGGCGAAGGGCTCGCACAGGCATTCGATCTCGATGCATTCTGAAAATCAGGCCGGCACCGGCAACGGCGAGCACTTCGCCCGTTACAGCGACGGCAAATCGGCAGCGGCGCGCGATGCGTCGCTGCGACTTGACCTGTCGGGCCTCGAAATCACGCTGCCGAGCGGCGAACGCTTCCGCTGGCCGTACGAAGGTCTGCAATCGAGCGAGCCGTTGCGACCGTATTCGGTCGATGTGCTGCTGACGTCGAAGGACGCCGAGGGCCGGACGCTGTTCGTGCCTGGCGTCACGTTCGTACGCGAACTTGCAACGCGGGCGCCGCACTTGACCATCAAGGCGCGGCGCTGGCGCCATGCCCGACCTTGGCTGCTGACGACTGCCGTCGTCGCGGCCGCCATCGGCGCCATAGTGTTCACCGGCTGGAGTCCGGCGCAGTCAGTGGCACGACTCCTTCCTGAAAGCTGGCGCGAGCGACTGGGCGAGGCGGCGATCCGCTCGATGGCGGAGGACCGCAAACGCTGTACCAATGCGGTTGGCATCGCCGCCCTTGAGCGCCTGTCCTCGCGGCTCTCGTTGGCCGCCGGACCGGGGCGGAAATTCCGCATTGCCGTCGTCGATTGGAGCCTCCTCAACGCTTTCGCCGTTCCAGGCAACCAGATCATCGTTACGCGTGAACTCGTCGAAAAGGCGGAAAGCCCCGACGAAGTCGCAGGCGTCATCGCGCATGAGATGGGACACGGACTCGAACTCCACCCTGAGACGGGGATTATCCGGGCCATCGGCATGTCGGCGGCTGTAGAGCTGATGTTGGGCGGTTCGGGCGGCACGCTGGCCAACCTCGGTCTGGTTCTAGCCCAGCTCGGATACACGCGTGCGGCGGAGCGCGAAGCCGACCAGCGCGCCATCGAACTTCTGCGCAAGGCGGAAATTTCCAACGAAGGCCTGAAGAACTTCTTCAAGCGCGTCTCCGCCGAAGAGGGCGACTACGGCGGCAGCGGTGGCGAGCAGCCCAAGGACGATGGCGAAAAACCGAAGAGCGACGACGGTGGCAGAAAAACGTCGGCCAAATCGAGCCCGCTCGATCTCCTGCGCACCCACCCGCCGACCGCGGAACGCGCCGAACTCCTGCGCAGCCAGCCGCCATATCCGGCGACCCCCGCGCTCGATCCCTCGTCCTGGCGCGATCTCAAGTCGATTTGCTCGGTCACGACTCCGGCGCCGTAAAGTAGGCCGGAACGATCATCGTGCGTCTTAGCAGAATGCCCAATCGCCTTGCGGCA
Source organism: uncultured Alphaproteobacteria bacterium (assembly GCA_963732525.1). Lineage (GTDB taxonomy): Bacteria > Pseudomonadota > Alphaproteobacteria > Rhizobiales > Hyphomicrobiaceae > Hyphomicrobium_B. Next base: position 215,202 of record CAVSZX010000032.1, read on the forward strand.
ACTTGCGCATTCTTATCCGCACCCTTGAATTGCATCGCCAAGCCACCAACTCTTTTATCTGCGCCGAGGCAAATACCCTGCCTTGGCAGCAGAAATGCCCGATGTTGGCCCGAATTCACCGACACAGTTCGCGCGTCTTGTGGTTGTCCGGCTCAACCTTAGAGGTCGTTTGCCGATGAAGTCCCTGCTCTTTAAGGCTTGTCTGATTGTTCTGGCCGTTGCCGGTTATATTGCTTCGCCGTTCGTCACCGCCTGGTCGATTCGCGAGGCGGTCCGCAATGGCGACGCTGCCTATCTCGAGCACCGTATCGACTGGCCGAGCGTGCGTACGACGCTTGCGCCCACCATCGGCCGCATCGCCCTCAATCTGCCCGATCCCGAAGCCGGACCCTTGACCAAGCCCGGCCTCTGGCAACGCTTCAAGACCTATTGGGGCCAGGGCGCCGTCAACCGCGCCATCGACGGCTACATCACGCCCGAAGGCCTGCCCAAACTGTTCGCCGCCCGCAAGGCCTACCGTAATTACATTTCCGGCGATCCGGAGATTCCAAAATTGCGATTCCCGAGCGCATCAGGCGCGCCTGGGCCCGAGTCAAGCGCGCCGAGTTCACGTCCATGACCGAATTCGAAATCGACATGGTCGACAAGCACGATCCCGATCGGCTGTACCTCGGCAAACTCGTCATCGACGGCTTCGGCTGGAAACTCAAGGAACTGCGCGTCAAGTTACTGACCACGGCGGAAGGCGCCATCAGAAGTTCGTCGATCAAGGCGAGCGGCTTGCACTTTCGAGCACCGAGGCGAACGACAAACCGACAAAATCGGCGCCCGCCATGCGCGGCAGTTCGAGCTTCATTTCTTCCGCCGAGGCGGCCGAACTCGGCGCGGCGCTGGCGCCCAAGCGGACCGGTGCCATTACGCGGCTCTCGACGAGCCTGCGCGAAGGCAGCTTCTGGGCCCGCGCCAAAGCCGCGGCACGATAAAGGGTGTCTGACCCTCCGGGTCCGACACCGTTTTTTCGGTTTACCCAGCATCGCTCAAGCGCTTCAGCGCCGCCGAAAAGCGCTTGATCTCGGCCTCGAGTTCGCCCTTGCGTTCCTTCGCCTCCTCGATGGCCTCTTCCTTGGCCCGCTCCATGAACTGCGGATTTGTGAGCTTGGCGTCCATCTTGGCGAGGTCGGAGTTCGCATCCCGAATCGCCTTTTCGAGGCGCTTTCGTTCGGCATTCATGTCGATGATGCCGGCGAGCGGCAGCGCTGCCGTGGTCTCGCCCGCAACGATCAACGCCGCACCCTTCGGCGCCGTCTTGGCGAACGTGATGTCGTCGAGACGCGCCAGGCGCTGAATGGTTTCGCTGTTGCGTTCGCAGCGCTCCTTCAACGCCTTGTCGGCGCCGACGATCACGAGCGGAATCTTGGCGCCCGCCGGCACGCTCATTTCCGTGCGCACGGAACGGATTTCCGAGACGAGGCGCACGATCCAGTTGATCTCCTCGGCCGCCTTTTCGTCGTAGAGCCCCTCGTGCACCGGCCATTCGCTCAGGCACAGCAGCGAACGGCGCGCCACGCCATGCTCGACCATGTGGGCCCAGAGTTCTTCTGTGATGAAGGGCATGAACGGGTGCAGCAGCTTCAGGATGCGGTCGAGCACCCAGGCCGTCGTCATGCGCGTCTCGGCCTTCGCCCTTTCGTCGTCGCCGGCGAGCAGCGGCTTGATCAGCTCCAGATACCAGTCGCAGAACTGGCCCCAGACGAACTCATAGACCGCGCCTGCGGCCTCGTTGAACTTGTAGGCTTCGAGCGACGCCGTCACGGCCTTGGCCGCCAATTCGGTTTCGCCGACGATCCACTTGTTCAAGGTCTGCTTGAGCTTCTTGGGATCGAACTCCTGGTCCCGTACGCACTCGTTCATTTCGGCGAAGCGCGAGGCGTTCCACAGCTTGGTCGCGAAATTGCGATAGCCTTCGACGCGGGATTTCGCGAGCTTGATGTCGCGGCCTTGCGCGGCCATGGCCGCAAGCGTGAAGCGCAGCGCGTCGGCGCCGAATTCGTCGATCAGCACCAAGGGGTCCATGACGTTGCCCTTGGACTTACTCATCTTCTGCCCCTTCTCGTCGCGCACGAGGGCGTGGATGTAGACCTGATGGAACGGCACCTCCTTCATGAAGTGGAGGCCCATCATCATCATGCGGGCAACCCAGAAGAAGATGATGTCGAAGCCGGTGACGAGGACGCTTGTCGGATAATAGCGGTTCAGTTCCGGCGTCTTGTCGGGCCACCCGAGTGTCGAGAACGGCCACAGCGCGGACGAGAACCAGGTGTCGAGGACGTCCTCATCGCGCCAAACTCCTGCGTCGCCTGGCTGGTGTGTCATCAGCAGTGCTTCGTTTTGGCTGCCCACTCGACCGTTCTTGTGGGGCAGCTTTCCGAGATTTTTGCGAGCGCTTGCTCGTTTGCCTGCGACGAACGGAACTGGCTAAAGTCGCTCGTGCCTCACGCGTCGGCGATATGGCGTCGAATCGAAGCTGTTCGCTTCGGTATCGGCCCATACCACGCCGGAATCTGATGCCCCCACCAGAGCTGGCGCGAGATGCACCAGGGCTGGATGTTGTGCATCCACTCGTCGTAGGTCTTCTTCCAGTTGGCCGGAATGAATTCGGTTTTGCCGCTGTCGACGGCTTTGATCGCTTCCTTCGCCAGTTCGGCCGCGTTCACGTACCACTGGTCCGTCAGCCACGGCTCGATGACGACGCCCGAGCGGTCGCCGTGGGGAACGGTGTGCGTCGTCGGCTCGATCTTTTCGAGCAGCCCAAGCGCGTTGAGGTCGGCAACGACGCTCTTGCGTGCTTCGAAGCGATCCAGGCCGCGATAGGCTTCCGGCACTTCGGTCGTTGATCTTGCCGAACGCGTCGAGCACGTTGATCTGTGCGAGGTTCTGTCGCTTGCCGACCTCGAAGTCATTGAAGTCGTGCGCGGGCGTAATCTTCACCGCGCCCGTGCCCTTGTCGGGGTCGGAGTAGTCGTCCGCGACGATCGGGATTTCTCGGCCCACCAGCGGCAGCTTCACCTTCGCGCCTGCCTTGATCAGCGCCGCATAACGCTCGTCCTCGGGATGCACGGCAACGCCGGTATCGCCCAGCATCGTCTCCGGCCGCGTCGTCGCGACGACGATGTAGTCGTGCGCGTAGCCCTGCAACCTTCTTCGCCAGCGGATAGCGGAAATAGTACATCTGCCCGCTCGGGTCCTTGGCCAGCGCCTTTGCCAAGCGCAGCCTCGTCGAACGGTTTTTCCGGATCGCCGGCGACCCACGCGAACGAGCCGCGCTTTTCCATCTGCACGACCTCGAGATCCGAGATCGCGGTCTGGAATTTCGGGTCCCAGTTGACGAGGCGCTTGTCCTTGTAGATGAGCCCGGCCTTGTGCAGCTCGACGAACACCTTGACGACGGCCTTCGAAAGACCCTCGTCCATGGTGAAACGTTCTCTGGACCAATCGCACGAGGCGCCGAGCCGTTTCAGCTGATTGACGATCG